>NZ_JAKLYZ010000001.1:0-1052944 GCF_040900765.1 Janibacter sp. Y6
GAGCGCAAGCTCTGAGAGGCTCCCAGTAGACTACTGGGTTGATAGGCCAGATGTGGAAGTGCAGCAATGCATGGAGCTGACTGGTACTAATAAGCCGATAACTTGATACACACCCCCACCCCTCGTGGGTGGGCGTAAAAGAAGAAGTCTTCGCGTCCACTGTCCAGTTCCCGAGATACGGTCGGGAAACAAACAACCGATACATCTCCATAGAGTTTCGGCTGTCATAGCGAAGGGGAAACGCCCGGCTCCATTCCGAACCCGGAAGCTAAGCCCTTCAGCGCCGATGGTACTGCACTGGTGACGGTGTGGGAGAGTAGGACGCAGCCGGACAACCATTCACCACCCCTAATGTGTGGGTGGGCAAGAAACGCCCCGCGAGACCCCTTCTTCTTCACGAAGAAGCGATGGTCTTGCCGGGCGTTTCTTGCATGTCCGGGCCACGGCTAGTCTGAGGGCCCCCGGTAGACGAAGGAGTGAGCTGGTGAGCGATCAGCGGCGTGAAGGCGGTCCCGAGCGCGGTCGAGGCGATCGGGACGGCGGGCCGCGCGGAGCCGGCGGCGGTCGACCCAGCAGCGGCCGACCCGGAGGCGGACGACCTGGCAGTGGTCGACCCAGCAGTGGTCGTCCCGGAAGCGACCGACCGGGCTCGGATCGTCGCGGACGCGACGACCAGGGCCGGGGTCGTGACAGCCGCACGGGCGCAGACCGCCCGGGTGGCCGTGACGCCCAGCGTGATCGCGACGGTCGTCCCTCTCGCGGAGGGGCGGACCGCGACGCACGGGAGAGCGGCCCTCGTCTGGTGCCCAAGCAGGGGCGCAGGCCCGAGCCGGCGATCGACGACGACGTCACCGGTGGGGAGCTCGACCGCTCCGTGCGCGGTCAGCTGCGCACCCTGAGCAAGGAGAACGCCGAAGGGGTGGCCCAGCACCTCGTCATGGTGGCCCGTCGCCTCGAGGAGGAGGACTACGTCGGAGCTCTCGCGCACGCCGAGACGGTCGTGCGTCGTGCCGGCCGGGTGCCCGCGGCTCGTGAGGCCCTCGGCTTCGTCGCGTACCGCTCCGGCGACTACGCTCGTGCGCTCACCGAGTTCCGCACGGTGCGCCGGCTCAGCGGGTCCTCCCACCTCCTGCCCCTCATGGTCGACTGCGAGCGTGGTCTCGGACGGCCCGAGCGAGCCCTGGAGCTGCTCCGCTCCCCGGAGGCTCGTGCGCTCGGCCCGGAGGACCAGGTCGAGATGCTCATCATCGGCTCCGGCATCCGTCGCGACATGGGCTCGCCCCAGGCTGCGGTGCTCGCCCTCCAGGGCAAGCTCGCCGGACCGCCCCGCCCGTGGTCGGCCCGTCTCTACTACGCCTACGCGGACGCCCTGCTCGACGCCGGCCGTCGTGACGAGGCTCGTGAGTGGTTCGGCAAGGCAGCCGTCGCCGACGCCGACGGCGAGACCGACGCCGCGGAGCGCCTCGACGAGCTCGACGGCATCCAGGTCATCGAGGACGGTGTCGAGGCTGGCATCGAGGTCGACGAGGACAGCCCGCCGGCATGACCGACGCGCGTCCCCTCGTCGAGCGGTACGACGCACTCATCTGCGACCTCGACGGGGTGGTCTACAAGGGCGCGGTCGCCGTGCCGCACGCGGTGGACGTCCTCGAGTCGCTGCGCCAGCCGGTCGTCTACGCGACGAACAACGCCTCGCGCACACCGGCTGACGTCGCGGCGCACCTGCGGGAGCTAGGGCTCAGCGCTCTGGACGACGCCGTCGTCACGAGCTCCACCGCCGCCGCGGGAGTGCTGGCCGCAGAGCTCGATCCGGGAGCCCTGGTGCTCGCGGTCGGGGGTCCTGGGGTCGCGGACGCGCTGACCGCTGCCGGGCTCGTCCCCGTGGCGCCGTCGGCTCGTGCAGGACGGCACGTCGCCGCGGTCGTGCAGGGCTACGGCCCCGACGTCACGGCCGCGGACCTCGCCGAGGCTGCCTACGCGATCCAGGACGGCGCACGCTGGGTCGCGACGAACGTCGACCGGACGCTGCCCACCGATCGCGGTGTCGCCCCGGGCAACGGCTCGCTCGTCGGTGCCGTCCGTCTGGCCGTCGACGTCGAGCCCGAGGTGATGGGCAAGCCCGCCGGCCCGATGTACACGATCGCTGCCCGGTCCCTCGAGATCTCGCCCGACCGGGTGCTCGCCGTCGGCGACCGGCTCGAGACAGATCTCGGCGGGGCCGTGGCTGCTGGTACGGCTGGTCTGCTCGTCCTCACCGGTGTCCACGGGTGGGCCGATGCCGCTGCAGCCGGGCCGTCCACCCGGCCGGACCACGTCGTCGAGGACCTGCGCGGCCTGCTCGATCCCTACCCCTACGGACGCGTGGAGGACGGCCGGCATCACCGGGGCTCGGCCGTGGCTGCCGTCCACGGCGGCGAGCTGCACGTCGAGGGCGACGGGGTCGACGCGCTCCGCGCCGCGCTCGACGCGATCTGGGCCGCTCGAGACGCAGGAGCGAGCGAGCAGTGGTGCCGGGACTCCATGGCCGAGCTCGTCGGTACCGCGGGGTAGCGTGATCGCACGACGTGCCCGCCCGGGTGCCGCGACCGACGAAGGAGATGACCGGTGGATCCCGCTCGACAGCTCGTACACCTCTCGCTGACGGTGGCGGACGGGGTGCTCTCCCGCACCCTCGACGTCGTCCGACTCGTCGACGGCCTGCTCGTCTCGGGCGCCCAGGCCAACGCCGCCTCGTCCCGGGAGCAGTCCGTACGACGCTGGCCGGAAGAGGAGCAGGGCGACCTCGCGGGTGCGTCGGCCGCCTTGCGGACCCGCCGCGAGCCGTCCTCGGCCGGTGGCGACGGGTCGGTGCGACCGGCCCGACCGGTCCGCACTCCTGCACGCCGCCCCGCCACGGCGACGACGAGCTCTGACACCCCCCGGCGGGCTCGGTCTGCAGCGACCACCCCGGCGACGACGGCGAGCACCGCGAAGAAGAGCACGCCGAAGAAGACGACGCCGAAGACGACGACGCCGAAGAAGAGCACGGCCAGGAAGAGCACGGCCCAGAAGAGCGCTGCGACGACGACGACCAGCCCGGCCACGTCGTCGAAGAAGAGCACCGCGAAGACGACGACCAGCCCGGCCACGCCGTCGACGAAGAGCACCGCGACGAAGAGCACAGCGACGAAGAGCACCGCGACGAAGAGCACAGCGACGAAGAGCACCGCGACGAAGAGCACCGCGAAGAAGAGCACCGCGACGAAGAGCACCGCGACGAAGAGCACCGCGAAGAAGAGCTCTGCCACGAAGAGCACTGCGAAGAAGGCTCCGGCGTCGGCGACCACCCCGGCGAAGTCCACCCCGGCGAAGTCCACCGCCTCGAAGTCCACCCCGGCGAAGTCCACCCCGGCCAAGCGCTCCGCCTCGAAGGCGTCGGCGACGACGTCCACGGCGAACCGTCCCGCGAAGAAGGCTCCGGCGACCAAGGCCGCCTCGACGAAGGCCACCTCCACGAAGGCCTCGACGTCGACGGCCCCCACTACGAAGACCGGGGCGGGCGCGCCCCCTTCGTCCGCCGCGGCGACGGCCTCCTCCGCACCCAGCACCCCCAGCACCTCCACGACCACGACCTCGTCGGCCGCCCCGTCGACGGGTGCCGACAGCCAGGCATGAGCTCGCACCCGGTGCCGGGGCCGCCGACGCCACGGCCGCCCGGCGTGCCGAGCCCGGCCGACGTCGCCCCGCCCGGCGAGGGAGACGCCGCCGTCGACGCGGCGCTGGCCGAGCTCGACGCCGCCGACCCGGCCGATCTCGACGCGGTGCTCTCGAGCGCCGAGTCGGTGCTCGCGACCCTGCAGCACCGGCTGCGCGACATCGGTGACTGAGCCGACGAGCCCCGCCGACGCGCGGCTCGACGTCGCGCTCGTCGCCCGGGGGCTGGCCCGATCCCGCGGTCAGGCGGCTGATCTCGTCGCCCGCGGCGCCGTGACCGTCGCCGGTCGGCCCGCCTCGAAGGTCTCCCTGCGGGTCCGCGCCGACGAGGAGATCCTCGTCGAGGGCGACGACGCGCGCCTCGTGAGCCGAGCCGCGCACAAGCTGCAGGGCGCCTTCACCACCTTCGGGCCGCAGGGCTGGCAGGTGACCTCGGCCCGCTGCCTCGACCTCGGGGCGTGCACCGGGGGCTTCACCCAGGTGCTCCTCGAGCAGGGTGCCACCGAGGTCCTCGCGCTCGACGTCGGGCACGACCAGCTCGACCCCGAGATCGCCGCGGACCCCCGGGTCGTCGACCTCAGCGGGACCACCGTGCGCGGCCTCGTCCCCGCGGACATCGACGGACGGGTCGACCGGGTCGTCGCCGATCTCAGCTTCATCTCCCTGCGCCTGGCGCTGCCCGCCGTCCGTGACTGCCTGGACGGCGCGGGCGAGGCGATGCTCCTCGTCAAGCCGCAGTTCGAGGTCGGACGCGCCCGGCTCGGCAAGCACGGGGTCGTCACCGACCCGCGAGCACGGGCCGACGCCCTGCACGGCGTCCTCACCGACGCCGCGGAGCTCGGCCTGGGCGTCCTCGGCATCGCGCAGAGCCCGATCGCCGGGGGAGTGGGCAACGTCGAGTACCTGCTGTGGCTGAGCGCGCGGGCCGACGTCGGCATGCCGTGGCAGGCTCAGCTCGAGCAGGTCGCCGCCCTCACCGGCACCCGTACCCGCACCGACACGAAGGGAGCCCGATGAGCACGCGCCGCATCCTCCTCGTCGCCCACCCCGGCCGGCCGGAGGCGCTCGAGATCGCCGGCCAGGTCATCGACCGCCTGCGCGAGGCGGGCATCGAGGTGGCCCTGCCCACGGGAGAGCTCCTCGACGGACCCCTCGGCCGTGACCACGACGTCGTGCCAGCCGATGCCGACCAGCCCGGGGGCTGCGCGGCCGGCGTCGAGCTCGTCGTCGTCCTCGGCGGCGACGGCACGATCCTGCGCGGCGCCGAGATCGCCCGGGGGAGCGAGGTGCCCCTGCTCGGGGTCAACCTCGGCCACGTGGGCTTCCTCGCCGAGGCCGAGCGCGACGACCTCGAGGCGACCGTCGAGCACATCGTGCGACGGGCCTACACCGTCGAGGAGCGGATGGCCCTCGAGGTCACCGGGACCCTCGACGGCGAGCTGCTGTGCAGCAGCTGGGCGCTCAACGAGGTGACGGTCGAGAAGGCGTCGCGCGAGCGGATGCTCACCCTCACGGTCGAGATCGACGGTCGTCCGCTGTCGACCTGGGGCTGCGACGGCGTCGTCATGGCGACCCCCACGGGCTCGACCGCCTACGCCTTCAGCGCCGGCGGTCCGGTCGTGTGGCCCGGCGTCGAGGCCGTCCTCGTCGTGCCGATCAGCGCCCACGCCCTCTTCGCCCGGCCGCTCGTCCTCGCCCCGCAGGCCCACCTCGCCGTCGACCTCGTCGCCGGCACCGAGGGGCACGGGGTGCTGTGGTGCGACGGCCGGCGGGCCGTCGACCTGCCCCCGGGCGCCCGGGTCGAGGTGACCCGCTCGAGCGTGCCGGTGCGACTCGCCCGCCTCACGAGCTCGCCCTTCACCGACCGGCTCGTCGCGAAGTTCGACCTCAGCGTCGCCGGCTGGCGAGGACGGCAGAGCGCGCAGTGATCGAGGAGATCCGCATCCGTGACCTCGGGGTCATCGAGGAGGCGACGGTCTCGCTCCACCCGGGGCTCACCGTGCTCACCGGTGAGACCGGGGCCGGCAAGACGATGCTCGTCTCGAGCATCGAGCTGCTCCTCGGCTCGCGCGCCGACGCGGCCCTCGTGCGCACCGGGGCGCAGGAGGCCGCGATCGACGCGGTCCTCGAGGTCGCCGACCCCGAGCTGGCGCGCGCCGCGGACGACGCCGGCGCCTCGGTCGAGGACGGCGAGCTCACCGTGAGCCGTGTCCTGCGCTCGACCGGACGCAGCCGGGCCTACGCCGGCGGGCGGACCGTGCCCGTCGGCACGCTCGGCGAGATCACCCAGGGCCTCGTCGCCCTGCACGGCCAGGCCGACCAGTGGCGGCTGCGCCAGAGCGCCCAGCACCGCGAGGTGCTCGACGCCTACGGCGGCGACCCGGTGCGGGAGGCAGCGGCCGCCTTCGCGAAGGCGCGGCGGGCCTGGGTCGACGCGCGCCGTGAGCTCGACGAGCTGACGACGAGCGAGCAGGCCCGGGCGCAGGAGCTCGACGCCCTCACCTACCAGCTCGAGCAGGTCGACGGCGTCGACCCCCGCCCGGGCGAGGACCTCGAGCTGCGCGCCGAGAGCGAGCGCCTGGCCCACGCCGACGACCTGCGTCTGGGCTCTGCCCGGGCCCACGCCGCCCTCGCCGACGGCGAGCTGCCGGAGCGACCCGACACCCTCGCCCTGCTCGCCACCGCGGAGCAGTCGCTCGGCCCGCTCGTCGACGCCGACCCCGGGCTGGCCCCCTTGCGCGACCGTCTCGTCGAGCTGCGCGCGCTCGTCGCCGACGTCGCCGCTGATCTCAGCTCCTACTCGGCCTCCATCGAGGTCGACCCCGCCCGGCTCGACGCCGTGCACACCCGCCGGGCCGCCCTCACCGAGCTCACCCGGCGCTACGGGGGAGACGTCGACGCGGTGCTCGCCCGTCGTGACCGCTCCCGCGCCCGCGTCCTCGAGCTGCAGCAGGCCGACGACCGTCTCGGTGGCATGGCCGAGCAGGTCGAGTCCGCGGCCGCCGAGGTCGCCCGCCGCGCTGCCCACCTCACCGCGGCTCGCACGGCCGCGGCCGAGCGGCTCGGCGCCCGCGTGCAGGAGGAGCTGCGCCGCCTCGGCATGCCCCAGGCGGTTGTCGAGGTCTCGGTGACGCCGACGACGGGCGACGGGCCGGACAGCGTCCCGGCCGCCGATCTCGAGCCGGGGGATCGGGTTGTCGTCGGCGCCCACGGCGTCGACGTCGTCGAGATCCGCCTCTCCGCCAACCCCGGCAGCCCGGCCCGTCCAGTCACCCAGGCCGCGTCGGGCGGGGAGCTCTCGCGGATCATGCTCGCCCTCGAGGTCGCCGTCGCCGACGCGGGCGCCAGCGTGCCCACCTTCGTCTTCGACGAGGTCGACGCCGGCGTCGGCGGCAAGGCCGGGATCGACGTCGGCGCCCGCCTGCAGGCCCTGGCCCGCAACGCCCAGGTGCTCGTCGTCACCCACCTCGCCCAGGTCGCCGCCCACGCCGACCGCCATCTCGTCGTGCGCAAGTCGACCGACGGCGAGGTGACGTCGAGCGACGTCAGCGAGGTGAGCGGCGAGGACCGCCTCGCCGAGCTCGCGCGGATGATGGGCGGGGCCGGCACCTCCGCCGGTCTGCGCCACGCCGAGGAGCTGCTCGACGCCTGCCGCCGTCCCGCAGGGTGAGGCCGCACACCCTCGCCCCGCGCGCGCGAGCCTGGACGGGCACGGTCCCCCTTCGTGGGACGATGCCCGGGATGACGCTGCGCCCGAACCGATCTCGCTCCCGTGACGTGGACCCCTCCGGTCTGCACGGCACGGTGCGGGTCGACCGCCGCACGAAGAACCTCACGAAGCGGCTGCGCCCCGGCGACATCGCCGTCATCGACCACGAGGACATCGACCGCGTGAGCGGCGAGGCCCTCGTCGCGTGCCGACCGGCAGCCGTCGTCAACGCCTCGCCGTCGATCACCGGGCGCTACCCGAACCTCGGTCCCCAGGTCATCGTCGACGCCGGGATCCCGCTGCTCGACGACGTCGGCAGCGACGTGCTCGACCAGGTGAGCGAGGGCGACGAGGGGCAGGTCGTCGACGGGGTGCTGCGCTGCGGCGACGTCGAGATCCCCGGCACGCTCCTCACGAGCAGCGGGGTGGCCGACGCGATGGTCGCCGCGCGCGCCGGCCTCACCACCCAGCTCGAGGCTTTCGCCGAGAACACGATGGAGTACATGCTCAAGGAGCGCGACCTCCTCTTCGACGGCGTCGGCATCCCCGACGTGCGCACGGACTTCACCGACCGGCACGCTCTCGTCGTCGTCCGCGGCTACCACTACAAGGAAGACCTGCAGGCGCTGCGCCACTACATCCGCGAGTACAAGCCGGTGCTCATCGGCGTCGACGGCGGCGCCGACGCGCTCCTCGAGCTCGGGCTGCGCCCCGACATGATCGTCGGCGACATGGACTCGGTCTCCGACGCGACGCTCACGTGCGGCGCCGAGGTCGTCGTCCACGCCTACCGCGACGGCCGCGCGCCCGGCGTCGAGCGGGTCGAGCAGCTCGGCGTCGAGGACTTCGTCGTCTTCCCCGCGACCGGCACGAGCGAGGACATCGCGATGCTCCTCGCCGACGACTGCGGGGCCAGCCTCATCGTGGCCGTCGGCACCCACGCCACCCTCGTCGAGTTCCTCGACAAGGGGCGGGCGGGGATGTCGAGCACCTTCCTCACCCGGCTGCGGGTGGGCGGCAAGCTCATCGACGCGAAGGGGGTGAGCCGGCTCTACCGGAGCCGGATCTCCGCCTGGTCGATCGTCGGGCTCGCCCTCGTCGGGCTGCTCGCGGTGCTCGTCGCGATGTCCGCCACGCCCACCGGGCGTGCTCTGCTCCAGATCATCGGTGCCTGGTGGGACGACCTCTGGGCCGCACTCTCGGGGATCGTCACATGATCGACTTCCGCTACCACATGGTCTCGCTCGCGGCCGTGCTCATCGCGCTGTCCATGGGCGTCGTGCTCGGTGCCGGGCCGCTCAACGACGACATCGGCAACACCTTGACCAACGAGGTCACGCGGCTGCGCCAGGACAAGGACGACCTGCGTCGTCAGCTGACCCAGGAGCAGCGCACGGGGGAGGCCCAGGAGTCCTTCGGCGAGGAGGTCCTGCCCCAGCTCGTCTCCGGCGTGCTCGACGGCACGTCCGTCGCCGTCGTGCGCCTGCCCGAGTCCGACGACACCGAGGTCGCCGAGCTGCGCGAGACCCTCGAGCTCTCCGGGGCCAGCGTCGAGCCGACCGTCTCCGTTGCCGCCTCCTGGGTCGCCGGCGGAGAGGACGCCCAGGCGTCCCGCGAGCGCGCCGCCTCCGAGGCGCTCTCCGCGCTCGGGCGCAGCGACGCCGACGGCGCGGGGCTGGACGAGGCGCTCGGCGCCGTGCTCGGCGGTCGCGGCGAGGACGGGATGCCCGCACCGACCGACAGCCAGCGCACCGACGCCTTCGAGCGGCTCTCCGACGCCGGTCTCGTGAGCGGCGACGCCCCGACCTCGGCCGCCGACGTCGTCCTCGTCGTCGCCGGTCCGGTGGCGGGCGACCCCCAGGACTCCCCGGCCGACGCCGATCCAGCAGCCACCGCCTCGGCGACCCGGTGGGTCGAGCTCGCCGCAGCGCTCGACGCCCGCTCCGCGGGGGCGGTCCTCACGTCCGGCCCGGTGACCTACGGCTCCGGCGACGCCTCGCCGGTCACCGTCGCACGCGCCGACAGCGGTCTCAGCGAGGGGCTGAGCACCGTCGACACCCCGGAGAGCGCCGTGGGTCGCGCCGACGTCGTCCTCGGCCTCGACGAGCAGACCCGCGGCGACGCGGGCCACTACGGCCTCGCCGACGACGCCAGCGCCGCCATCCCGGAGGCCCCGTGACCGACCTGCGCTCCCTGGCCCTGCCCGCCGGGGCGGCGGTGCTGGGGGTGCACGGGGTGCTGCGCGCGGTCGAGCGCGGTCCGGCCCGAGTGCGACGCGCGCTCGGCCGCACGAACTTCGCGGGTGACCCGGTCACCCTGGCGCAGGGCCCCGCGTGGGTCGGCGGGGTCGCCCTCGGCGCCCTCCTCGCCGCCGACCCGGTGGCCGCGGCCGCCGTCGCCGTGCCCGGTGCGGTGGGCCTGGTCGACGACCTCGTGGGCGACCGCTCGACGAAGGGGATCCGAGGTCACCTCGGCGCGCTGCGGCGCGGCCGGGTCACGAGCGGTGCGGTCAAGGTCGCCGTCCTCGGCGCGACCGCCCTCGTCGTCGCGGTCGTCGAGCACGACCACGACGCCCCGCTCACCTCGCGGCTGCCGGCTCTCGTCGTCGACGCCGGCGTCGTCGCGGGCACCGCGAACCTCCTCAACCTCTTCGACCTGCGCCCCGGCCGGGCGCTCAAGGTCGCGGCGCTGATCGGGGCGCCGCTGCTCGTCGCCGCTCCGGGCCGTGCCCGGCCCGCCCTCGTCGCCGGTCTCGCCGCGACGGCCGCAGCGCTGCCGGGCGACCTCGCGGGTCGCTCGATGCTCGGTGACTGCGGCGCGAACGCCGCCGGCGCCCTCGTCGGCCAGGGTCTCGTGCGCTCGCTGCCGCTCGCCGGACGCGCCGGTGTGCTCGCCGCGGTGACGGCGCTCACCCTGGCCTCGGAGCGGGTGAGCTTCAGCCGGGTCATCGACCGCACGCCCGCGCTGCGGGCGCTCGACGCGTGGGGGCGCCCCACCCCTGCACCGGTCACACCGGTCACGCCGTGACCGAGGTGAGGACGGCCCCGGGGCTGCGGCGCACCGCCTCGCGGGTCGCCCTCGTCACCGTCGCCGCTCGCGTGGCCGGCCTGCTGCGCTGGGTGGCCTTCGCCCTGGCCGTCGGGGCCTCCGGCGTCGGCACCGTCTACCAGAGCGTCAACGCCGTGCCGAACCTCGTCTACGAGGTCGTCGCCGGGGGCGTCCTCGCCGCGGTCGTCGTGCCGCTCGTCGCCTCCGCCCGACGCACCGGTCGGGCCGACGAGGTCGGCTCGAGCCTGCTGACGCTCGCCGTCGTGCTGCTCCTGCCCGTCACGCTCGTCCTCGCGCTCGGCGCGCCGTGGCTGAGCAGGGTCCTGCTCGACGGGGTCGAGGCGCCCGGGGCCGCCGAGCTCGGCACCCGGCTGCTCGTCCTCTTCAGCCCCCAGGTCGTGCTCTACGGCATCGGCGTCGTCGTCGCCGGTGTGCTCCAGGCGCACGAGCGCCTCCTCGCCGCCGCGCTCGCGCCGCTGCTGTCCAGCCTCGTCGTCATCGGGACCTATCTCGCCTACGCCTGGGGTGTCGAGAGCACCCCGGCGGACACCGCGGTCCTGCCCACCGCCGGATGGCTGGTCCTCGGCATCGGGACGACCCTCGGCGTGGTCGCCCTGTCGCTGCCGCTGCTCGTCGTCGCCGCCCGCGCCGGGATCAGGCTGCGGCCGCGCTGGGCGCTCACCCCGCAGGACCGCACGCGGGCCCGCCAGCTCGCCGGTGCCGGGCTCGTCGGGCTCGTCGCCCAGCAGCTCGCCCTCCTCGCCGTCCTGCGCGTCGCGAACCGCTCGGGCGGTGACGGCACCTTCGTCGTGCACCAGTACGCGCAGACCGTCTACCTCCTGCCCTACGCCGTCCTCGCCGTCCCGGTCGCCACCACGGCCTTCGCCCGTCTCGCCGGCGACCCGGACGGCGAGGGGGCGGCGCGCACGCTCAACAGCGCGCTGCGCGTCGTCCTCGCGCTGTCCGGGGCCGCCGCGGCCGCGCTCGTCGCCGGCGCCCCCGGGGTCGGCACGGTCTTCGGCATGCTCGACCGCAGCGCCGGCCGGGGCGAGCCAGGTCGCGCGCCGCTCGAGGCGATGCCCCAGGCCCTCGCGACGACCGCGGTCGGCCTCGTCGGCTTCAGCCTCGTCGCGCTTGCCCTGCGGGCCCTCCTCGTGCGCGGCAGCGCCCGGCGCGCCGGCTGGTCGGTCGCCGCCGGGTGGGCCGTGCTCGCCGTCGTGCCCGCGCTGTGGCTCAGCCGTGCCGACGGACCGGCCGAGACCCTCACCGTCATCGGCGCGTCGTCTGCCGTCGGCATGACCCTGTCGGCAGCGCTGCTCCTCCACGGGGTACGGCGGGCGTGGGGCGAGGAGAGCACGAGCGGCCTGCTGCGCCTGACCGGTGCCGTCGCCGTGGGCGTGGCGCTCGGCGGCGCGTGCGCGCTGGGGCTCGTCCGGGCCGATCTGACCGGCGCCGCCCAGGTCGGGGCCGCGGCGGGCCTGGGCGTCGTCTGCGCCGCACTGTGCGCGGCGCTGGCCCTCGCGGTCGACCCCACGCTGCGCGAGGCCGTGAGGAGGCGCCGGTGAGCCGGGTCGTCCTCGTGCTCGGCCGCAGCGCCGGGGGCATCGGGGCGCACGTGCGCTCGCTCGCCGCCCAGCTCCTCGCCCTGGGCGACGACGTACGGGTCGTGGCTCCCGAGAGCACCCACGCGGCCTTCGAGCTGCCCGGTGCCGTGCCGTGGTGGCCCGGCCGGACGGGCGCGGGCCCCACCGTCGAGAGCACGACGGCCGTGCGCCGGCTGCTCGCAGGTGCCGACGCCGTCCATGCCCACGGCCACCAGGCGGGGGTCGTCGCGGCCGGACTGCTCACGGGAGTCGGCCGTGCTCGGCCGCGGCTGGCCACGAGCCTGCACAACGAGCTGCGGGGCGACCCGCGCTCCGCCCGGCACCGGCTCGGCACCCTGGCGGTACGGACCGCGCTCTCGCGCGCCGACCTCGTCACCGGGGCGTCCACCGACCTCGTCGACCTCGCCGAGCAGCTCGGCGCCCGGCGGGCCGCGCTCGACGAGGTGCCATCGCCCCTTGTGCCGGACCTCCTCGCCACCGACCGAGGGCAGTGGCGGGCGACCCGTCGCGACGCGCTCCTGCGCGCCCACGGCCTGCCGACCGACCAGCCCGTCGTGCTCACCGTCGCGCGCGTCGCGCCGCAGAAGCGGCTCGAGGACGTCCTCGCTGTCGCCGACCTCGTCGCGCACGGGTCCGGGGAGGGGGGAGGGTCCCCCTTCGTCGTCGTCGGCGGGGGCGACGACGACCTGCGCCGTCGCCTCGTGTCCACGGCCGGACCCGACGTCCACCTCCTCGGGCCGAGCGACTCCGTCGTCGGCTGGCTGCTCGCGGCCGACCTCTTCCTCCTCACGAGCGAGTGGGAGGCTCGGGCGCTCGTCGTGCAGGAGGCGATGGCGGCCGGTCTGCCCGTCGTCGCCACTCGCACCGGGGGGCTGCCCGGTCTCGTCGAGGGGGTCGGTGCGCTCGCCCCCGTCGGCGACGTCGACGCGCTCGCCGCCCGCGTCCGAGACCTGCTGCGAGACACGCAGGCCGGGCATGAGGCCGGGGAGCGGGGGCGCGAGCGGGCGCGCACGTGGCCGAGCACGCACGAGCGGGCGGCCCGCTGGCACACCTGGTACGAGGGCGGCCCGGACGTGCCGTAAGGTGGAAGCCCGTGGCGGCACTCACCAAGCACATCTTCGTGACCGGAGGCGTAGCCTCCTCCCTCGGCAAGGGTCTGACGGCGTCAAGCCTGGGACATCTGCTCCGCGCTCGCGGTCTGAGCGTGACGATGCAGAAGCTCGACCCCTACCTCAACGTGGACCCGGGGACGATGAACCCCTTCCAGCACGGCGAGGTCTTCGTCACCGAGGACGGTGCGGAGTGCGATCTCGACATCGGCCACTACGAGCGCTTCCTCGGCGTCGACCTGCTCGGCAGCGCGAACGTCACGACGGGGCAGGTCTACAACCGCGTCATCGCCCGTGAGCGTCGCGGCGAGTACCTCGGCGACACCGTGCAGGTCATCCCGCACATCACCAACGAGATCAAGGACCGGATGCGGGCCGCGGCGGCCGGCAGCCCGGGGATCTCCGACGTCGACGCGCCCGACATCATCATCACCGAGATCGGCGGCACGGTCGGCGACATCGAGTCGTTGCCCTTCCTCGAGGCCGCGCGCCAGGTGCGCCACGAGATCGGGCGCGACAACTCCTTCTTCCTCCACGTCTCGCTCGTGCCCTACCTCGCGCCGAGCGGCGAGCTGAAGACCAAGCCCACCCAGCACTCCGTCGCCGCGCTGCGCCAGGTCGGCGTCCAGCCGGACGCCCTCGTGCTGCGCGCCGACCGCGAGATCCCCGCCGACATCAAGCGCAAGATCTCGCTCATGTGCGACGTCGACACCGACGCCGTCGCCGCGTGCATCGACGCGCCGAGCATCTACGACATCCCGAAGGTCCTGCACGCCGAGCAGCTCGACACCTACGTCATCCGCCGGCTCAACCTGCCCTTCAAGGACGTCGACTGGGCGTCGTGGGACCTGCTCCTGCGCCGCGTCCACGAGCCCGAGCACGAGGTCGAGGTCGCCCTCGTCGGCAAGTACGTCGACCTGCCCGACGCCTACCTGTCGGTGACCGAGGCGCTGCGCGCCGGCGGCTTCCACCACGACGCGCGGGTCTCGATCCGCTGGGTCGCCTCCGACACCTGCCAGACGCCGGCGGGTGCCCAGCAGGCGCTCGGCGGGGTCGACGCCGTCCTCGTGCCCGGCGGCTTCGGCGTGCGCGGCATCGAGGGCAAGCTCGGCGCACTGCGCTGGGCCCGCGAGCAGCAGGTGCCCACGCTCGGCATCTGCCTGGGCCTGCAGTGCATGGTCATCGAGTACGCCCGCGACGTCGCCGGCATCGAGGGCGCGAGCTCGACGGAGTTCGACCCCGGCACCCCGGCTCCCGTCGTGTCGACGATGGAGGAGCAGAAGAGCTTCGTCGAGGGCGCGGGCGACCTCGGCGGCACGATGCGCCTGGGCTCCTACCCGGCGCAGCTGCTCGAGGGCTCGGTCGCGGCGACCGCCTACGGCGCCACGTCGGTCACCGAGCGCCACCGTCACCGCTACGAGGTCAACAACGAGTACGTCGACCAGCTGACGCAGGCCGGTCTCGTCGTCAGCGGCACGCACCCCGAGCTCGGTCTCGTCGAGTTCGTCGAGCTGCCGACCTCGGTGCACCCGTACTACGTCGCGACCCAGGCGCACCCCGAGTTCAAGTCCCGTCCCGACGCCGCGCACCCGCTCTTCGCCGGGCTCGTCGGCGCCGCCGTCCAGGCGCAGCGCGACGCGCGCCTCGTCGAGGTCGAGCGCCCCCGTCGCGACGAGGACGCCACCCGCGAGGACGACGTCGAGGTCACCCCCGCGTGAGCACGGACGGCGCGGGCCCCGGCCTGCACGACGAGCTCGTCACGCCCGACGTCCGGCGCAGCGAGGTGCTGCACGACGGCGCCGTGTGGGACGTGCGGGCCGACACCTTCGTCTACGAGGGCCAGGAGCTGACCCGGGAGGTCGTCGACCACCCGGGGGCGGTCGCCGTGCTCGCCGTGGACGACGACGACCAGGTCGTCCTCATCCGTCAGTACCGCCACCCCGTCGCCGCGCTGGACTGGGAGATCCCGGCCGGGCTCCTCGACGTCGCCGACGAGGACCCCGTCGTCGGAGCCCGCCGAGAGCTCGCCGAGGAGGTCGACCTCGTCGCCGACCAGTGGGCGGTGCTCACCGACCTGTGGACCTCGCCGGGCGGCATGAGCGAGGCGATCCGCATCTACCTCGCGCGCGGTCTGCGACCCGTGCCCGAGGCCGAGCGCTTCGAGCGCGAGCACGAGGAGGCCCACCTCGTCGTGCGCCGCGTCGACCTCGACGAGGTCCACGCCGCGGTCCTCGCCGGCACGGTGCACAACTCGACGCTCATGATCGCCGTCCTCGCGGCCCATGCCCAGCGGGCCCAGGGCTGGAGCGGGCTGCGCCCGGCCGACAGCCCGTGGCCGGAGCACCCGGGCCGCCGATGACCCCGGCCGCGGACCAGGTCCAGGCCTGCCCGTGCGGGGCGGGCACCCCCTTCGCCGAGCACTGCGGGCCCGTCCTCGACGGCACGCCCGCGGCCACCGCCGAGGCCCTCATGCGGTCGCGCTACACCGCCTACGCACTGCTGCAGCAGGGTGACCAGCGGGCTGCCGACCACCTGTGGCGGACCTGGCACCCGCGCACCCGGCCCGAGGTCGTCGAGCCCGGACCGGGTCTGCGCTGGGTCGGCCTCGAGGTGACGCAGACCCGGGCCGGCGGCCCGCAGGACGACCACGGGGTCGTCGCCTTCGTCGCCCGGTGGACGACCGGCGAGGGAGAGCACCGCCAGGACGGCGAGCTCGTCGAGCGCTCGGACTTCGCCCGCCGCGGCGGGCGATGGGTGTACGTCGGGGCCCTCGCGGAGCAGGCCTGACGGGCCCGTCGTCACGGGTCGTCTCGACTTTGTCCAAACCCGCCACGCGGAGGGGATCACCCGTCCTAGGCTGACGGCGTGGAGAAGGTCTCGACCGCGGGATACCTCGTCCTGGGTCTGATCGACCGACTGGGCGAGGCGACCCCCTATGACGTCAAGCAGGCGGCGCAGCACACGAATGCGTTCTTCGCCCTGCCGCACACGCAGATCTACGTGCAGTGCACGCGGCTCGTGTCCGTGGGCTACCTCGACGAGCAGCAGGAGGAGCACGGCCGCCGCCGCCGGCTGCTCACCGTGACGCCCGAGGGGCAGGCGGCGCTGCGCGACTGGGCGGACAGCGGCGTCGACACCCAGGTCGAGGCGCGCGACATCGCGCTGCTCAAGCTGTACTTCGAGGCCGACCCGGAGCGGCTGGCCCGCCAGCAGCTCACCGCGCACGAGGAGCTGCTCGCCCGGTACGAGGAGATCGCCGGCCAGGCCGAGGGGCTCGACCCCGGGCCGCGTCGCACGCTGCGCTTCGGGCTGGCCTTCGAGCGGATGCAGGTCGACTTCTGGAGCGGGCTCATCGCCGACGCGTGAGCACGCGCCAGGAGTCGAGCCCGTCTACTGGTACGACACGAAGCGGGGGCGCGGCCGGACGTCGAGCATCGTCTGCCGCGGGGTGAAGGTCGGGGTGTCCTCGTCGATGAAGTTCTTCCACCCCAGCTCGACCCCGTCGGGCAGGTCGGCCCGCACGGCGTCCCACGTCTGCTGCTTGAGGTCGGGGGTGCCGTGCCCGTCGGCGTGCACGACGGTGACGAGCTCCGGGCGGTCGGTGCGCAGCTGGTCGCGGTCGCGCAGCATCTGCAGCTGGAACTGGTGGAGCATGAAGACCTTCTGCGGCAGGTCGTGCTCGCGCACGAGCTCGGCGAGCCAGTCGGCGACCTCCTCGACCTCGTCGACCTCGACGTGCCCGATCTGCTCGAGCGGGCGCTGCCCGGGCTCGAGGCGCCACTCGGGGTCGAGGGCGAGACCGACGTGCGGCTCGAGGAGCAGCTCCTCGTAGCGCTTCGCCTGGCTGAGGAAGTCGGCCCGCCCGCTCTGCAGGTCGAGCAGGACGTAGACCCCGTCGTCGTGAGCCGCGTCGACCCAGGGCCGGTAGGTCGACGGGTCGCCCTCGGAGGAGAAGTCGCCGTCGGCGCCGGGGGAGGAGTCGGCGATCGTCGCGATGATCTCGAAGGCCGGCAGGAAGGTGTCGCCCGTCGTCTGTGCGTACTCCTCGACGAGGTCGGTGACCCGCTCGACCGAGGCGTCGACGTCCTGCTCGCCGAGCAGCCCGAAGCCGGGGACGCCGGGGTGGCCGTACAGCGCGATCATCCGGCGGTCGCCGCCGAGCGGCAGCACCCCGCCGGTCGGCAGCTCGGTGGCGCGGGCCGCCATCGCCGCGGCGACGACGAGCGCGTCGCCGCCGAGGTCGTCACTCTCCCCGAGGACGACGAGGGGGGTGTCGTCGAGGCGGCGAAGGGAGGTCATGACCTCGTCCTCGCGCGGGTCGTCGGCCGTGAGGACCTCGCTGTCCCCGTGCTGGCCGAGCACGGCGCGCACCGTCGCGAGCGCAGCGGCGTGGGCGGGCTCGTCGGGCGTCGTCACGACGACGCGCAGCGGGGCGTCACGGGTCACCGGGGGCAGGTCGTCGACGCCCTCCCGGGATGACACGGCCGGCCCGAAGGGGGTCCCGCCCGCCTCCTCGTCCGGCGCACCCATCCGCAGGACCGACTCGACGCCGAGCCGGTCGAGCTCGGCCCCGAGGTCGGGGCCGTCGACGAGGCAGGGGACCCCGGCGGCGACCGCTGCCGCGGCTGCGTCGGTGACGGCCTGCTCCGGTGCGTCCGGGTGGACGACGACGGCGGCGGGGGAGGAGTCGACGAGCGCCGCGGACACCGCGATCGCGCTCGCGGCCGCGTCGCCGGCGGCGACGACGGGCCACGTCGGGTCGGGGACGGGCACCGCTCCCGCGGCGGCCTCGTCGTCGGGCGAGCCACCGGGCAGGTCGACCGAGGTGCAGCCGGCGAGGCCGACAGCGCCGACCGCGCCGGCACCGGCGACCCAGCCGAGCACGGCTCGTCGGGTCGGCCGGGCGGACGGGGATGCGGTGTCGGGCCAGGTCACGGGCCCACGCTAACGATGCGGCCGGGGCCTGGCGTCGGCGCCCCGCCGCAGCGGGACGGCCCCGTGCGGTGGGCGGTCAGGCGTGGCCGAAAACCCCTTCGCGCTGTCCGTAGACTGGCCGGTGCTGCCCGCGACCGCGGTCAGGACCCTCCGCCTCGACAAGGACGACATGCTTCGCACCCACCAGGCCGGCACGCTGCGCGCCGAGCACACCGGGACCACCGTCACCCTCACCGGATGGGTGGCCCGGCGCCGCGATCACGGCGGCGTCGCCTTCGTCGACCTGCGTGACGCGAGCGGTGTCGTGCAGGTCGTCGCCCGTGACGAGGTGCTCACCGGTGCGGCTCACGGGCTGCGCGGCGAGTACTGCATCAAGGTCGTCGGCGAGGTCACCCCGCGCGAGCCCAAGGACGTCAACCCCGGTCTGCCGACCGGCGAGGTCGACGTCGTCGCGAGCACCATCGAGGTCCTCTCGGCCAGCGAGCCCCTGCCCTTCCAGATCGACGAGCGCGTCACCGTCGGCGAGGAGGCGCGCCTCAAGCACCGCTACCTCGACCTGCGCCGCCCGGGCGCGACCTCTGCCGGCGCCGGTCTGCGCCTGCGCAGCAAGGTCAACGCCGCGGCTCGCTCGGTCCTCGCCGAGCGCGACTTCGTCGAGATCGAGACCCCGACGCTCACCCGCTCCACGCCCGAGGGCGCCCGCGACTTCCTCGTCCCCGCGCGCCTCGCGCCCGGCGAGTGGTACGCGCTGCCGCAGAGCCCGCAGCTCTTCAAGCAGCTGCTCATGGTCGCCGGGATGGAGCGGTACTACCAGATCGCGCGCTGCTACCGCGACGAGGACTTCCGCGCCGACCGCCAGCCGGAGTTCACCCAGCTCGACATCGAGATGAGCTTCGTCGAGCAGGACGACGTCCTCGAGCTCGGCGAGGCCGTGGCGAAGGCGGTCTGGGCGACCATCGGGGTCGAGCTGAGCACCCCCTTCGCCCGGATGACCTACGCCGACGCGATGGCGCGCTACGGCAGCGACAAGCCCGACCTGCGCTTCGGCCAGGAGCTGACGGACTGCACCGAGTACTTCGCCGGCACGCCCTTCCGGGTCTTCCAGGCCGAGTACGTCGGTGCCGTCGTCATGCCCGGCGGCGCGAGCCAGCCCCGTCGTCAGTTCGACGCGTGGCAGGAGTGGGCCAAGCAGCGCGGCGCGAAGGGGCTCGCCTACGTCACCGTCGGCGAGGACGGCGAGCTCGGCGGTCCCGTCGCCAAGAACATCTCCGAGGAGGAGAAGGCCGGTCTCGCGGCGCACGTCGGTGCGGCCCCGGGCGACGCGATCTTCTTCGGCGCCGGTGCCCCGAAGAGCAGCCGCGCCCTGCTCGGCGCCGCCCGCGTCGAGATCGGCAAGCGCTGCGGCCTCATCGACGAGTCGGCGTGGGCCTTTGTGTGGGTCCTCGACGCGCCTCTCTTCGAGCCGGCGAGCGAGGCCGTGGCCGCCGGTGACGTCGCCGTCGGCGGGGGTGCCTGGACCGCGGTCCACCACGCCTTCACCAGCCCGAAGGCGGAGTACCTCGACACCTTCGACACCAACCCCGGTGAGGCGCTCGCCTACGCCTACGACATGGTGTGCAACGGCAACGAGATCGGCGGCGGGTCCATCCGTATCCACCGCCGCGACGTCCAGGAGCGCGTCTTCTCCGTCATGGGCCTGGACGCGGAGTCGGCCCGGGAGAAGTTCGGCTTCCTCCTCGAGGCCTTCAAGTTCGGCGCCCCTCCGCACGGCGGCATCGCCTTCGGGTGGGACCGGATCTGCATGCTGCTCCTCGGGGCCGACTCGATCCGCGACGTCATCGCCTTCCCGAAGTCGGGCGGCGGCTACGACCCGCTGACCGACGCGCCCGCCCCGATCACCCCGGAGCAGCGCGCCGAGGCCGGCATCGACGCCACCCCCGAGGGCGACGAGGCCCCGCTCGGTGCGCCCGAGGTGTCGCCGACGCAGTCGTGATCTCGGTCCTGCTGTGGGACTGCGACGGGGTCCTGCAGCACACGGCCCGTGACTGGGGCGCCGCGCTCGACGAGCGCGGCGGCCCCGGTCTGGCTCGCCGGGTCTTCGCGGCAGAGGGTCCGGCCCTGCGCGGGGAGACCACCCTCGCCGCCGCGCTCGAGATCGCCCTCGTCGAGCACGAGGCCGCGACCGGGTCGCGCCCGGTCGAGGTGCCCGAGCTGCTCGCCATGTGGGAGAGCGTGGAGCTCGACCCGCAGGCCGTCGAGGTGCTCGAGCAGGTGCGCTCGCGCGGCGTGAGCTGCCACCTGGCGACCAACCAGCAGGACCACCGCGTGCGTCACATGCGCGAGGTCATGGGGTACGACGCGCTCGTCGACGGCTCCTTCTACTCCTCGCTGCTCGGGGTGGCCAAGCCGGACCCGGTCTTCTTCGAGCGCGTCCTCGACGCGCTCGGCGTGCCCGCCCACGACGTCGGCTTCGTCGACGACGTCGCGGCGAACGTCGAGGCGGCGGCCGCGCTCGGCATCCGCGCCGTGCGCCACGACCCCGCGACCGGGGCCGCGGGGCTGCGACGCGACCTCGAGCCCCTCGTGCCGGGGCTGGTCGCGGTGGGAGCATGAGCAGGTGGAGATCGACCTCGACTTCTGGCGCCAGGCGTGGGCCGAGGGCCGCACGGCCTTCGACCAGCCGCGTCCGAACGACCTGCTCGTCGAGCACCTGCCGACGCTCGGCCTCGCGCCCGGCTCGCGGGTCCTCGTGCCGCTGTGCGGTCGCAGTGTCGACCTCGACCACCTGCTCGCGGTCGGCCACGAGGTCGTCGGCACCGAGCTGAGCGAGATCGCCGTCGGCTCCTTCTTCGCCACGCGCGGCCTCGAGCCCCGGGTCGAGCAGGTGGGGGAGCGGCGGGTCTACGAGGCGCCCGGGATCACGATCTACCAGGGCGACCACTTCGAGCTCACGCCGCACGACGTCGAGGGCGTCGCCGCCGTCTACGACCGGGCCAGCCTCGTCGCGCTGCCCGAGACGCTGCGCGACCGGTACGCCGAGCACCTGCGCTCGGTGCTCCCCGCGCCGGTGCCGATGCTCGTCATCACCTTCGAGTACGACGAGGGCTCCTTCGAGGGCCCGCCGCTCAGCGTGCCCGTCGAGGAGGTCGAGCGGCTCTTCGGCGCGACCCACGACGTCGAGGTCCTCGAGCGGGTCGACCTCGCCGCCCGAGGCGGCTCGTCCCGCCTCGTCGAGGCGGGTGTGCGCGGTGTCGAGGAGGTCGCGACCGCCCTTCGCCCCCGGGCGGGGCTGACACGCGTCAGCGCGAGAGGAAGTCCACGAGGACGCGGTTGAGCTCGTCGGCGTGCGAGACGTTGATCCCGTGCGGCCCGCCGCTGATGACGTGCAGCTCGCTGTGCGGGATCGCCGCGTGGGTGCGGGCGCCCGAGCCCTCGAAGGGGACGGTGCCGTCGCCGTCGCCGTGGACGACGAGGGTCGGCACCGTGACCTTCGGCAGGTCCTCGCGGAAGTCGCTGATGCCGAAGGACTGCATCGCCTCGAGCGCGGCGACCTTGTCGGCCTGCTGGCACAGCGCGATCGCCTCCTGGCGCTGCTCCTCGGTGACCTTGAGCTCGCCGTCGACCGAGAAGAAGTCGGTGGTGAACTGGTCGAAGAAGGCGTCCTTGTCAGCCGTGAGCGAGGCGGTCATCTTCGCCGCCTCGGCGGGCTCGAGCGGCCCGTCGGGGTTGCCCGGGGTCTTCATCATCATCGGGGGCACCGCCGCCGCGAAGACGACGCTGCGCAGCCGCTCCTCGCCGTGGTTGGCGACGTAGCGGGCGACCTCGCCGCCGCCCATGGAGAAGCCGACGAGGGTGACGTCACGCAGGTCGAGCTCGACGAGCAGCGCGTCGAGGTCGCCGGCGAGCGTGTCGTAGTCGTATCCGGTCTTGGGCTTGTCGGACTGCCCGAAGCCGCGGCGGTCGTAGGTGATGACGCGGTACCCGGCCGAGGTGAGCGCGGGGACCTGCTCCGACCAGGAGGCTCCGGAGAGGGGCCAGCCGTGGATGAGGACGACGGGCCGACCGGTCCCTCCGGTGTCCTCGACGTGCACGGAGACGTCGGGGCGGATCGTGCGCTTGTCGACGGTGATGTCGGGCATGCAGGTGCTCCTAGGCAGGGGGTGCGGGACTGTGCTCTGACGACGCTAGTTCGGCGCCGACCCCGCCCGTGGATGGGAGAGCCCCCTTGTCCAGGGTCGCGTCTGCCCAGGTCAGGGCCTCGCGCCCGAGGTCCAGGCCGCGGTCTGCCCGTAGCCCAGATCGGTGTAGAGGTGGCGCGCCACCGCGTTGTCGCTGTAGAGCTCGAGGGTGCACACGGGCGCCTCGGAGAGCCCGAGGCGGGTGAGCGCCCCGGTGAGCTCGCGACCCAGGCCCTGCCCCCGCGCATCGCCGCGCACGACGATGCCGGTGAGGAGCGGGTGGCCGGCTCCGGTGTGCGCGCGGCACCCCGCGGCGAGCAGCTCGCCGGCGGCGTCGCGCACCCCGAGCCATCGCTGCCCGGGCCAGGCGAAGGGTCGGCCGTCGGTGCGTGGGTTCTCGCGCAGGATGAAATCGGTGATCTCCGCGGCGTCCTCCTCGGGCAGGTCGACGACCCGCGCCCTCGGCGCCGGGGGCACCTCGGTGGTGACCATCCACTCCCACTGCACGAAGTCGCGGAGGTCGCCCCCGAGCGTGGCGACGACCGCCGCGGCCCGCTCGGTCTGGATCGTCACACCGGTGCAGCCCGTGCGGTCGAGCCACCGGCTCGTCGCCGGGTCGGTCATGACCTCGACGGCGAGCTCGTCGCAGCTCGCGACGAGGTTCATCGCCGTGCCGTGGGCATGGGTCGGCCGCACGAAGGCTGCCGCCCACCCGGCCGGTGTGCGCACCCCCTTCGCCTCCACGCGCGGGTCGGTGTCCCAGCGCACGTAGGGCAGGTCGTCGGTGAGCGCGAGCAGCTCGGACTTCGAGCCGATGTCCTGCACCCGGCTCACTCGGTGATCCCGACGCGCTCGTGCAGGCCCTTCATCCACCGCGGCGCCCACCAGTTCCACTCGCCGAGGACCGACATCGTCGCGGGCACGAGGAGCATCCGCACGAGCGTGGCGTCGATGACGATGGCGAGCACGAGGGCGACGCCGGTCTGCTTGACGGCGAGCACCTGCGCGAGGACGAAGCCGGAGAAGACGACGACCATGAGCAGCGCCGCGCTCGTGATGATGCGCCCGGAGCGCTGCAGGCCCAGCCGCACCGCCTCGTCCGTCGGGTGACCCTGCTCGTGCAGCTCGACGACGCGCGAGAGCAGGAAGACCTCGTAGTCCATCGACAGCCCGAAGCCGAAGGCGAGGGCGAGGATCGGGATCGAGGCCTCCACCCCGCCGGTCGAGGTGAAGCCGAGGACCCCTTCGAGATGGCCGTCCTGGAAGACCCACACGAGCGCGCCGAGCGAGGCGCCGAGGGAGACGACGTTCATGACGAGCGCCTTGAGCGGCACGACGAGCGAGCCGGTCATGAGGAAGAGGAGCAAGAAGGTCGCGAGCACCACGGTGAGGACCGCGTAGGGCGCCCGCTCGGCGATGACGTCGGTGAAGTCGTGCAGCCCCGAGGCCTGGCCGCCGATGTGCCCGGCGAAGGGGGGCCGCTGCTCGTGCAGGGCGTCGACGAGGTCGCGGCTCGCGTCGCCCAGCCCGCCGTCGCCGGTGCGCAGCTCGACGACGCGCACCTGGGTGCCGGAGCCCGCCTCGCCGACGGTCTCGACGACCGGGTCGATGACGAGACCGGGCAGCTCGCTCGCCGCCCCCTTCGCCCACCGGGTGACCTCCGACTCGGGGGCCGTCGTCACGTAGGTGACGTCGGCGCCGGCGAGGTCGGGGTAGTCCTCGCGGAAGGTCTCGAAGAAGGTCCGCTCGGGCGCCCCCTTCGGCAGCATCTCCGGGCCCGAGGAGGTGAGGTGCAGGCGCAGGGCCGGCAGGGCGAGGGTGACGAGGAGGGCGAGGACGACGGCGATGACCGCCCACGGCGCCCGCTGCACCCCGCTCGCCAGACGGGAGAAGACGCCCTCGTCGGGGGCCTGCTCGGTGCCGCGGCGCAGCAGACGGCGCGCGGAGAGCGCGCACAGCGCCGGGATGAGGCTGACCCCGACGAGCAGTGCGAGGACGACGATGGAGACGCCGGCGGCGCCGGACGCGCGCATGAAGACGACGGGGAAGAAGAGCAGCCCGGTGAGCGAGATCGCCACGGTGACCGCGGAGAAGATCACGGTCCGTCCGGCACGGTCGAGGGTGAGCCCGGTGATGTGGGCGACGTCGGCGGGCGTGAGGGTGTCGGCGGGGGCGCCGTCGAGGACCCCGCGCGCCTCCTCGCGGAAGCGCGAGACGACGAGCAGCCCGTAGTCGATGCACAGACCGAGGCCGAGGACCGTGACGATGTTGACGACCGTCGCGTCGAGGTCGATGACGTGGGCGAAGCCGAAGAGGGTGGCGAGCGCGCCGCCGATCGAGGCGACCGCCCCGAGGATCGGCAGCCCCGCGGCGAGGAAGCCGCCGAAGACGACGACCATGATCGCGAAGGAGACGGGCAGGGCGAGCCCCTCGCCGGTCTTCATGTCCGAGCCGACCTGGCCGATGATCGCGTCGACGAGGGCCTGGACGCTGCCGCGCTGGCTGTCGGTGGCCCGCGACGCGCTGACGACCTCGTCGAGCTGGGTGCTCACCTCGGCGCGGGCCGCCTCGAGCTCGGCGTCGCCGAGCCCGTCGTCGTAGGTGACGACCGTGGCGAAGCCGTCGGGGTCGTCGGCCGGGCCGGTGACGAAGGGGGCGGCCGCCGGGTCGCGCGGACCCTCCTCGAAGACGAAGGGGTTGACGACGGACGCGACGCCGTCGACGTCGGCGATGGCCTGGACCGCGTCGGCGTTGCCGCGGGCCACGTCGCGGTCGGCGAGATCGGCGACGCCCTCGACGAGGAGGGTGTCGGTCGTGAAGCCGCCGCCGCCCGCGCTGTCGAGGAGGGCACTGGCCCGGTCGGCCTCGCCCGGGGCGACGATGTCGCCGGAGTGCAGCCGGTCGAAGAGCCCCTCGCCCGTCACCGCGCCGAGCGCGGTGGCGAAGGAGAGGACGACGAGGACCAGCCAGGTCGTCACGACCGCCCAGGGGCGGCGGCCGGTGAGGACGCCCCACCGGTAGAGCGCCGAGCGGCGGGTGGGGGTGCGCGTCACCGGGACATCGTGCCAGGTGGGCGGGGGTCGCCCGGCGCGGGTGGCTCGGCGCGGGTGGCTCGGCGCTGGTGGCTCAGCGCGGGATCCGGTCGAGGAAGTCGGTCTGTGCCGCGACGAGGCACTCGCGGGCGGCGTCGAGGTCGAGCCACTGCGCCGTGTCGACCTCGGGGAAGGACTGGCGTCGACCGGAGCGGGGCGGCCACTCCATCTCGAAGGTCTCGCTCGCGACGAAGGCGAGCTCGGCGCCCGCCTCGACCGCCCAGACGTGCACGCGCTTGCCGCCGGACTGACGGACCTCGCCGAGGTCGGTGCGGGGACCGGGCGGTGGGTCGACGCCCACCTCCTCGCGGAACTCGCGCTCGGCGGCGGCCAGCGGCTCCTCGTCGGCGTCGTGCTCGCCCTTGACGACGCTCCAGGCACGCTCTCGGCAGGCCCACAGCGGTCCGCCCATCCGGGCGACGAAGACGAGCGTGCGCTCGCCGTCGTGACGGTAGGGGAGGAGTCCGGCGCTCGTGCGGGGCATGCGGCGACGCTACGCCCGTGGTGCGACGACGCCAGGGCGAAGGGGACGGCCCGCCCGGTGCGAAGGGGACGGCCCGCCCGGGCCGTCGGTGCCGGCGGCTAGCCTGCGGGACGTGCCAGACGACCTCTTCGCCGCCGCCGCGGACGACACCGGTGGCCGCAGCGACCTGCGCGCCCCGCTCGCCGTGCGCATGCGGCCGCGCTCCATCGACGAGGTCCGCGGCCAGGCCGAGGTGCTGCGCCCCGGGTCCCCCCTTCGCCGTCTCATCGAGGGGGCGTCCGGGTCGGCCGGCCCCATCTCCGCGATCCTCTGGGGGCCTCCGGGGACGGGCAAGACGACCCTCGCCCACCTCGTCGCGACCGCCGCCGACCGCGACTTCGTCGAGCTGTCCGCGGTGACCGCCGGCGTCAAGGACGTCCGCAAGGTCATGGAGGACGCGGCGGTGTCGCGCTCCCTCTACGGGCGGGCGACGGTCCTCTTCCTCGACGAGATCCACCGCTTCACCAAGGCGCAGCAGGACGCGCTGCTGCCCGGCGTCGAGAACCGCGACGTCATCCTCGTCGCGGCGACGACGGAGAACCCGTCCTTCTCGGTCATCGCGCCGCTGCTCTCGCGCTCGATCCTCGTCACCCTCGAGTCGCTCACCCGCGAGGAGGTCGCCGAGGTGCTCGACTCCGCGGTGGCCGACGAGCGCGGGCTCGAGGGCGAGTACGTCCTGCAGGACGACGCCCGCGACCACCTCGTCGCCGTCGCCGGGGGCGACGCACGCCGCGCCCTGACGAGCCTCGAGGCCGCGGCCGGGGTGGCCCTCGACGACGCCGGGGTGCGCCTCGACACCTCCACCGCTCTGCCGATCACGCTCGCCCATGTCGAGCAGGCCGTCGCGCGGGCGGCGGTGCGCTACGACCGCACCGGCGACCAGCACTACGACGTCGCCTCCGCCTTCATCAAGTCGATGCGCGGGTCTGACGTCGACGCCGCGCTGCACTACCTCGCGCGCCAGCTCGAGGCCGGTGAGGACCCCCGGTTCATCGCGCGGCGGGTCGTCATCTCCGCGAGCGAGGACGTCGGTCTCGGTGACCCGACGGCGCTGCAGACCGCCGTCGCCGCGATGCACGCCGTCGCCCAGATCGGCATGCCCGAGGCGCGGATCATCCTCGCCCAGGCGGTCGTGCACAACGCCCTCGCGCCGAAGTCCAACGCCGCCTACACCGGCATCAACGAGGCGATCGCCGACGTGCGCGCCGGCAAGGTCGGCGCGGTCCCGCCGCACCTGCGGGGGAGCGGGTACACCCAGGCGTCGGACCGGGCGAAGGGGGCGAGCGGCGGCCAGAAGGTCGCCGGCTACGTCTACTCGCACGACGAGACCGACGGCGTCGCCACGCAGCAGTACCTGCCCGACGAGCTGCACACCGAGCTCGCCGACCGCTCGTACTACCGGCCGACCGACCGGGGCTTCGAGGCCCGGTTGCAGGAGCGGTGGAGCTGGCTGCGCGGACGGCTGCGGGGGCGGTAGGGCCCCCAGGCGCCCCGGCTCAGCCGTCGAGACGTGAGGTGCTGATCTCGCGGTGGCCGTCCTCGTCGTCGACGACGAGGGTGGGGGCGCCCAGCATCTCCGCCTGCACCACGGCGCCGGCGAGCAGGGCGTCACGCGTGCCCTCCGGCGCGTCGGGGGTCGTCTCGAGCAGGAGCACGGGCACGACGCCGTCGCGCACCGTGCCGAGGACGACGTGCCCCGCCCACCCGGCGTGCTCGTCGTCGGGCGCGGCCTGCAGCCACGCACCCAGCTCACCCTCCTGCCGAAGCCGGCGGGCGGCCGCCGCGTCGAGACCGGCCTCGGCGAGGTGGGCTCCGTCGGTGAGGCCGTCACCCGGCTCTGCGGTCGCATCGCCCATCCATGCGATCGTCACCGGCCCCTCTACCCCGGACTCGACCATCTGGGCCCACCGCTGGAGGACCTCGGGCGGGACCGCGGGGGAGTACTGGGGGACGGGCGAGATCTCGAGGTCGGTCGTCGGCCGAGGGGCGAGGTCGACGTGCGGCTCGGGCGGCAGCAGCTCGACCCGGTCGCCGTCCGGACGTCGGCGGGCGCGGGCGGTGTAGCCCGTGTCGAGCTCTTCCATGAGCCAGTAGCGCGTGTCGAGGGCCCACGCCTCTGGCCATCCGGGCTCCTCGACGCTCGTCTCCGGGGTCCACACCCCGTAGACGCCGTCATCAGCGGCCAGCCGGATGACGAAGGGGTGGGGAGCGTCGTGCCAGCGGAAGACGATCGCCACCTGCTCGCCCTCGGCACGGACCTCGTCGACGACGCAGCCGTCCGTCGGTGGGCTGGTCAGGAGGTCCTGCGCGGCCTCGGCGCACCGTCGCGCCAGGTCGGTGGTGTCGTCAGTGCCCGTCTCGTCGCTCATGGACCCGATCCTGCCCGGGCTGTCACCCCTTCGCCCTACGGTCGGCAGATGATCGACCACCTCGGGATCACCTGCGCGGACCTCCCGGCCGCGGCTGCCTTCTACGACGAGGTCCTCGCGGTCCTCGGTCACCGCCGGCTCATGGACCACGGCGTCGCCATCGGGTACGGGACGCACCAGCCGACCTTCTGGGTCGCTCGTGCCGAGGGCGACGGGCCGGGCCGTGAGGTGCACGTCGCCTTCTCGGCGCCCGACGCGGCGACGGTGCGCGCCTTCCACGACGCGGCCTTGCGGCACGGCGCCGAGAGCCTTCATGCCCCGCGGATGTGGCCCGAGTACCACGATCACTACTACGGCGCCTTCGTGCGCGACCCCGACGGCAACAACGTCGAGGCGGTGTGCCACACCGCCACGGACGGGGACTGACGAGGTGGTGCGGCCCTAGAGTGCGCTGATGGTGACCATCGAGCAGGTCGTCGGCATCGCGCTGGCGAGCGTCGTCCTCATCGCCGTCCCGGGGCCGTCCGTGATGTTCGTCGTCGGTCGCGCGCTCAGCCATGGCCGTGGCAACGCCCTGGCGAGCGTCGTGGGCAACACGGCCGGCTGCTACCTGGCCGGCATCGCCATCGCTGTCGGTCTGGGGCCCCTGCTGGAGCGCTCCGAGCTGCTCTTCCAGGCGATCAAGTGGGTGGGCATCGCCTACCTGCTCTACATCGGCGTGCAGGCGATCCGACATGCCGGGCCGCTGACGGAGGACGACGGGCGCGAGGTCCGCCCCCGTGACCGCAGCACCTGGGGCGCCGTGCGCACCGGCGTCGTCGTCGGGGTGACCAACCCCAAGACCTTCGTCCTCTTCACCGCTGTCGTGCCCCAGTTCGTCGACCCCGCAGCAGGGGGCACCGCGGTCCAGATGCTCGTCCTGGGCGTCGTCCCGATGCTCATCGGGCTCGTCACGGACACGACGTGGGCGCTCGCAGCCGGCCGTGCTCGGATGTGGTTGGCGAGCTCGCCGCGCCGGATGACGACCGTGGGTCGAGCCGGCGGCGCCTGCATCATCGGGGTGGGTCTCTCCGTCGCCGGTTCAGGCGACCACCGCTGACCGGGCGCAGCAGCGCCGGCGCCATCTGTCTGACACCGCTGATCGCGCCATCTGTCTGACACCGCTGATCGCGCCGCGCAGCGTTGTCGGTGGTCATCAGTAGCGTCGTGACATGGACCTGATGGAGAGGGTGCCGGTGGCGACGCAGCCACCGCTCGACGCGACCGACGTGGCGTCGTGGTGCCAGGCGCTGCGCGCTCTCGGCGGGCCCGTCCCCGAGGACGAGGCGATCGAGCAGGTCGCCGCGCTCGAACGCCTGAAGTCCGCGGCGGCGGCCGCCCAGGCGCGGGTCAGTGCGACCCTCTGGCAGGCGCGGGTCGCCCGTGAGACCGACGCCGGGGTGCCGGCCGACCAGCGCGGCCGGGGTCTGGCCGACGAGATCGCCCTGGCCCGGCGCGAGCACCCGAGCCGGGGCTCGCGTCATCTCGGCCTCGCACGGGCCCTTGTCGAGGAGCTGCCGCGCACCCTCGACCACCTCGCCACCGGCACCACGAGCGAGTGGACGGCGACCGTCATGGCCCGCGAGACGGCCGTGCTCGAGCCCGACGACCGACGCCAGGTCGACGCCGAGCTCGCCGGTCGTCTGTCCGAGATGACCCCGCGGCAGGTCGAGCGGGCCGCTCGTGCCAGGGCGCAGGCGCTCGACGCGGCGGCAGTGGTCCGCCGACGCGCTCGCGCGGTCGCCGAGCGGAGGGTCTCCCTTCGGCCGCAGCCGGACGCCATGGCCTCGCTCACCGGGCTCGTCCCGATGGAGCAGGGGGTCGCCGCCTGGGCGGTGCTGCGGCGCGACGCAGAGGCCCGCAAGGCGGCGGGCGACGACCGTGGCATCGGTCAGCTCATGGCCGACCTCCTCGTCGAGCGGCTGACCGGGCAGGGCACGGCCGACGCCGTCCCCGTCGAGGTGCAGCTCGTCATGACCCCGGGCACCCTGCTCGGCCTCTCCGACGCCCCCGCCGATCTGCCGGGGCACGGCCTGCTCCCGGCGGAGGTGGCCCGGGTCCTTGTGCTCGGCGACGACGTGCCCCCAGGCACTCACGCAGGTATCCGCGCGGGGAGAGCAGGTACCCACGCGGGGGGAGACGCAGGCACTCGCGCGGGGAGAGACGCAGGCACTCGCGCGGGGAGAGCAGGTACCCGCGCGGGGAGAGATGCAGGCACCGACGCTGGCCCCCGCGCAGACATCGACGCGGAGCCAGACGCAGACGCAGACGCAGCTGACCCTGGCGAGGTCTGGGGCGGGCGTCCTGCAGCCAGGGTCTGGTTGCGGCGGGTCTTCACGGACGAGATGGGTCGGGTCTGCGACGTCGACAGCCGTCGACGGCTCTTCCCCGCCGCGGTGCAGCGCCTGCTGCGGGTGCGTGACGGCGTCTGCCGCTTCCCCTTCTGCGACGCACCGGTCCGCCATGCCGACCACGTCGTCGGCGTCGCGCTCGGCGGGTCGACCTCTGCCGCCAACGGCCAGGGCCTGTGCGCCCGCCACAACCTCGTCAAGGCGCTCCCGGGCTGGGCCGCGGTGGTGTCCACGTCGGGCACCGAGGCCGTCGTCGTGACGACGACCCCGACGGGACATCGCTACCGCAGCCCGGTGCCCCCGGTCACGGAGCTGGCGCAGTGGCGTGGGGGCCGGCAGGACGACGACCTCCGGCGCGGCGAGGCTTCGTGGAGGGACGAGGAGTCCCGGGCGCGTGAGGGGGATGAGCTGGGCGCGGAGCCCCACGTCTGGCAGGACGAGTGGGACGACGAGTGGACCGACACCTGGTGGCAGGACACCGGCTGACCCAGGTCGGGCCGGTGGTGCCCGAATGGGCAACCGCCCGGCCGAGCACGCCGAGTACCCTGTCGTGGATGACTGTGCACCCCGGTGCGGCGAGCGCCGCGCGAGCTATGACGGGGGTCGCCGGACCCGGATCGGTCCGCTGACCCCCCTTCGCCCCTGCTCGCACCCTCACCGAACCCCTCACCGCCTGCACCAGACAAGGACTGAAACCCGAGATGGAAACTGCCGAGATCCGGCGCCGTTGGCTCGCCTTCTTCGAGAGCAAGGGGCACACGGTCGTGCCGTCCGCACCGCTCATCCACGAGGACCCGAACCTCCTCTTCGTCAACGCCGGCATGGTGCCCTTCAAGCCCTACTTCCTCGGGCAGGAGACGCCCGCCTGGCAGCGCGCCACGAGCGTGCAGAAGTGCGTGCGCACCGGTGACATCGAGGAGGTCGGCAAGACCTCGCGTCACGGCACGTTCTTCCAGATGAACGGCAACTTCTCCTTCGGCGACTACTTCAAGCGCGACGCCATCACCTTCGCGTGGGAGCTGCTCACCTCGAGCCTCGAGGACGGCGGCTACGGCCTGGACCCCGAGCGCCTGTGGGCGACCGTGTACCAGGACGACGACGAGGCGGCGGCGCTCTGGCTCGAGCACACGTCGATCCCCGCCGAGCGCGTCGTGCGCCGGGGCAAGAAGGACAACTACTGGCACATGGGCGTGCCCGGTCCGGGCGGGCCGTGCTCGGAGATCTTCTACGACCGCGGGCCGGAGTACGGCCAGGAGGGCGGTCCGGAGGTCGACGAGGACCGCTACATGGAGATCTGGAACCTCGTCTTCATGCAGTACGAGCTGTCCGCGGTCCGCGCGAAGGACGACTTCGACGTCGCGGGCCCGCTCCCGGCGCAGAACGTCGACACCGGGATGGGTCTGGAGCGCATCGCGAGCATCCTCCAGGGCGTCGACAACCTCTACGACATCGACGAGGTGCGGCCGGTCCTGGCCAAGGCGGCCGAGATGACCGGCAAGACCTACGGCGCGACCGGCGCGAAGACGGCCGGCGAGTCGCACCCCGACGACGTGCGCCTGCGCGTCGTCGCCGACCACGTCCGCTCCTCGCTCATGCTCATCGGTGACGGCGTCACCCCGGGCAACGAGGGCCGCGGATACGTCCTGCGCCGCATGCTGCGCCGCGCGGTCCGCTCGATGCGCCTGCTCGGCTACGACGAGCCGGCGCTGCCGCACCTGCTGCCCCTCTCGATGGAGCGGATGAGCGCGTCCTACCCCGAGCTGCGCACCGGCTTCGACCGGATCGCCCAGATCGCCTACGCCGAGGAGGAGGCCTTCCGGCGCACCCTCGCGCAGGGCACCCAGATCCTCGACACGGCGGTCGAGAGCACGAAGGGGGGCGGCGGCGACACCCTGTCCGGCGGCGAGGCCTTCCGGCTGCACGACACCTACGGCTTCCCCATCGACCTCACGCTCGAGATGGCGGCCGAGCAGGGGCTGTCCGTCGACCGCGAGGGCTTCGTCGCCCTCATGGACGAGCAGCGCCAGCGCGCGAAGGCCGACGCCCGCGCCAAGAAGGGCGGTCACGCGAACACCGAGGTGTGGAAGCAGCTGCGCGCCGCCGGCGAGACCGACTGGCGTGCCTACGAGGAGCTGAGCTCCGAGGCCCGTGTCGTCGGCCTGGTGCGCGACGGCGAGAGCGTCGAGGAGCTGCTGCCGGGCGAGTCCGGCCAGGTCGTCCTCGACCGCACCCCCTTCTACGCCGAGTCCGGTGGCCAGGTCGCCGACGCCGGTGTCATCGGGGGCGACGGCAGCCACCTCGTCGTCAAGGACGTCCAACGCCCCGTCAAGGGCCTCGTCGCCCACACCGTCGAGGTCGTCACCGGCCCGCTGCGCGTCGGCGGCCAGGTGCTCGCCGAGGTCGACCCGCAGTGGCGCGTCGACGCCTGCCAGGCGCACTCGGGCACCCACGTCGTCCACGCGGCGCTGCGCCAGGTGCTCGGCCCCACGGCCCTGCAGTCCGGCTCGTACAACAAGCCCGGCTACCTGCGGCTCGACTTCGCCTGGGGCCAGGCGCTCTCGGCCGACGCCCGCGCCGAGATCGAGCACGTCGCCAACCTCGCGGTGCGCGACGACCTGCCCGTCTCCGCGGCCTACATGACCCTCCCCGAGGCCCGTGAGCAGGGCGCGCTCGCGCTCTTCGGCGAGACCTACGGCGAGAAGGTCCGCGTCGTCGAGATCGGCGGCCCGTGGTCGCGCGAGCTGTGCGGTGGCACGCACGTGCGCCGGTCCGCCCAGATCGGGGCGATCACCCTCACCGGCGAGTCCTCCGTGGGCTCCGGGGTGCGCCGCGTCGAGGCCTTCGTCGGCATGAACGCGCTGTCCTACCTCGCGACCGAGCGCGCGCTCGTCGCCGAGCTCTCCGAGATCGTCAAGGCACCCGGGCCGCAGCTGCCCGAGCGGGTCGCCGAGCTCGTCGCGCGGCTGCGCGAGACCGAGCGCGAGCTCGAGCGCATGCGTCGTGACCAGGTGACCGCGGCCGCGGGCTCGCTCACCGACGACGCGAAGGACATCTCCGGCGTCACGGTCGTCGCGGCCCATGTCGCCGGGGGAGGCGCCGACGACGTGCGCCGCATGGTGCTCGACACGCGCGGCAAGCTCGGCGAGGAGCGTCCGGTCGTCGTCGCCCTCACCGGTGACGGCGGCGCGAAGCCGGTCGTCGTCGTCGCGACGAACGAGTCGGCCCGGGGGCGGGGGATCAAGGCCGGCGCGCTCGTGCGCGTCGCCGCCCAGACCCTCGGCGGCGGTGGCGGCGGCAAGGACGACATCGCCCAGGGCGGTGGCGCGGACCCGGCGAAGGTCGGGGACGCGCTCGCCGCCGTCGAGCGCGAGATCGGGGCGCTCTCCTGAGCGCCGCCTGGCGACCGGGGACCCGGGTCGGCGTCGACGTCGGCGCTGCCCGGGTCGGCGTCGCCGCGTGCGACCGGGACGGCGTCCTCGCCACCCCGGTCGCCACCCTGGCCCGCGACATGGAGACCGGGTCCGACGTGCGTGAGCTCGTCGAGATCGTCCGCGAGCGCGAGGCGGTCGAGGTCGTCGTCGGCCTGCCCCGCTCCCTCGACGGGACCGAGGGACCGGCCGCCGAGCACGTCCGGGCGTGGTGCGCACAGCTGCACCAGGCCCTCACCGGACCGGGCGGCATCCCGGACACGCCGGTCCGCCTGGTGGACGAGCGCCTGACGACGGTGGATGCTCACCGTGGTTTGCACGCCAGCGGATTGCCGGGGCGCGCGCACCGCCGGGTCGTCGACCAGGCGGCCGCCGTCCTCATCCTCCAGGCCGCGATCGATCGCGAGCGCAGCCTGGGCGAGCCCCTCGGGGAGCTCTTCGCCGGACCCCCTGCTCGCAAGCCGCGACGTAAGGAACGACGAGCATGAACGCCCATCTCGAGGACGACATCTTCGACGACGACCGGCACCACCACTCCCACCGCAGCCGTCGCGACGCCTCCCGCGCCCGCCGGCCGAAGCGGCGCGGACGGACCGCCGTCGCGCTGCTCCTGGCGGTCGCCGTCATCGCCGGTGGCGGCTACCTCGCCTTCGGCTCGCTGCGCGGCATCGTCCCCTCCTTCGGCTCCGACGCCGTCGAGGACTTCGCGGGCCCCGGCGCCGGGCAGGTCGAGATCACCGTCGAGGAGGGTGCCACCGGCTCCGACATCGGCTCGGCGCTCGAGGAGGCCGGGGTCGTCAAGTCCTCCGGCGCCTTCGTCCAGGCCGCCGCGGCCGAGCCCGACAAGGCCGCGAAGATCCAGCCCGGCACCTACGAGCTGAAGAAGGAGATGAAGGCCTCCGACGCCTTCACCTGGCTCGCCGACAACGCCAACCGCGTCGCCCAGGGCGTGACCATCCCCGAGGGTCTGTGGGCGGTCGAGATCTACGAGCGCCTGTCGAAGGCGACGAAGATCCCCGTCGCCCGCTACGAGGCCGCGGCGACGTCGGAGCAGCTGAAGCTCCCGACGGAGGCCGGCGGCTCGATCGAGGGCTGGCTCTTCCCCTCGACCTACGAGTTCCCCAAGGACTCCACCCCCGTCCAGCAGCTCGACACGATGATCGCCAAGACCCAGGAGGAGCTGCAGAAGGCCGACGTGCCGCGCGCCCGCTGGGAGCGCACGCTCACCGTCGCCTCGATCGTCGAGGGCGAGTCCGGTGCCGCGGACCGCGGCAAGGTCGCCCGCGTCGTCGAGAACCGCCTGGCCGACCCCACCGGGCCGACCGTCGGTATGCTCCAGATGGACAGCACGATCCACTACCTGCTGAAGAAGCGCGGCACGATCACGACGTCGGACAAGGAGCGCGAGTCCGACAGCCCGTACAACACGTACAAGAACAAGGGGCTGCCCCCCGGCCCGATCAACAACCCGGGCGCCGCGGCCATCGAGGCCGCCGCCGACCCGGAGCCGGGGAAGTGGATCTTCTTCGTCACCGTCGACCCCGACACGGGCGAGACGAAGTTCGCCACGACCACCGCGCAGCACGAGCGCAACGTCCAGGAGTTCTGCCGCAACACGGGCAGCTGCGAGTGACGCAGCCGGTGACGCGGCGCGCGGCGGTCCTCGGCTCGCCGGTCTCGCACTCGCTCTCACCGGCGCTGCACCACGCGGCCTACGCGGCGCTCGGCCTCGACGACTGGGCCTACGAGCGGCACGAGGTCGACGAAGGGGGGCTCGCCCCCTTCGTCGCGAGCCTCGACCCGTCGTGGGCCGGGCTGAGCCTGACGATGCCGCTCAAGGTCGCCGCCTTCGACGTCGCGGCCGAGGTGAGCCCGCTCGCCCGGGCTACCGGCGCGATCAACACCCTCGTGCGCACCCAGACCGGGTGGTCCGGTGACAACACCGACGTGCACGGCGTCCTCGCCGCGCTGCGCGAAGGGGGAGCAGCCGGCGCACGCAGGGCCCGGGTCCTCGGCTCCGGGGCGACCGCTCGCTCGGCCCTCGCCGCGCTGCAGGAGCTCGGCGTGCAGGAGGTCATGGTCGCCGCCCGCGACGAGATGAAGGCCCAGCAGCTCGTCGACAGCATGGATCTGAGCATCGACGTCACGACCTATGACCTCGCCGTCTGGGTCTACGACTGGCCGCCGGCCGACGTCGTCGTGAGCACGCTGCCCGGGGGACCGGCGAACGAGGCGGCCGCGTCTGTCGTCACGGGGGCCGGCCGGGGTCACATGCGCCGCGGCCGGGTCAGCGAGATCGCCGACGGCGTCCTCCTCGACGTCGTCTACGCCGACTGGCCGACCCCCCTCGCCCGGGCGGCGGCGCGGGGAGGAGCCACGGTCGTGTCCGGCACCCGCATGCTCCTGCACCAGGCCGCCCGCCAGGTCGAGCTCATGACCGGCCGGTCCGTCGACGACGACGTGCTCGCCGCGATGGCGGCCGCGCTGCCCCCGCTGCCCCCCACCTGACGGACACGTGCGCGGGGCACCCCGTACCGGGTGCGAGGATTGGGCCCATGCTGCGTTGGTTGACCGCTGGTGAGTCGCACGGGCAGGCGCTCGTCGCGACCCTCGAAGGACTGCCCGCCGGCGTCGAGGTGACCACCTCCGACGTCGCCGGTGCGCTCGCCCGTCGACGCCTGGGCTACGGCCGGGGCGCGCGGATGACGTTCGAGCAGGACGAGGTGACCTTCCTCGGCGGCGTGCGCCACGGGTCGAGCATCGGCTCCCCGGTCGCCGTGATGATCGGCAACACCGAGTGGCCCAAGTGGCAGACGGTGATGAGCGCCGACCCGGTCGCGGCCGACGCCCTCGCCGCCTCCGACGACATCGGTGCCGAGAAGGAGATCGCCCGCAACAAGCCGCTGACGCGCCCCCGGCCCGGTCACGCCGATCTCGTGGGGATGCAGAAGTACGGCGTCGACGACGCCCGCACGATCCTCGAGCGCGCGTCCGCCCGCGAGACCGCCGCGCGCGTCGCCCTCGGCGAGATCGCCGAGCGCTTCCTCGAGCAGGCCTACGGCATCCGTCTCGTCGCGCACACCGTCGCCATCGGCGAGGCGTCCGTGCCCCAGGACGCCGACCTGCCGACCCCCGACGACACGGCCGCGCTCGACGCGAGCCCCGTCCGCTCGCTCTCGCGCCCCGGCACCGACGCGATGGTCGCCGAGATCGAGGCGGCCAAGAAGGACGGCGACACGCTCGGCGGTGTCGTCGAGGTCCTCGCCTACGGCCTGCCGCCGGGCCTGGGCAGCCACGTCCACTGGGACCGCCGTCTCGACGCGCGGCTGGCCTCCGCCCTCATGGGCATCCAGGCGATCAAGGGCGTCGAGGTCGGCGACGGCTTCACGACCGCCCGTCGCCGCGGCTCGGCGGCGCACGACGAGATCGTGCGCGGCGAGGACGGCGTCATCCGTCGCCGGACCGGCCGTGCAGGCGGGACCGAAGGGGGCATGAGCACCGGCGAGGAGCTGCGCGTGCGGGCCGCGATGAAGCCGATCAGCACCGTGCCCCGCGCGCTGCAGACCGTCGACGTCACCTCCGGCGACTCCGCGACGGCGATCCACCAGCGCTCCGACGTGTGCGCCGTGCCCGCCGCCGGCGTCGTCGCCCAGGCGATGGTCGCCCTCGTCCTCGCCCAGGCCTGCCTGGAGAAGTTCGGCGGCGACTCGCTCGCCGAGACCTCGCGCAACCACCGCGCCTACCTCGACTCGATCCCCGAGCGCATGCGCTCGTGGGACGAGCAGGACGCGCTGTGAGCACCGTGAGCACGGCCCCGCTCGTCGTCCTCGTCGGCCCTCCCGGGGTCGGCAAGTCCACCGTCGCCGCGCTGCTCGCCGAGCGCGTCGGCGCCCCGCTGCGCGACAGCGACGCCGACGTCGAGGCGGCAGCGGGCCGCCCGATCGCCGACATCTTCGTCGAGGAGGGCGAGGAGTACTTCCGCGGTCTCGAGACCGCTGCGGCCGCCGCGGCCCTCGCCGAGCCCGGCGCCGTCGTCTGCCTCGGGGGAGGGGCGGTCATGACCCCGGCGGTCGACGAGGCCGTCTCCGCCGCCGCGTCGGCCGGTGCGCGGGTCGTCATGCTCGACGTCGGCATCGCCGACGCCGCGCGGCGCATCGGCCTCAACCAGTCGCGTCCGCTCCTCGCCATCAACCCCCGCGCCTCCTGGATCGCCATGATGGAGACGCGTCGACCCACGTACGAGCGGCTGGCGACCGATGTCGTCGACACCGCCGGCCGCGACGTCGACAGCGTCGTCGCCGAGGTCGAGGCCCTCGTGCGAGACGCGTCGTGAGCGTCACGACGATCCCTGTCGGCCAGGACTACGACGTCCTCGTCGGCCACGGCGTGAGCGACCAGGTCGCCGGCCTCGTGCCGAAGGGGGCGCAGCGCGCCCTCGTCGTCCACCCGGAGCCGCTCGCCGAGCTCGCCGGACCGGTGATCTCCTCCCTTCGCTCCCTCGGGCTCGAGGTGCTGCCCGCCGCCGTCCCGGACGCGGAGGCGGCCAAGGACATCTCCGTGGCGGCTCGGCTGTGGTCGCTCATGGGCGAGGCCGAGATGACCCGGACCGACGTCGTCGTCGGCGTCGGCGGCGGCAGCGTCACGGACCTCGCCGGCTTCGTCGCCGCCACGTGGCTGCGCGGCGTGCCGGTGATCCACGTGCCGACGACGGTGCTGGGGATGGTCGACGCCGCCGTCGGCGGCAAGACCGGGGTCAACACCCCGGAGGGCAAGAACCTCGTCGGCGCCTTCCACCTGCCCGTGGGGGTCCTGTGCGACCTCGACACCCTGCGCACCCTGCCGCCGGCCGACCTGCGGGCCGGTCTGGCCGAGGCGGTCAAGGGCGGATTCATCGCTGACCCTCGCATCCTCGAGCTCGTCGAGGCCGACCCGGCCGACGTCGTCGACCCGGGCTCCGCGCGCCTGCGCGAGGTCGTCGAGCGCAAGATCGCGGTCAAGGCGCAGGTCGTCGCCGCGGACCTGCGGGAGTCGCACCTGCGCGAGATCCTCAACTACGGGCACACCCTCGGCCACGCGATCGAGCACCACGAGCACTACCGGATGCGCCACGGCGAGGCCGTGGCCGTCGGCATGGTCTTCGCCGCCGAGCTCGCCCACCGCAGCGGTCTGCTCGACGCCGCGGTGCTCGCGCGTCACCGCGACGTGCTCACCTCGCTCGACCTGCCGACCGGGTACGACGGGGCGACCTTCGACGAGCTGCACGCAGCGATGCGGCGCGACAAGAAGACGCGGGGAGCGACCCTGCGCTTCGTCGTCCTCGACGCGCTCGCGAGCCCGACGCGTCTCGAGGGGCCCTCCGAGCAGCTGCTGCGCGAGGCCTACGCCGCGATCTCCGGCTGACCTCAGACCCGGTCGTCGCCGGCGTCGCGGACGACGAGCGCGACCTGCACGCGGTTCTCGACGTCGAGCTTGGTGAAGATCCGCCCGACGTGCGACTTCACGGTGGGCACGGAGAGGTAGAGCTGCTGCGAGATCTCGGTGTTCGACAGTCCCCGCGCGACCGCGCGGGCCACGTCGAGCTCGCGCTCGGTGAGCCGGCCCAGCTGCTCGCGGGCCCGGTCGCGCACCGGGCCCTGCCCCTCGCCGTCGGTCACCGCCGCGATGAGCTGGGCCGTGACCGTGGGCGAGAGGGTGGGCTCGCCCCGCGCGACGGAGTGGATCGCGGCGACGAGCGCGTCGGGGCGGGTGTCCTTGAGCAGGAAGCCGGCCGCCCCGACCTGCAGCGCCCGCAGGACGAGGTCGTCGGCGTCGAAGGTCGTGAGGACGAGCACCCGCGGCGGACGAGGTCGGGCGAGCAGGGCCTGCGTCGCCGCGATGCCGTCCATCCGCGGCATGCGGATGTCCATGAGCACGACGTCGGGCTCGTGCCGGGGCACGACCTCGAGCGCCTCGAGCCCGTCGGCGGCCTCGGCGACGACCTCGACGCCCTGGCTGCCTCCGACCATGAGGGTGAGACCGGCGCGCACGAGCGGGTCGTCGTCGACGACGACGACGCGGACCACCTCGCCGCTCATGCCGGCCACGGCAGCCGGACCTCGAGGGCGAAGCCCCCGCCGGGCCGGGCGCCCGCGCGGGCGCTGCCGCCGAGCAGCTCGGCCCGCTCGCGGATGCCGAGCAGGCCCAGGCCCGAGGGGGTGCCGGACGGGGGAGGGCTCGCCGGGGCGATGTTGACGACGCTCACGAGGACATCCTCCCCGGGCGTGACGTCGACGCGCGCGACGGTCGGCGCGCCGGGGGCGTGCTTGCGCACGTTCGTCAGCCCCTCCTGCACGACGCGGTAGGCGGCCCGCGAGACCTCCTCGGGCACCTGGGCGACGAAGGGGTCGTCGTGCGCCCGTCCGCCGAGGGGGAGCACGAGGTCGACCGGGCCGTGCTCGCGCGCGTCGGCGACGAGCGCGTCAAGGACTGCGAGGGTCGGCTGCGGCGGCTCCTTCTCGGCGGCCCCGACACCGGGGTCGCCCTCGCGGAGCACCCCGAGCACGGATCGCAGGTCGCGCATCGCGGCGCGCGAGCCGTCCTCGATGACGCGGGCGGCGTCCCTCACCTGGTCGGGCGTGAGGTCGGTGCGCGAGGCGAGGGCGCCGGCGTGCATCGTCACGACGGAGATGCGGTGGGCGAGCACGTCGTGCATCTCGCGGGCGATCCGGTTGCGCTCGCCCGTGCGGGCCTGCTCCTCGCGGGCGTGCTGGGCGCGCTCGGCGGCCTCGGCCCGGGCGAGCAGCGAGCCGACGAGCTCGCGGCGCGCGCCGATGTAGTAGCCGATGGCGACGAAGAGCGCGGTGATGACGAGGCTGAGCGCCACGTAGACGAGCAGCGGCATGCCGAGCTCGGTGCTGCTGAAGAAGGCCTCGAAGACGAAGGTCGCCAGACCCGTGGGCGCGAGGACGACGACGACCTCGCGCCACCGGCGCCGGGTCGCCAGCGACATGAGCGCGAGCATCGCGGGACCGGCGGCGACGGTGGAGAAGACCGAGACGACGGAGAGCACGAGCGCGACGGCGACGGGCCACCGCCGGCGGAAGAGGACGAGCGGCGCGGTGACCAGGCCGACGACGAGGTCGACCCAGAGCCGGGCGTCGTTCGCGGGGTCCCACGTCCAGGTCCCGTCGGGGAGGGTGCGGCCGAGCTCGCTGACCTGGATCGCGAAGAGGACGAGCGAGGTGATGCCGACGACGGCCAGGCGCCACGTGTGGCCCCACCACGAGATGCGGGGATGCTGGACGGGCGCGGGTCTGGGCACGCGACCAACCCTAGGCAGCCACGACCGTCCGCGGCAGCGACCCAGGACTCGGGGCGGGCCGCGCGGGCCATACCCAGGTATGACACAGGGTCATCCGTCCGGCCGATGCGCCGGGGGAGGACGGCGGGCGAGGGTGGAGCCATGATCCAGATCGAGCACCTCACGAAACGCTACGGCTCCTTCACCGCCGTCGACGACGTCTCCTTCACCGTCGAGCCCGGCAGGGTCGTCGGCTTCCTCGGCCCGAACGGCGCGGGCAAGTCCACGGCGATGCGCATGCTCGTCGGGCTCACGCCCGCCACCTCGGGCCGGGCGCTCGTCCACGGCCGGCCCTACCGGCTGCTCGAGCAGCCCGGACGCCACGTCGGCGTCATGCTCGACGCCTCCGCCCAGCACCCCGGCCGCACCGGCCGCGAGGTCATCCGTCTCGCCGCGATCCAGATGGGCGCGCGCCGCGGACGGGTCGACGAGGTGCTCGACCTCGTCGGGCTCACGCCGAAGGAGTCCTCGCGCCGGGTGCGCAACTACTCGCTCGGGATGCGTCAGCGTCTCGGGCTGGCCGCGGCCCTCGTCGGCGAGCCCGAGGTGCTCGTCCTCGACGAGCCGGCCAACGGCCTGGACCCGCAGGGCATCCACTGGATGCGCACGCTGCTGCGCGACTTCGCCGACGACGGCGGGACCGTGCTGCTCTCCTCGCACCTGCTCCACGAGGTGCAGGTCATCGCCGACGAGCTCGTGATGATCGGCCACGGCCGGGTCGTCGCCCAGGGCTCGGTCGAGGAGCTGCTCAGCGGGCGCGGGAGCCGGGTGCGCTCGGCCGACGACGACGCTCTCGCCGCTGCCCTGCGCGAGCAGGGTCTCGAGGTCACCGCAGCCGCAGGGGGGCTGCAGGTGGCCGGCGAGAGCGAGGTCGTCGGACGGGTGGCCCTGGCGGCGGGGGTGCCGCTCGTGTCCCTGGCCGCGGCGAGCGAAGGGGCGCTCGAGGAGATCTTCCTCGAGCTCACCTCGGCGCAGGCCCGCTCCGGGCACGACCAGGCGGCCCAGGACCGGGCGGAGGTGGCGGCATGAGCGCCCTCGCCACGACCACGTACGTCGAGCTGCGCAAGATGGTCGACACCCGGGCGGGCCGCTGGCTGCTCGTCGTCATGGCCGCCGTCGGCGGGGCGGCCGTCGCCGCCGTCGCGATCTGGGGCGATGCGCAGGAGCAGAGCCTGCAGACCTACCTCTCCTTCGCAGCCCTGCCGCTCGCCCTGCTCCTGCCCGTCCTCGGCATCATGTCCGCGACCCAGGAGTGGACGCAGCGCACGGGTCTGGTGACCTTCACCCTCGAGCCGCGGCGCGGCCGGGTGGTCCTCGCGAAGTCGCTCGCCGCGCTCGTCCTCGGCGTCGTCGTCCTCGCCGCCGCCGCGCTCGCCTGCGCGGTCGCGACGCTCTTCTCGACCAGCCCGCAGGCGTGGGACCTGCCGGGGGCGATGGCCGGCGGGGTGGTCCTCGCCATGGGGATCTACCTGCTGCAGGGGCTCGCCTTCGGCATGGTCTTCCTCAGCACGCCGCTGGCGATCGTCGCCTCCTTCGTCCTGCCCACCGTGTGGACGATCGTCTCGACGCTCGACGAGCGCTTCGAGACCGCGGCGAGCTGGCTCGACCTCAGCCGGGTCACGGAGCCGCTGCTCGCCGGGCAGATGGCCGGTGACGACTGGGGGCGTCTGGCCACCTCGAGCCTGCTGTGGCTGGGTCTGCCGATGGCGCTCGGCACGTGGCGGGTCCTCACCCGCGAGGTGAAGTAGGAGCCGGCCCGGCGCGTCGAACCACCCGTGCGCCCGTCGTCCACAGGGGGACGGCGGGCGCACGGGTCTGCCGATGGGGTCTGCCGACGGGAGTCTGCGCGGGGTGCCCGTCGCGGCGCCAGGTCAGGAGGTCGGGGCGTCCTGGGGCCGGCGCTCCTCGGGCTCGACGAGGCCGCGCATGAGGTCGACGACCTCGTCGGTCAGGTCCGGCCCGAGCGAGCCCCACCCGTGCTCGTAGCCGTAGATCTCGCGCAGCGGCACACCCGTGCGCGCCTCGCTGACGAGCTCGATGTCGTCGGCGTCGACGAGCCCCGGGTGCCACACGCCGACGGCCTCGGAGACCTTGAGCAGGTCGCGGCGCAGGGTGTTGAGATAGCTCGCGAGACGCACGGCCTTGAGCTGCGGGTCGAGGCCGTGCGCCAGCCACGGCGACTGGGTCGCCACCCCGGTGGGGCAGTGGTCGGTGTGGCACTTCTGCGCCTGGATGCACCCGATCGACAGCATCGCCTCGCGCGCGACGTGGAGCACGTCGCACCCCATCGCCATCGCGACCATCGCGTTGTCGGGCAGGCCGAGCTTGCCGGCGCCGATGAAGGTCACGTCGTCGGCGAGCCCGGCCCGCGCGAAGGTCGCGTAGACGCGGGCGAAGCCGAGGCGGAAGGGCAGGGCGACGCTGTCGGTGAAGATCAGCGGGGCCGCGCCGGTCCCCCCTTCGCCCCCGTCGACGGTGACGAAGTCGACCCCGCGCTGCCGGTCGACCATCGCCTCGGCGAGCTGCTCCCAGAAGACGAGGTCGCCGACGGCGGACTTGATGCCGACGGGCAGCCCGGTGCGCTCGGCGATCTGCTCGACGACGTCGAGCATCGAGTCGACGTCGCTGAAGGCGGTGTGCCGCGACGGGCTCGCGCAGTCCTGCCCGAGGGGGATCCCGCGGATCTGCGAGATCTCCGGCGTGATCTTCGCCGCGGGCAGCATGCCGCCCAGCCCCGGCTTGGCACCCTGGCTCAGCTTGATCTCGACGGCGCGCACCGGAGCCGAGGCGCACAGCTCGACGAGCCGCTCGATGTCGAAGCGGCCGTGCTCGTCACGGCACCCGAAGTACGCGGTGCCGACCTGGAACATGAGGTCGCCGCCCTGGCGGTGGTGGTCCGACAGGCCCCCCTCGCCGGTGTTCTGATAGGCGCCGGCGAGGGCGACCCCGTGGTTGAGGGCCTGGATCGCAGGACCGGACAGGGAGCCGAAGCTCATCCCCGAGACGTTGACGACCGACTCCGGGCGGAAGGCGTGCCGCCGGCCCCGCGGCCGGCCGATGACCTTGGCGGCCGGGAGGCGTACGAGGTCGTCGTGCTGTCCCTTCGCCCCGTGCGCGAGCGCGGAGGAGGGGGCGACGTCGGAGAAGGTCCGGTGCTTGATGATGACGTAGGACTCGCCGCGCTCGACGTCGTTGTCGGTCCCGAAGCCGGTGTAGTTGTTCTCGAGCTTGCTGCTCGCGTAGACCCACGAGCGCTGGTCGCGGCTGAAGGGCCGCTCCTCGTCGTTGCTCGTGACGATGTACTGGCGCAGCTCGGGGCCGACGCGCTCGAGGGCGTAGCGCAGGTTGCCCACGACGGGGTAGTTGCGCCGGATCGCATGGGTGCGCTGGGTGAGGTCGCGGGCGGCGACCGCGGCCACCGCGCCCAGACCGGCCCACAGGGGAGTGCGTGACATGCCCGCAGTCTGCCCCTGCGCAGGTGCGCGTGGGACGATGCGCCGGTCCATCTCCACGACGAGAGGCAGCCGACGGTGAGCCCGACCCCCGATCGTCCTGCGCGCACCCGCGTCCTGCTCGCGGCGCTGCTCGCCGTGGCCCTGCTCGCGGGCGCCGCCGGCTGGTGGGTCGCGCGCGACGACGGCTCTGCCGCCGACGTCGCGACCGGGCTCTCGGGAGCACCGGCCGGCGCGGACTTCTACCGCGCCGGCGCGCAGGAGATCCGCGACGGCGAGCACGGCAGCCTCATCTGGTCGCGGGAGGAGACCGGGACCGGCCTCGAGGGGGCCCGCACCCACCTCGTCCTCTACCGCTCGGTGGGGGCGAAGGGGGAGCCCGTCGCGGTCTCCGGGACCGTCACCCTGCCGCCCGGCGAGCCGCCGGAGGGAGGCTGGCCGGTCATCTCGTGGGGGCACGGCACGACGGGGACGGCCGACACGTGCGCGCCCTCGCTCACCACGCTGCAGGGCCAGGCCCGCTTCTACACGAGCCTGACGCAGCGGGTGCTCGACACCTACCTCCAGCGCGGCTACGTCGTCGTCGCGAGCGACTACGAGGGGCTGGGCACGCCCGGTCCGCACCCCTACCTGCTCGGCGAGAGCGCGGGTCGGGCGATGACCGACATCGTCAGCGCCGCGCGCGAGCTCGACGACCAGGTCTCCGGCACGTGGCTGGCGGCCGGGCACTCGCAGGGCGGCCAGGCGGCGCTCTTCACCGCGCAGTCCGTCGACGGGTACGCCCCCGACCTCGACCTGCAGGGCATCGCCGCGATCGCGCCGCCCTCGCAGCTGCGCCGGGCCCTCACGACCTCGATCCGGGACGACCTCGACCGCTCGACCTTCCTCGGCCCGCTGCTCTCCTCCGCCGCCGCGGTCGCGGGGGTGCCGCGCGACCGGGTCTTCAGCGCCCGGGGTGTCGCCCTGCTGCCCCAGCTCGAGGACCGGTGCCTCGAGGGGCTGTCCGCGCAGGACTCCTTCGGCGGCGTGCGCACGGGCGACCTCGTCCGGCCGGGCGTCGATCTCACGCCGGTGGAGCGGGTCGTCGCCGACAACGACGCGAGCGCGCTCACCCCCGAGGTGCCCGTCCTCGTCGTCCAGGGCACGGCCGACACGACGGTGCCGGTGATCCTCACCGACGCCCTCGCCCGGCAGTGGCGAGCAGACGACGTCGACCTCACCTACCGTCGCGTCGCCGGCAAGGGGCACGTCGACGTGCTCGAGGACGCCCGCACCTCCGTCGACCGCTGGCTCGAGCAGACGGCCCCCGCCCTGCCCTGACCCCCGCACGCCCCGCCCGTCCCTCGCCCCACGCGGTCGGGGCCCGGGCCCGCAGCCGATAGGATGCACGACGTCCCGTGCGCGGGGGCTCCTCCCGCGCGACCCCGAGCACGAAGGCGCATCCCCACGTGGCTAGCACGAACGACCTGAAGAACGGCATGGTCCTCCGCATCGACAACCAGCTCTGGTCGGTGGTGGAGTTCCAGCACGTCAAGCCCGGCAAGGGCCCGGCCTTCGTCCGCACGAAGCTGAAGTCCGTCACCACCGGCAAGGTCGTCGACAAGACCTTCAACGCCGGCACGAAGGTCGAGACGGCCAACGTCGACAAGCGCACGATGCAGTACCTGTACAACGACGGCACCGACTACGTCTTCATGGACCCGGACACCTACGACCAGATCCCGGTCCCGCCCGAGACCGTCGGCGACGCCGCGAAGTACATGCTCGAGAACCAGGAGGCGGTCGTCGCCCGCCACGACGGCTCGGTGCTCTTCATCGAGCTGCCCGCCTCGGTCGTCCTCGAGATCACCTACACCGAGCCGGGCCTGCAGGGCGACCGCTCCACCGGTGGGACCAAGCCGGCGACCGTCGAGACCGGCGCCGAGATCGCGGTCCCGCTCTTCGTCGAGCAGGGCACGAAGATCAAGGTCGACACCCGCGACGGCAGCTACCTCGGCCGCGTGAGCTGAGTGGCGGCTCGCACCAAGGCCCGCAAGCGCGCGCTCGACCTGCTCTTCGAGGCCGAGTCGCGTGGCCTCAACGTCTCGACCCTGCTCTCGCAGCGGGTCGAGGCGCCGGTGACCGAGCACCCGCTGCCCGACTACACCCGTGAGCTCGTCGAGGGCGTCGTCGCGCACTGGAAGGACATCGACGAGCTGCTGTCGACGTACAGCCAGGGCTGGAGCGTCGAGCGCATGCCCGACGTCGACCGCGCGATCCTGCGCATCGGCACCTTCGAGGTGCTGTGGTCGGCGGACGTCCCGGAGTCGGTGGCGATCGCCGAGGCCAAGGCGCTCGCGACCGAGCTGAGCACCGACGAGTCGCCGCGCTTCGTGCACGGCCTGCTCGCCCGGATCGCCGAGGTCAAGCCGACCCTCATCTGAGCCGGCGTACCCCCTCACGGGGTCTCGCCAGCCCTGCCGCAGGCCGCGCCCGACGATCCGGGCGCGGCCTGCGGCGCGTCCCGGCACCGCGCTGGCGCATGCTGGACCTACCGACCCGACGAGGAGCACGCATGGGAGCCCACCGGGCCACCGAGCACGACGGTGACGACGTCACCGAGATCACGCCCGACGACGAGACCCGCCGCAACCCCGGGGCACCGGATCTCGCCGCCGACACCGCGGTCGCGGCGACGGCTGGGGAGCGGACCCGCTCGATGGCCGCGCCCGGCACCGAGCGCGCGCCCCTGCCGGGCATGGAGGACACGACCAACCGCGGCGTCGACCGCGGGGTGATCATCGGCCAGGGGCTCGCAGCCCTCGCCCGCTGGTCCGTGCGGGGCATCGTCGTCGTCCTCGCGCTCGCCGGCTTCCTCTACCTGCTCGGCCGGGTGTGGGTGGGGGTCTTCCCGCTCGTCCTCGCGCTGCTCGTCACGACCGTCCTGTGGCCCCCGACCGCCTGGCTGCGCCGGCACGGGGTGCCGGCGGCGCTGTCGGCCATCATCGTGCTCCTCGGCTCGCTGGCGGTCTTCGCCGGTGTCATCGCGGCCATCGCGCCCTCGCTCGTCGACCAGTCCGGCGAGGTCGCGAGCGCGGCCAGTGGCGGGCTCACCGAGCTGCAGGACCGGCTCGGCGCCCCGCCCTTCAACGTCGACAGCACGACGGTCGACGAGCTGGTCTCGCAGGCCCAGGAGTGGCTGCGGGCCCGCTCGGGCGACATCGCGTCCGGTGTCTTCACCGGGGTGAGCGTCGTCGGCAACGCCCTCGTCACCCTGGCGCTCGTCCTCGTCCTCGTCTTCTTCTTCCTCAAGGACGGGCCGAACTTCCTCCCCTTCGTGCGCCGCGTCTCCGGCCGTACCGCCGGGCGCCACCTCACCGAGGTCTCGGTCCGGTCGTGGAACACCCTGAGCGGCTTCATCCGCACCCAGGCCATCGTGTCTGCGGTCGACGCCGTGCTCATCGCCACGGGGCTCGTCGTCATGCAGGTGCCGCTCGCCTTCGCGCTGGCCGTCCTCACCTTCTTCGGCGGCTTCGTGCCGATCATCGGTGCGGTGACCGCGGGCGCGCTCGCCGTCCTCGTCGCGCTCGTCTCGCAGGGCCTGACGACCGCGCTCGTCGTGCTCGCCATCGTCCTGGCCGTCCAGCAGCTCGAGGGCAACGTCCTGCAGCCGCTGCTCCAGGGTCGCTCGATGCAGCTGCACGCCGGCGTCATCCTCCTGGCGGTCGCCGCGGGCAGCACCCTCTTCGGCATCGTCGGGGCCTTCCTCGCCGTGCCCGTGATCGCGACCGTCGCGGTCGTCATGCGCTACATCAGCGAGCAGGTCGACCTGCGCACCGGCGACCTGCATGCCGACGAGGTGCCCGTGGCGACCAAGGACGGAGAGATCTCCGCGCGGCAGGGCGAGCTCGCCGCCGCGGGCTACGTCGACCAGCCCGACGCGACGACCCTCGCCGAGGAGCTCACGGCAGCGCGTGAGGCCCAGGACGAGGGTCGTCGAGGTCGGTCGGGCGTCGGCTCGCGGCTGGCCCGCACCGTGCGCTCGGCCCGCCAGGCCTGGCGCGAGGACGAGGGCCGTGCGGGGTCCGGCGCGAGCAGCTAGCGGCTGAGGAGGCCGCGAGCTCAGCAGACCGGAGCTCAGTAGGCCGGGAGCACCGAGCCGTCGGACCAGGTGTCCTCGATGTACTTCTTCACCTCGGGGGAGTGCAGCAGGGTGTCGAGCTCCTTGAGGGCCGGGTTGTCCTCCTGGCCGGCCTGCACGGTGAGGAAGTTCGCGTAGACGTTGCCCTCGGCCTTCTCGACGAGCAGGGCGTCCTTCGTCGGGCTGAGGTCGGCCTCGATGGCGTAGTTGCCGTTGATGACCGAGGCGTCGAGGTCGTCGAGCGAGCGCACGAGCTGGGCCGGGTCGGTCTGCTTGAACTCGAGGTTCTTCGGGTTCTCGTCGACGTCGTAGAGCGTGGCCGACGTCGCGTCGACCCCGTCCTTGAGCGTGATGAGGTCGGCGTCGGCGAGCAGCTGGAGCGCGCGGCCCTGGTTCGACGGGTCGTTGTTGATGCCGATCTGGGCGCCGTCGGGCAGGTCCTTCACGTCCTCGACCGAGGTGCTGTACAGCGCGAAGGGCTCGTAGTGGATGCCCTCGAAGTGCGCGAAGTCGTAGCCGCGGTCCTTCACCTGCGCCTCGTAGTACGGCAGGTGCTGGAAGTAGTTCGCGTCGAGCGTGCCCTCGGAGAGCTGGACGTTGGGCTGGACGTAGTCGTCGAAGACGGTGATGTCGAGGTCGAGCTTCGCGTCGGGGGCGAGCTCCTCGTCGACGTACTCGAGGATCTTCGCGTGCGGGGTCGAGCTCGCGCCGACGGTGAGCGTCGTGACGCCGTCGGAGCCGGCGGCCGGGCCCTCGGCGTCGTCGCTGCCCGCGCCGCAGGCGCTGAGCGCCAGGGCGGCGCCGGCGGTCAGGGCGAGCAGGCGGGTGGTGCGGGAGGCGGTCATCGTCGTGCCTTTCGAGGAGATGGGTGTGGCGAAGGGGTGGACGCGGCGCTGCGTCCCGGGAGCCCGGCCCGGGGGCCGGGGCAGGTCAGCGGTGGTCGACCCGGCGGGCGAGCGCGTCGCCGAGCATCTGGACGAGCTGGACGAGCACGAGGAGCAGGACGACGCAGGCGATCATCACGTCGGACTCGAAGCGGTTGTAGCCGTACGTCATGGCGACGGCGCCGAGACCACCGGCGCCGATCGCGCCGGCCATCGCGGTGTAGCCGATGAGCGCGATGACGGTCGTCGTCATGCCGGCGACGAGCCCGGGACGGGCCTCGGCGAGGAGCACCTTGCGGGTGAGCTCCCAGCGGGTGGCGCCCATCATCGTCGCGGCCTCGACGGTCCCGCCGCTCACCTCGCGCAGAGAGGTCTCGACGAGCCGGGCGTAGAAGGGGATGGCCCCGATCGTCAGCGGCACGCACGCCGCCTGCCAGCCCACGGTGGTCCCGACGAGGAGCCGGGTGAGCGGGATGATCGAGATCATGAGGATGAGGAAGGGCAACGAGCGGCCGACGTTGACGACCGCGCCGACGGCCCGGTGGACCGCGGGGCTCGGGCTGATCCCGCCCGGCGAGGTCTGGTGGAGCAGCACGCCGACGGGGATGCCGACGAGCGCGGTGAGCAGCGCGGCGACACCGGTCATCGCGAGGGTCTCCCACGTCGCGGTGAGCAGCCCCTCGCGGATGACGGGGTTGTCGAGCCAGCGGCCGTCCTCGAGCGGGACGAGGGCGAGAGCGGGGGTCATGCCCGGGCCTCCTGCAGGGTGCGCTCGGCGAGGTCGCGGTCGCTGCCGACGGGCAGCAGCAGGCGAGCCCGGCCGAGGGTGACGTCGTCGATCGTCTCGATCGTCGCGGCGTGGACGCGCGCGGGCATGCCCGCGGCGCGCAGGGTGGTGAGGGCCTGCTCGAGCTCGTCGGGCCCGCCGTGCCCGAGGGTGACCTCGACGACGCGGTCGGCCTCGTCGGCCGCGGGCACGGGCAGGGGCAGCAGGTCGCGGTGGACCTGGGTGGCGGGATCGGCGGCGAGCGCGGCGATGGGACCGCTCTCGGTGACCCGGCCGTCCTGGAGCACGGTGACGACGTCGCAGATCTCGCGCACGACGGAGGGCTCGTGGGTGATGACGACGACGGTGATGCCGAGCTCGTCGCGCAGGTCGGACAGCAGCGCGAGCACCGAGCGGGTGGTCGCGGAGTCGAGCGCCGAGGTCGGCTCGTCGCAGATGAGGATGTCGGGCCGGGTGGCGAGCGCGCGGGCGATGCCGACGCGCTGCTGCTGCCCGCCGGACAGCTGCGCGGGATAGCTGTCGCCGCGGCCCTCGAGCCCGACGAGCTCGAGCAGCTCGGCGACCCGTGTGGCCCGCTCGGCCGCCGGACGGCCGGCGATCTCGAGGGGGAGGGCGATGTTCTGCGCCGCGGTGCGCGAGGTGAGCAGGTTCGCGTGCTGGAAGACCATGCCGAAGCGCCGGCGGAAGGCGCGCAGCTCACCGCCCCGCAGCCCGGCGACGTCCGTGCCGTCGAGGTCGACGTGACCGGAGGTCGGGGTCTCCAGACCGGTGATCGTGCGGATGAGGGTGGACTTGCCGGCGCCGGAGCGGCCGATGATCCCGTGGATGGAGCCGCGGTCGACGGTGAGGTCGATGTCGTCGAGCGCCCGGACCTCCCCGGCCCGGGTGCGAAAGCTCTTGCTCAGGGACCGCAGCCGCAGCAGCGGCGTCGGGCTCGGCGTGGGTGTCTCGATCACGAGAGACATAATGCGACGTTATGGGTTCCAGAACCAAATCGGGGGTTGACACACTCGCCCGTCCGTGAGCGGACGTCGGGAGGTGCCCGCCGCGCGGCGCTGCGGAGGTGGTGCTCAGGCGGGCAGCCGGCCCCGGCGGTTCCTCGCCCGCAGCCGGACGGGGGGCAGCGGGGGTGCCGGGATGCGCGTGCGCTCGCCGTCGTACCCCGGGACGGTGCCGAACTGCTCCGAGCCCGCCTCGTAGGCCTCGCGGTAGGCGACGACCTCGTCGTGGGTGCGCCCGACGAAGTTCCACCACATGACGACCTCCTCCTCGAAGGGGGTGCCGCCGATGAGGACGAGCCGGGCACCGCTGTCGCCGGCGACGAGACGCACCGAGCGGGGGCCCGGGTCGAGGCAGGCCAGGTCGGCGGGCGTGAGCGCGACCCCGTCGACGCCCACCTCGCCCTCGTCGAGGAGCACGCCGTGCTCGAAGGCGGGGTCGACGGCGAGGTCGAGCGCGGCACCCGGGGCGAGGTCGAGCTGGGCGCCGAGCAGCGGGGTGCTCGTGCGCACGGGGGAGACGTCGACGCCGGGCAGGGTGCCGAGGAAGACGAGCGCCGTGCCGGCGCCGCCGGGCAGCGGGACCGCCTCCGGGGCGTGGTGCTCGAAGCCGCGCCCGCCGTGCCGGTCGGCGTCGGGCAGGGCGACCCAGAGCTGGACGCCGTGGAGGCGCTCCGACTCGTCGGTGCTCACCTCGGAGTGGGCGATGCCGGACCCGGCGGTCATGAGGTTGACCTCGCCGGGCAGGACCCGGGCGCTCACACCGGCGCTGTCGTCGTGCTGCACGACGCCCTCGAAGAGCCAGGACACGGTCTGCAGGCCGGTGTGCGGGTGCGGGGGCACGTCCATGACGCGCTCCCCGGGCCCGACGGGGACCGGGCCGTAGTGGTCGACGAAGCACCACGCCCCGACGAAGGAGCGGTCGCGGTGGGGGAGCGTGCGGCGCACGGTGAGGGCGCGCTGGCCGCCCAGGGGGACCTCGCGGCCCGCGAGCACCTGGACGTGCCCCGTCTCGTCCTCGCCTGCCATGTCCTCAGGGTAGGCCCCGGGCCCGGGCGTCCCTCGATCCGGACCACGTCGTGGGCAGGGCCCCGGACGTCCTAGAGTGGCTCGCGACCGACATCCTTTAACCGCTGTCCTGTGAGGCAGGCAAGGAGGTCTGAGGCACTGATGTGTCCTGACACCGCACGACCCGGTCCGGCGAGCGACCCCGGACCCCCCGACGGCCGCGAGGTCCTCTCCGAGGACGACGTCGCCCGGGCCCTCAAGCGCATCGCGCACGAGATCATCGAGCACAACCGCGGGGCCGAGGGTCTCGTCCTGCTCGGCATCCCCAGCCGCGGCGTCGAGCTGGCCCGCCGGCTCGCCGCGCTCGTCACCGAGGTCGAGGGCAGCCCCGTGGCCTGCGGCTCGCTGGACGTGACGATGTACCGCGACGACCTGCGCGCCCAGCCGACCCGCGCCCCGGCCCAGACCCAGATCCCCGCCGGCGGCATCGACGGGCGCACCGTCGTCCTCGTCGACGACGTCCTGTACTCGGGGCGCACCGTGCGTGCGGCCCTCGACGCGCTCGCCGACTACGGCCGGCCGCGCACCGTGCGTCTCGCCGCGCTCGTCGACCGCGGCCACCGCGAGCTGCCGATCCGGGCCGACCACGTCGGCAAGAACCTGCCGACCTCGCACACCGAGCGCATCGCCGTCCGGCTGCGCGGGTACGACGGCGTCGCCGACTCCGTGACGATCCGAGGAGGAGCCCGATGACCCGTCACCTGCTGTCCGTCGCCGACCTCGACGCCGCGGGCGTGCGAGAGCTGCTCGACACGGCCGCCGAGATGCACCAGGTGCAGCGCCGCGAGGTCAAGAAGATCCCGACCCTGCGCGGCCGGACCGTCATCAACCTCTTCTTCGAGGACAGCACCCGGACCCGCTCCTCCTTCGAGATCGCGGGCAAGTGGATGTCGGCCGACACGATCAACATCACCGGCAAGGGCTCCTCGACGAGCAAGGGCGAGTCGCTGCGCGACACGACGATGACCATCGCCTCGATGGGCGTCGACGCCATCGTCATGCGCCACCACGCCTCCGGGGCGGCCCACCAGGTCGCCCGCTGGCTCGACGAGCTCGGCACCGGGACGAGCGTCATCAACGCCGGCGACGGCACGCACGAGCACCCGACCCAGGCGCTGCTCGACGCGTACACGGTCGAGCAGCGGCTCGGCTCGCTCGAGGGGCGCCACGTCGCGATCGTCGGCGACGTCACCCACAGCCGGGTCTTCCGCTCCAACCTCGTGAGCCTGCGCCTGCTCGGCGCCCGCGTCACCGTCGTCGCCCCGCCGACGCTCATGCCGAGCGGGGCCCGGGCGTGGGCCGAGCGCGACGGCTTCGCGCTGAGCCATGACCTCGACGCGGTGCTCGCCGGGACGCACGCCCCCGTGCCCGACGTGCTCATGATGCTGCGCGTGCAGCACGAGCGGATGAGCGGCGGGTACTTCCCGACACCGCGCGAGTACACCGTCGGCTACGGCCTGACCCGAGACCGCCTCGCCACCTTCACCGCGGCCAGCCCGGAGGGTGTCATCTGCCACCCGGGCCCGATGAACCGCGGTCTGGAGATCGCGGCCGACGCCGCCGACGCGGCGAGCTCGCTCGTCCTCGACCAGGTGAGCGCCGGTGTCGCGGTGCGGATGAGCGTCCTGTACCACCTGCTGGCCTCGGGAGAGGGCGATGTCCTGAGGCGCGAGGGACGAGCCTCGAAGGGTGCTGCCGCATGAGCCTGCTCGTCACGGGGGCCCGTCTGCTCGACGGCCCCGCCCAGGACCTCTTCGTCGAGGACGGCCGCATCGCCGCCCTCGGAGCCCGGGCCGGCGAGGCCGCGCGGGCCGCGGAGGACGTCGAGGTGCTCGACGCCGACGGCCTGCACGTCCTGCCGGGCCTGGTCGACCTGCACACCCACCTGCGCGAGCCGGGACGCGAGGACGCCGAGACGATCGCGACCGGGTCCGCCGCCGCCGCCGCGGGCGGCTTCACGGCGATCCTCGCCATGGCCAACACCTCGCCGGTCACCGACACCGCCGAGGCCGCCGAGCGCGTCCTCGACCTCGGCCGCACCGCCGGGCTCGTCGACGTCCAGCCGATCGGCGCGGTGACGAAGGGGCTCGACGGCCACGAGCTCGCCGAGCTCGGCCTGATGCACCGCTCCCGGGCCGGTGTCACCGTCTTCTCCGACGACGGGCGGTGCGTCGCCGACGCCCGCGTCATGCGCCGCGCGCTCGAGTACGTCCGCGCCTTCGACGGCGTCGTCTCGCAGCACAGCCAGGACCCGGAGCTCGCCGGGGCGTCGGCGTGCTGCCACGAGGGCGAGCTGTCCGGACGGCTCGGGCTGCCCGGCTGGCCGGCGGCGGCCGAGGCGAGCATCATCGCCCGCGACGCCCAGCTCGCGCTCCTCACCGGCAGCCGGGTGCACGTCGCCCACGTGTCGACCGCCGAGGGCCTCGAGGTCGTGCGCTGGGCCAAGGCCCGCGGCGCCCGGATGACCGCCGAGGTCACGCCGCACCACCTGCTGCTGACGACCGACCTGCTGAGCGGCTACGACCCCGTGTACAAGGTCAACCCGCCGCTGCGCCCCGACGAGGACGTCGCGGCGCTGCGCGAGGGCCTGGCCGACGGCACGATCGACGCCGTGGCCACCGACCACGCCCCGCACGCCCGGCACGACAAGGAGCACGCCTTCGTCGACGCCGCCTTCGGGATGACCGGGCTGGAGACCGCCTTCGCGGTCGTCCACGACGTCATGGTGCGCCAGGGGAGCATGGACCTCGCGGGCCTGGCCCGCGTCATGTCGAGCGCACCGGCCCGCATCGCCGGTCTCGCCGAGCACGGCGGCGAGCTCGTCGTCGGGGCGCCGGCGCACCTCGCGCTCGTCGACCCGGGCGCCACGGTCACCGTCGACCGTGCCGCGACGGCCTCGCTCTCGCGCAACACGCCCTTCCACGGGCGCACCCTCACCGGCTCCGTCGTCGCGACGGTGCTGCGCGGTGCGCTCACCCGCACCAGTCCCGACCGCACGACCACGAAGGTGACCGCATGACGACCCGTACCGACCGGCAGCCCGCCCTCCTCGTCCTCGAGGACGGCCGCACCTTCGCCGGCGACGCCTACGGCGCGGTGGGCGAGACCGTCGGCGAGGCCGTCTTCTCCACCGGCATGACCGGCTACCAGGAGACCCTCACCGACCCGAGCTACCACCGCCAGGTCGTCGTCATGACGGCCCCGCACGTCGGCAACACCGGCTGGAACGACGAGGACGACGAGTCGACCCGGATCTGGGTGAGCGGCTACGTCGTGCGCGACCCCGCGATCCGCCCGAGCAGCTGGCGCAGCCGCCGCAGCCTCGGCGACGAGCTCGCGACGCAGGGCGTCGTCGGCATCAGCGGCATCGACACCCGCGCCCTGACCCGGCACCTGCGCGAGCGCGGCGCGATGCGCGTCGGCATCTTCTCCGGCGACTCCCTCGCCGGCACCGAGGAGCTGCTGCAGCGCGTCCAGGACGCGCCGCAGATGACCGGCGCGGCCCTGGCCGCCGAGGTCGCGACCGCCGAGCCCTACGTCGTCGAGGCGAAGGGGGAGAAGCGCTTCACCGTCGCTGCCATCGACCTCGGCATCAAGTCGATGACCCCCGAGCTCATGGCGCAGCGCGGCATGGAGGTCCACGTCCTGCCCGCGACGACCCCCTTCGAGCGGGTCCGTGAGATCGCGCCCGACGGGGTCTTCTTCTCCAACGGACCCGGCGACCCCGCCGCGGCCACCCATGAGATCGAGCTGCTCCGCGAGGTGCTCGACGCGGGGATCCCGTACTTCGGGATCTGCTTCGGCAACCAGCTCTTCGGCCGGGCGCTGGGCTTCGGGACCTACAAGCTCAAGTACGGCCACCGCGGCATCAACCAGCCGGTCATGGACCGCTCGACCGGCAAGGTCGAGGTGACGGCGCACAACCACGGCTTCGCCGTCGACGCCCCCCTCGACGGGGCGACGGACACCCCCTTCGGCTCGGCCACCGTGAGCCACGTCTGCCTCAACGACGACGTCGTCGAGGGCCTGGAGCTGCGCTCCCCGGAGGGCGACCTGCGCGCCTTCTCCGTCCAGTACCACCCCGAGGCGGCCGCCGGCCCGCACGACGCGGCCTACCTCTTCGACCGCTTCGTCGACCTGCTGAGCTCGAGCGGCGACGCCACCCCCACCACCGACCAGGAGACCCACGCCTGATGCCCAAGCGCGACGACATCCGCAGCGTCCTCGTCATCGGCTCCGGCCCGATCGTCATCGGTCAGGCCTGCGAGTTCGACTACTCCGGCACCCAGGCCTGCCGCGTCCTGCGCGAGGAGGGCATCCGCGTCATCCTCGTCAACTCCAACCCGGCGACGATCATGACCGACCCGGAGTTCGCCGACGCGACCTACGTCGAGCCGATCACGCCCGAGGTCGTCGAGGCGATCATCGAGCGCGAGCGCCCCGACGCGGTCCTGGCCACCCTCGGCGGCCAGACCGCCCTCAACACCGCGATCGCCCTGCACGACGCGGGCGTCCTCGAGCGCTACGGCTGCCCGCTCATCGGCGCCAACGTCGAGGCCATCGAGCTCGGCGAGGACCGCGAGCGCTTCAAGGGCGTCGTCGAGCGCGTCGGCGGCGAGTCCGCCCGCTCGCAGATCTGCCACACGATGGACGAGTGCCTCGCGGCCGTCGACGGCCTCGGCGGCTACCCCGTCGTCGTGCGCCCGTCCTTCACCATGGGCGGCCTCGGCTCCGGCTTCGCCTACGACGAGACCGACCTGCGCCGCATCGCCGGTGCCGGTCTGCAGTACAGCCCGGTCACCGAGGTCCTCCTCGAGGAGTCGATCCTCGGGTGGAAGGAGTACGAGCTCGAGGTCATGCGCGACCACGCCGACAACGTCGTCGTCGTGTGCTCGATCGAGAACCTCGACCCCATGGGCGTGCACACCGGCGACTCCATCACCGTCGCGCCCGCGCTCACCCTCACCGACCGCGAGTACCAGCGCCTGCGCGACATCGGCATCGCCGTCATCCGCGAGGTCGGCGTCGAGACCGGTGGCTGCAACATCCAGTTCGCGGTCAACCCCGCCGACGGCCGGATCATCGTCATCGAGATGAACCCCCGCGTCTCGCGCTCGTCGGCGCTGGCGAGCAAGGCGACCGGCTTCCCGATCGCCAAGATCGCGGCGAAGATGGCCATCGGCTACACCCTCGACGAGGTCCCCAACGACATCACCGCCGAGACGCCGGCCTCCTTCGAGCCCTCGCTCGACTACGTCGTCGTCAAGGTGCCGCGCTTCGCCTTCGAGAAGTTCCCGGCCGCCGACCCCACGCTGACGACGACGATGAAGTCCGTCGGCGAGGCGATGTCGATCGGGCGCTGCTTCACCGAGGCGCTGCAGAAGGCGCTGCGCTCGATGGAGCGCTCGGGCGCCGCCTTCCACTGGGACGGCGACCAGCCCAGCCTCGAGCGCGGGCGCGAGATGCTCGACGAGGCGCGCACGCCCACCGACGGCCGTCTCGTCCTCGTCCAGCAGGCGATGCGCGCCGGCTGCGGCGTCGAGGAGGTCCACGACGCGACGAAGATCGACCCGTGGTTCCTCGACCAGATCGCCCTCATCAACGAGGTCGCGCAGGAGGTCCACGACGCCGACCAGCTGACTGCCGAGGTGCTCGCCGAGGCCAAGCGCCACGGCTTCTCCGACGGCCAGGTCGCCCGCCTGCGCAGGATGCCCGAGCAGGTCGTGCGCGGCGTGCGCCACGCCCTCGGCGTGCGCCCGGTGTACAAGACGGTCGACACGTGCGCGGCGGAGTTCGCCGCCCGCACGCCGTACTACTACTCCGCCTACGACGAGGAGGACGAGGTCGAGCCCCGCGAGCGCGAGGCCGTCATCATCCTCGGCTCGGGGCCGAACCGGATCGGCCAGGGCGTCGAGTTCGACTACTCCTGCGTCCACGCGAGCTTCGCCCTGCGCGAGGCCGGCTACGACACGGTGATGGTCAACTGCAACCCCGAGACGGTCTCGACCGACTACGACACGAGCAGCCGGCTGTACTTCGAGCCGCTGACCCTCGAGGACGTCCTCGAGGTCATCCACGCGGAGACCCAGGCCGGGCCCGTCGCCGGCGTCATCGTCCAGCTCGGCGGGCAGACCCCGCTCGGCCTGGCGCAGGCGCTCAAGGACGAGGGCGTGCCGGTCGTCGGCACCTCGCCGGAGGCCATCGACCTCGCCGAGGACCGGGGCCACTTCGGCCGCGTGCTCGCCGAGGCCGGGCTCAACGCCCCCAAGCACGGCACCGCCTTCAGCGCCGACGAGGCCGTGACGATCGCCGACGAGATCGGCTACCCGGTCCTCGTGCGCCCGAGTTACGTCCTCGGCGGGCGCGGCATGGAGATCGTCTACGACGACGAGACCCTCTCGGAGTACGTCACCCGCGCGGCGATCGCCAGCCCGGAGCACCCGATCCTCGTCGACCGCTTCCTCGACGACGCCATCGAGATCGACGTCGACGCGCTCTACGACGGCGAGGAGATGTATCTCGGCGGGATCATGGAGCACATCGAGGAGGCCGGGATCCACTCCGGCGACTCCAGCTGCACGCTGCCGCCGGCGACCCTCGGCGAGAGCGAGCTGCGCCGAGTGCGCGAGGCGACCCTCGCCCTGGCGAAGGGGATCGGGGTGCGCGGCCTGATGAACGTCCAGTTCGCGCTCGCCCAGGACGTCCTCTACGTCCTCGAGGCCAACCCGCGGGCCAGCCGCACCGTCCCCTTCGTCGCCAAGGCCACCGGTGTCCCGGTCGCCAAGGCCGCCGCCCGGGTCATGCTCGGCGCGAGCATCGCGCAGCTGCGCGACGAGGGCATGCTGCCGCGGCACACCGACGGCGGCTCGATGCCGGCCCACGCGCCGATGTCGGTCAAGGAGGCGGTCCTGCCCTTCAAGCGCTTCCGCACCCGCGAGGGCGACGTCGTCGACAGCCTGCTCGGCCCGGAGATGCGCTCGACCGGCGAGGTCATGGGCATCGACACCGACTTCGGCGCCGCCTTCATGAAGAGCCAGCTCGGCTCGCTGAGCACCGGGCTGCCCACCTCGGGCCGGGTCTTCGTCTCCGTCGCCAACCGCGACAAGCGGGCGATGATCTTCCCCGTCAAGCGTCTGCGCGACCTCGGCTTCACCATCGTCGCGACGGCGGGCACCGCCGAGGTGCTGCGCCGCAACGGCCTCGAGGCCGAGGTGGCCCGCAAGCACAGCGAGCGCAGCGAGGGCGAGCCCGGCATCGTCGAGCAGATCCTCGCCGGCGAGATCGAGATGGTCTTCAACACCCCTTCGGGCCAGGACGCGCGGGCCGACGGCTACGCGATCCGTGCGGCGACCACCGCGATGGACAAGCCGATCGTCACGACCGTGCAGCAGCTCGGCGCCGCGGTCCAGGCCATCGAGGCGCGCATCCACGGCGAGCTGCGGGTCAAGCCGCTGCAGGAGCACGCGGCCGACCTCGACCTCTACGGGGCGAAGGGATGAGCACCGGCTCGATCGGCGCCGAGGCGGCCCGTCCGGGCGCCGGGGTGGTGCAGGTCGAGGCCGAGGTCATCGCCAACCATCGGGTCGGGGCGTACCACCACCTGACGGTGGTGGCGCCCGGGCTGCCCGAGCTCGCCCGGCCGGGGCACTTCGTCGCGCTCGCGGTCGGGGGCACGCACTCGTCGATGCTGCTGCGTCGCAGCTTCTCCATCCACCGGGTGAGCCCGCGCGGCACGTACGGCCCGACCGTCGAGGTCGTCGTCGCCGCGCACGGGCCCGGCACCGAGGAGCTCGTCGGGCTGCCGGTCGGGGCGCACGTCAACGTCGTGGGCCCGCTCGGCCGGCCCTTCCCCGTGCCCAGCACCCCGGTCGCCTGCGTGCTCGTCGGCGGCGGGTACGGCTCGGCCCCGCTCTTCTGGCTCGCCGAGGTGCTCCGCGAGCGCGGCTGCCACGTCGAGGTGGTCCTCGGTGCAGCGAGCGCGGACCGGCTCTTCGGGGTCGTCCAGGCCCGCCGGGTCGCCGACGGCGTGAGCGTCACGACCGACGACGGCTCCGCCGGGACGAAGGGGTGGGTGAGCGACGTCCTGCCCGAGATCATCACGCGCACGGGCGCCTCGGTCGTCTACGGCTGCGGCCCCATGGGGATGCTGCGCTCGCTGCACGAGATCGCGCAGGAGCACGGCGCCGTCGCCCAGGTGGCGGTCGAGGAGGCCATGGCCTGCGGCATCGGCATCTGCATGACGTGCGTCATGCCGGTGCGCGACGACGACGGGGTCACCTCGATGGTCCGCTCGTGCGTCGAGGGCCCGGTCTTCCGCGGCGACCGGGTGCGGTGGGACGCCTTCGTCGACGGGCGCTGCCTCGTGCCGTCCGACGCCGTCGGCGCCCCGCAGGAGGTGGTGCGCTGATGGGTCACGACATCCACGAGGACGCCGAGCCGGAGCTCGCGCCGGTCGCGACGGCGCGCCCCGGTGCCTCCGTCGACATGTCCGTCGACCTCGCGGGGGTGCGGCTGCCGAGCCCGATGATGACGGCCTCCGGCTGCGCGGCCAACGGCCGGGAGATGCACCGCTTCGTCGACATCGCCGAGCTCGGCGCCTTCGTGACGAAGTCGGTCAAGCTCGGTGCCGTCAGCGGGCGCGGGACGCCCCGCATGGCCGAGACCGACTCGGGCATGCTCAACAGCATCGGGCTCCAGGGCCCGGGGGTGCAGGCCTTCGTCGAGCGCGACCTCGCCTGGCTGCACTCGGTCGGGGCGCGGGTCGTCGTCTCGGTCGCCGGGTCGACGGCGAGCGAGTTCGCCGCCGTCGCGCGCACGGTGTGCCGCTCGCCCTACGCCTCGGCGGTCGCGGCGATCGAGGTCAACATCTCCTGCCCGAACGTCGCCAACCGCGGGCTCGTCTTCGCGTGCGACCCGGCGAGCTCGCACAAGGTGCTCACCCTCGTGCGCGAGGAGGTGCCGCGCGGCATCCCCATGCTCGCCAAGCTCAGCCCCGACGTCACCGACATCACCGAGATCGCGGCGGCCGTGCTGCGGGCCGGTGCCCACGGGCTGACGATGATCAACACCTTGCTCGGCGTCGTCATCGACCCGGTCCGGCTGCGCCCCCACCTCGCGGGCACGACCGGCGGCCTGTCCGGGCCGGCGATCCGTCCCGTGGCGGTCCGCGCGATCTGGCAGGTCACCGCGGCGATGCGCGACGGGCGCATCCCCACGGTGCCGGTCGTCGGTGCCGGTGGCGTGCGCACCGGGGCGGACGCCCTCGAGCTCGTCGCCGCCGGCGCGAGCGCGATCCAGGTCGGCACCGCCGCCTTCAACGACCCGACCGCCCCGGTGCGCGTCGGGCACGAGCTCGCCGCCGACCTCGAGCGTCGTGGGATCACCCGGCTCGCCGACGTCGTCGGCATCGCCCACGACGGAGGACTGGGATGAGCGAGACGGCGACCACGGCCTTCGGGGCGCGGCTGCAGGCCGCGATGGCGCAGCACGGACCGCTCTGCGCGGGGATCGACCCGCACCGCTCGCTCGTCGAGTCGTGGGGGCTCACCTACGACTACGCGGGCGTCGAGCGCTTCGCCCTCACCTGCGTCGAGGCCTTCGGGGGAGCGGTCGCGGCGGTCAAGCCGCAGTCGGCCTTCTTCGAGGTCTTCGGCAGCCGGGGCGTCGCCCTGCTCGAGCGCGTGCTCGACGAGCTGCGCGCCGCGGGCACGCTGAGCGTCCTCGACGTCAAGCGCGGCGACATCGGCACGACGGTCGACGCCTACGGCGAGGCCTTCCTCGGCACGCACGCCCCCTCGCCGGCCGACGCGATCACCCTCAGCCCCTACCTCGGCTACGAGTCGCTGCGCCCCGCGATCGACCTCGCCGTGCAGACCGACCGCGGGGTCTTCGTCCTCGCGCTCACCTCCAACCCCGAGGGCGCCAGCGTGCAGCACGCCCGCGACGCGGCCGGTCGCTCCGTCGCGGCCGGTGTCGCGCAGGGCGCGGCCGGGGACAACGCCGCCGCGCGCTCACGGGGTGAGCTGGGCAGCGTCGGCCTCGTCGTCGGCGCCACCGTCGGCGACGCCGTGCGCGAGCTGGGGGTCGACCTGCCCGGGTCCGGCGCGCCGTTGCTGGCCCCCGGTCTCGGGGCCCAGGGCGCGACCGCCGCGGACGTGCGGCGGGTCTTCGCCGGCGCCCTCGGGCAGGTGCTCGCGTCGAGCAGCCGCGACGTGCTCTCGGCCGGCCCGGACGTCGCCTCCCTTCGTGCCCGCGCTCGCTCGGTGGCCGCCTCGGTCGCCGAGGTCGTCGGCGAGGACCTCGCCGATGACGAGGTGGCCGAGGGCGTCCTGGACACGGGCGGCGAGTAGCATCCGACCCATCCCTCGTCCGTCAGCCGTGAATCGGAGTCTCGCCGTGGCCGTCCCACCCCTCACCCCGGAGCAGCGTGCCGAGGCCCTCGCGAAGGCGGCCGCGGCCCGTCGCGAGCGCGCCGCGATCCGTCTGCGGCTCAAGACCTCCGGCGGGTCGATCCGCGAGGTCATCGAGGACCGGCGGGGCAACGAGGCCGTGGCGAAGATGCGCGTGCTCGCGCTCGTCGAGTCGATGCCCGGCATCGGCCGGGTCAAGGCCGAGCGGATCATGGACGAGCTCGGCATCGCCCGCTCGCGTCGCGTGCGCGGCCTCGGCCAGCACCAGGTCGCCGCCCTCGTCGCCCGGTTCGAAGGCTCGTGACCGCCCGCCTGACCGTCCTGGCCGGTCCGACGGCCGTCGGCAAGGGGACCGTCGCCGCCTACATCCGCGAGCACCACCCCGAGGTCTGGCTCTCCGTCTCGGCGACGACGCGCCCGGCGCGACCCGGTGAGGTCGACGGCGTCCACTACCACTTCGTGCCCGGCGAGACCTTCGCCCACATGGTCGCGACCGGCGAGATGCTCGAGTGGGCCGTCGTCCACGGCCGCGCCTCGTACGGCACGCCGCGCGGCCCGGTCGAGCAGGCGCTGGCCGACGGCCTGCTCCCGCTGCTCGAGATCGACCTCCAGGGCGCCCGCCAGGTGCGCGCGTCGATGCCCGAGGCCCAGTTCGTCTTCCTCGCGCCCCCGTCGTGGGACGACCTCGTCTCCCGGCTCGTCGGCCGGGGCACCGAGACGGAGGAGGAGCGGGCCGTGCGTCTCGAGACCGCGAAGGTCGAGCTGGCCGCCCAGAGCGAGTTCGACGCGGTCATCGTCAACGACGACGTTCGGCGTGCGGCCGAGGAACTCGTATCATTGATGAGATCCCCGTCGCGTGAGGCCTCTGCCGGCCTGCGCGTAGGACCGAAGGACCACCACCCCGAGCAGTGAGGACACCCGTGTCTGGCACCCAGGCCAACCCCATCGGCATCACCAACCCGCCGATCGACGACCTCCTGACGAAGGCTGACAGCAAGTACGCCCTCGTCCTCTACGGCGCGAAGCGCGCGCGTCAGATCAACGCCTACTACAGCCAGCTCCAGGAGGGGCTGCTCGAGTACATCGGCCCGCTCGTCGACGCCCAGGTGCACGAGAAGCCGCTGTCGATCGCCCTTCGGGAGATCAACGAGGGGCTGCTCACCAACGAGCCGACCCCCGAGCAGGACGAGTCCGGCGCCGCCGTGGCGGACGCGCCGGCGCTCGAGACGCCCGCCGACAGCGCTCCTACCAGCAGCGCTCCCGCCGACCAGGCCTGAGCGGGCTGACGTGCGCGTCGTCCTCGGCGTGACCGGGGGCATCGCCGCCTACAAGGCGGCGCTGCTCCTGCGTCTGCTCACCGAGTCCGGCCACGAGGTCACCGTCGTGCCCACCGAGGCGGCGCTGCGCTTCGTCGGCGCCCCGACGTGGGAGGCCCTCTCGGGACGCGCGGTCCAGACCGACGTCTGGACGGGCATCACCGACGTCCCGCACGTGCGGATCGGCCAGGAGGCCGATCTCGTCGTCGTCGCCCCGGCGACGGCCGACCTGCTGGCGCGGGCCGCGCACGGCCTCGCGGGCGACCTGCTGACGAACGTCCTGCTCACGGCGCGCTGCCCCGTCGTCATGGCCCCGGCCATGCACACGGAGATGTGGCAGCACGCCGCGACCCAGGCCAACGTCGCGACCCTGCGCGAGCGCGGGGTCGTCGTCGTCGAGCCCGACTCGGGACGTCTCACCGGCGCCGACACCGGACCCGGGCGGCTGCCCGAGCCGGAGGCGATCCACGCCGCGGCGATGGCCGCGGTCGAGGCGCGACGTGTCGACGGGCCCGCCCAGGACCTGCGCGGCCGCCGAGTGCTCGTGAGCGCCGGTGGCACCCGCGAGGCGCTCGACCCGGTGCGCTACCTCGGCAACCGCTCCTCGGGCAAGCAGGGTGTGGCGCTCGCCCGCGCCGCCGCGCAGCGTGGGGCGCACGTCACCCTCGTCGCCGCCTCGGTCGAGGTGCCCCTGCCCACGGCCGCCGAGGGCGTCGACGTCGTGCGCGTCGAGAGCGCCCTCGAGCTCGAGGCCGCCGTGCACGAGCGCGCGCCCGAGCACGACGCCGTCGTCATGGCCGCAGCCGTCGCCGACTTCCGCCCTGCGAGCTATGCCGGCAGCAAGATCAAGAAGACGCACGACGGGCCGCAGGACGACTCGGCGCCGAGCATCACGCTCGTGCGCAACCCCGACGTCCTCGCCGGTCTCGTCGCGTCGCGGGCGGCCTCTGCCGACCCCACGTCGCCGGTCGTCGTCGGCTTCGCCGCGGAGACCGGGGACGACGAGGGCTCGGTCCTCGAGCACGGCCGGGCCAAGCTCGCCCGCAAGGGGTGCGACGCGCTCGTCGTCAACGAGGTCGGGGTCGGCGTGGCCTTCGGCCAGGACACGAGCACCGTCCACCTGCTGCGGCCCGGTCATCCCGAGCGCACGGTCGGACCCGCGGACAAGGGCGTCCTCGCCCACGCCGTGCTGGACCTCCTGCTCGAGCTGCTGCCGGCCACCTAGACTGACCGCGCCCCGCACGACGCCGCGCGTCGTCGGGGCCTGCACTGCCCGCAGTGCGTCTCACCCCCGTACCTCGACACCCTGCCCGACACACACGCCCAACACACACCAGGAGCACCGCGTGGCTGGTCGCCTCTTCACCTCCGAGTCCGTCACCGAGGGTCACCCCGACAAGATCTGCGACCAGATCTCGGACACGATCCTCGACGCGATGCTCGAGCAGGACCCGCACAGCCGGGTCGCCGTCGAGACGATGGTGACGACCGGTCTCGTGCACATCTCCGGCGAGGTGACGACCGAGGGCTACGTCGAGATCCCCAAGCTCGTGCGCTCGCTCGTCGCCGAGGGCGTCGGCTACGACTCCTCCGAGAAGGGCTTCGACGGCCGCTCGTGCGGGGTCTCGGTCTCCATCGGGCAGCAGAGCCCCGACATCGCGCAGGGCGTCGACACCGCCTTCGAGAACCGCACCGGCGGGATCGACCCCAAGGACAAGCAGGGCGCCGGCGACCAGGGGCTGATGTTCGGCTACGCGTGCGACGACACCCCCGAGCTCATGCCGCTGCCGATCTTCCTGGCCCACCGCCTCAGCCAGCGCCTCACCGAGGTGCGCAAGACCGGTGTCCTGGACTACCTGCGCCCCGACGGCAAGACCCAGGTGACGATCGACTACGACGGCGACCGTGCCGTACGGCTGGACACCGTCGTGCTGTCGACCCAGCACAGCGCCGAGGTCGACCACGAGCGCCAGCTGCCGGCCGACATCCAGGAGCACGTCATCGGCCCGGTGATGGACGCCCTGCTCGACTCCGGTGTCGACCTCGACGTCTCGGCCTACCGCACCCTCATCAACCCCACCGGCAAGTTCGTCATCGGCGGTCCGATGGGCGACGCGGGCCTCACCGGCCGCAAGATCATCGTCGACACCTACGGCGGCATGGCCCGTCACGGCGGCGGCGCCTTCTCCGGCAAGGACCCGAGCAAGGTCGACCGCTCCGCCGCGTACGCGATGCGCTGGGTGGCCAAGAACGTCGTCGCCGCCGGTCTGGCGACCCGCTGCGAGGTCCAGGTCGCCTACGCGATCGGCGCCGCGCAGCCCGTCGGCCTCTACGTCGAGACCTTCGGCACCGAGACCGTGCCGGTGGAGAAGATCCAGGCGGCCGTGACCGCGGTCTTCGACCTGCGCCCGCTCGCCATCGTCGAGGAGCTCGACCTGCTCCGCCCGATCTACCGCCCGACGGCCGCCTACGGCCACTTCGGCCGCACGCAGGCCGACGGCTACGAGGACGCCTTCACCTGGGAGCGCACGACGAAGGTCGAGGCCCTCCAGGCAGCCGTCCGGGGCTGACCTCGCCGGGCGGCCGGCTGTCGGGGCCGGCCGCTAGGTTGACGCACGTGCTGGAGATCGAGATGCCGGCCGGGCCGGTGGAGCAGGACCCAGGAGCGCGCCCCGCGCTGCCGGTGGCCCGTGTGCTCGTCGACACCGGGCTGGCGCACCTCGACCGCCCCTTCGAGTACACGGTGCCCGTCGAGCTCGACGAGCGCGCCGTGCCCGGTGCCCGGGTCAAGGTCCGCTTCGCCGGGCAGGACCTCGGCGGCTACCTCCTCGAGCGTGTGCCGGCGGCCGAGCACGAGGGCCGGCTCGCCCCCCTTCGCACCGTCGTCAGCGACGAGGCCGTCCTCGTCCCGCACGTGCTGCAGACCGCGCAGCGGCTCGCCCGCGAGCAGGCCGGCACGGTGATGGACGTGCTCCGCCTCGCCGTGCCACCGCGGCACGCCCGAGCCGAGCGCTCCCTCGCCGAGCGCGCCCCCGAGGCCGTGGACCCGCCCGACGCCCCGGACGCGCCACCCGTGTCGTGGACCCGCTACCGGGCCGGGGCGGCGCTGTGGAGCCGCCTGAGCACCGGGCAGTCGCCGCGGGCCGCGCTCCTCACGACCCCCTCGCACGACCCGCTCACCGACTGGCCCCGCACCCTGGCCGACGCCGCCCTGGCCACCGCCGCATCGGGGCGGGGGAGCGTCCTCGTCGTCCCCGACCGCCGTGACCTCGACCGGGTCGATGCCGCGCTCCTGGCTGCCCTGGGTCCCGACCGCCACGTCGTGCTCCACGCCGACCAGGGGCCTCAGGCCCGCTACACCGCATGGCTGAAGGTGCTGCGCGGTCACGTGCGGGTCGTCGTGGGGACCCGCGCTGCCGCCTTCGCCCCCGTGCACGACCTCGGTCTCGTCGCGTGGTGGGACGACGGCGACGACCTGCACGTCGAGCCGCGGGCTCCCTACCACCACGTGCGGCAGGTCCTGCTCGCGCGGGCCGAGCTCGCCGGGGCCGCGGCGCTCGTCGCGGGCCCGAGCGTGAGCACCGACGTCGTCGAGCTCGTCGAGCGCGGCGAGCTCGTGGCCGTCGGCGGTCTCGGCGAGCGCACGTCGGCCGCTCGCGTGCGGGTCGCGGGCGAGGGACACGACGCCGAGCGCGACGGGCCCGCCGCCCGGGCGCACATCCCCTCCGCCGCGTGGCGTGCGGCCCGGGCCGCGCTCGACCACGGCCCCGTCCTCGTCCAGGTGCCCCGGCGCGGCTACGTGCCCGCCACCCGGTGCGCGACCTGCCGGGCCCCGGCGCGCTGCGCGACCTGCCACGGCCCGCTGTCCCTGCCCGGGTCCGGCGGTCAGCCCGTGTGCGGCTGGTGCCACCGTCGAGACGAGTCCTGGAGCTGCCCCGAGTGCGACGGGCGCACCCTGCGGGCGAGCGTCGTCGGCGCGCGGCGCACGTCCGAGGAGATCGGCCGCGCCTTCCCCGGGGTGCCGGTCGTGCGGTCGGGCGCCCCGGACGTCGTCGCCTCGGTGCCCGCCCGGCCCGCGATCGTCGTGGCGACCCCGGGTGCGGAGCCGGTCGCCGAGGGGGGCTACGCCGCGGCCCTGCTGCTCGACGCCTGGGCCCTGCTCGACCGCCCCTCGTTGCGCGCCTCCGAGGAGAGCGTGCGGCGCTGGCTCGGCGCCGCGGCTCTCGTGCGGTCGTGGGCCGACGGGGGAGAGGTCGTCCTGGCCGGCGCCCCGGAGCACGCCGTCATCCCGGCGGTCGAGGCCCTCGTGCGGTGGGACCCGGCGTGGTTCGCCGCCCGCGAGCTCGCCGAGCGGGCCGAGCTCGACCTGCCCCCGGCCGCGTGGGCGGCGCAGGTGCTCGGCAGCCGCGACCACCTGCGCGAGGTGCGCGACGGGCTGCTCGCCCTCGGGGCCGAGGTGAGCGGGCCGGCGCCGACGACCGGCGCCGGAGCAGGAGCGGGGGCAGCGCATGCTGCCGGGCCGCACGGCGCCGCGTCGACGGCCCCCGCCCGCGAGGAGCACCTCGTCGTCCGGGTGCCGCGCTCGGCCGACCCGGGGCTCGTCGAGCAGGTCCGTGCCCATCTCGCCGGGCTGCGGGCCACCGAGTCGGGGCGCAAGGTCGCCGACCCGGTCCGCGTCCGGGTCGGGCCGCACGTGCTCGACTGACGAGGGCACCTAGACTGCCGCGGGTGCGCGTGATCTTTGCCGGGACCCCTGACGTGGCCGTGCCCTCCCTGCGTCTGCTCCTCGACAGCCCGCACGAGGTCGTCGCGGTCCTCACCCGGCCCGACGCCCGCTCCGGTCGGGGCCGCACCCTCACTCCCTCGCCCGTGAGCGTCGTGGCGCACGAGGCGGGCGTGCCCGTGCTCGCCCCGCGCAGCCTGCGCGACGAGGGGGTCGCCGAGCAGCTGGCGGCGCTGGAGGCCGATGTCGTGGCCGTCGTCGCCTACGGCGCGCTCGTCCCTGCCGCGCTCCTCGCCGTGCCGACCCACGGCTGGGTCAACCTCCACCTCTCCCTCCTGCCCGCCTGGCGCGGTGCCGCCCCGGTGCAGCGGGCGATCATGGCCGGCGACGAGGTGAGCGGGGCGACGACCTTCGTCATCGAGGAGGGCCTCGACACGGGGCCGGTGCTCGGCACGATGACCGAGCAGGTTCGCCCCGACGACACCTCCGGCAGCCTGCTCGCGCGTCTCGGCGGCGCGGGGGCACCGCTCCTGCTCGCCAGCCTCGAGGGTCTCGTCAGCGGCGAGATCACCCCGCAGCCGCAGGGGGCCGACGGCGTGAGCCACGCGCCGAAGCTCACCGTCGAGGAGGCCGAGGTGCGATGGACCGACCCCGGCTTCGCCGTCGACCGGCACGTGCGCGGGTGCACCCCGGACCCGGGCGCGTGGACGACCTTCCGAGGTGACCGGCTGCGGGTCGGCCCCCTGGACCGCTCGACCCAGCGGCTGCCCGACCCCCGACCCGAGCTCGCCCCCGGCGAGCTCGCCGTCGGCAAGTCCTGGGTGCTCGTCGGCACGGCCGACGGGGCGGTCCGGCTCGGCGAGGTGACCCCCGTCGGCAAGCGGCCGATGGCGGCGGCGGACTGGGCGCGCGGCGCCCGGGTCCAGGCAGGAGAGAGGCTCGCAGATGGCTGACCAGCACGAGCGACGGCGCGGCCCCCGGCAGCGCTCCCGCAACGCCCCCGCGCAGCGAGCCCGCCAGGGCGACCCGGCCCGGCTGGCCGCCTACACGGTCCTGCGCGCGGTCGCCGAGGGCGCCTACGCCAACCTCGAGCTGCCGCACGAGCTGCGCCGCCGCCGGCTGTCGGGCCGCGACGCGGGCTTCGCGACCGAGCTGACCTACGGCACCCTGCGGATGCAGGGGCTCTACGACCCGATCATCGCCGTCGCCGCCGACCGACCGGTGAGCCGGCTCGACGGGGGAGTGCTCGACGTCCTGCGCCTGGGCACCCACCAGCTGCTGAGCATGCGCGTGCCCCAGCACGCCGCCGCCGACCAGAGCGTCGCCCTGGCCCGTCAGGTCAACGGCGCCGGCGCCGCGGGGCTCGTCAACGCCGTCATGCGTCGCGTGAGCGAGCGCACCGTGCAGGAGTGGCGCGAGGCGGTCGTGCCCGCCGAGCCGACGAGCACCCGTCTGGCCGTGTCGACGTCTCACCCCGAGTGGGTCGTCAAGGCGCTGCGCCAGGCCCTCGTCGGTCACGGGGCGAGCGACGCCGCCCACGTCGACGCCGATCTCGAGCGCCTGCTCGAGGCGCACAACGCCGCCGCCCCTGTCGCCCTCGTCGCGCGGCCGGGTCTGTCCGACGTCGAGGAGCTGCTCACCGCCGAGCACCTCGAGACCGCCCCGGGCGACCACTCTCCCTTCGCCGTCCTCCTCCTCGGGGGCGACCCGGCGGGCATCCCCGCCGTCCGCGACGGCCGGGCGGCCGTGCAGGACGAGGGCAGCCAGCTGCTCGCCCTCGCTCTCGCGGGGGCGCCGGTCACCACCCCGGCCGGGCGCCGTGAGCGCTGGCTCGACCTGTGCGCCGGACCCGGCGGCAAGGCGGGCCTGCTCGCCGCCCTCGCCCGCGAGCACGGCGCCGACCTCGTGGCCAACGAGATCTCCGAGCACCGCAGCGACCTCGTGCGCGCCACCCTGCGCCCCTCGCTCGAGGCCGCGCGCGAGGCCGGGCTCGAGCTGACCGTGCGCACCGCCGACGGGCGTGAGGCAGGGGCCGACGAGCCCGGTCGGTACGACCGGGTGCTCGTCGACGCGCCGTGCACGGGTCTGGGGGCCCTGCGACGCCGGCCCGAGGCCCGCTGGCGCCGCACCCCGGCCGATCTCGCCGGTCTCGGCCCGCTCCAGCGCGACCTGCTCGCGAGCGGGCTCGACGCCCTGGCGCCCGGGGGCGTGCTCGCCTACGCGACGTGCAGCCCGCACCTGTCCGAGACCTCCTTCGTCGTGCGGGACGTGACCCGCCGGCGTGACGACGTCGAGGCGCTCGACGCCCCGGCCGTCCTGCGCGAGGTCGCGAGCAGCGAGCTCGCCGGTCTCGGCGACGGGCCGGCGGCGCAGATGTGGCCGCACCTGCACGGCACGGACGGCATGTACCTGCACCTGCTGCGCAAGCGGGCCTGATGCACGTCCTCGTCACCGGCGTGCACGTCGACGACCCCGCCCGGGCGTACGCCTTCTACACCGAGGTCCTCGGCTTCCGCGACGTGCTCGTCGTGCCCGGCAGCGACCTCTACATCCTCGGGCCGAGCACCGGGTGGGAGCTCGGCGCGCAGATCAACCTCGAGCCGATCACCGACCCGCTGACCCGCGCCTACCAGCAGCACTGCCTGCGCGAGGCTCGCCCGGTGCTCATGCTCGGGGTCCCCGACGCCGAGCTCGAGTACCGCCGGCTCAAGGAGCGCGCAGACCTCGTCTTCCGCCTCGAGCTCACCCGCGACGCCATCGGTCTGCACTTCCAGATCGAGGACACCGTCGGCAACGTCCTGTCCATCCACGAAGCCTGAGGACACCAGACCCCGTGCAGATCTCCCCGAGCATCCTCTCCGCCGACTTCGCCCACCTCGCGGACGAGCTCGACGCCATCGCGACCGCCGATTGGGCGCACGTCGACGTCATGGACGCGCACTTCGTCCCCAACCTCACCCTCGGCCTGCCGGTCGTCGAGTCGCTGCTCGCCGTGAGCCCGATCCCCATCGACTGCCACCTCATGATCGAGGACCCCGACCGCTGGGCCCCGCCGTACGCCGAGGCGGGCGCGCAGTCGGTGACCTTCCACGTCGAGGCGGCGAAGGACCCCGTGCGCCTCGCCCGCGACATCCGCGCCGCGGGTGCCCGGGCGAGCATGGCGATCAAGCCGGGCACCGACTTCGCGCACTACGAGGACCTGCTGCCCGAGCTCGACATGGTCCTCGTCATGACCGTCGAGCCCGGCTTCGGCGGGCAGTCCTTCATGGCCGACCAGATGCCGAAGGTGCGCCAGGTGCGCGAGGCCGTGCGTCGCCACGGCGGCGAGATCTGGGTGCAGGTCGACGGGGGCGTCTCCGCGCGGACCATCGAGCAGTGCGCCGAGGCCGGGGCCGACGTCTTCGTCGCCGGGTCGGCGGTCTACGGGGCGGACAGCGCGGCCGACGCGGTCGCCGAGCTGCGCGAGCTCGCGCAGCGCCACACCCACGCCTGAGTCCGCTCGACGTAGCCGGACCCGGGGGAGGTACCCGTGCGGGTCTGAGCCCCTCCTCCCGGGTACCACACGCTTCTCGATACGTGCGGAGGCCCCGTGGCCGGTCATTCGGGTGGTGGGGCGGCCCGGAGAGCCGGGATCAAGCGTGCGGTGCCGAGCAGGACGCCGATCACCGGGAGCGGCCATACCCAGCCGAACCCCGCCTGCTCCGGCGCCCCCCGTGCGACGGAGGAGGCGATCCCCGAAGCTGCGGCGACGAGGGCTGGGAGAACTAGAACGCACGCCCATCTGCCCGCAGGGGGGCGACACCTGAACGCCTCATAGCCGGGGCGACGCTCGGCCAGCCACTCTCTACGGCGAACCTCGATGGCGTCACTTGAGACGCCGAGGACGCGTCGTGCCAGCACTCGGCGACGACCTCGACCAGCACGGGGTCGCGGTCTCGGACCCAGGTCGGGGCATCGTCATCCGTCGCCTTCCTCGCTCCCGGGCAGGGCGCCCCGAGCGGGACCTGCTGCCGCGTGGTGCGACCGTCCACCTCGACGACGACCGTCGCGCATCGCGGTGCGTCGACGTAGAACCCGCCCGAGTAGGTCGTCCACTCGTGCCCGCGGCCGGAGTCGCACGGCTCGAAGGAGACCTCGACGCCCGGCGGGTCGGGCGAGGATGCCCAGGAGATGGCCACACCACCCGGCTGTCCCGACGCGACTGACACGACGACCTCGGCGTCCCCGCGGACGGAGACCGGGACCTTGAGGAAATGGGGCAGCCCCGGCTCCGTCGAGCCGCCCAGCTCCGCCGCCGGGCCGGTTCCCTGGAGCACCACGGTGTCCGACACCTCTATCCCGCCCGGCTCCGGAGCCGCGTGCCACACCCCTCTTTCGCACGAGGTCGTCAGGGTCGTCCCGGCCGTCGGCGCCGGGGGCCCCGGCACGGCGGTCGGCGCCGGGGCGGTCCTCTCAGCGGGCGACGTCGGCGCCGGGGGCCCGCCTGCGGTGCCGGAGCATCCCGCGAGGACGCCGACGGCGAGCGACGTGCTCAGTGCGGAACGGCAGCACCTCATCATCCGACCAGCGTCCTCCGAGAGCGCTACCGGCGCCAGCGTCGCGGCGCGAAGAACGCCTCCGGGTGCTCGTCGTCGACCTCGTGGATCGTCACGTCGTGCCGGGCGAAGGGGGGACCCCCGCCCACCGGGTCGACCGCGACGCAGATCCCGGTCTCGACGTCGAGGGCGACGTCGTAGGCCTGCGGGTAGTCCCTCGGCGCGTTCGGCGGCGGTGACCCGTCGTGCTCGAGCCGCTCGGAGACCTCGCCCCACAGCAGGGGGCAGCACGAGCAGCGCGGGTCGTAAGCCCCGGTCGGGACCGCCCGCGCCCACCACGTCCGTCGCCCGCGGCGCTCCTCCTCGCGCACGTCGGCGAGCCAGGTGCCGGGCACCTGGAGGTCCGTCGGCCACCCGAGCTCCGGGAAGGGCTCGGGCTCGATCGAGGGCACGGGCGTGCCGACCGGCAGCTCCTCCTCGACCCCGGTGACGAGGTCGCGCGAGGGCTCGCCGTCGGCGAGCTCGACGGGGTCGAGCATCGCGATCCACAGGTAGCTCTGCCACATCGGGTCCTCGTAGTCCACCGCCCAGCGGCTCGGGCGCACCGCGACGAACCCGTCCGCGTCGAGCACCGGCTCGACCTCCCTCGGACGGGGGAGGTGCACGCGCTCGCCCCGGTGTCGCGACCACAGGCCCCCGCTCGTGTACCGCGCGATCGCCGGCGGCCGGTGCCGCTCGACGTGGACCTCGCCGTCGACTTCCACCCGCAGGACGTCGCGATCTCGGACCCAGGCGAGGGCATCCCCCTTCGCCGCGTCCTCGCTCCCGTGCCAGGTGAGGTGGACGGAGCTCCAGCGCCACGGCGAGCTGCGCGCGAGCGCGCGGAAGCGGGCGTCGTCGACCCGCGGCGTGATCTCCATCGGCACATCATCGCCATCGCCGAGATCACACGCCAGCGACTTTGCCCGCGGCTCCCCTCGGCCGGACAATGGGTCCGCACGTGCCTCGTGACTCGGTGAAACTCCGAACCGGCGGTGAGAGCCCGCGACCCGGCCATGGTGGTCGGTGAACTCTGGTGAGACCCCAGGGCCGACGGTCATAGTCCGGACGAGAGAGGCGCTGCGGGAGGACAGTCATGCCTGCAGAGGGTCAGAACCTCTTCCAGGAGATCATCGCCGCGCACCTGCAGATCGGGCCCTACGCCCTGTACTGGCTCGAGGCGGTCGGGATCCTCATCGGCGTCGTCAGCGCCTACCTCGGGATGAAGCGGTGGGTGTGGGCCTGGCCGGTCGGCATCAGCGCCAACATCATGCTCTTCGCGGTCTACCTCGGCGCGCTCTTCGGCGCCGACGAGCGGATCCCGCTCTTCGGGCAGGCCGGGCGCCAGGTCTTCTTCATCGTCACGAGCATCTACGGCTGGTGGCGCTGGACCCAGATCAAGCGCGAGCGCACCGCGGAGGAGCCGGGCGCGGTCGGCAGCGAAGGGGGAGCCGCGATCGTCCCGCGGTGGGCGACCACGCGCGAGCGCCTCGTCGTCGCCGGCGTGTGGCTCGGTGGCACGGTCGTCGCGCACCAGGCCTTCGTCACGCTGTGGGCCGCGGCGCCGAACCCGTACTGGCAGCCCCAGTGGTGGTACTTCTGGAGCGACTCGTGGATCTTCGTCGGGTCGATGCTCGCGACGTACATGATGGCGCGAGGGTGGAACGAGTTCTGGCTCGCCTGGATCGCCGTCGACCTCGTCGGGGTCCCGCTCGGCGTCGCCACCGGGTACGTGCCCACGGCCGTCATGTACATCGGCTACGGCGCCTTCGTCCTCTACGGCTTCACCCAGTGGGTGGCGGCCACCCGGCGCGCGGCCGCGACCCCGACCGGGTCCGGGGAGCGCGTCGGCGCCGCCTAGACTTCGGGCCGTGAAGACCTTCGACTCCCTCTTCGCCGAGCTCACGGCGACCGCGCAGACCCGGCCCGAGGGCTCGGGCACCGTCGCAGCGCTGGACGCCGGCACCCATGCCATCGGCAAGAAGGTCGTCGAGGAGGCCGCCGAGGTGTGGATGGCCGCCGAGCACGAGGGCAAGGAGCGCCTCGCCGAGGAGATTAGCCAGCTGCTCTACCACCTCCAGGTGCTCATGCTCGCCAACGACCTCGAGCTCGACGACGTCTACACCCACCTCTGACCAGGCAGGACCTCCGTGCGCATCGCCGTCCCCAACAAGGGCTCGCTCTCCGAGCCGTCCGTCGCCATGCTCAAAGAGGCCGGCTACCGCGTGCGCCGGGACTCCAAGGAGCTCGTCGTCGCCGACCCCGACAACGGGGTCGAGTTCTTCTACCTGCGCCCGCGTGACGTCGCCGTCTACGTCGGGCAGGGCCAGGTCGACGCCGGCATCACCGGTCGCGACCTGCTCCTCGACTCGGGCTCGGCCGCCGTCGAGATCATGCCGCTCGGCTTCGGCGGCTCGACCTTCCGCTTCGCCGGTCGGGCCGGCACGGCGAGCGGCGTCGGCGATCTCCAGGGCCGCCGCGTCGCGACGTCCTACGCCGGGCTCGTCGCCGCGCACCTCGCCGACCACGGCGTGCAGGCCGAGGTCGTGCGGCTCGACGGAGCGGTCGAGACGGCGATCACCCTCGGCGTCGCCGACGCGATCGCCGACGTCGTCGAGACCGGCACGACCCTGCGCAACCAGGGCCTCGAGGTCTTCGGCGAGCCGATCCTGCGCAGCGAGGCCGTCCTCGTGCGCCGGGCCGACGCCGCCGAGTCCGCGGTGGAGGTCCTGCACCGCCGGCTCATGGGCGTCGTCACGGCGCGCCACTACGTCATGCTCGACTACGACTGCCCGACGACGATCGTCGAGCAGGCGGTGACCCTCACCCCGGGCCTGGAGTCGCCGACGATCTCGCCGATGCACGACAAGGACTGGGTCGCCGTGCGGGCCATGGTCCCGCGCGGCCGGACCAACGCGATCATGGACGAGCTCTACGACATCGGGGCCCGCGCGATCCTCGTCACCGAGATCACCGCGTGCCGGCTGTGAGCGGCGCAGGACGTCCCGGCGAGGGGACGGACGCCCCCTTCGTCCCACGGCGCGGTCGCCTCGTGGCGACCGTCCTCGCGGTCCTCACGCTCGTCATCTTCCTGCTCGTCGCGATCTTCGTGCCCGAGCGCTTCCACTTCGTCGACCGGCTCGGCTTCTTCCTCATCGGGCTCGGCGTCGCCGGGCTGCTCAGCCGGTACATGACGATCCGGGCGGTGCCGCGGGCCGACGGTCTGCTCGTGCGCAACCTCGGGCCGCAGCAGGTCGTGCCGTGGGAGGACATCGAGGCCGTGCGCTTCTCCGACGGCATGCCGTGGGTGCGCCTCGACCTCGCCGACGGCGACGACATGGCGGTCATGGCGATCCAGCGGGCCGACGGCTCCGGCTCGCTCGCCCAGGCCCAGCGGCTCAGCGACCTCGTCGGCGCCCACCAGCGCTGATCACTCTGCGCGCACCAGCGCTACTACTCCGCGCGCACCAGCGCGACGGCGTCGGCGTACTCGAGCCCGGTGACCATGAGCAGGTCGACGACCATCGAGCGGACCTGCGCCCGGATGAGCTCGGCCGAGAGGGTCGCCCCGGGCTCGCCCCGACCCGCGGCGCGCCCCACCCGCACGAGCTGCTCGCGCACCTCGATGCCCAGCCGCCCCTGGTCGAGCTCGCGGGCGAGCTCCTCGACGACGACCGCGAGACGGTCGACGACCCGCAGGTAGGGCTCGGGCACGGCCTCGCCGACCCTGACGGCGACACCTGTGCGGCGGGCGAGCACGCGCATGTTGCGCACGCACCGGTCGAGCGGGTTGATCGCCGAGGAGATGAGGCGCACCTCGGCGCGGTGGCGTGCGTGCAGCGGCGAGATCGCGGCGATCTCGTTGGCCGCACCGGCGCCGTCGCGCAGCGAGGCGATCATCGCCTCGGTGCCCCGCGCCCGGCGCAGGACGTCGTCGGCGGCCTCGACGTCGCGCTCGCGCACGGCCGACGTGCGCTCGTGCAGGACAGCCCCGATCTCCTCGGCGAGGTCGACGATGTCGCGGCGCGGTCTCGTCACGGGGGCGACCGGCGCGATCATCGCGAGGGTGAGGGCGACGACACCACCGAGCACCGCGTCGAGCCAGCGCGAGAAGGCCTGGTCGGGGGCGGCGACGAGGGTGGTGATGATGATCGACTGCACCCCGGCCTGGATGGTGAGCAGCAGCCCGGCGCCGAGGAAGGTCGCGATGGTCATCGCGAGGGTCGCGACGACGGCGAGCTGCCATACCCCGCTGCCGAAGAGGTAGACGAAGAGGTCGCCTACGAGCACCCCCACGGCGACGCCGACGACGAGCTCGCTGACCCGCCGCAGCCGCTGGCCGTAGCTGAGCCCGAGCGTGACGACGACGGTGACGGGGGCGAAGAAGGGCTGTGGGTGACCGAGCAGGTCGCGGGCCAGCCACCACGCGAGAGCCGCGCCGAAGGCCGCGGTGAGGATGCGCACGCCGCGCTCCTGGACCCGGCGCACCCGGCTGCGCAGGCCCGCCCGGGGTCGCAGCGAGCGCATCTCGGCACGGATGCTCATCCGAGTCCGCTCGTGTCGAGGACGAGGTCGGCGCGCTCGGCCACGCCGCACAGGACCTCGGCCTCCTGCGCGGCCCATCGCTCCCAGTGCGGGGCGAAGGTCTGCCCGTCGCGCGAGAGGGCTCGCTCGCGGCGCAGCCCCTCGGGTGCCTCGAGCCAGACGAGGAGGTCGACGAGCCCGCCCGCGGGCGGCGCGCCGGTGCCGCAGCCCTCGACGAGGACGTGCGGGGTCCACGGCAGGTGGGCGGTCGGGCCGGGAGCACCGGCGACCCAGTCCCACGTCGGCCAGGAGGCGTCGCGCCCGTCGCGAAGGGGGAGGAGCACGTCCGTCGCGAGGACGTCGGGGGCGGTGGCCAGACCGTCCCAGCCCGGGTAGATCTCGTCGAGCCGCACCACCGGCCAGCGAAGCGTCGCGGCGAGCTCCTCGGCCAGGCGGGTCTTGCCCGACCCGCTGCGGCCGTCGAGGCCGACGACGACGGTGCGGGTCGAGGGCGGGAGCGCCCGGACCCGTCGCAGGACCTCGTGCGCGGGCGCGACGTCCGGGGGCTGGGCTCTCACGACGGGCGAGCCTAGCCGGGGCGATACCCTGACCGACGTGTCCGTCGCCGTCCGTGTCATCCCCTGCCTCGACGTCGACGCCGGGCGCGTCGTCAAGGGCGTCAACTTCGCTGAGCTGAGAGACGCGGGCGACCCCGTCGAGCTGGCCCGCCGCTACGGCGCCGAGGGCGCCGACGAGTTGACCTTCCTCGACGTCACCGCGAGCAGCGGCGACCGGGCGACGACCTACGACGTCGTGAGCCGCACCGCCGAGGAGGTCTTCATCCCGCTGACCGTCGGCGGCGGGGTGCGCACGGTCGACGACGTCGACCGGCTGCTGCGGGTCGGGGCCGACAAGGTCGGGGTCAACACCGCGGCGATCACCCGCCCGGAGCTCATCAGCGAGGTCGCCGACCGCTTCGGCGCCCAGGTACTCGTCCTGTCCGCCGACGTGCGCCGTCGCCGGGGCGAGGACGGGGCGCTCGTCGGGGGCTTCGAGGTGACGACCCACGGCGGACGTCGGGGGACCGGCATCGACGCGATCTGGTGGTGCGCGCGGGCCGCCGAGCTCGGCGCCGGCGAGATCCTGCTCAACTCGATGGACGCCGACGGCACGAAGGGCGGCTTCGACATCGAGCTGCTCGCCGCGGTCCGGGCCGAGGTCGGCGTGCCGGTCATCGCGAGCGGGGGAGCGGGCAGCGCCGAGCACTTCGTGCCCGCGGTGGCCGCCGGGGCCGACGCCACGCTGGCCGCGAGCATCTTCCACTTCGGCGAGGTCGGCATCGGCGAGGTCAAGGACGCCCTCGAGGGTGCCGGCTACCCGGTGCGCCGGGGCCGCGCGCTCTGAGCGGCCCCGCCGACCTCACATCCCGAGGTCGGCCTCGGTGAGGGTGGCGACCGCGGCCTTCTCGCCGACGAACTCGACCTGGGCGACGCCCTTGCGCCCCGAGAGGAAGAGCAGGATCTCGCCCGGGTGACCGTGCACCTCGACGACGGGGTGGCCGGTGCCGACCCGCTTGCGGTGCTTGGCCGTGACGAGCTCGACGTCGACCCCCTTCGCCCCGCGCAGGAGCAGGGGGGCCATCTTCGCGAGTTGCTTGCCGAGGGCGGTCGTCAGCTCCTGGGGCAGGTGGCGGGGGTTGGCGTCTGCGGTGCCGCGACGCACGTCCTCGTGGTGGATGAACATCTCGACGAGGTTGGCCGCCTCGTCGACCCGGGCGACGCGGGTGGGGTGCCAGGCCGGCGGCCCGGTGCGCACGCGCTCGACGAGGGTGGCGAAGGGGGTGCGCGCGGCCAGCGACCGGGTGGCGGCGTCGGTGCGCCCGGCGAGGGCCGGGACGACGATGCCCGCGGCGAGGTCGAGACGGGCGCTCTCGCGGATGACGAGGTGCGCGGCGAGGTCGGCGACGCCCCAGGTCCCGCACAGCGTCGGGGCGTCGGGACCGGCTGCGAGCATCGTGTCGCAGAGCGCTCCGCGCTCCTCGTGGGCGAGTCGGCTCATTGGTCTACCTCACTGGGGTGGTCCGGTGTGTGTCCTGCGCTGTCGTCCTGACGTGGGAGGGTATCCCGGCGGAGCAGGCGGAAGGGGTCTGGGATGGGTGAGGTCGCGGTGGAGCAGCAGCTCCGGCGGCGCGGACAGCTCGCGACGATCCTGCGCGCGCTGCGCATCATCGGGTGGGGCGTGCGGGTGACCCCCGGCACCTTCGCCCTCGCGGTCGTCGGCAGCGTGATCTTCGGCGTGGCCACCGCGGGCATGGCCTGGGCCGTCGGCTGGGTCACCGAGCACCACGTGACGCCCGCCGTCACCGCCGGCGAGGTCGACGGGGGCCGCCTGGCGATCATCTTCGGCGCGATCGCGGCCGTCGTCGCCGCGACGACGGTCGGCGTGCTCGGCCGGCGCATCTTCGGGGCGATGGTCATGTACGGCATCGCGGCCGACTACCGACGCCGCGTCACGCGCCAGTACCTGCGTCTGCCCCTCACGTGGCACCACCGCCACCCCTCCGGCCAGCTCTTGTCGAACGCCAACGCCGACGTCGAGGCGACGTGGTTCGTCTTCATGCCGCTGCCCATGGCGCTCGGCGTGCTCGTCATGCTGGCCTTCGGCCTCGTCCAGATGGCTCTCGTCGACCCGGTGATGATGCTCGTCGGGCTCACCTGCTTCCCGCTGCTCATGATCGCCAACGGGGTCTACCAGCGCCGGATGACGCCGCTGGCGACGACGGCCCAGCAGCTGCGCGCCGAGGTGAGCGAGGTCGCCCACGAGTCGCTCGAGGCAGCGCTCGTCGTGAAGTCGATGGGTGCCGAGGAGCGCGAGACGCGCCGTTTCGCCGAGGTCACCGGCCGGCTGCGCCAGGCCAACATCGCCGTCGGTCGCACCCGCGGCACCTTCGACCCCGTCATCGAGGCCATCCCGCAGCTCGCCACGCTCGTCGTCCTGGCCGCCGGCACCGCACGGGTGGGCAGCGGGGCGATGACCCCCGCCGAGGTCGTCCAGGTCGCGTACCTCATCGCCGTCCTCGCCTTCCCCGTGCGTGCCTTCGGCTGGGTGCTCGGCGAGCTGCCGCGCACCGTCGTCGCCTACGAGCGGGTCGAGCGCGTCCTCCAGGAGAGCGGGCACACGACCCACGGGCCGCGGCGCCTCGACGGCCGCGGGCCGGTCGAGCTCGCCCTCGAGGGCGTCTCCTTCCGCTACGAGAGCGCCGAGCGCACCGATCTCGCCGAGCGCGACGAGGACGAGGTCGCCGCGTCCGTCGGCGTCCCGGACCGGCCGCTCGCCGTCGACGGCGTCGACCTGCGCATCGCGCCCGGGCGCACCGTGGCGCTCGTCGGCCCGACCGGGTCGGGCAAGTCGACCCTCGCCGCGCTCACCACCCGCCTGCTCGAGACCACCGCCGGCACCGTGCGCTACGACGGCGTCGACCTCACCGAGCTCGCCGCCGGAGAGGTCAGCCGGGCGGCGGCGCTCGTGCCGCAGGGCACCTTCCTCTTCGACGACACCGTCCGGGGCAACATCACCCTCGGCGAGCAGATCGACGACGACGCGGTCGAGCGCGCCCTGCGCCTGGCGCAGGCGTGGGACTTCGTCGGCCGGCTGCCGCACGGCCTCGACACCGAGGTCGGCGAGCGCGGCGCGTCGCTGTCCGGCGGGCAGCGCCAGCGGCTCGCGCTCGCCCGGGCCGTCGTGCGAGAGCCCCGGCTGCTCGTCCTCGACGACGCCACCTCGGCGGTCGACCCCTCCGTCGAGCTGGCGATCCTCCACGGCCTGCAGGAGCGCAGCGGGGGCTCCACGGTGCTGCTCGTCGCCTACCGGCTCTCGACGATCGCGCTCGCCGACGAGGTCGTCCACCTCGAGGGCGGCCGGGTCGTCGACCGGGGGACCCACGCCGAGCTGCTCGGTCGGGACGCCTCCTACGCCCACCTCGTCACCGCGTACGCGCGCCAGGCCGACGAACGCGCCGAGCGCGCCGAGCGCGCGGAGGTGAGCGCATGAGCACCGACACCCGTCCCGCGCAGGACGAGGCCCTGCCCGGTCTCGTCAGCTCGCAGGGGTCGACGTGGTCGACCCTGCGCCGCGGTCTCGCGCTCTCGCCCGAGCTGACCCGCGGCATCTGGGTGACGATCGGGCTGGCTGGGCTCATGACGCTCGGTCGCGTGGTCATCCCGGTCGCGGTCCAGCAGGTCACCGACCACGGCTTCGGCGCTCCCGGCGGCGTCGACACCGGCTACGTCTGGCGCCTCGTCGCGGTGTGCGCCGTCGTCGTGCTCCTCACCGCGTGGTGCGGCTACCTCGTCAACGTCCGCCTCTTCACGGCCTCCGAGTCGGGGCTGGCGACGCTGCGCACGACGGCCTTCCGGCACATCCACGACCTGTCGATGCTCACCCAGAGCTCCCAGCGCCGCGGGTCGATGACCTCACGGGTGACCTCCGACGTCGACACGATCAGCCAGTTCGCCCAGTTCGGCGGCATCATCCTCGTCGTCAGCACCGGGCAGATCCTCGTCTCGCTGCTCCTCATGGCCTTCTACAGCCCGGTGCTGCTCCTCGTCGTGCTCGTGAGCTTCGTCCCGCTCTTCGTCGCCGTGACGCGGCTGCAGCGGGTCCTCGGCCGGGCCTACCTCGCCGTGCGCGAGCGCGTCGGAGACATGCTCGCCGCCATCTCCGAGTCGATCGGGGGCGCCGAGACGATCCGGGCCCACCACCTCCAGGACCGCACGGCAGCCCGGATCGACGGGGCGGTCGAGGCCCACCGCTCCGCCGCCGTGCGGGCCCACGTCCGCTCCTCGCTCGCCTTCGGCGTCGGGCAGTTCTTCACCGGCCTGACCCTGGGCACCGTGCTCGCGGTCGGCACGTGGCTCGCCGTGCACGGTCACCTCACCCTCGGCGAGCTGCTCGCCTTCCTCTTCCTCGTCAACCTCTTCACCCAGCCGGTGCAGCAGGCCACCGAGATCCTCAACGAGCTGCAGAACGCCGTCGCCGGGTGGCGCCGGGTCCTCGACGTCGTCGAGACCCCGGCCGACATCGCCGACCCGGGCGAGGACGGCGAGGTGCTCCCGCGCGGTCCCGTGGCCGTCGAGCTGAGCGATGTCGGCTTCGCCTACCCGGGCGGACCGCCGGTCCTCACCGACGTCAGCTGGCGGGTCGAGCCGCACAGCCGCGTGGCCGTCGTCGGCGAGACCGGGTCGGGCAAGTCGACGCTGGCCAAGCTGCTCACCCGCCTCGTCGACCCCTCGTCGGGCGAGGTGCGCCTCGACGGCGTCGAGCTGTCGCGGGTGCGCTTCTCCAGCCTGCGCGAGCGCGTCGTCCTCGTGCCGCAGGAGGGCTTCCTTTTCGACGCCGACCTCGCGACGAACATCCGGCTTGGCGCCCCCGACGCGAGCGACGCGCGGATCCAGGCCGCCGTCGACGACCTCGGGCTCGGCCCGTGGCTGTCCGGCCTGCCGGCCGGGCTGGCCTCGCAGGTCGGCCCGCGCGGCGAGTCGCTCTCGGCGGGCGAGCGCCAGCTCGTCGCCATCGTCCGCGCCTACCTCGCCGACCCCGACCTCCTCGTCCTCGACGAGGCGACGAGCGCGGTCGACCCGGCGACGGAGGTGCGAATCCAGGACGCCCTCGACCGGCTGCTCGAGGGCCGCACCTCGGTGACGATCGCCCACCGCCTGTCGACCGCGGAGGCGGCCGACGAGGTCGTCGTCGTCGACGCGGGCCGCATCGTCGAGCGCGGCCCGCACCGCGACCTCGTCGGTGCCGGTGGCACCTACTCCGCGCTGCACGCGTCGTGGGCGGCCCAGCAGCAGCACTGAGGGTCGGTCAGGGCCCAAGGGTCAGGGTGGCCCGGGTGACGGGCGAGTTGTCGGGCGCGGGTGTGGCTGAGGCACGATGTGCGGGTGCCCGAGACCACCCCTTCGCCCCTGCCCGCCGAGATCGCCGACCGGCTCTCGCGCGACCCCGCCGGCCTCGTCGCCGCGGTGATCCAGCAGCACGACACCCGTGAGGTGCTCATGCTCGGGTGGATGGACGACGAGGCCCTGCACCGCACGCTGACGACCGGGCGGGTGACCTTCTGGTCGCGCAGCCGCGGCGAGTACTGGCGCAAGGGCGACACCTCGGGCCATGCCCAGCACGTGCGCTCCGTCGCGCTCGACTGCGACGGAGACGCGCTCCTCGTCCAGGTCGAGCAGGTCGGCGCGGCCTGTCACACCGGGGACCGCACGTGCTTCGACGCGGGCCGGCTCGACGCCGTCGTCAGTGACGGGGGAGCGGCATGACCGCGCTGCCCGAGCTCGGCTACGGACGTACGTGGCCCGATGCCGACACCTTCGGCGTCCTCGCCCGCGACCGGCGCGTCATCCCCGTCGTGCGCCGGCTCATGGCCGACGCCGAGACCCCGCTGTCGGTCTACCGCAAGCTGGCGAAGGGGGAGCCCGGCACCTTCCTGCTCGAGTCCGCCGAGCAGGGCGTGTGGTCGCGCTGGTCGATCATCGGGGCCCGCAGCCGCGCCACCCTCACCGAGCGCTACGGCGAGGCGCTGTGGATCGGCGAGCCGCCGGCCGGGGTGCCGACGACCGGCTCGCCGGTCGAGGTCCTGCGCGCCACCCTCGAGGCCCTGCGCACCGAGCCGGTCGAGGGCCTGCCGCCGCTGACGTCCGGGATGGTCGGCGCGATCTCCTACGACGCGGTCCGGCGCTGGGAGCGGGTCCCGGCGACCCTGCCCGACGTGCTCGGCGTCCCCGAGGTCGGCATGGTGCTCGCCACCGACGTCGCCGTCCTCGACCACTCCGACGGCTCGCTGATCCTCATCGCCAACGCGATCAACTACGACGACACCGACGAGCGGGTCGACCAGGCCTACGACGACGCGGTGGCCCGTCTCGACGAGATGGTGCTCGCCCTCGCCGAGCCGGCGCCCAGCACGGTCGCCACCGTCGACCCCGACGTCGTCGCCGACGCCATGGCCTCGGTGACGAGCGACGTGACCCCCGAGCGCTACCAGGAGATCGTCGAGGAGGCGAAGGAGGACATCCGCGCCGGCGAGGTCTTCCAGGTCGTCCTCTCGCAGCGCTTCTCCATGGACTGCCCGGCCGACCCGACGGAGGTCTACCGCGCGCTGCGGGCGGCCAACCCGAGCCCGTACATGTACTTCTTCCGCCTGCCGCGCGCCGACGGCAGCACCTACGACGTCGTCGGCGGCTCGCCCGAGGCGCTCGTCACCGTCACCGGCCGCGAGGCGCTGACCCACCCGATCGCCGGCACCCGGCCCCGGGGCAAGACGCTCGAGGAGGACATCGCCCTCGCCGAGGAGCTGCTCGCCGACCCCAAGGAGCGTTCCGAGCACGTCATGCTCGTCGACCTCGGGCGCAACGACCTCCAGCGGGTGTGCGAGGCGGGCACCGTCGACTGCCTCGAGCTCATGGACGTCCGGCGCTACAGCCACGTCACCCACCTCGAGTCCACGGTCGTCGGCCGGATGCGCCCCGAGGTCAGCGCCTACGACGTCCTCGTCTCGACCTTCCCCGCCGGCACCCTGTCGGGGGCGCCCAAGCCCCGTGCCCTCGCCCTCATCGAGCACTACGAGCGCAGCCGCCGCGGCGTCTACGGCGGGGTCGTCGGCTACCTCGACTTCCACGGCGACATGGACATGGCCATCGCCATCCGCACCGCGCTCGTCATCGACGGGCGGGCGCACGTCCAGGCCGGCGCCGGCATCGTCGCCGACTCCGTGCCCCACCTCGAGCACGCCGAGTGCGTGGCCAAGGCCGGGGCCGCCCTGCGGGCGGTCGCGACGGCCGGGGCGATGCGCACGGTGGGCCCGACGCAGCGGGGCCACGGGGGCACGGCATGAGGTCCGTGCTCACCCGCAAGCTCGTCGTCCTGCTCCTCGCCCTGCTCGGGGCGCTCGTCGCCCTCGCCGCCACCCGCGGGGTGTGGGTGAGCGGCACCGTCACCGACGTCGCCGGGGCCACCCCCGCCGAGGCGACCGGGGGAGAGGCCGCCCCGGGCCTGGCCGGTGTCGCCCTCGTCGGCGCGGCGGCCGCCGTCGCGGCCCTCACAAGCGGTCGGATCGGTCGCGTCGTCTCCGCGCTGGCCCTCCTCGGCGTCCTCGTCGTCGTCCTCGTGCTCGTCGTTCGGGTCCTGCTCGACCCCGCGGCGGTGCTCGGCTCGGTCGCCGGGGGCCGCTCCGGCACCACGGCGACCCTGCCGGCCGAGGCGTCCGTGACCGCCTGGCCGTGGGTCGCCGTGGCCAGCGTCGTCCCCTTCGCCCTGGCCGCCCTCGGCGTCCTCCTCGCCGGCGGCCGGTGGAGCGCGCTCGGCGCCGACTCCTCCGGCGGGCGCTCCGCGACCGTGGCCGGCGGGAGCGGCACGGGCGCCCCGCGCTCGGACTGGGACCGCCTCAGCGAGGGCGAGGACCCCACGACGTGAGGCAGCGTGCCGGGGGCCCAGCCGCGGAGACTAACCTGGCCCCATGCCCAGCGTCCTGACCCAGATCATCGACGGCGTGCGCGAGGACCTCGCCGCCCGGGAGCTCGATCTCCCGCTGCGCGACGTGCAGCGACGGGCCGAGGAGGCCCCCGCCCCGCGCGACGCGTGGTCGCGGCTGCGCGCCCCCGAGCTGAGCGTCATCTCCGAGGTCAAGCGCTCGAGCCCGAGCAAGGGCCCCCTCGCCGAGATCCCCGACCCCGCAGCCCTGGCGAGCCAGTACGCGCAGGGCGGGGCGACCGCGATCTCCGTGCTCACCGAGCAGCGCCGCTTCGGCGGCTCGCTCGCCGACCTCGACGCCGTGCGCGCCGCGGTCGACGTGCCCGTGCTGCGCAAGGACTTCGTCGTCACGCCCTACCAGGTGTGGGAGGCCCGGGCCCACGGCGCCGACATCGTCCTGCTCATCGTCGCCGCCCTCGACGACCTCCAGCTCGCCGAGCTGCTCGCCCTCACCGGCCGGCTCGGCATGACCGCGCTCGTCGAGGTGCACGACGAGGCGGAGACCGTCCGCGCCGTCGACTCCGGCGCCTCGGTCATCGGCGTCAACAACCGCAACCTCAAGACCCTGGAGGTCGACATCTCCACCTTCGCCAGGCTCGCCCCGCTCGTCCCCGACGGGTGCGTGAAGGTCGCCGAGTCCGGCGTCCGCGACGTCGCCGACGCCGCCACCTTCGCCGCTGCCGGCGCCGACGCGATCCTCGTCGGCGAGGCCCTCGTCACCGGCGGCGACCCGGCCGCCGCGGTCGCCGCGATGCGAGGCGTGCGATGAGCGCCCCCGTCCAGGCCGGCCGCTTCGGCCGCTTCGGCGGCCGGTACGTGCCCGAGGCCCTCATCCCCGCGCTCGAGGAGCTCGACGAGGCCCGCCAGAAGGCCGTCCTCGACCCCGACTTCACCGACGAGCTCGACCGGCTGCACCGCACGTACACCGGTCGTCCGAGCATCATCACCGAGGTGCCGCGCTTCGCCGCGCACGCCGGCGGGGTGCGGATGATCCTCAAGCGCGAGGACCTCAACCACACCGGCTCGCACAAGATCAACAACGTCCTCGCGCAGTGCCTGCTCGCCCAGCGGATGGGCAAGCGCCGCGTCATCGCCGAGACCGGCGCCGGCCAGCACGGCGTCGCGACGGCGACCGCCGCCGCGCTCATGGGTCTCGAGTGCACCGTCTACATGGGCCGGGTCGACACCGAGCGCCAGGCGCTCAACGTCGCCCGCATGCGCATCCTCGGGGCCGAGGTCGTCGCCGTCGAGCACGGCAGCGCGACGCTCAAGGACGCCATCAACGAGGCCCTGCGCGACTGGGTGACCAACGTCGGGCACACCCACTACGTGCTCGGCACGGTGACCGGGCCGCACCCCTTCCCCGAGATGGTCCGCGACTTCCACAAGATCATCGGCGAGGAGGCGCGCGACCAGGTCCTCGGGCTCACCGGTCGTCTGCCCGACGCCGTCGTCGCCTGCGTCGGCGGCGGGTCCAACGCGATGGGGATCTTCCACCGCTTCGTCGAGGACACCGACGTCCGCCTCGTCGGGATCGAGGCCGCGGGCGCGGGGGTCACGACGGGCCGGCACGCCGCCCGCTTCGCCACCGCCGACCCCGGGGTGCTGCACGGCGCGATGAGCTATCTCATGCAGGACCGCGAGGGCCAGACCCTCGAGACCCACTCGATCTCTGCCGGCCTGGACTACCCGAGCGTCGGCCCCGAGCACGCCCACCTGCGCGACACCGGTCGGGCCGAGTACCGGTACGCCACGGACGACGAGGCCATGGAGGCCTTCCGCCTGCTGTGCCGCACCGAGGGCATCATCCCGGCGATCGAGTCGGCCCACGCCCTCGCGGGCGCCCTCGTGCTCGGGCGCGAGCTCGGGCCCGACGGGCTCGTCCTCGTCAACCTCTCCGGTCGCGGCGACAAGGACATGCACACCGCCGCCCAGTACTTCGGGCTCGTCGACGGCGAGCTGCCGCCGCCGAGCGGGGAGGCGACCGCCGACGGCGGCGCCGAGAGCGTCACGCCGGTGCAGGACGACGGGGGAGTGCAGGAGTGAGCGTGCAGACCACGGACCTCGGTGTCGTTGAGGTCCTCGCCCGGTGCCGGGCCGAGGGGCGCGCCGCGCTCGTCGGCTACCTGCCCGTCGGCTACCCCGACGTCCCGACCTCGATCCGCGCGATGGAGGTCATGTGCGCCGCCGGGGTCGACGTCGTCGAGGTCGGCATGCCCTACAGCGACCCCCTCATGGACGGGCCCGTCATCCAGCGCGCGGCCACCGAGGCCCTGGAGCGCGGGGTCCACGTCGACGACGTCTTCGCCGCGACGGCTGCGGTGCGGGCCACGGGCACCCCGCCGCTCGTCATGTCGTACTGGAACCTCGTCCTGCGGCGCGGGGTGGCGCAGTACGCCGCCGACCTCGCCGCCGCCGGGGGAGCGGGTCTCATCACCCCCGACCTCGTGCCCGACGAGGCCCAGGACTGGGTCGAGGCCTCCGACGAGCACGGTCTCGACCGGGTCTTCCTCGTCGCCCCGAGCTCGACCCCGGAGCGGCTCGAGCGGGTCACCGCGGCCTGCCGCGGCTTCGTCTACGCCGCGTCGACGATGGGCGTCACCGGCGCCCGCACGAGCGTCGGCGACACCGCGGGCGAGCTCGTCGCCCGGGTGCGCGAGCACACCGACACCCCGGTCTGCGTCGGTCTCGGCGTGTCGACCCGCGAGCAGGCGGCGCAGATCGCCCGCTTCGCCGACGGGGTCATCGTCGGGTCCGCGCTCGTCGCCACCCTCCAGGACGTCCCGGCGCAGGAGGGCCTGGAGCGCCTCGACGCGCTGACCCGCGAGCTCGCCGCCGGCGTGCGCGGGGGCCGGTGATGACCGGGGCGACGACGACCGCGGACGCGGCGACGACGTCGCGCCGCCCGCTCGTCCTCGACGTCCTCGGGCTGCTCGCCCGGCTCGTCCTCGGCGGGGCGTTCCTGCTCGCCGGCGGGCTGAAGATCGGCAACCCCTCCGGCTCGGCCCGTGCCGTCCAGGCCTACGACGTCCTCCCCTTCGAGGTGGCCCGGCTCGTCGGCTACGGGCTGCCCTACGTCGAGCTGATCCTCGGCCAGCTCCTCGTCCTCGGGCTCTTCACCCGGGCGAGCGCGGTGCTCGGGGGTCTGCTCATGGTGGTCTTCGTCGTCGGCATCGCCCAGGCCTGGGCCCGCGGCCTGACCATCGACTGCGGCTGCTTCGGCGGCGGCGGCCAGGTCGCCGCCGACCAGACCGAGTACGGCACCGAGATCCTGCGCGACCTCGGCCTGGCCCTGTGCGGGGCCTACCTCGTCGTGCGACCGCGCACCCTCGCCGGTCTCGACCGCGCCCTCCTCGGGCGCTGACCCCCCTTCGTCCCCACCCGACCAGACGCATAGCAAGGCAGGCACGTGATGAGCCAGGACAGGCAGGCCAAGATCCAGGCGGCGGCGAAGGGGCAGCGCACCGGCGCCAACCCCCTCCTCGTCGGGGGCGTCGTGCTCATCGTCGCGGTGGTCGTCGTCGTCGCCGGCGTCGTGTGGTCGAGCCAGAAGGACGCCGTCCAGACCGGCGGCCCGCCGCCCGGGACCCAGATGGGACAGCCCTTCGAGCCCTACCCGGACGCCCCGACCGTCGAGGGCGCGCCGACGCTCGACGTCTACGAGGACTTCCGGTGCCCGGCGTGCAAGCTCTTCGAGCAGGCCTTCAGCCAGACCGTCGGTGACCTCGCCCAGGAGGGCAAGATCGAGCTGCGGGTCCACCTCAAGACGGTCATCGACTCCAACTTCGGCCAGGAGGGCTCCTCGGTGGCCGCGAGCAGCGCGCTGTGCGCGGCCGACCAGGGCGGCTGGACCGGCATGCACCAGTGGCTCTTCGCCAACCAGCCGACGGAGCCCGGTGAGTTCACGAAGGACCAGCTCGAGCAGGGCGCGAAGGCCGGGGGCCTGTCCGGCGACCAGCTCGACGCGTGGCAGGAGTGCAGCGACGCGGGTGTCTACCGGGCCTACGTGCGCAGCGTCGACGACCAGTCGGTCAAGGACCAGATCACCTCGACCCCTACGATCGTCGTCGACGGCACCCAGCTGAGCTGGGGCGCCCTCGTGCCCGACGGCCGGCCCGACGTCGACGCATTCACCCGGATCGTCACCAGCGGTGAGGTCCCGAAGAACATGGTGGTCTCCTGATGAGCCTCGCACCCCCGACCGTCGCCGTCCCGGCCGCGCTGCCCAGCCCCGAGGTCGGCGCGTGGAACATCGGCCCGCTGACGATCCACGCCTACGCGCTGTGCATCCTCGCCGGCATCATGGCCGCCGTCTGGATCGCCCAGAAGCGGATCGAGACCCGCGGCGGGCGTGAGGGCGTCGTCCTCGACATCGCCCTGTGGGCGGTGCCCGCCGGCATCATCGGCGCGCGGGTCTACCACGTCATCACCACCCCGGAGCCCTACTTCGGGCCCGGCGGCTCGCTCGTCGCCGCGCTGCAGATCTGGAACGGCGGGCTCGGCATCTGGGGCGCCGTCACCGGGGGAGCGGTCGGCGCGTGGATCGCGGCCCGCCGCTACGACGTGCCGATCGGGGCCCTCGCCGACTCGGTCGCGCCCGCGCTGCCCGTCGCCCAGGCGATCGGGCGCTGGGGCAACTGGTTCAACAACGAGCTCTACGGGCGCGAGACCGACGTGCCGTGGGCGCTGGAGATCCACCGCTGGGACAGCTCCACGGGACGGGCCGTCCTCGACGCCTCCGGCCAGGCCGAGGTCATCGGGACCTTCCACCCGATCTTCCTCTACGAGTCGATCTTCTGCCTGCTCCTCGCCCTCGCCCTGCTCCTGCTCGACCGGCGCCGCTCGCTGCACCCGGGGCAGCTCTTCGGCGCCTACGTCATGGGCTACCCGCTCGGCCGGGTCGTGCTGGAGACGATGCGCACCGACGAGGCGCAGATCGTCCTCGGGCAGCGCCTCAACGTGTGGACCAGCCTCGTCGTCGTCGTCATCGGCGCGGTGATCTGGGTGCTCGCCGGACGGCGGGCGAAGGGCGCGACCGGCGCCCCGGACGCCCCGGAGGACCGGGTCGAGACGCCCTCGTCGACCACCGGCTGAGCCGCGTCTCGCCATTCGAGATCGGGCGGTCACCAGGTAAGACGCTGTCCTGCTACTCTCGCCGCGTGGCCGCTGCCGTCCACGCCGCCCGCACGCCTCGGGCCCGCCTGCACGTCCCATCGCTGCGGCGACGCCAGGGCGTCCCCCTCGAGAGATAAGGACGGTGATCGTCGGTGACGACCTCGCCCTTCCACCGCTTCTCAGCGCACCCGGCCGACACGGGGCTCTACCGCCGTGAGGCCGAGCACGACGCCTGCGGCGTCGCCATGGTCGCCACCATGCGGGGGCACGCAGGCCGCGACATCGTCGACCACGCGCTGCTCGCGCTCATCAACCTCGACCACCGCGGCGCGACGGGGGCCGACCCGCTCGTCGGCGACGGCGCCGGCATCCTCACCCAGGTCCCCGACCGCTTCCTGCGCGAGGTCGTCGACTTCGAGCTGCCGGCTGCCGGCGCGTACGCCGTGGGCACCGCCTTCGTCCCGCGCGAGGACGACCAGCGCGCCGAGGTCGTCGCCGCGATCGAGACGATCGTGCGCGAGGAGGGACTCGTCGTCCTCGGGTGGCGCGACGTGCCCGTCGAGCGCGACATCGTCGGCGACATGGCCCGTGAGGTCATGCCGCTCTTCCGCCAGCTCTTCGTGGCCGCCCCGGAGGGCGAGATCACCGGCATGACGCTCGAGCGCCTCGCCTACTGCGTGCGCAAGCGCGCCGAGCGCGAGGCCGACGTGTACTTCGCCTCGCTCAGCTCGCGCACCATGGTCTACAAGGGCATGCTGACGACCACCCAGCTCGAGCCCTTCTACCCCGACCTGCGCGACGAGCGCTTCGAGACCGAGCTCGCGCTCGTGCACTCGCGCTTCTCGACGAACACCTTCCCGAGCTGGCCGCTCAGCCACCCGATGCGCTTCATCGCGCACAACGGCGAGATCAACACGGTCAAGGGCAACCGCAACTGGATGCACGCCCGGGAGTCGCAGCTGACCTCCCCGCTCATCCCCGGTGACATCTCGCGCCTCTTCCCCATCTGCACCCCGGGCGCCTCGGACTCGGCCTCCTTCGACGAGGTCCTCGAGCTGCTCCACCTCAGCGGACGCTCCCTGCCGCACGCTGTGCTCATGATGATCCCGGAGGCCTGGGAGAACCACGAGAGCATGGACCCGGCCCGCAAGGCCTTCTACGAGTTCCACTCGATGTTCATGGAGCCGTGGGACGGCCCCGCCTGCGTGACCTTCACCGACGGCCGGCTCGCCGGCGCCGTCCTCGACCGCAACGGCCTGCGCCCCGGCCGCTACTGGGTGACCGACGACGGTCTCGTCGTCCTCGCCTCGGAGTCCGGCGTCCTCGACCTCGAGCCCGAGCGGGTCGTGCGCAAGGGCCGGCTCATGCCCGGCAAGATGTTCCTCGTCGACACCCAGGAGGGGCGGATCGTCGAGGACGAGGAGATCAAGTCCCGGCTCGCCGAGGCCAACCCCTACGAGGACTGGCTGCACGCCGGCCGCATCATGCTCGCCGACCTGCCGACGCGCGAGCACGTCATGCACACGCCGGCCTCCGTGCGCCGCCGCCAGCAGACCTTCGGCTACACCGAGGAGGAGCTGTCGATCCTCCTCACGCCGATGGCCAAGCAGGGTGGCGAGGCGCTCGGCTCGATGGGCACCGACACCCCCATCGCCGTGCTCTCGAGCAAGCCGCGCCTCATCTTCGACTACTTCAACCAGATGTTCGCGCAGGTGACCAACCCGCCGCTCGACGCCATCCGCGAGGAGCTCGTCACCGCCCTCGGCACGGCGATCGGCCCGGAGGGCAACGCCCTGACGGCCGAGCCCGCCCACGCGCGCCAGGTGATCCTGCCCTTCCCCGTCATCGACAACGACGAGCTCGCGAAGATCGTCCACATCAACGCCGACGGCGACCTGCCCGGCTACGCGACCCTCGTCGTGCGCGGCCTGTACGACGTCAGCGGCGGCGAGGCCGCCCTGCGCGCCCGGCTCACCGAGATCTGCGCGGAGGTCTCCGCCGCGATCGAGCAGGGCGCCCGCTTCATCGTCCTGTCCGACCGGGACTCGGGGCGCGACCTCGCCCCGATCCCCTCCCTGCTGCTCACCTCGGCGGTGCACCACCACCTCATCCGCGAGAAGACCCGCACCCAGGTGGGTCTGCTCGTCGAGGCCGGCGACGTCCGCGAGGTCCACCACGTCGCCCTGCTCATCGGCTACGGCGCCGCCGTCGTCAACCCCTACCTCGCCATGGAGTCCGTCGAGGACATGGTCCGTCGCGGCGTCATCCAGGGGGTGAGCGAGGAGCAGGCCGTGAAGAACCTCATCAAGGCCCTCGGCAAGGGCGTGCTCAAGGTGATGTCGAAGATGGGCATCTCGACCGTCGCGAGCTACCGCGGCGCGCAGGTCTTTGAGGCGCTCGGCCTCTCGCAGGAGCTCGTCGACGAGTTCTTCACCGGCACGGTCAGCCAGCTCGGCGGCGTCGGTCTCGACGTCGTCGCCGCGGAGACCGCCGCCCGTCACTCGACGGCCTACCCGCCGGACGGGATGGCCCTGCCGCACCGTCACCTCGCCACCGGCGGCGAGTACAAGTGGCGCCGCGAGGGCGAGCCGCACCTCTTCGACCCCGACACCGTCTTCCGCCTCCAGCACTCGACGCGGGCCCGGCGCTACGACATCTTCAAGCAGTACACGCAGCGCGTCGACGACCAGTCCGAGCGCCTCATGACCCTGCGCGGGCTCTTCGAGCTCGGCGGCGGCGAGCGGCGCGAGCCGATCAGCGTCGACGAGGTCGAGCCGGTGAGCGAGATCGTCAAGCGCTTCAACACCGGCGCGATGAGCTACGGCTCGATCAGCCAGGAGGCGCACGAGACCCTCGCCGTCGCGATGAACCGTCTCGGCGGCCGGTCCAACACCGGTGAGGGCGGCGAGGACCTCGAGCGTCTCGTCGACCCGGAGCGTCGCAGCGCGATCAAGCAGGTGGCCTCGGGCCGCTTCGGCGTGACGAGCGCCTACCTGACGAACGCCGACGACATCCAGATCAAGATGGCGCAGGGCGCCAAGCCGGGCGAAGGGGGACAGCTGCCGGGCCACAAGGTCTACCCGTGGGTGGCCAAGACCCGTCACTCGACCCCCGGCGTGGGCCTCATCAGCCCGCCGCCGCACCACGACATCTACTCGATCGAGGACCTCGCCCAGCTCATCCACGACCTCAAGAACGCCAACCCGGCGGCGCGCATCCACGTCAAGCTCGTCTCCGAGGTCGGCGTCGGCACTGTTGCGGCGGGCGTGAGCAAGGCCCACGCCGACGTCGTGCTCATCTCGGGCAACGACGGCGGCACCGGCGCCTCCCCGCTCACCTCGCTCAAGCACGCGGGCGGCCCCTGGGAGCTCGGCCTCGCCGAGACCCAGCAGACGCTCGTGCTCAACGGGCTGCGCGACCGCATCGTCGTGCAGGTCGACGGCCAGATCAAGACCGGCCGCGACGTCGTCATCGCGGCGCTGCTCGGCGCGGAGGAGTTCGGCTTCGCGACCGCACCGCTCGTCGTCAGCGGCTGCATCATGATGCGCGTCTGCCACCTCGACACCTGCCCCGTGGGCATCGCGACGCAGAACCCCGAGCTGCGGGCGCGCTACTCCGGTCAGCCCGAGTTCGTCGAGACCTTCTTCGAGTACATCGCCCAGGAGGTGCGCGAGCACCTCGCCGCCCTCGGCCTGCGTTCCGTCGAGGAGGCCATCGGCCAGATCGGCATGCTCGACACGCGTCGGGCCGTCGAGCACTGGAAGGCCGCCGGGCTCGACCTCGCGCCGGTCCTGGCGAAGGTCGAGGCCTTCGACGGCTCCGGCATCCGCCACACGAAGGCGCAGGACCACGGCCTCGAGCGCGCGCTGGACCACCGCCTCGTCGAGATCGCCCGGCCGACCCTGACGGACGGCGCCCCGTCCCGTGGCGAGGTCGAGATCCGCAACGTCAACCGCACGGTCGGCACGATGCTCGGCCACGAGCTGACCAAGCGCTACCCCGAGGGCCTGCCCGAGGGCACCGTCGACATCACCGCGCGCGGCAGCGCCGGCCAGTCCTTCGGCGCCTTCCTGCCGAAGGGGGTCGCGCTGCGCCTCGTCGGCGACGCCAACGACTACGTGGCGAAGGGGTTGTCCGGCGGCCGCGTCGTCGTCACCCCGCCGGAGGGCTCGGCCCTCATCGCGGAGGACAACGTCATCGCCGGCAACGTCATCGGCTACGGCGCGACCTCGGGCGAGATCTACCTGCGCGGTGTCGTCGGCGAGCGCTTCTGCGTGCGCAACTCCGGGGCGACCGCGGTCGTCGAAGGGGTCGGCGACCACGGCTGCGAGTACATGACCGGTGGCACGGTCCTCGTCCTCGGCGCCACGGGCCGCAACTTCGCCGCCGGGATGTCCGGCGGGCAGGCCTACGTCCTCGACCTCGACGACGCGCTCGTCAACACCGAGCTCGTCGACGTCACCCCGCTGCGCACCGGTGACGAGCCGGTCGTGCGCCGGCTGCTGCAGGCCCACGTCGAGCACACCGGCTCGGTCGTGGCCCAGCGGCTCCTCGACGAGGGGGAGGCGGGTCTGGCCCGCTTCTCGCTCGTCCTCCCTCGCGACTACCAGCGCGTCCTCGACGTGCGGGCCGAGGCCGAGGCCGAGGGCCTCGACGCCGACGGCGCGCAGGTCTGGGACCGGATCATGGAGGCTTCCCGTGGCTGACCCCCAGGGCTTTCTCACCACCCGCGAGCGGGAGCTGCCCAAGCGGCGGCCCGTCGAGGTCCGGATCAAGGACTGGAAGGAGGTGTACGAGGAGCAGGAGCTCGCGCAGCTCGAGCGCCAGGCCGGCCGCTGCATGGACTGCGGCATCCCCTTCTGCCACTCCGGGTGCCCGCTGGGCAACCTCATCCCCGAGTGGAACACCCTCGCGTGGAAGGGCGAGTGGCACGACGCGATCGAGCGGCTGCACGCGACGAACAACTTCCCGGAGTTCACCGGGCGGCTGTGCCCCGCGCCGTGCGAGACCGCGTGCGTCCTCGGCATCAACCAGCCCGCGGTGACGATCAAGCAGGTCGAGGTGACGACGATCGAGGAGGCCTTCGGCCGCGGCGACGTCGCCCCGCAGATCCCCGACCGGCTCACCGGCAAGACCGTCGCCGTCGTCGGCTCCGGCCCGGCCGGCCTCGCCGCCGCCCAGCAGCTGACCCGCGCCGGTCACACCGTCGCGGTCTACGAGCGGGCCGACAAGCCCGGTGGGCTGCTGCGCTACGGCATCCCCGAGTTCAAGATGGAGAAGCGGGTCGTCGACCGCCGCCTGGCGCAGATGCGCTCGGAGGGCACCCGCTTCCGCTCCGGCGTCGACGTCGGCGTCGAGATCACCGGCCAGCAGCTGCGCGACCGCTACGACGCCGTCGTCCTGGCCGTCGGCGCGACCGTCCCGCGCGACCTGACCGTCCCCGGTCGCGAGCTCGAGGGCGTCATGCAGGCGATGGACTTCCTGCCCGACGCCAACCGGGTCGCCGTCGGCGAGGAGGCGCCCGGCCAGGTCACCGCCGAGGGCAAGGACGTCGTCATCATCGGCGGCGGCGACACCGGCGCGGACTGCCTCGGCACGTCCATCCGCCAGGGCGCCCGCTCGGTGACGAGCCTGGAGATCATGCCGCAGCCCGAGCAGGAGCGGGTCGCCGGGCAGCCCTGGCCGACCTACCCCTCGCTCTTCCGGGTCGCCTCGGCCCACGAGGAGGGCGGCGAGCGTCTCTACGCGGTGTCGACCACCGAGATCGTCGGCGACGAGCAGGGCCGCGTCAGCGGGCTGCGTCTCACCGAGGTCGAGCGCGGGGCCGACGGCTTCACCCCGGTGCCCGGCAGCGAGCGCGAGCTGCCCGCGCAGCTCGTGCTCCTCGCGATGGGCTTCCTGGGGCCGCAGGCCCAGGGGCTCGTCGAGCAGCTCGGCGTCGACCTCGACGAGCGCTCCAACGTCGTGCGCGACGCCCAGTACATGAGCACCGTGCCCGGCGTCTTCGTCGCCGGCGACGCGGGCCGGGGCCAGTCGCTCATCGTGTGGGCGATCGCCGAGGGCCGCGCCGCCGCGCACGGGGTCGACCACTACCTCATGGGCAGCTCGAAGCTCCCGCGCCCGGTCAACCCGACCGACCGCCCGCTCATGGCCTGAGCAGGCCGGGGCGACCCCCCTTCGCACGACCGCTGACCCGCACCACGCCCTGTGGTGCGGGTCACGTGCGTCCTGCCCCCGGTCGTAGGATGAGGATCATGCGTCGCGCGAAGATCGTCTGCACCCTCGGCCCCTCGACCTCCACCCCGCAGAAGATCCAGGAGCTCGTCGCCGCGGGCATGGACCTCGCCCGGCTCAACCTCTCGCACGGCGACCACGCCGTCCACGAGGCGAACTACCGCGCCGTGCGCGCCGCGGGCGACGCGGCCGGCCGCGCCGTCGGCACCCTCGCCGACCTCCAGGGGCCCAAGATCCGCACCGGGCGCTTCGCCGACGGGCCGATCACCCTCACGCCCGGCCAGCACTTCACCATCACCACCCGCGACGTGCCGGGCGATCAGCAGGTCGTCGGCACGACGTACGCGGGCCTGCCCGGCGACGTCAGCGCGGGAGACCGCATCCTCGTCGACGACGGCAAGATCTCGCTGACCGTCGAGGAGGTCACCGAGACCGACGTGCGCTGCGTCGTCGTCTACGGCGGGCCGCTGTCGAACAACAAGGGGATCAACCTGCCCGGCGTCGCGGTCTCCGTGCCCGCCCTGTCGGAGAAGGACGAGGACGACCTGCGCTGGGCCGTGCGGCTCGGGGTCGACTTCGTCGCGCTGAGCTTCGTGCGGAGCGCCCGCGACATCGACCGAGTGCACGAGATCATGGACGAGGAGGGAGCCCGCTTGCCCGTCATCGCCAAGATCGAGAAGCCCCAGGCCGTCGAGGACCTCGACGCGATCGTCGACGCCTTCGACGGGATCATGGTCGCCCGTGGCGACCTCGGCGTTGAGATGCCGCTCGAGGAGGTCCCGCTCGTGCAGAAGCGCGCGGTCGACATGGCCCGCCGCAAGGCCAAGCCCGTCATCGTCGCCACCCAGGTGCTCGAGTCGATGATGGAGAGCAGCCGTCCGACGCGGGCCGAGGCCTCCGACGCCGCGAACGCCGTCCTCGACGGCGCCGACGCGCTCATGCTCTCCGGCGAGACCGCCGCGGGGAAGTTCCCCATCGAGGCCGTCACCGTCATGGCCCGGATCATCGAGAGCACCGAGGTCAACGGCCTCGAGCGCATCGACCACCTCTCCGGCATGGGCACCGCCCAGGGCGCGGTCATCACCCGCGCGGCGGCGGAGATCGGCACCGAGCTCGACGTCAAGTACCTCATCGCCTTCACCCAGACCGGCGGCTGCGCGCGTCGGCTGGCCCAGCTGCGGCCCGCGCTGCCGACGCTCGCCTTCAGCCCCACCCAGAGCGTGCGCTCCCAGCTCGCCCTCGTGTGGGGGATCGAGACCTTCCTGACGCCGCCCGTGACGAGCACCGACCAGTACGCGATGATGGTCGACGAGATCCTGCTCGACGCGGGCCGGGTCGAGGAGGGCGACAAGGTCGTCATCGTCGCCGGCTCCCCGCCCGGCATCCCGGGGTCGACGAACGCCGTGCGCGTCCACCGCATCGGCGACGCCCGCAACGGCGTCGCGAGCGCCTACCGCATGATGTAAGCCGCCGGGCGCCCCGGTAGGCTGCCAACCGCCCCCCGCCGGGGTGGTGGAATGGCAGACACGAGGCACTCAAAATGCTTTGCCCGCGAGGGCGTGCGGGTTCAAGTCCCGCTCCCGGCACCCGCTCCACCCCGTCCCCGAGTCCGTCGAGACACGACGAGTGAGGTCACCATGAGCTCCACCGAGACCAGCGCCACCGGCTCCTCCGCCCTGCGGATCCTCATCGCCGAGGACGAGGCGTTGATCCGTACCGACCTCGCCGAGATGCTCACCGAGCAGGGCTACGAGGTCGTCGGCCAGGCGAGCGACGGCCAGCAGGCCGTCTCGCTCGCCGAGCAGCTGAAGCCCGACCTCGCGATCTTCGACATCAAGATGCCCGTCATGGACGGTCTCGCCGCGGCCGAGGCCGTCGGCGGCCAGCGCATCTGCCCGGTCATCATGCTCACCGCCTTCAGCCAGAAGGAGCTCGTCGAGCGCGCCCGTGACGCCGGCGTCATGGCCTACGTCGTCAAGCCCTTCAGCGCCTCCGACGTCCTGCCGGCCATCGAGGTCGCCAGCTCGCGCTGGTCCGAGCTCAAGGCGCTCGAGTCCGAGGTCGCCGACCTCGGCGAGCGTCTCGAGACCCGCAAGGCCGTCGAGAAGGCCAAGGGCGTGCTCATGAAGAAGCTGAAGATCTCCGAGGCCGAGGCCTTCCGCTGGATCCAGAAGACCGCGATGGACCGCCGCATGGGCATGCGCGAGGTCTCCGACGCCGTCGTCGCCGGGATGGACAAGGCCTGAGCGAAGGGGGACCCTCGGGTCCCCCTTCGTGCGTCCGCCCGCAGCCTCAGCGCAGGACGACGACGAGCTGGGTGAGCAGGGGCGCGACGAGGAGCGCGGGCAGCATGTCGCCCACGGGGATCTCGCGGATGCGCAGCAGCCGCAGGGCGATGCCGACGAGGACGAGCCCGCCGGTCGCGGTGAGCGCGAGGATGTGCGGCTCGGGCAGCACGGAGCCGAGGAGCACCCCGGCGAGCGTGAGGGCGCCCTGCACGACGAGGACGCTCACCGCCGAGAAGAGCACCCCGACGCCGAAGGTCGAGGCGAAGGCGAGGGCGGCGAAGCCGTCGAGCACCGACTTGAGGGCGAGCTTGTCGATGCCACGGCCGAGCCCGTCGTCGAGGCTGCCGAGGATCGTGAGCGGCCCGACGCAGAAGAGCAGGCTCGCGGTGAGCCACCCCTCGACGAAGCGCTCCCTCGACTCGTGGCTCGTGCCCCCGCGCCCCACGGCCCGCTGCACGGTGCCGGCGACGCGCTCGAGACGCTCCTCGATGCGCAGCAGCGAGCCGATGATGCTGCCGACGAGCAGCGAGCCGAGGACGACGAGCACGGGGGCGCCCGAGCCGAGGGCATCGCGCAGCACCGGCGAGGTCACCTCGACCGCCGACAGGCCCGCCATGAGGAGGGTGACGAGCCCGAGGCTGTCGGTGACGACGTCCCGGGTGCGCTCGGGCAGGCGGCCGCCGACGAGCATGCCGAGCCCCCCGCCGACGAGCACGGTGAGCACGTTGAGCGCGGTGCCGAGACCGACGAAGGTCATCTCGGGGCTCAGGCGCCGGGAGGGGCGTCGCGCAGCATGCAGGTGATGCGCGAGGTGCACACGCGGCGGTGCTCGTCGTCGGTGATGACGACCTCCCAGGCCGCGACGGAGCGACCGAGCGAGAGCGGCGTCGCGACACCGACGACGTGGCCGGAGCGGGCGGCGCGGTGGTGCGTCGCGTTGATGTCGAGCCCGACGGCGATGCGTCCCTCGCCGGCGTGCAGCGCCGAGCCGATCGACCCGAGGGTCTCGGCGAGGACGACCGAGGCGCCCCCGTGGAGCAGGCCGTACGGCTGGGTGTTGCCGAGGACCGGCATGCGCCCGACGACGCGTTCCGGCGTGGCCTGGAGCAGCTCGATGTCCATCCGCTCGACGAGCGTGCCGCGCCCGGTGGCGGCGAGCTGCTCGCGCTCCTCGTCGGTGAGCGGGGGGAGGTCGGCGAGGGGGTTCTCGGGCACGGTCGGGCTCCTTGGGCGGCGGCGCGGCAACGGGTCGGACCGGGACAGACTACGACCGCGGGCGCGGCGACCCGGACACCCTTCGGTGTCACCCCCACCACCTAGGGTGGTGGCCGTGAGCCGACTTCTCCTCCTCGACGGGCACTCCCTGGCCTACCGCGCGTTCTTCGCCCTGCCGGTGGAGAACTTCTCCACGAGCACCGGGCAGCACACCAACGCGGTGTACGGCTTCACGGCGATGCTCATCAACGTCCTGCGCGACGAGCAGCCGACCCACGTCGCCGTCGCCTTCGACATCTCGCGCCAGACCTTCCGCAGCGAGCAGTACGCGGAGTACAAGGCGACCCGCTCGGCCACCCCCGGCGAGTTCCAGGGCCAGGTCGCGCTGGTGCGCGAGATCCTCGACGCCCTGCGCATCCGGCACGTCGGCATCGAGGGCTTCGAGGCCGACGACGTCATCGCCACGCTGACGACGATGGCGCGCGCGCAGGACATGGACGTCGTCATCTGCACCGGCGACCGCGACGCCTTCCAGCTCGTGAGCCCCCACGTCTCCCTGCTTTACCCCGTGCGCGGGGTCTCCGAGGTGTGGCGGATGGACCCCGAGGCGGTCGAGACGAAGTACCTCGTGCCGCCCGAGCGCTACAGCGACCTCGCCGCCCTCGTCGGCGAGACGAGCGACAACCTGCCGGGCGTGCCGGGCGTCGGCCCCAAGACCGCGGCGAAGTGGCTCGGCCTGTACGGCGACCTCGAGGGCGTCGTCGCCCACGCCGACGAGATCAAGGGCAAGGCGGGGGAGTCCCTGCGGGCCCACCTGCCCGACGTCCTGCGCAACCGGCGGCTCAACCACCTCCTGCGCGACCTCGAGCTGCCGGTCGAGATCGCCGACCTCGAGCGGGCGTCCTGGGACCGCGAGGAGGTCCACCGGGTCTTCGACAGCCTCGAGTTCCGTGTGCTGCGAGACCGTCTCTTCGAGACCTTCGAGACGACGACCGACGAGGTGAGCGGCGGTCTCGAGGTCCAGGGCTCGGTCCTCGCCAGGGGCGAGCTCGCCCCGTGGCTGCAGGAGCACGCGAGCGGGGACGCGCTCGTCGGCCTCGACGTCGTCGGGTCCTGGAGCCGGGGGAGCGGTGAGGTGAGCGCGTTCGGCCTGTCCACCGGCGAGGGCGAGGCGGCCTGGGTCGACGTCGTCGACCTCGACCCGCGCGACGACGCCGCCCTCGCGGCCTGGCTGGCCGACCCGACCCGGCCGAAGGCGATGCACGACGCGAAGGGGCCGATCCACGCCTTGCGGGCCCGCGGGTGGGTCGTCGACGGGCTGACCGTCGACACCGCCCTCGCGGCCTACCTCGTGCGGCCCGACCAGCGCTCCTACGACCTCGGCGACCTCGTCGTGCGCCATCTCGGCCGTGAGCTGCGCGTCGAGGACAGCGGCGACGCCGACCAGGGCCAGCTCGACTTCTCCGCCGACGACGACGAGGCCGCCCAGGCCTCGATGGTCCGGGCCCGAGCGGTCGTCGACCTCGCCGCCGTGCTCGTCGACCAGGTCGAGCAGACGGGTGGCACCGAGCTGCTGCACGGCGTCGAGCTGCCCCTCGTGCACGTGCTCGCGGCGATGGAGCAGGCCGGCATCGCCGCCGACCGTGAGGCGCTGACCACGCTCGAGGCCGACTTCGCCGACAAGGTCGCGCAGGCCCAGCAGGACGCGTGGGAGGCGATCGGCGACGAGCAGATCAACCTCGGCTCGCCCAAGCAGCTCCAGGTCGTCCTCTTCGACACCCTCGGACTGCCCAAGACGCGCCGGACGAAGACCGGGTACACGACCGACGCCGAGGCGCTGGCCGACCTCTACGTCAAGACCGAGCACCCCTTCCTCGAGGCGCTGCTGCGCCACCGCGACGCCGCTCGGCTGCGGATCACCGTCGAGGGGCTCATCAAGTCCGTCGCCGACGACGGGCGCATCCACACGACCTACCAGCAGACGATCGCCGCGACCGGGCGGCTGTCCTCGACCGACCCGAACCTGCAGAACATCCCGATCCGTACCGAGGAGGGCCGACGCATCCGTGAGGTCTTCGTCGTCGGACCCGACGCCGAGTGCCTGCTCTCGGCCGACTACAGCCAGATCGAGATGCGGATCATGGCCCACCTGTCCGGCGACGTGGGGCTCATCGAGGCCTTCCAGTCCGGCGAGGACCTCCATCGCTTCGTCGGCTCGCGCGTCTTCGGCGTGGAGCCCCAGGACGTCACCCCCGAGATGCGCAGCAAGGTCAAGGCGATGAGCTACGGCCTGGCCTACGGGCTGTCCGCCTTCGGCCTCTCGCGCCAGCTGACGATCAGCGCCGGCGAGGCCAAGGCCCTCATGGACGAGTACTTCGAGCGCTTCGGCGGGGTGCGCGACTACCTCCAGGAGATCGTCGTCCAGGCCCGCGCCACCGGGTATACGGAGACGATGCTCGGCCGTCGGCGCTACCTGCCCGACCTCACGAGCTCGAACAGGCAGCGTCGTGAGATGGCCGAGCGGATGGCCCTCAACGCCCCCATCCAGGGATCGGCGGCCGATGTCGTCAAGGTCGCGATGCTCGGTGTCGACACCGCGCTGCGCGAGCAGCGGCTGAGCTCACGGGTGCTCCTGCAGGTCCACGACGAGCTCGTCGTCGAGGTCGCCCACGGCGAGCGCGAGCAGGTCGAGGCGCTGCTGCGCGAGCAGATGGGCCGCGCCGTGCCGATGGACGTCCCGCTCGAGGTGAGCATCGGCTCGGGGCGGTCGTGGCACGAGGCCGCGCACTGAGCCCGAGCGACCCCAGCGCATCCGGTCGAGGCCGCAGGCCGGCCGCCCGCTGGGTGGCCTGGGTCGTCGCCGGGGTCGTCTGCGTGCTGTACTTCGCCGGGACGGCGCGCCCCGGGTACCTGCTCGTCCGAGACTTCGTCACGGTGCCCGACCCGGTCCTCGGCGCGGCCGCTCTCGGACGCGACGGCGCGGCCCCCCGGGCGGTCCCGCTCGACGCGATCACCGCCGTCCTCGACCCCGTCGTGCCGGCAGCGCTGCAGCAACGACTGCTCCTCGTCGGGTCGGTCCTCCTCCTCGGGGCAGGCGTCGGGATGCTGGTCCGCTCGAGGGGATGGCCTGCGGTGGTCACCGCGACCGTCGTCGCGACCTGGAACCCGTACGTCGTCGAGCGTCTGCTCCTCGGGCAGGCGCCAACCCTGCTGGGCGTCGCCGCGCTGCCGTGGCTCGTCATCGCGTGCCGTCCTGGCCCGTACCGGTCACAGCTCGCCCGAGCGCTGCTCGCTGCCCTGCCCGCTGCTCTCACGCCCTTCGGCTCCGTCCTCGCAGTAGCGACCCTGGCCCTCGTCACGACCGCCACGAGCGGTGCGCGGCGAGCCGCCGCGGTCGCCCTGCCGAGCCTGATCCTCTGCGTGCCGTGGGTCGTCCCCGCGCTCGCCGGCGCACCGACCCGCTCTGCCGCCCAGGGGGCCGACGCCTTCGCCGCCCGGCAGGACTCCGGGCTGGGGCTCGTGGGATCCGTGCTCACCTGGGGCGGCATCTGGGCACCGGGAGCCCACCTGTCCTCGCGGGCTGAGGTCGTGCCGATGCTCGCGGCATTGGCTCTCGTCCTCGTCGTCGCAGCCTCCGCGATCCTCGCTGTGCGAGGGGGTGGACGGCGGGCCGCGGCATTGGTGCTGGCCTGGTCGGTGCCCCCGGTCCTCGTCCTCGCCCTCGCCACGCCGGTGGGTCTGTCGGTCATGGAGGTCCTCCAGCAGGTGCCCGGGCTGGCGCTCTTCCGGGACACCCACCGCCTGCTCGGGGTGAGCGTCGTCGGGGGAGCGGTACTCGCCGGTCTCCTCGTGGCGCGGACGACCCGGTCCTTGTCCCCGCCCGCAGTGACGGCTGCAGTCGCCCTGATCGTGTCCGTGGTCGTCACGACGGTGCCGGACGGCCCGCGCCGTCTCCACGCCGCCTACACGCCGGTCGCCTTCCCGTCGGAGTGGGCAGACGCCGTGAGCTCGGTGCCCGCGGAGTCCCGGCATGTGCTCGTCCTGCCGTGGCAGGCGATCCGCCCACCTCTGCCGGGCGGGCGCGTGCCCTTCCTCGACCCCGTCCCGCGTGCCCTCGAGCCACCCACCGTGACGTCGCGTGACCTCGTCGTGCGGCGCGCCGACGGGCCCGTGCTGGTACCGGAGGGCGAGCCGGAGATCCGCCTCGACGACCCCACGCAGGCCCGGCGTGCCCTGGACTCGCGGCAGATCGACGTCGTGTGGTGGTGGGGCGTCCCGGAGAGCGAGCCGCCCCCGGGATTCGTCACGGTCCACGACGGGTCGCAGATCACGGTGTGGCGTCGCGGTGGCGACCCTCGGTCGCAGTTACCGCGTGGTATCCTGCGACCGTCCACAGACTGATCGGGAGGATTAGCATGACTTCGGTGACCGCCGTCATCGCCAGCGTCGTCATCGGTGTGCTCGCGGCCGGAGGGGCGACCTACGCCGTGCTCGGCTCGTCCGCGCCCGACGACAAGACCGCCGTCGAGCAGGGGCCGACTGCCCCGGTCGCGCCGGAGGACCTCCTCACCTACGGGGACTGATCGTCGGGAGGTCTAGGGCCGCCTGATGCTCCAGCGGCCCTACCTCTACCCCACGTGACTGCCGCGAGCGCCGGAGGTGCTCGCGGCAGTGCTGTGCTCGCCCTGCGGGTGACTGCCGCGCAGCAACGCGTCCCAGGCGTCGACCGTCTCCTCCCACGTGAATCGGCCGGCATGCTGGGCTGCTCGGCGCCCCATGGCCTCACGCCGAGACTCGTCTCCCAGGAGCTCGTCGACGACGCGGACCATCTGCGCGAAGGACCGCACGAGCACCCCGGACTCTCCGTCGACGATGGACTCGGACAGACCCCCGGCGTCGTGATAGGCGACGGTCGGGACCCCGTGGCTCGCTGCTTCGACCACGCAGAGTCCCCACCCCTCCTTGATGCTCGGGGCGAGAGCGACCCAGGCCGCCGCGAGCTCGGCGTGCTTGTCGGGCTCGGGCACGAAGCCCAGGACGTCGACGACGTCTGCCGCGCCGGTGGTGCGCGCGTGCTCGAGGATGCGCTCGTGCCACCACCCTTCGCCGATGACGCGCAGCCGTAGACCGGGGTAGGTGGACCTCAGCGCGTTCGTCACGTCGATGGCCTGCTCGACGCGCTTGTGGGGCACGAGGCGACCGAGGACGACGAGGGTCGGGTGCGGCGACCGGGCGAGGGTCGTCCGCAGGGGCCGGTCGGTCCCGTTGTGGATCACGCAGACGTCGGAGACGTCCACCCCGTGCTCGCCGAGCTCCTCGCGAGTGCGCTCGGAGACGGCGACGTGCTCCCTGCCCCGCTGCAGCCTCGGGAGGAGCCGCGACTCCACGTACCAGCCCAGCCGTGCGGTGAGCGGACCGAAGACGACCGGCCACTGCTCCTTGTGCACGTGGTGGACGAGCACGACGACCCGTCGGCGGCGCAGCAGAGACGCGCCGAAGGACAGCCCGTTCTGGGTGTCGATGACGACGTCGAAGTCTCCGGCCCGGCGTTCCTCCCTCCTCAGGGCCATGAGCCCGAGCGGGTACACGGTCTGGCGCCCTCCGTGCCGGCGGACGGTGAAGCCCCGACGCGTCTCCGCGGCCGCAACGCCGTCGACGTGCGCGCAGAAGAGCGTGACGTCGTGCCCGCGAGCGGCAAGACCGGCGCAGACCTCTTCGGCGTAATGCTCGGCCCCGCCACCGTCCGGGTGGCTGGTGTCACGCCAGTTGAGGAATGCGATGCGCACGAGCACCCCGTCCTTCACCTAGGATCTGGCCCCGATGAGCACCGGCGCCCCAGAAGATATTAACCGACGAGTAACCACCCGTCGGGGTGATGCGTCGTTGCGGCGCAGCGTCACCCTCTTCCGTGTCTTCCTGCGAGAGCAGGACGACCCGGACATGTTCTACGGGGTGCTCGCCGCCGACTCCGTGGCCCAGCTCCAGCAGTGGTGCGATCTCGACGGCGCGAGGGTCGTCGACGTCGGGGGCGGTCCCGGTTACTTCGCCGATGCCTTCCGCAGGGCCGGCGCCAGCTACGCCGGACTGGAGCCAGATGCTGGGGAGATCACCGCCACGGGGACCTCGGGCCTCAACCTCGTCCGGGGGTCGGGGATGGCCCTGCCGCTCGCGGACGGGTGCGTGGACCTCGCGTACTCGAGCAACGTCCTCGAGCACGTGCCCGACCCCCGGGCCATGGCCGCCGAGATGGTCCGGGTCGCGGCTCCTGGCGCCCACGTCGTCATCTCCTGGACCCCGTGGCTGTCACCTCACGGCGGCCACGAGACGGGTCTGTGGCACTACCTCGGCGGCCGTCGCGCCGCAGAGCGCTACGCGCGCCGTCACGGCCGACGTCCGAAGAACGACTTCGGCCGCTCGCTCTTCGCGTGCGGGGTCGCCCCGATGGTGCGGTGGGCGCGTGAGGCCGAACGCGCGGGGGATGTCGTCGTCCGGGCCGTCCTGCCCCGCTATCACCCGTGGTGGGCCCGCTGGGTCGTCGACGTGCCGGGGCTGCGTGAGGTGCTCTCGTGGAACGTCATGATCGTCATGGAGCGCCGATGACCGACGGGGGGGACTCCCCCCGGGTGGTCCGCGCTGCCCGTCTGGCCGCCGGCGTCCTCGTGCTGGCCGCCCTGAGCTTTCACCAGGCCCCCGGGCTCGTCGTGCCGGACACGAAGCTCGACCTGACGGTCGACCCCATGCGCTTCCTCGGCCGAGCACTGCACCTGTGGGACCCTGCGGGGTCCTTCGGACAGCTGCAGAACCAGGCCTACGGCTACCTCCTGCCTGCCGGCCCCTTCCACGCCCTCCTGCTGTCGGCAGGCCTGCCCGCGTGGGTCGTCCAGCGGCTGTGGTGGACGCTCCTGCTGTCGGTGGCGCTCGTCGGCATGTGGCGCCTGCTGGGTCACCTCGGGGTGGGCAGTCCCTGGGCGCGGTACGCGGCGGCCATGGCCTTCGCCCTGTCTCCCCGGTTGATCTCCGAGACCGCGATCACCTCCGTCGAGGTGTGGCCGATGGCCCTCGCGCCGTGGGTGCTGCTGCCCCTCGTCGACCCCAGGCCCCGGTCGACGGCCTGGCGGGCCACCCGATCGGGGTGCGCCGTCGCGCTCGTCGGAGGGGTGAATGCCGTCGCCACCGGAGCGGTCCTCGTGCTGCCGGTGCTCTGGATCCTCACCCGTGCGCCCTGGCGCGAGAGCGTGAGGTTGCTGCTCGCCTGGCTCGGGGCGGTGGCACTCGCGGTCAGCTGGTGGCTGCTGCCGTTGCTCGCCCTCGGGCGGTACAGCCCACCGTTCCTCGACTGGATCGAGGACGCGCCTGTCACCACGGCGTTCGCCTCGGTCCTCGACGCAGTGAAGGGGACGACCGCCTGGGTGGGCTACCTCGCGACGGGGGGAGGACCGAGCTGGCCGGCCCAGTGGAGCCACCTCACGGTGCCCGCCCTGATGATCATCGGCATCGCCGTCAGCGGTCTGGGCCTGGGCGGTCTGCGTCTCGTGCGCGAGGAGCTGCGCCTCTTCCTCGTCCTCGGGCTGCTCGCCGGTCTGCTGCTCGTCACAGCGGGCCATCTGGGCGCGGCGGGCTCCCCGGTGGCTGGGTCGCTGCGCGAGCTCCTGGACGGCCCGCTCGCCCCGTTGCGCAACACCCACAAGTTCGAGCTCGTGGTCCGGGTCGTGCTCACGGTGGGGCTGGCCCAGGCGCTCACGTCGCTCGCGCGCCTGTCGCGGCGTCTCGGTCTGGCCCGCCCCCTCGTGCCGGCCGTGACGGTCTGCCTGCTCGTCGGGCTGTCCTCGCCGGCTCTCGCGGGCAGCATGCCGCGGCCCGAGGGGTACGAGGCCATCCCGCAGCACTGGCGCGACGTCGCCCGGTTCCTCGACGACGACCCCGCCCCCGGGACCGCGCTCGTCGTGCCCGGGGCGTCTTTCGCCGACTTCACCTGGGGCTCGACGAAGGACGAGCCGCTCCAGGCGCTCACCTCACGACCCTTCGCCGTACGAGACGCGGTGCCGCTCGGCGGCGCCGGCTCGACTCGCCTCCTGGACGACATCGAGGGGCGCCTGGCGGACGGGCGCGGTGGGCCGGAGCTCGTCTCGGCCCTGCGCTCTGCCGGGGTGCGCTTCCTCGTCGTGCGCAACGACCTGAGGCCCGACGCGGCCTCTCGTCGCCTGCTGCCGCTGCACCAGGCGCTCGCTGACTCCGGCCTGACCCCTGCGCGATCCTTCGGTCCGCGTGTGGGCACCGGTGGGCTCGGGCCGAGCGAGCAGGACTGGCGAACGCGGCTGCCGTACCGCAGCGTCGAGATCTTCGAGATCGGCGGAGCGGCGAGCGCGACGCAGGTGCCGCTCGCGTCGGCGCTGCGTGCACCAGGTGCCGGACCGGAGGACGTGCCGGACATCCGCGGGGCCTTCGGTGCCGACCGACCGATCATCACCGGCTCCGACGCCGAGTCGGCGGGCCTGCGCGAGCTGCCCGGTGTGGTGGTCGACGGGAACCTGCGTCGGGAGCACGGCTTCGGTCGTTCGGTCGACCCCCTGTCCGCGGTCATGGCATCGGACGACCGCCCCTCGAGCGGTCGACGCAGCTGGCAGCTGATCAGCGACGACGGAGCCGCTCGCACCGTGCGGGGCTGGTCGCGAGACGTCGCTTCCGTCCGAGCCTCGTCCTCGGCGTCCGACGCCGACGCCCAGCTCCGTCTCGGCCCGGGGAACGGTCCAGCGGCAGCCTTCGACGGCGACCCGTCGACCCGCTGGGTCTCTGGAGCCCTTGGCCGTGGCCCGGGCGAGTGGCTCGAGGTGCGCCTGCGAACTGCCCGAGATCTCGACGGGCTCCGGGTCCTCTTCGACGGGTCGTCCCCGGTGGGGGCGATGCCCGAGAGGGTCCGCGTCTCCACCGATCGAGGGTCGTCGACCTCAGTCGTCGACGCCTCGACTGGTGTCGTCGACCTGGCTGTCCCGCCCGGCGCCGCTCGCTGGGTGAGGGTCGAGGTCGTCGGCGTCGCAGGGGGTGAGGTCGTCAACGGCGTGGCGATCGCCGAGCTGCAGCTCCCGGGCGTCGACACCCGGAGCCACCTCGACGTCCCCGAGGTCCCCGGTCCCGTGTCAGGCGTGCTCCTGCGCCGGGCGAGCGACGGGCGGTCGGACTGCCTGCGGGCGGGAGACCGACCTCTGTGCGCCCCCTTCTACCGGCGGGACGCGGAGTCCGAGGCGGGGCTGCGCCGTGAGGTGGACATGGAGCGCAGCACCTACGAGATGTCGGGTCGGGTCGTTCCACGCCCCGGCCCCGCCCTGGATCGCCTCATCGCGGCGGAGGGGCGCAGCGTCGTCACGTCGTCGAGCAGCGCGACGCAGTCTCCGGCCGGCTCGGCTCCGGTGCTCCTCGACGGCGATCTCGGGACGGGCTGGCAGGCGGACGTCGACGACGGCGAGCCCACCGTGCGCGTGGAGCTCCCCCGAGCGGTGCGCACCGACGGCCTGCAGCTGCGCTCGGACGCGTACCTGGGAGCATCCCGACCGCGCGAGGTGAGGGTGAGGATCGACGGCGGGCGAGCCGTGGACCTCGCCGTCGCCGCCGACGGCCGCGTCGATCTCGGCTCGGAGCGACGGATCCGTCGGATGAGCCTGCGATTCCTCGAGTGGGACGAGGAGCGCACCCAGGTCGACCGGCGCTTCTCCGAGGTGCTGCCCGTCGGCTTCTCCGAGCTCGTGCTCGACGGCGTCGAAGTCCCTGCGGCGATAGGGCCTCGTGCCGCCCGGACCGGAGCAGCATGCGGCTTCGGGCCCGAGCTGCGCGTCGGCTCGACGACCTACACGACCCGGGTCGTCGGCACGATCGGCGACCTGCTGGACGAGCAGGAGCTGCGGTGGGAGCTGTGCGGCTCACGAGCAGCAGACGGAGTCACCATGCCCGGTGGACCGACGACGGTGGAGGCGGGCGCATCGGCCGAGTTCGAGCCGACCCAGCTCCGCCTGGGCTCGCCGGGCCGAGACCCATCCGCAGGTGAGCGGCAGCTCGCCCGACCCAACCCCGCCCGGGCAGAGGTCCGGACGACGGCATCTGATGTCCCGACCCTGGTCACGATCGCCCAGAACCACAACGCCGGCTGGGTGGCCACCGACGCGGAGGGGGTGTCGCTGGAGCCGGTGCGGGTCGACGGGTGGAAGCAGGGCTGGGTCCTGCCCGCCGGCGGCTCGGGCCCGGTGTCGGCCGTCTTCGAGCCGGACGCGCCGTACAGGTCGTCTCTTGCCATCGGCGGGTTGCTCGTCCTCGTCCTCATCGCCGGTGCCCTGGTGAGCGGTCGCCACCCCGCACGGCAGCTTGCGGCCAGGCGGGTGCCCGGCCCGGTGGGCGTCGTGCTGGCGACCGGGGCGCTCGCCCTGCTGGCCGGCCCGCTCGGGGCCGTGGTCGCCGTGGCAGCCGCGGTCGCGGCTCGACTGGGCCGGTCAGTCGTCGCGGCCATGGCCCTGGTGTGCGTCCTCGGGTCTGCGGTCCTCGTGCTGCCGCTGCGGTGGCCCGAGGGAGACGCGGGTGTCGGGTCGCTCTGGGTTCAGGGCCTCGTCGTCCTCGCAGTGGCGCTGGTCGTCACACCCGCGGTGACGTCCGCGAGCGGGCGATATCGCTCGAGGCTGCGTCCTCGTCTGACGAGGGGGCGCTCCACCCACCGGTAGCTCACCGCTGCGACGACCACGGTGATCGTCACGGTGGGTGCCCACAGCAGCCAGAAGCTCGCGTCGAAGAGGGTGGTCCCGAGCGCGTCCTGGACGAGCTCGAGGACGATGAGGTGGTAGCAGAAGATGCCGTAGGAGATCTCGCCGAGGAACCGTACGGGTCGGGCCTCGAGCGCGACGACCGCCCGGTGGTGCGCCGCACCCGGTGAGGCCGCGGGCAGCAGCACGAGCGCCGCGCAGACGGCGTAGCCGAGGTTCTTGACGACGACCGCCCCGGCGCCTGCCGTCGACAGGTCGTACGGACCGGCGACGGGTGTGGTGAGGAGCAAGAAGAGCGCGCCGGCGAGCGACCACGTCGTCAGGGGGTGGTCGGCCAGCTCGTCGAGCCACCCCCGCCGTGCCAGACCGCGCTCGCGAGCGGCCCGCCACAGGGCGAGCAGCATGCCCAGACCGAACCAACCCACGAGGCCCGGCAGCCAGACGGCTCGCTCCTCCCCTCGCGAGACAAAGACCCACACCGCACCGATCACGGGCGTCAGCAGCAGGGCTGCTGCGACCACGGTCAGCCGGCGGCGACTCACCCCGCCTCGCAGGAGAGCCCAGGCCATGAGCGGGAGCACGAGGTAGTAGGCCCATTCGGTCGACAGGCTCCACATCTGGGTCAGCCCCTCAAGATGATGGACCGGGAGATAGATCTGCAGCAGCGCGGCGTGGGCGAGGTAGTCCGCTGGGCCGGCACCTGTCGGTGTCAGAAGCACCGTCGTCCCGAGCACGGTGAGCCACAGGGCGGGCAGGACCCGCCAGCATCGGCGGCTGAGATAGGTCGCTGTCCGGGGGCGTGACCTGCTCTCGCACCAGGCGCGGGCGTGCGGGCCGAAGAGGAGAAACCCAGACAAGACGAAGAAGATGGCCACGCCGAAGTCCATCCGGGCGAGGAGCCCGGCGAACGGCCCGTTCTGGGCGTCACCAGACTCGAAGCCTACGTGCGTGCTGACGACCATGAGCGCACCGAGGGCACGGAGCGCGTCGAGAGCCGGCAGGTGGCTGTGAGTGGTCGCCGGCTCGTCCTTGCGGCGGGATCTCGCGGTCATGGTGCGACCTCGACGACCCCGACCTGCACGTCCCCGAGGCAGATGTTGGCATCGGCGTCCTGCGAGACGAGGACGAGGGCCCTCATGGTCATGGGCTGCTCGACCATCGCGTAGCCCGAGGACAGACCCGACTCCCAGAAGCCGTCGCCGACGAGCGGCATACGCTCGCCGTCCGCCGTCTCGGCGAAGACCCGCACCGTCGCCTCGGGCCGGGCGAGGTAGGGCAGCTGCACCGCCCAGTCCCCCTCGGGGAGCGTCGAGTCGAGCCGCATCGTCACCTCCGTGGCGCCCTGGACGAGGGCCGAGCACGTCGCGCCGGGCTCGGACCTGACCCCGGCCCACGCACGAAGGGCGGCCGGTCGTACCCTCCCGGTGTCGTCGACGACCTGCGGCTGCGGTCCGGACGCCAGCGTGGTGGCCCCTTCCGCACCCGTGAGGCCGACCAGACCGGAGACCCTGCGGTTCTCGGAGATGTAGGGCATGACCTCGAGGGGAGGACGCGTGTCCCAGAGGCTGACCGACCCGGCCGCGTCGATGTCCGTGGTCAGCCGTTCGAGGTAGTGCCGCGAGGGGTTCTGCCCCCATGGCCCGGCGAACCCGACGAAGGAGACGACCGTCCCGGCGACCCACGTCGCCCCCCACACGCCGACGACGACACGATGACCCCCACGCCAGGGGATCGCGGCCAGGGTGCACACCAGGGCAAGGGACAACGGGATGGCGGCGTCGGCCCAGTAGTGCTGGTGACGGGTGAGGACGTCGCCGAAGGTGGAGTAGCGCCCGAGCGCGACGACGGGAGTCCCGACGATCGCGAAGAGAAGCGTCGCGCCCCACAGGGTGAGGACGCGAGGCCGGTAGCGCCACGAGAGCACGACGGCGGTGAGGAAGAGGGCGACCCCGGCGATGACGACCGCTGTGGTCGGGTCGCTCAGCCCGAAGTACGGCGGGACAGTGGGAGACCAGCGCCACGGGCCGCCGAGGAGGGCGGGCAGGAGGCTCGCACCTGTGCCCTCTGCCGTGAGCCGTGCCACCAGGAAGGGGGAGACCGCCTGGGCGGCCGCACCACCTGACGGGAGGTAGATCGAGGCGAAGACCGCGACACCGGCCCCGACCGCGCCGAGCCACCTGACCCAGGCTCGGCGGCCCGCGGGGACGCGCGCGACGACCACCACGGCAGCCGCCGTGAGGACGACGAGCCCGGACTTCTCCCAGAACATCATCGTCGCGGTGAGGGTCGCGGCGACGACGACGAGGGGACGACGCGAGCTCGTGGTGAAGGCGTCGAGGGTGGCGTGGACGAGGACGAGACCCAGCACCTGCGCGGGGATCGTGTTGACGGCGCTGGAGAGGGACATGAAGGACGGCATCGACACGCTGGAGAACCCGTAGAGCACGGCGGCCCCCGCCGGTGCCCATCGCACCTCGGTGAGCCGGGCGACGAGGGCGACGAAGAGCACGACCGCGAGATACCACAAGGCCGCACGGGTGACGACGGTGAGCCCCCAGCTCGGGCCGTCGACAGTGGCGAAGATCGCATAGGTGAGACGCAGCCCCGGGGCGACGTGGTCGTTGACCGGCGTGAGGAGCAGGTCGGGTGAGAAGCCCCGCCTCCCGTGCACGAGGAAGTCGAGGTCGTCGGTGTACCACCCTCCCCGTGCGGCGAGGGCGGCCAGGACTCCTGCGGGCAGCAGGCAGAGTGCCAGCAGCACCTTCCGCTCGTCGGCCGACCTGGGGAACCACCGCTGCATGCTGGTCCTCTCGTGCGCTCGCCGCGCGGATCTTCGGGGTAGTCCCGCAGCAGGCTACTCGCTGGTATGTTCCCCCCGACGTCCCGATCTACAAAGGAGTGGTCCATGCGTCGGACTGCCGGTGTCATCCTCTGCGCCCTCGGCTCCATGCTTCTCGTGCTCGGGGCCCTCGCGCGCCCGGTGCTCTACGACCGGCTCGCGACCGTCCCGCTCGACCAGGAGACGACGAGCGTCTCCGTCGGGCAGGGCGTCGACGCCCTGTGGGTCCACCGCGACGGCGGGTCGGTCGCCATCGACCGGCTCGAGGACGTGCAGATACGCAGCACGCGTGAGGTGCTCGGCATCCCCGGGCGCACCGCCGATCGCGACGGCGAGGCCTTCTGGCAGACCGCGGTGACCTCGCAGGCAGAGGTGGACGGCGAATGGGTCCCGCTACAGTTCAGCGACGAGGGCGTGTCCTTCGACCGCCGAACGGGCGAGGCGACGAACTGCTGCGGTGACTACGTCTCCGTCGGCACCGTCGACGACCCCGACGCGACGCAGGAGGTCGAGCACGCGGGCAACTTCTTCAAGCTCCCCTTCGGCGTGGAGAAGAAGACGTACGCCTGGTGGGACGGCGACCTCGGTCGGGCGACCGATCTGAAGTTCCTGCGCACGGAGGACATCGAGGGCACGCAGACCTACGTCTTCCAGCAGGTCATCGAGCCTCAGCGCGTGGGGGAGCGCTCGGTGCCGGCCTCCCTCTTCGGTGGCTCGGAGGACGACGGGGACGTCGACGCCGAGGTGGTCTACGGAAACACCCGGACGCTGTGGATCGAGCCGAACACGGGCGTCATCATCAAGGGCCAGGAGGAGCTGAACCGCAATCTCGAGGCCGACGGCTACGACCCGGTGGCGATGACTGTCGGCACCATCGGCTACGACGACCAGACCGTCTCCGACAACGCCAAGACCTGGGGCTCCAAGGGCAGTCTGCTCGGGTTCATCGGAGGAGCGCTGACCCCCGTCGCGCTCGTCCTCGGGCTCGTCCTGCTCGGCCTGGGCCTGTTCCTCCTCCTGGCGGGACGGCGAACACGTGACCGTCGCCGCGACGACTCCCAGGACTACGACCTCGTCGACGCGAGCCCCGGTGCGACCACGGCTCCCGGGAGCCACCGCCGCTGACCGCGACGCACATCGCGAGACCCGCCGACCACGACGGTCGGCGGGTCTCGCCGCGCCGGGACGCCCGTCCTCGCCTCAGAGCGGCTTGTCGGCGACGACGACGAGCGTGCCCGGCAGGTGCTCGCCGCGCAGGGGCGACCAGCCGCCCCACGTCTGCGTGTTGCGCGTCGGCCACTCCGGCTCGACGAGGTCGACGAGGGTCAGCCCGGCGCTGATGACCTCGCGGACGCGGTCGCCGACGGTGCGGTGGTGCTCGACGTAGCTCACCTCGCCGAGGTCGTCGCTCTCGACGTACGGCGTGCGGTCGAAGTAGGAGCCGTGCGCGACCAGCCCCTCCGGGCCGGGGACGTCGGGGAAGGCCCACCGCACGGGGTGGCTCGTCGAGAAGGCCAGCCGGCCGCCGGGGCGCAGGACCCGCGCGAGCTCGTCGACGAGGGCCTGGCTGTCGGCGACGAAGGGGGTCGCGCCGTACGCGCTGAGGACGACGTCGAAGGACTCGTCGGCGAAGGGGAGGCGCTCCGCCGGGCACTGGACGAGGAGGGGGCGGGGTCGGTCGGGCGACGCCGCGTCGATGAGCGCCGCCGTGCGCAGCATCCCCATCGACAGGTCGGTGGAGACGACGCGCGCCCCCTGGTCGGCGGCCCAGCGCCCGCCTTGCGCGCCGCCGCAGCCGAACTCGAGGACGTCGAGCCCGGCGAGGTCGCGCTCGACGCACCCGAGCTCGTGCTCGTGCCAGCCCTCGGGGCCCCACACGAGGTCGCGGTCGCCGAGGAAGGCGCCGTGCTCGAGGTAGTAGTCGAGGGCCTCGGCGTCCCACCACCCGCGGTTGGCGACGGAGGTCTCGTCGGGGTCGGACGGGCGGCGGTCGACGCCGTGGGTCATCGCTCTCCTCGTGCGCTCGGGCGGCTTTTGGTGGTGGGTCCTCGTGTGGCTAAGATGGAGGGGTCTTTCCTGTGCTCCGCCCCGATCCTCCACGGACCGCCGGCGCAGCCCACGGGGACATCGCAACTGTGGCACACGCACCACCTGCCGCAGGCGCACCCCGCACGACCTGTCCGCACAACGAACCTGTCCGCAACGGAGCTCCTACTACATGACTGCCACCACGGTCCCCGCGACCGCCCCCGAGATCGCTGTCAACGACATCGGATCTCAGGAAGACCTCCTCGCTGCCATCGACGCCACGATCAAGGACTTCAACGATGGCGACATCGTCGAGGGCCACATCGTCAAGGTGGACCGCGACGAGGTGCTGCTCGACATCGGCTACAAGACCGAGGGCGTCATCCCCTCGCGCGAGCTGAGCATCAAGCACGACGTCGACCCCGGCGAGGTCGTCGCCGTCGGTGACGCCGTCGAGGCCCTGGTCCTCCAGAAGGAGGACAAGGAGGGTCGTCTCATCCTGTCCAAGAAGCGTGCGCAGTACGAGCGCGCCTGGGGCACGATCGAGAAGATCAAGGAGGAGGACGGCGTCGTCACCGGCTCCGTCATCGAGGTCGTCAAGGGTGGTCTCATCCTCGACATCGGCCTGCGTGGCTTCCTCCCCGCCTCCCTCGTCGAGATGCGTCGCGTCCGCGACCTCCAGCCGTACGTCGGCAAGGAGATCGAGGCCAAGATCATCGAGCTCGACAAGAACCGCAACAACGTCGTGCTCTCGCGTCGTGCGTGGCTCGAGCAGACCCAGTCCGAGGTGCGCACCACCTTCCTCAAGGAGCTGCAGAAGGGCCAGGTCCGCACCGGCGTCGTCTCCTCGATCGTCAACTTCGGTGCCTTCGTGGACCTCGGCGGCGTCGACGGTCTCGTCCACGTCTCCGAGCTGTCCTGGAAGCACATCGACCACCCCGGCGAGGTCGTCGAGGTCGGCGACGAGGTCACCGTCGAGGTGCTCGACGTCGACATGGACCGCGAGCGTGTCTCCCTGTCGCTCAAGGCGACGCAGGAGGACCCGTGGCAGCACTTCGCCCGGACCCACGCGATCGGTCAGGTCGTCCCGGGCAAGGTCACCAAGCTCGTCCCCTTCGGTGCGTTCGTGCGCGTCGAGGACGGCATCGAGGGCCTCGTGCACATCTCCGAGCTGGCCGAGCGCCACGTGGAGCTGCCGGAGCAGGTCGTCCAGGTCGGCGCCGAGATCTTCGTCAAGGTCATCGACATCGACCTCGAGCGTCGCCGCATCTCGCTGAGCCTCAAGCAGGCCAACGAGGACGGCGCCAACCTCACCGAGTTCGACCCGACGCTCTACGGCATGGCCGCCGAGTACGACGAGCAGGGCAACTACAAGTACCCCGAGGGCTTCGACTCGGAGACCAACGAGTGGCTCGAGGGCTACGAGACGCAGCGCGAGGCCTGGGAGAAGCAGTACGCCGAGGCGCACGCCCGTTGGGAGGCGCACCGCGCCCAGGTCGAGAAGTCGGCCGCCGACGACGCGGCCGCTGCCGAGTCGGGCGAGTCGACGAGCTCGTACTCCTCGGACAGCGCCCCGTCCACGAGCAGCCAGGCCGCCCCGGCGTCCTCCGGTGGCTCCGCCGGGGGCACCCTCGCCTCCGACGAGGCGCTCGCGGCTCTGCGCGAGAAGCTCACCGGCAACTGACCTCAGGTCACCCCGTGCGAAGGGGGCCGCGCACCGCTCGGTGCGTGGCCCCCTTCGTCGTCCCTGCGGGCCCGCCTACAGTGGCGGCCATGCTGCACGTGGGACTCACCGGTGGGATCGGGTCGGGCAAGTCGAGCGTCGCGCGACGGCTCGCGGAGCTCGGCGCGGTCGTCGTCGACGCGGACCAGGTGGCCCGCGACGTCGTGGCGAAGGGGGAGCCCGCCCTCGCCGCGGTCGTCGAGCGCTTCGGCCCGCAGGTCCTGCGTCTCGACGGCGAGCTCGACCGGCCGGCGCTCGGACGGGTCGTCTTCGCCGATCCGGAGGCGCTGCGCGCGCTCGAGGGCATCACCCACCCCGCCGTGTGGGAGCGCACCGCACGGCTGCGCGAGGAGGCCGCGGGCGCGGGCGCCGCGGTGCTCGTCCACGACATGCCGTTGCTCGTCGAGAAGCAGATGTCGCCCGAGTACCACCTCGTCGTCGTCGTCGACACCCCCGTGGAGACGCGCGTGCGCCGGCTCGTCGAGCACCGGGGGATGCCCGAGGAGGACGCGCGCGCCCGGATGCGCTCGCAGGCCGACGACGAGGCCCGCCGCGCCGCCGCCGACGTCGTGCTCGACAACGACAGCACCCCGCAGGAGCTCGTCGAGCGGGTCGACCGGCTCTGGCGCGAGCGGCTCGCCCCCTTCGCCGAGAACCTGCGCACAGGGACCCCGGCCGCGCGGGACGACCAGCCGGCGCACGACGGCCCCGACGAGCACCGCGGTGCACGGCTCGCCGCTCGCGTCGCGCACGTGCTGGGGGAGCGGTCCGCGCAGGTCGTGCCGGTGCCGTCGACCAGGGGCGTCGAGCTCGAGGCCGCCCTGCGGCCAGGGGGCGCCGAGGGCGACCTCGTCGGCCTGCTGGCCGCCGCAGGATACGTGCGCGACGACACCTCGGCGGAGGAGCACGTCTACCTCGGGTGCGACCCCGGTCAGACGGTGCGGCTGCGGCTCGTCCCCTCGCCGCGGCCGGGCAGGCCGTAGCCGACGAGACCGGGCTGGGTGAGCGAGAGGTGGCGCACCTTGATCGCGTCGCCCTCGTTGCCGCCGACGGTGACGACGTCGTGCCCGTGCCGGGTGACGAGGAAGTGGACGTGCTCGCCGGGCATCGACCCCTTCGCCCAGACGAGCAGGTCACCGGGGACGGGCGCGTACCTGCTCCCGGCCTCGCGGAAGCGCCCGGTGCCGCGCAGGTGATCGGTGAGGGTGAGGACGCCCGGGATGCGCCAGCCGCCCGAGGCCGGGTTGCGCAGCGGGACCCCGGCCTCGCGCAGGACCCACGAGGCGAAGTCGGCGCACCACGGCTCGACGACCCCCTCGGCGTACCTCGTGCCGGGTCCCTGGTCGGCGTGCTCGGCCCGTGCCGTCGTGAGGACGCGGCGACGCGTGGGCGGCAGCCCGCGGGGGATCGCCGGGAAGTCCGGGTCGACCTGGCCGAGGGTGGGTCGGGCCGGCCGCTGCGTCGCGGCGACCGGTGCGCAGGCCGCGAGCAGGCCGAGCGGTGCGGCGGCGAGCAGCGCCCGCCGACCGGGTCCGCGTCCGTCCCCCCGTGCCATGGACGTGATCGTAGACCTCCGGCGTCGTCGGCCCGCTCGCCTACGCTGCGGCAATGCCGTCCTACCGGGTCGCGATCGACGTCCACGAGACCCACCCGGGTGTCTCCCCGCCGAGCCTGCTCCCGCTCGCCGAGGAGCTCCTCGCGCGCACCCACCGCGTCGAGGACCGGTCGGTCGAGCTCGTCCGGATGCAGCCGCAGATCCACCTGCGTTTCCTCGTCGAGACGAGCACCGACGGCCAGGAGGACGACGAGGCCGAGGGCGCCGTGCGCCGCCTCGTCGCCGATCTCACGGCGTCCGCCGTGCTCGGGCGGTGGGTCCTGCGCCGGGGACCCGGCGGGCACTGGCGGGTCGTGCGCGAGGGGGTCGCCCCGGAGCCGCCGGACGTGCCCGTCGACTTCTGATCAGGTCTGCGCGGCGCGCCCGGTGGTGGACTCGCGGGCCACGAGCGTCCACGGCACCGCGACCTCCTGGCTGGGGGAGGTGTCGCCGTCGATGCGCGAGACGAGCATCTCCAGCGCCCGGCGCGCGAGATGGGTGAGGTCGGGGGAGATCGTCGAGATCGAGGGGTTCGCGTACCGCGTCTCGGCGATGCCGTCGAAGCCGATGACCGCGACGTCCTCGGGCACCCGCACGCCGGCCCCGGCGCACGCCCGCACGGCGCCGACCGCCATGAGGTCGTTGAAGCAGAAGACGGCGTCCGGGGGCGAGGGCAGGGCGAGGAGCTGCTGCATCGCCGCGTACCCGTCGCCCCGCTCGAAGTGGGGCACCCCGACGACGAGCTCGGGGTCGTAGGCGAGGTCGGCGGCGCGCAGCGCCTGCCGGTAGCCGCGCAGGCGCTCCGACGAGGTGCCGCGCACGGTCTCCCGCCCGATCGCCGCGACGCGCCGCCGGCCGAGCGTCAGGAGGTGCTCGGTGGCCGCGCGGCCCGCCGCGACCGAGTCGACGGCGATGTGGTCGTAGCCGGTGAGGGTCGGCCGCTCGCCGAGCAGGACCATCGGCAGGTCGTCGTCGCGACCGGCGATCTCGTCGGCCGAGAGCGCGAGCGGCGAGAAGATCACCCCGTCGATGACGTGCGAGCGCATCCCCTCGAGGACGACGCGCTCCGCGTGCTCGTCGCCCCCGGTGGCGTCGAGCAGCACGATGAAGCCCATCGCGGCCGCCTCGCTCGTCACCTTCGCGGCGAGCTCGGCGAAGTACGGCGAGTCCATCGCCGGCACGGCGAGGGCGAGGAAGCCTGCACGCCCGTCCTTGAGGTTGCGGGCCGAGAGGTTGGGCCGGTAGCGCAGCTCCTCGATGGCCGCGGAGACCTTCGCCCTGGTCGCCTCGGTGACGTGGGGGTGGTTGTTGACGACGTTCGAGACCGTCTTGACCGACACCCCGGCCCGCTCCGCGACGTCCCGCAACCGTGCTGCCACGCCCGACCTCCTCCGCGGCACGTGGTCGTGCCGTCCTCACTCGTACCGCATCACTCGTACCGGATCACGGTTGGGCCCGCACCCTCGGGACCGGCGCACCCCGTCGGGTGCATTTTCGTCCCGACCTCTGGACAAGCGTGTTATCCGTTGTAAAGCTGGCGCCCAGCACCCGCGTTTCCACCGTTGCAAAGGCGACGGCGACAGCGTCGGTGCAGGTCACGGCAATGTCGCCGAACGGTCGAGGAGGACGTCGACAACGTCGTCGTGACCCCGGCGGCGCAGGACGCCCGTGGGCTCGCTCCGGTGCCCCAGGCGGGGGCCCTCATCACGGGCGAGGAGTTCGACGACGCCTCGACCCCGGCGCTGACCTGGGTGCGTGAGAACCCCCAGGCCCGCGTCGAGGACGGGCAGCTGTGCTGGCCGGTCGAGGGCACCGACCTCACCGGCGGGGGCAACCAGGCCGGTCTGCTGCTCCACGACGCGCCCGACGACGGCGACTGGATCGCGCAGACGAAGGTCCACCTCGACCTCGGCACCGACGAGATCCGCAACTACCAGCAGGCAGGCCTCGTCGCGCACGCCACCGACGACGACTTCGCCCGGCTCGGCACCGTCGCGATCTGGAACACCCGGCAGACGGAGTTCGGCCGTGAGGTCGCCGCGGCGCCCGACGGTCGGACGTCGTACGGCGGTGCTCTCGTCGGGACCGCCGCCCCGACGATGTGGCTGCGCCTGGCGCACCACCGCACGGCGGAGGGGGAGCACCTCTACCGCGCGGGGACGAGCCGGGACGGCCGGACGTGGACGTGGGGCGCGACCTGGGCGCTCGGCGCCGGCACTGAGCCGAGGATCGGGCTCTACTCGCACGGCGGGGCGTCCCCGGCCGCCGTGGCCTCTTTCGACCACCTGCGCTTCTACCGCACCCGGTGGCCCTCCGACCCCGGCGCCGGGTGAGCCGGTCACGGGTCCGACGGGCCCGCTCGCGAGGACGGCGCACGGCTGCCGTCCTCGCGGGCGCGTCCCTCGCCCTCGGCGCCTGCCAGTCCCCGACACCCGACGCCGCCCCGCGGCAGGAGAGCGAGAGCATGACCGGCTTCACCAACCCCGTGTGGGCGAGCAACTTCCCCGACCCGCAGGTGCTCGACGCCGACGGCTCGTACGTCGCGATCGCGACGAACGGCAACGGGATGAACGTCCAGACCCTCACGAGCACCGACCTCGTCGACTGGAGCCAGGGCTCGGACGCCATGCCCGAGCTCGCGAGCTGGACGTCGCCGGGCAAGGTGTGGGCGCCCGAGGCCGTGCAGATCCGCGAGCAGTGGGTCATGTACTACACGACCCGCGCCCCGGACCCCGAGATCCAGTGCATCGGCGTCGCCGTCTCCGCGCAGCCGGAGGGGCCCTACGTCGACGACAGCGACGGACCCCTCGTGTGCGAGGAGGACGCGGGTGGGTCGATCGACGCGCACCCCTTCGTCGACACGGACGGCCAGGCCTACCTGTACTGGAAGAACGACGGCAACGCCGTCGGGGTCGACACGTGGATCTCGGTGCAGCGCCTCGGCCCGGACGGGACGACGGTGCTCGGCGAGCCCGAGCGGGTCATCCGCCAGGACCTCGCGTGGGAGGGCGACCTCGTCGAGGGGCCCTTCGTGCGCGAGGAGGACGGGGTGTACCACCTCTTCTACTCCGCCAACGACTTCGGCTCGGACCGGTACGCGGTGGGGCACGCGACCGCGGACGCGCCGACGGGCCCCTTCGTCAAGGACGACGAGCCGGTCCTCGTGAGCAACGAGGTGGCCGCCGGCCCGGGGCACAACTCCCTCGTCGAGCGGGACGGCCGGGTGTGGATGGTCTACCACGCGTGGGCGCCGGACGCGGTGGGCTCCGAGGTGCCCGGACGCACGATGTGGCTCAGCGAGGTGACCTTCGACGGGCGCTCGGTGAGCGTCGACCCGCCGGCGACGACGGTGCCGACGCGACCCTGAACCCGGGCCCTGCCGGAATACGTTGTCGGTGCGTGCGCTTAGGTTGTCCATATGCGTCCCGTGACCGATCTGCAGCGCACGGTGGCCCCCTTCCAGGTGGTCTCCGAGTTCGAGCCCGCCGGCGACCAGCCCGCGGCCATCGCCGAGCTGGCCCGCCGGGTCAATGCGGGGGAGCAGGACGTCGTCCTCCTCGGCGCCACCGGCACCGGCAAGTCGGCGACGACGGCCTGGCTCATCGAGCAGATCCAGCGCCCGACGCTCGTCATGGCGCCGAACAAGACGCTCGCCGCCCAGCTGGCCAACGAGTTCCGCGAGCTGCTGCCCAACAACGCCGTCGAGTACTTCGTCAGCTACTACGACTACTTCCAGCCCGAGGCCTACGTCCCGCAGTCGGACACGTACATCGAGAAGGACAGCTCGATCAACGAGGAGGTCGAGCGGCTGCGTCACTCGGCGACCAACAGCCTGCTCACCCGGCGTGACGTCGTGGTGGTCGCGTCGGTCTCGTGCATCTACGGCCTCGGCACCCCGCAGGAGTACGTCGACCGCATGGTCCGCCTGTCCGTCGGCGACCAGGTCGACCGCGACACCCTGCTGCGCCAGTTCGTCACGATGCAGTACACCCGCAACGACCTCGCCTTCACCCGCGGCACCTTCCGGGTGCGCGGGGACACCATCGAGATCATCCCGGTCTACGAGGAGCACGCGATCCGCATCGAGCTCTTCGGCGACGAGGTGGAGCGCGTCTACACCCTCCACCCGCTGACCGGCGAGGTGATCCGCGAGGAGCAGGAGATGTACGTCTTCCCGGCGACCCACTACGTCGCCGGGCCCGAGCGCATGGAGCGCGCGATCGTCGGCATCGAGCACGAGCTCGAGGAGCAGCTCAAGGTCTTCGAGAGCCAGGGCAAGATGCTCGAGGCGCAGCGGTTGCGCATGCGCACGACGTACGACATCGAGATGATGCGCCAGGTCGGCAGCTGCTCGGGCATCGAGAACTACTCGATGCACATCGACGGCCGCCAGCCCGGGTCCGCGCCGAACTGCCTGCTCGACTACTTCCCCGAGGACTTCGCGCTCGTCATCGACGAGTCGCACGTCACCGTGCCCCAGATCGGCGCGATGTACGAGGGTGACGCCTCGCGCAAGCGCACCCTCGTCGACCACGGCTTCCGGCTGCCGAGCGCCATGGACAACCGACCGCTGACGTGGGAGGAGTTCCTCGAGCGCACCGGTCAGACCGTCTACCTCTCGGCGACCCCCGGCGACTACGAGACGGCCAAGAGCGACGGCGTCGTCGAGCAGATCATCCGCCCGACCGGGCTCGTCGACCCCGAGATCGTCCTCAAGCCGACGAAGGGTCAGATCGACGACCTCCTCGACGAGATCCGCACCCGCACCGAGCGCGACGAGCGCGTCCTCGTCACGACGCTGACGAAGAAGATGGCCGAGGACCTCACCGACTACCTCCTCGACAAGGGCGTGCGGGTCCGCTACCTGCACTCCGACATCGACACCCTGCGCCGCGTCGAGCTGCTGCGCGAGCTGCGGCTCGGCGAGTACGACGTCCTCGTCGGCATCAACCTCCTGCGCGAGGGTCTCGACCTGCCCGAGGTCTCGCTCGTCGCCATCCTCGACGCCGACAAGGAGGGCTTCCTGCGCAGCAGCCGCTCGCTCATCCAGACGATCGGTCGCGCGGCGCGCAACGTCTCCGGTCAGGTGCACATGTACGCCGACAACATCACCGACTCGATGCAGCACGCGATCGACGAGACCCACCGGCGGCGCGAGAAGCAGATCGCCTACAACACCGAGCGCGGCATCGACCCGCAGCCGCTGCGCAAGAAGATCGCCGACATCACCGACATCCTGGGCCGTGAGGACGCCGACACCGACGCCCTCATCGGCTCGGGTCGCACCCAGTCGCGCGGCAAGACCTCGCGCAGCGCGAAGGGGGCGCCCGCCGGCGGCAACCGCGGCAAGGACCTGCCCAGCGGCGAGCTCGCCAGCCTCATCCAGGACCTCACCGACCAGATGCACCAGGCGGCGACCGACCTTCACTTCGAGCTCGCGGCCCGCCTGCGCGACGAGATCTCCGACCTCAAGAAGGAGCTGCGTCAGATGACGCAGGCGACCGGCTGAGGGGACTTCGCACAGGTGAGCCGGGCCCGACCGTCGGGCCCACGGGGTGGGCTCCGGTCGTCACGGGCCCGACGCATCTGCGACGATGGTCTGCGCGGAGGGGAGTATCCCCACGCGGTGTCCTCGTCAGCACGGCACCTCGGCCCCCTTCGGCCGGGAGGCCCGGGGTACCGGCCCCTGGGTGGGAGAGACCTCCGGACATGACCGAACCCTGTCCGGAAGGCGACCCCAGCACGTGACATCGATCCCCGCCAGCATCCCTGGCATCGCACCGAGCATCATCAGCGGCGGCACCATGGACGTGCCGACCTGGGTCTGGCTCCTCACCCTCGGCGTGGCCGCAGCGGTGCTGATCTTCGACGTCGTCCTCATCGCTCGCCGGCCGCACGTGCCGTCGAACAAGGAGGTCGGCACGACCCTCGCCGTGTACGTCTCGGCCGCCATCCTCTTCGGCCTGGGCATCTGGTGGGCCGAGGGCAGCACCCGCGCGGGTGAGTTCTACGCCGGCTGGCTCACCGAGTACTCGTTGTCGATCGACAACCTCTTCATCTTCCTCATCATCATGGCGAGCTTCCAGGTGCCGGCGAAGTACCAGCAGATCGCCCTCATGTGGGGCATCATCATCGCCATCGTGCTGCGGACGATCTTCATCTTCGTCGGCGCCGCGGCGATCAACCGCTTCTCCTGGGTCTTCTACATCTTCGGCGCCTTCCTCATCTACACGGCGATCAAGCTCGCGGTGCAGAAGGACGACGACGACGAGGAGTTCGAGGAGAACCGCTTCCTCAAGTACATGGAGAAGACGATCCCCTCCACCAAGGAGTGGAGCGCGAAGGTCTTCACCAAGGAGAACGGCAAGCGGGTCGCCACCCCGATCTTCTTCGTCATCCTCGCGCTGGGCATGACCGACCTGCTCTTCGCGCTGGACTCCATCCCGGCGATCTACGGCCTGACCAAGGAGCCGTACATCGTCCTCACGGCTAACCTCTTCGCCCTCATGGGTCTGCGGCAGCTGTACTTCCTCATCGGTGGTCTGCTGAAGAAGCTCGTCTACCTGAGCATCGGCCTGGCCGTGCTGCTCGCCTTCATCGGCGTCAAGCTCATCCTCCACGCCCTGCACGAGAACGAGCTGCCCTTCATCAACGGCGGCGAGCACATCCCGGTCCCCGAGATCCCCATCTCGGTCTCTCTGGGCGCCATCGTCGTCATCCTCGGCATCACCACCATCGCCAGCCTGTGGAAGACCCGCAAGGACGAGCGTCAGGGCGTCGAGAGCTGACCCGCCCCACCCGTCACCAGTTTCTCGGGTGACCCGATAAACCCCGGCTCAGCATGGGTAAGAAACTCGTGCTGAGCCGGGGTTTGTCATGTCGAGCGGGCGAAGGGGGAGGGGCCCGCCCGACCGAGCGAAGGGGAAGGAACTCACCTGTCCGGCCGAAGGGGGAGCGAGCCCATCTGTCCGACTGAAGGGGCAGGCGGACCGACCCGGCGACGGGCACCCCCTTCGCCGAGTACATCTAGGCGCCGGTCTCGGTGAGGTGGGCGGGGGTCTCGCCCTCGGAGCGCTCCCGAGGTCGGCCGAGCACGAGGACGCTGGCGACGACGACGAGCGACATGCCGACGAGCTGCGGCCCCGAGAGGACCTGGCCGAGGACGACGAGGCCCGCGAGGGCCGCGACCGCAGGCTCGAGGCTGAGCAGGATCCCGAAGACCGTCGCGCTCATCCGGCGCAGCGCGAGCAGCTCCAGCGAGTACGGCAGCACCGAGCTGAGCAGCGCCAGGCCCAGTCCCTTGAGCAGGTGCTCCGCGGTGACCGTGTGCCACCCGAGGGCACCCGCCGGCAGCACGACGACCATGGCGACGACCATGGCCAGGCTCAGCCCGTCGAGCCGGTCGAAGACGGCGCCGGTTCGCGAGGAGCACACGATGTACGCCGCCCAGAAGCCTCCCGCGAGCAGGGCGAGACCGATGCCCCGCCAGCTGAGCTCGGACAGCGGCAGGTGGGTGACCTCGGAGACGAGGACGACGCCGACCGCCGCGACGGCGACCGCACCGAGGTCACGGACGCGGCGCGACCCGGCAGCGGCGAGGAGCAGCGGCCCGACGAACTCGAAGGTCACGGCGACCCCGATCGGCAGGTAGGCCAGCGAGGCGTAGAAGGCCCAGTTCATCCCTCCGAGCGCGACACCGAAGAGCAGCACGGTGCGCCAGGCGGCGGGGGAGTGGCCGAGCAGCCGGGGCCGCGCGAGGACGAGCATGATCGCCGCGGCGAAGACGAGGCGCAGGAGCACGGAGGTGCTCGCGCCGACCTCGGGGACGAGGGTCGCGGCCAGGGCCCCGCCGAACTGGACGGACAGGACCCCGCCGAGGACGAGGAGAGGTGCCGGGACGGCGTCGGCGCGGCTCACCAGCCCCGCTCGCGCCACTCGTCGAGGTGCGGGCGCTCGGCGCCGATGGTCGAGTCGGCGCCGTGCCCGGGGTAGAAGTGCGTGTCGTCGTCGTAGACCCCGAAGATCCGCTCGACGACGTCGCCGTAGAGCAGCTCGAAGCTCTGCCCCTCCATCTTCGTGTTGCCCACCCCGCCGGGGAAGAGCGTGTCGCCGGTGAAGAGGTGGGTCGAGCCCTGCGGGTCGCGGTAGGCCAGGGCGACCGAGCCGGGGGTGTGCCCGCGCAGGTGCGAGACCTCGAGCACGACGTCGCCGAAACGCACCTCGTCGCCCTGGCGCAGCAGGTGGTCGGGGGCCACGGGCAGCCCGACGGCGTCGTCGACGCCGGCGTAGGTCTCGGCGCCGGTCTCACGGGCCACCTCGGGCAGAGCCCGGTGGTGGTCCCAGTGCTGATGGGTCGTCACGAGGTGCCCGAGCGAGCCCCCGCCGAGGGCGACGAGCGCGAGGCAGCGCTCGGCCTCGTCGGCGGCGTCGACGAGCAGCTGCTCGCCGGTCGATCGGCAGGTGAGCAGGTAGACGTTGTTGTGCATCTGCGACACCGACATCTTGCGGATCGTCAGCGCCGGCAGCTCGCGCACGTGCACGGGCCCGCCCGGGGTGACCTCGCCGGTGTACTCGTGGGTCTCGGTCAGCGTCTCGCTCATGGCGGCACGCTACCGCCGCCCGCCCGGCCGTGGGACCGGGCGTCCGGCGCCCGCCCTGCCGGGCCGAGGACCCGGGCGAAGGGGGAGCCTCAGGCGGTCGCGGTGGCCCGGGCCTTCGCGTCGGCGAGGTGGTAGGCCGCGCCGATGAGGGTGAGGTGCGAGAAGGCCTGGGGGAAGTTGCCCGCCTGCCGGTCGTGCTCGGTGTCGTACTCCTCGGCGACGAGACCGACGTCGTTGAGCAGCCCGACGAGACGGTCCATGAGCTCCTCCGCGCGCTCCACCTGGCCGGTCACCGCGAGCGCGCTGACGAGCCACCAGGAGCAGGCGAGGAAGGGGTGCTCGTCGCCGGCGAGCCCGTCGACACCGGTCTCCGTGCGGTAGCGCAGGAGGAAGCCGCCGCGCATGAGGTCGTGCTCGACGGCCGCGATCGTGCCGTGCACCCGCGGGTCGTCCGGCGGGAGGAAGCCGACGAGCGGGATGAGCAGCAGCGAGGCGTCGACCTCGTCGGTGTCGTAGTGCTGGGTGAAGGTGTGGCGCTCCTCGCTCCACCCGCGCTCGCACACCTCGGCGTGCACGCGGTCGCGCAGCGTCCGCCAGGTCTCGACGTCGCCGCTCAGCCCGTGCTCCTCGACGGCGCGGATGGCGCGGTCGAAGGCGGCCCAGACCATGACCCGGCTGTGGGTGAAGTGCCGCAGCGGGCCGCGGATCTCCCACAGCCCGTTGTCCGGCTCGTCCCAGTGGGTGGCGAGGCTGTCGACGAGGGCCCGCTGGATGGCCCAGGACTGGTGCGACTCCTCGAGCCCGAGCTCGCGGGCGTCCTCGAGGGCGATCATCACCTCGCCGAGGACGTCGGTCTGCTTCTGGTCGACGGCCCCGTTGCCGATGCGCACCGGCCGGCTGCCCGCGTACCCGGGCAGGTGGTCGAGCTCGCGCTCGGGCAGCTCGCGGCCGCCGTCGACCGCGTACATGATCTGCATGTCCTCGGGGTCGCCGGCGACGGCACGCACGAGCCAGTCGCGCCACAGCTTCGCCGTCCCGACGTAGCCCGACTGCAGGAGCGCCTCGAGGGTGAGCGAGGCGTCACGCAGCCAGCAGTAGCGGTAGTCCCAGTTGCGCACCCCGCCGAAGTCCTCGGGCAGGCTCGTGGTCGGCGCCGCGACGATGCCGCCGCGACGGGTGTCGGTGAGCAGGCGCAGCACGAGCAGCGAGCGGACGACGGCCTCGCGGTGCGGCCCTTCGTAGGTGCACCGGCTCGCCCACTCGCTCGACCGCGCGACGGTCGCCTCGACCCGTCCGCCGACGTCGAGCGCCGGGGGCACCTGCTTCCACGACGAGAACCACGTGAGCGTGAAGTCGAGCGTCTCGCCCGCGCGCACCTCGAAGCGGTCGCGGTGGTGGTGGTCGTCGGGATGCGGCAGCCGGCTGCCGCGCAGGACGAGCATGTCGGGCCCGGCGATCGCCGTGAGGAGGTCGTCGCCGTGGTGCGTCGTGTGGGTCACCCACGGGGTGACCTTGCCGTAGCCGAAGCGCACGACCCACTCGTGCTCCATCTCGACGGTGCCGGACACCCCTTCGACCCGGCGGATGATGTCGGCCCGGTTGTCGCCGAGCGGCATGAGATCGGTCACCCGGACCGTCCCGGACGCCGTCTCGTGGGTCGTCTCGAGGACGAAGGAGTCGCCGCGATAGCTGCGCGTGGTGCGCGCCTCGCCGACCGGGCCGATGAGCCAGCGGCCGTGCTCGGGGGTGCCGAGCAGCGCGGTGAAGCACGACGGCGAGTCGAAACGGGGGAAGCAGAGCCAGTCGATGGACCCCCCACGGCTGACGAGGGCGACGGTCTCGGTGTCGCCGATGACGGCGTACTCCTCGATCGGTGTGCTCATCCGCTCACCCTACGGGGGGCCGCCGAGGGGGCCGCAGGCGCAACGCTGTCGGTGGCGAGACATAAAGTTGTGGCCGTGACTTCCGCACCCCACGCCCGGCACGGCTCTGCCCTGCACGACCAGCTCGTCGTGCGAGGCGCCCGCGAGCACAACCTCAAGGACGTCTCGATCGAGATCCCGCGGGACAGCCTCGTCGTCTTCACCGGTCTGTCCGGGTCGGGCAAGTCCTCGATGGCCTTCGACACGATCTTCGCCGAGGGCCAGCGCCGCTACGTCGAGTCCCTGTCCGCCTACGCTCGTCAGTTCCTCGGCCAGATGGACAAGCCCGACGTCGACTTCATCGAGGGCCTGTCCCCGGCGGTCTCGATCGACCAGAAGTCGACGAACCGCAACCCCCGCTCCACCGTCGGCACGATCACCGAGGTCTACGACTACCTGCGCCTGCTCTTCGCCCGCGCCGGCCGCCCGCACTGCCCCCGCTGCGGCGAGCCGATCACCCGGCAGAGCCCGCAGCAGATCGTCGACCGCCTCCTCGAGCTGCCCGAGGGCACCCGCTTCCAGGTCCTCGCGCCCGTCGTCCGCGCGCGCAAGGGCGAGTTCGTCGACCTCTTCTCCGAGCTGCAGACGAAGGGGTACAGCCGCGCCCGCGTCGACGGCACCGTCGTCAGCCTCACCGACCCGCCGAAGCTCGAGAAGCAGGTCAAGCACACCATCGAGGTCGTCGTCGACCGTCTCGTGGCGAAGGGGGCGGAGCGCACCGCCCAGCGTCGGCTCACCGACTCCGTCGAGACCGCGCTGCGCCTCGCCGACGGCATCGTCGTCGTCGAGTTCGTCGACGCGCCGGTCGACGCCGACGAGCCGGGGGAGCGGCCCGCGCCGCTCGACGCGCAGGGCGAGCCGCTGCCGCGTGAGCGTCGCTACTCCGAGCGGATGGCCTGCCCGAACGACCACCCCATCGAGATGGACGAGGTCGAGCCGCGCTCCTTCTCCTTCAACTCCCCCTTCGGCGCCTGCCCGCACTGCACCGGCATCGGCACCGAGCTCGAGGTCGACCCCGAGCTCGTCGTCCCCGACGAGGACCTCACCCTCGAGGAGGGCGCGATCGCCCCGTGGGCGGCCGGCACCCAGTCCGCCCAGTACTTCCAGCGCACGATGAGCGCCCTCGGCGACGACCTCGGCTTCGACATGAGCACGCCGTGGCGGGCCCTGCCGGAGCGGGCGCGCACCGCGCTGCTCCACGGCCAGAACCACAAGGTGCACGTGCGCTACCGCAACCGCTTCGGCCGCGAGCGCTCGTACTCGACGGGCTTCGAGGGGGCGATCTCCTTCATCCGGCGCCGCCACGGCGAGACCGAGTCCGAGTGGAGCCGCGAGAAGTACCAGGGCTACATGCGCGAGATCCCCTGCCCGCACTGCCGCGGCACGCGCCTGAAGCCCGAGGCCCTCGCGGTCCTCGTCGGCGGTCGCAGCATCGCCGAGGTGTCCTCGCTCTCGATCGCCCAGGCGGCGACCTTCCTCCACGACGTCGACTTCACCCAGCGCGAGCGGGCCATCGCCGAGCAGGTCATCAAGGAGATCAACGCCCGGCTGGGCTTCCTGCTCGACGTCGGCCTCGACTACCTCTCGCTCTCCCGGGCCGCGGCGACGCTCTCCGGCGGCGAGGCCCAGCGGATCCGGCTCGCGACGCAGATCGGCTCCGGTCTCGTCGGCGTGCTCTACGTCCTCGACGAGCCGAGCATCGGGCTGCACCAGCGCGACAACCACCGGCTCATCGAGACCCTCACCCGCCTGCGCGACCTCGGCAACACCCTCATCGTCGTCGAGCACGACGAGGACACCATCGAGGTCGCCGACTGGGTCGTCGACATCGGCCCCGGTGCCGGCGAGCACGGTGGTCGCGTCGTCCACAGCGGCGAGGTCGCCGGGCTGCTCGAGAGCGAGGAGTCGCTCACCGGCAAGTACCTCTCCGGCCGCCTGCAGATCCCCGTGCCGGACGTGCGCCGGCCCCAGCAGCCGGGCCGCGAGGTCACCGTGCGCGGCGCCCGCGAGAACAACCTCCAGGGCGTCGACGTCACCTTCCCCCTCGGCAACCTCATCGCCGTCACCGGTGTGTCGGGCTCGGGCAAGTCGACCCTCGTCAACGACATCCTCTACACGGTGATGGCCAACAAGCTCAACGGCGCCCGCCGCGTGCCGGGCCGGCACAAGACCGTCACCGGGCTCCTCGAGAACCTCGACAAGGTCGTCCACGTCGACCAGAGCCCCATCGGACGCACCCCGCGCTCGAACCCCGCGACGTACACGGGCGTCTTCGACAACGTCCGCAAGCTCTTCGCCGACACCGAGGAGGCGAAGGTCCGCGGCTACCAGCCCGGTCGCTTCTCCTTCAACGTCAAGGGCGGGCGCTGCGACGCGTGCTCCGGCGACGGCACGATCAAGATCGAGATGAACTTCCTGCCCGACGTCTACGTCCCGTGCGAGGTGTGCAACGGCGGGCGCTACAACCGCGAGACCCTCGAGGTCCACTTCAAGGGCAAGACGATCGCCGACGTGCTCGACATGCCGATCGAGGAGGCCGAGGACTTCTTCGCCGCGGTCCCGGCCATCGCCCGGCACATGAAGACCCTCAACTCCGTGGGTCTGGGCTACGTGCGCCTCGGCCAGCCGGCGACGACCCTGTCCGGCGGCGAGGCGCAGCGCGTCAAGCTCGCCTCGGAGCTGCAGAAGCGCTCCAACGGGCGCACGGTCTACGTCCTCGACGAGCCGACGACCGGTCTGCACTTCGAGGACATCCGCAAGCTGCTCCTCGTCCTGCAGGGCCTCGTCGACAAGGGCAACACCGTCATCGTCATCGAGCACAACCTCGACGTCATCAAGAACGCCGACTGGGTCATCGACATGGGTCCCGAGGGCGGCGACGGCGGCGGGCAGGTCGTCGCGACCGGCACGCCGGAGAGCGTCGCGGCGCAGCACGAGCGCACCGGGTCGCACACCGGCCGCTTCCTCGCCAAGGTCCTCGCCCGTCACGAGCCGGTCATCGTCGGCGAGCTCGTGAAGCCCGTCGAGATCGCGGCCCCGGTGACGAAGGGATCGAAGAAGAGGGCCGCCTCGAAGAGCACCACGGCGAAGAGCACCACTGCGAAGGCCGCCGCGAAGAAGGCCCCCGCCACGAAGACTGCCGCGAAGAAGAGCGCGGCGACGAAGACGGCGGCGAGCACGACCTCTACATCGAGCTCGACGGGCGAGATTTCCGGGCGCGCCCGAGCTGCCGCCCGGCGGGCACGCAAGGCGGGCTGAGCCTCGGGCTGGCCTGCTCCGCATGGTTATCGACGATCTAGTGAGCAGGCTGGCCCCGGCCGGGTCATCACCGACCCGGCCCTGATGTCGCGCTACGTCGGCGACGAGGCGGAGTGGGCACCGGTCTGTCCGGCGGGGCCAACGCCGTCGAAGGCTGCGTCGTGCTCTGCCTCGAGGCCATCGCCGTGCTCGAGATCGACCCGCGCGAGCGGATCGCCGTCGTCCAGCCCGGGGTCGTCGGCGACCACCTGCGCACCGCGGTCGCCGAGCACGGCCACTGGTACCCGCCCGACCCGGCGAGTTTGCCGTGGTCGACGATCGGCGGCAACGTCGCGACGAACGCCCGCGGGTGTGCTGCGTTTTGTAGGGCGTCACCGGTGACTACGTCCTCGGTCTCGAGGTCGTCACCGGCACCGGCGAGGTGGTCCGGCTCGGCCGCCTGACCGCGAAGGGGTGGCCGGCCTCGACCTGTGCGGGCTCATGGTCGGCTCCGAGGGCACGCTCAGGGTGATCACCGAGATCACGGTGCGGATGCGGCCCACGCGGGCCGCCGAGCGCACGATCGCCGGGCACTTCGCCGATCTCGGCTCCGCGGGGCGGCGATCGCCGCCGTCGGCGCGAGCGGGGTGGTCCCGAGCGCGCTCTAGCTGTACTCAGCTGACACGTTCATGACAGTCGGCTGATCGGGGGTAGGCCTCCGAGGGCTGAGTGGCGTCGGCCAGTGTTGTAGAACTCCAGCCACGGCGCCAGCGCCGCGGCCCGGTCGGCGTTGGTGAGGAAGACCTGCCGGTATGCCCATTCGACCTGCAGGGTGCGGTTGAAGCGCTCGACCTTCCCGTTCTGCCAAGGGCAGTGCGGGCGGATGAACTTATGGGCTGCGCCGAGCGCGGCAACGGCTGCGGCGAAGTCGCGCGAGCGTCGATAGCTGAGGTGGTTGTCGGTAATCACTCGCTCGATCCGGTCGACGCCGTGACCGGCGAAGTAGCGGGCGGCGCGGAGCAAGAACACCGCGCAGGTCGGTCCCTTCTCGTCGGGGAGGATCTCGGAGTAGGCCAGGCGGGAGTGGTCATCGACCATCGAGTGCACGAAGTCGTAGCCGATCCCGCGGCCACGAACTTGCTCGGAGCGCCCATGAGCGCGCCACCCACCGCCGTCGGGGATTCGCCCGACCTTCTTGACGTCGACATGGACCAGCTCGCCGGGGCGATCTCGTTCGTAGCGGACGGTGGTGGTCTTCGATGCTCGGATGACCTCGCCGGTCAACGGGTCGCACTCACGCAGGTAGGGGACCTCGTGGCGGCGCAGGATCGCTGAGACGGTTCGGGCCGGCAGTCCGAGCTCGGGTCCGATCCAGTCCTGTCCCCGACGCTGGTCACGACGCAGCTCAAGGACACGCTGCTCGACCCCTGGGGCAGTGCGTCGCGGACAGTTGTGCGGACGGGAGGACCGGTCGAGCAGACCGGCCTCGCCCTCGGCTCGGAACCGAGCGACCCAGCGGTGGGCGCACTGGCGGGAGACACCGAGCTCTTTCGCGACGTGGGCGACGGGTCGACCATCATCGACCACCCGCATGACGAGCAGACGACGACCATGCAGATTCAGCCGAGCATTAGCGTGGGCCATGAGGACCTCCTGGTTGGTGAAGACGTCAGACATCTCCACTAAGCCGGGAGGTTCTCCTCGTTTACAAGACCCCGAGGGTCACCAACGTCCCTGCCGAGTACATCTAGCTCGTCGACCGCTACTGCCTCGAGGCCATGGACGCGTGGAAGAACATGGGCCTGGCGACGGATGCCGAGGTCCTCCTCCTCGCGCGGGTCGACGCGCCCGGCGCGGCGGGGGTGGCCGAGGCGCAGCGCGTGCTCACCTGCTTTGAGGAGGCCGGCGCCGCCTTCGCCGCCGTGTCCGACGACGAAGACGAGGCGGAGGCGCTCTTCGCCGCCCGCCGCCTCGCCTACCCTGCGCTGGAGCGGCTCGGGCCGATCCTCACCGAGGACGTCTGCGTGCCCATGGCCGCCGTCCCCGAGACGCTGCGCCGCATCCACGACGCCGGCCGCGCCCACGACGTGCTCATCGCCAATATCGCCCACGCCGGCGACGGCAACCTCCACCCCCTGCTGGTCGTGCCGCCGGACGACGAGGCAGCCCCGCCCGGGCGCAGGCCGCCTTCGAGCAGATGATCCACGACGCCCTCGACCTCGGCGGCACCGTCACCGGCGAGCACGGCGTCGGCCTGCTCAAGCGGGCCGGGCTGACCCGCGAGGTGAGCCCGCACGTCGCGCAGATATAGCACGCCGTCGAGTGCGCGCTCGACCCGCACGGCATCCTCAACCCGGGCAAGGCCCTGCCTCTCGTCACCGAGAACGGCACCCCCGGCCCCACCACCACCGCCCCCGACCCCACGACCACCGACCCCGACGCCACCCCCGAACGAGCGCAGCTCCCGTGACCGGCACCACCAGCCAGGACGACCTCGACCTCCAGCGCAGGGTCGTCGGCAAGGTCGCCCGACGGCTCGCCCCCTTCATAGGGGTCATGTACTTCGTCAACTACCTCGACCGCACGAACATTCGCTTCGCGAAGCTGACGATGAGCGAGGACCTCGGTCTCACCGAGACGATGTTCAGGCTCGCGTCCGGGCTCTTCTTCATCGGCTACCTCCTCTTCGAGGTGCCGAGCAATCTCGCCATGCAACGCTTCGGGGCCCGCCGCTGGATGGCGCGGATCCTCGTCTCCTGGGGCACCGTCGCCGCGCTCTTGGCCTTCGTGCCGAGCGCCGGCTGGCTCTACACGCTGCGGGTCCTCCTCGGCATCGCCGAGGCCGGCTTCTTCCCCGGGATGATCCTCTGCCTGACGTACTGGTTCCCCGTGCGGAGCGCGCCCGGATCACCGGCTAGTTCCTCGTCGCCATCCCGCTGTCCTCGGCGCTCGGGGCGACCCTGTCCGGGGCGGTCATAGGTACCTCGACGGCGCCCTCGGCCTCGAGGGCTGGCGGATGATGTTCCTCGTCGAGGACCTGCCGGCGATCGCCCTCGGTGTCGCGGCGTCGTTTTACCTCACCGACCGCCCGCAGGACGCGGGCTGGCTCGAGCCGCAGGAGCGGGACTGGCTGGCCGCGACGATGGCCGTCGCGGACGAGGACACGGCGGCCCGGCACGGGTGGTCCATCCGCCGCTCGCTCACGAGCGGGCGGGTCCTCGCCCTCGCCTTCCAGTACTTCGGCGTCGTCTACGGCCTGAACGCCCTGAGCTTCTTCCTGCCCTCGATCGTCGCGGGCTTCTCCGAGCAGTTCCAGACCGACTTCACCCTGCTGCAGACCGGGCTCATCGTCGCCGTCCCCTTCGTCGTCGGCGCGGTGGCCATGGTGCTGTGGGGCCTCGCTCGGACCGCTTGGGGGAGCGGGTGTGGCACACCGCCGCCCCCGCCCTGCTCGGCGGTGTGGCCATCCCCGTCGCGCTCTACCTCACCTCGCCGCTCGCGGTCATGGCGGCGATCAAGGTGTGCGCGATCGGCATCTTCGCCGCGCTGCCGGTCTTCTGGTCCCTGCCGAGCGCCTTCCTCAGCGGGCCGGGGCGGCGGCGGGCATCGCGCTCGTCAACTCGCTGGGCAACCTTGCCGGCTTCGCCGCCCCCTTCGTCACGGGGTGGGTGCGCGACGGCACCTGCAGCACCCGGCCCGCGTTGTGGCTCGTCGGCACCCTCATGTGCGCGGCCGCCGTCGTCGTCGTGGCCCTGGGCCGCGGACCCCGGGCGGACGACAAGGTCGGGCAACCATGACCAGGGCGCTAGGTAACTATTGCTGGTGCAGGTTCGTGAGGCAGGGCTCGGGCTCGCTTAAGGCTGCATCCGCGCGTTGATGGGTGCTCAACAGTCGTGGTCGACCAGGTGACGACGAGGAGATCTTGTGAAATCGTCACTGCGATCTGAACTATCGACGCGATCTAGCTGCCTTTCCCCTTGCCTATTTTTAGGGTTGCACGTAGCTGGACAAATCACAGTGTGCACGGGCGATGTGCAGAAAATTGTGTTGAGCTGGAGTCGGTCGGCGAGTACCGAAAGCAGCTCACGTCGCAGTGGAGGGGTCAAGTCCCTCGTCGTTCAAGAAGCTTTCAACGATCATTAAAGATTTGGCATGTTCGGTGGATTTTGTCAACCTCGGGCATATTGTAACTTGATCGCCCAATCAGGCGTGCAACCCTCTGTGACGAAGGGAAGATCAATGGGGAAAAAGTTCTGGGCAATCACGATTGCCTTTTGCATCAGCGTCTTGGCCCCGCTGAATTCAGCGTCGGCCTCGCCGCCCGACTCGAGCGAACGCTCCGAGCCAGGCAAGACCAGCAGCTCATACGAGCCAATCTCATACAAGATGTGGTGTCGTGATGTGTATGGGAACACCTACTACGTGAATGAGCTACTCGACTGCACGCGAGGCAACGTCAAATTCAGAAGCACGAAGGATGGGCGGGTGAACGGCACAATCGATGTCGCCAAGGTTCAGGAGTGGGAGGCCAAGAAGGGCGCCATGCCTGCCGAGAAAGCTTGGCAGCAGTGCAAGGCAAACTTCTACTGCTCGAACATCGTCGTCGCGGCCGCAACGTTCGCATTTGGCAAGTTCAAGGTGCTCTGGAAGGTCTTGCGTGGCGCAGTCAGCTGATTGAATAGATGACGTACAAACTGAATCCGACTCTCAACTCGTCTATTAGCTCAATCGGCGGTTCTGAGCGGGATGCGTCAGTAGAAGGGTTGGGTGTCACAGGCCTCATGACACCCAACCCTTCTACCGGTATCGGCTCAGTCCTCGCCGAGGTAGGCCTTGCGGACCTCGTCGCTGGTGAGCAGCTCCTCGCCGGTGCCCTCGGTGACGATCTTGCCGACCTCGAGCACGTAGCCCTTGGTCGCGATCTTCAGGGCGGCCCGGGCGTTCTGCTCGACGAGCAGGATCGTCGTGCCCTGCTCCTGCAGGGTCGTCACCGTGCTCATGATGCGCTTCATCATCAGCGGCGACAGACCCATCGAGGGCTCGTCGAGCATGAGCAGCTTGGGGCGGCTCATCATCGCCCGGCCCATGGCGAGCATCTGCTGCTCGCCGCCGGAGAAGGTGCCCGCCGGCTGCTTCGAGCGCTCCCCGAGGATGGGGAAGAGCTCGTAGGCGGCCTTGAGGTCCTTGCGGATGCCGTCGTCCTTGCGCCCGTAGGCACCGAGGAGGAGGTTCTCCTCGACGCTCATCCGGGGGAAGATCCGCCGGCCCTCGGGGGAGTGGGCCAGGCCCAGACCCACGATGTCGTGCGCGGGCACGGTGGAGATGTCCTGACCCTGGTAGAGGATCTGGCCGGCCACCGGGCGCAGCAGGCCCGAGATCGTGCGCAGCGTCGTCGTCTTGCCGGCACCGTTGGTGCCGATGAGCGAGACGACGTCGCCCTCGTCGACGGTGAAGGAAATGCCCTTGACCGCCTGGATCTTGCCGTAGGCGACCTTGAGGTCCTTGACCTCGAGCATGGGGCTCATCGGCGCTCCTCCTCGGGCTCGTGCCCCTCGTTCTGCTCGGGCAGCTCGCCCTCGGCGCGCAGCACCTCGATCTCCTCGTCGGTGAGGTCGGACGTGTCGATCTCGTCGTCGTCGGCACCGCCGATGTAGGCCTCGATGACGCGCGGGTCGGACTGGACCTCGCCGGGGGAGCCCTCGATGAGGGTCTCGCCCCGGACCAGGCAGAGCACCCGGTCGCAGAGGTTGAAGATGAACCGCATGTCGTGCTCGATGACGACGACGGCCATGCCGAGGTCGCGGATCCGGAAGATGAGGTGCATCGCCTCTTCCGTCTCCTTGGGGTTCATGCCCGCCGTCGGCTCGTCGAGCAGGATGACCTGCGGGTCGGTCGCCAGGGCGCGGGCGATCTCGAGCTTGCGCTGCTCGCCGTAGGGCAGGTTGCGCGCGAGGCTCTCCGCCTTGTGGTCGAGCCCGACGAAGTCGAGCAGCTCGTGCGCCCGGGCGAGGCTCTCGGCCTCCTCCTGCCGGAACTTCGGCCCGCGCAGGATCGAGGTGAGCGCCATCGAGGTCGTGCGGCAGTACCGCCCGACCATGACGTTCTCGAGCGCCGTCATGTTGTTGAAGAGCCGGATGTTCTGGAAGGTCCGGGCCATGCCGGCGGTGACGACCTCCCGAGGTCGCGGCGGGAGCCGCTTGCCCTGGAGGGTCACCTCGCCCGAGGTGGGCTTGTACATGCCGGTGAGGCAGTTGAAGAAGGTCGTCTTGCCGGCCCCGTTGGGACCGATGAGACCGACGATCTCGCCCTCGTGGACGGTGAAGGAGACGTTGTTCACGGCCGTGAGACCGCCGAACCTCATGACGATGTCGCGCGCCTCGAGCACGACGTCGCCGGTCTCGGCGGGCGTGCGCTGCGGGGTGTCGCTCACGGTGGTGCTCATCGGGTCTCCTCCTCGGTCGCGACCTTCCAGTCGCCGACGACGTCGGCCAGCTCCTCGTCGTCCTCGTGGAACTCGAGCTGGCGTCGCTTGCTGGCCACGAGGCCCTCGGGACGGAAGCGCATCATGAGCACGAGCAGCAGCCCGAAGAGCAGCAGCCGGTACTCGCTGAAGAAGCGCAGCTTCTCCGGCATGAGCTTGAGGACCACCGCGCCGAGGATGACACCGGCGATCGTGCCCATGCCGCCGAGGACGACGGCGGCGAGCAGGAAGGCCGACTCGAGGAACTGGTACTGGTCGGGCGTCACCGAGGTGTCGTAGTGCGCCTTGACCGTGCCCGCGATGCCGGCGAGGAAGGCACCACCGGCGAAGGCGAGCAGCTTAAGGCCGAAGACGTTGACGCCCATGGCCTCCGCAGCGCGCTCGTCCTCACGGATGGCCACCCAGCCGCGACCGATCCGGCTGTTGTTCATCCGCGCGAAGACGAGGATGAAGATGCCGGTGAGCAGGAGCATGAGCAGGTAGTAGTTCGCCGCCCGGCTCAGCTCGATGCCCGCGACGGTGTGGGTGGCGCCGAAGTCGAACCCGAAGAGGTTGAGGTTCGGGATGGCCGTGACGCCGTTCGGGCCGTTGGTGATCTTCGGGCCGTTGTTGCCGTCGAGGTTGAACATCGTCAGCCGGAAGATCTCGCCGAAGGCGAGCGTCACGATGGCGAGGTAGTCACCGCTGACCCGCAGCGTCGGCGAGCCGACGACGAGACCGAGCAGGGCGGAGAACAGACCGCCGATGAGCGCCGTGACGATGAAGGGCGGGTGCCAGTCGATCTGCGAGGACGCCGCGCCGGACAGGATCGCCCCGACGTACGCACCGGCGCCGAGGAAGGCGATGTAGCCGAGGTCGAGCAGACCGGCGAGACCGACGACGATGTTGAGGCCGATGGCGGTCGTGGCGAAGATGAGCACGCCCGTCGCGATCGACATGTTGATCTCCGACCCGTCCTGGGTGAACGGGAAGAGGAAGGCCGCGGCGAAGGCGCCCAGGGTGAGGACGTGGCGGTGACGCTGCGCGGCCGCCCCGACGTACCCGAACAAGCCGGCCTTGGCCAGACCGGTCCCGATGACCCCGATCGCCACGAGGAAGAGGACGAAGACCCACGCGTCGTCGCGCCCGAGGGCGTAGGCGGCGATGGCCAGGGCCACCGCGCAGATGATCGCGATGAGCGCGATCTCGACCGTGCTCGGCGCCTTGACCGTGAAGGCGTCACGGGTGGCGACGAGCGGCCGGGCGAGGACGCCGCCGGCGAGGGTGACGAGGGCACCGACGAGGGCGACGTACACCCCTTCGTTGGCGTTGATGAGACCGCCCGCCTGGACCGCGACCCCGACGAGGGAGAGCGCGGCGAAGGCCGTCGACCCGATGCCGAGCGCCAGCAGCGCCGGCCCGGCCGAGAACCAGCCGAGGACGGGGGCGAGCAGGCTGCGCGACAGGGCCACGACGAGCACGGTGATGCCGAGCAGCATCGCGAAGATCTGCAGGCTCACCGGCCAGAAGCGGATGCTGATGTCGCCGAAGATCGGCTCGTAGGACCAGGACAGCAGACCCGAGACGAGCAGCAGGGCGCCGCCGACGAGACCGAGGATCACCCCGAGGCCGGAGCGGTCCGCCGGGGCCGAGGTCTCGGCGTGCTGGGGGTGCTGAGGAGCTGTGGTTGCGGTGCTCATGCGCGGTCGACCACCTTTGCGCCGAGGAGGCCCTGCGGCCGGAAGACGAGGATGAGGATGAGCAGGGCGAAGGCCCACACGTCCTTCCAGCTGGAGCCGCCGAACTGGTCGAGGCCGAAGGGCAGGAGGGTCGTGTACTGGGTCACGAGGGTCTCGACGACGCCGAGCACGAGCCCGCCGACGATCGCGCCCCAGATGTTGCCGATGCCACCGAGGACCGCGGCCGTGAAGGCCTTGAGACCGGCGATGAAGCCCATCTTGAAGTTGATGTTCGTGTTGAGCAGGCCCTGCGAGACACCGGCGATGGCGGCGAGCGCGGCGCCGATGGCGAAGGCCACGACGATCGTGCGGTCGACGTTGATGCCCATGAGGCGGGCGGTGTCGGGGTCCTGCGAGACGGCCTGCATGCCACGACCCGTGCGGGTCTTTCTGACGAAGAACCAGAGCAGAACACCGCAGATGACGAGGCAGGCGATGGTGAAGATCGCCGCGCGCTGGATCGTCAAGCCAAAGGGCTCGAAGGCCGGGCCGGTGACGACGTCGATCTGCGGGAAGGGGATCTTCTGCTTCGCGCTCGGGAAGTCGAGCGGGTTGGCCTCGGTGACGATGAAGGGCCGGTTGTAGAAGAGGCGGACGAACTCCTGGAGGAAGACCGAGATGCCGATGGCCGTGATGAGCGGGGCGAGACGCGGGGCGCCGCGCAGCGGCCGGTAGGCGACGCGCTCGGTGAGGACCGCGACGCCGACCGAGGCGATGATCGCGCCGATGACCATGACCGGCAGGATCCACAGGGCGGTCTGGCCCTGGAAGAGGATGAGGTAGGTGCTCAGCGCGCCGAAGGCGCCGATCATGAAGATCTCGCCGTGAGCGAAGTTGATGAGCTGGACGATGCCGTAGACGACGGTGTACCCGACGGCGATCAGCGCGTAGAGCGAGCCGATCGTCAGCCCGTTCACGAGCTGCTGCAGGAACAGGTCCACGAGGCCTCCTGGGTGTGGGGAGGGACGGGGGAGGGGGCGAGGGTGGCCCCGCGAGGTCGCCGTGGCGACCCGGGGACGGGGCGAGGGCTGTGCGCCCCCGCCCCGTCACCTGCCCGACGGCGAGATGCCGTCGCGCGGGATCACTTCTCGGTGAACTCCTCGGTGGAGACGTCGGTCCACTTGCCGTCCTTGACCTCGTAGGCCGTGAGGACGCGGGTCGTCGTGTCACCGAACTCGTCGAAGGCGACCTTGCCGGTCGCGCCGTCGAAGGAGACGTCCTTCATCGCGTCGATCGTGGCCTGGCGAGCGCCCTCGACGTCGTCGGCGTCCTTGAGGGAGACCTTCATCGCCTCGATGATCGCGTTGGCCGCGTCGTAGGACTGGGCGCCGTAGGCCTCGTAGGGGTCGGAGTAGCCACCGGCCTCGTAGGCGTCGACGAAGGCCTTGGCCGAGTCGAGCTTCTCGGTCGGGGCGCCGATCGAGGTCGCGAGGTCGCCGTTGCTGTTCTTGCCGGCGAGCTTGACGAACTCGGGGCTGAAGATGCCGTCACCACCCATGAGCGGGACGTCGAGGCCCTGGGCCTTCATCTGCTGGCTCAGCGGGCCGGCCTGGGGGTACTCGCCGCCGTAGTACACGGCCTTGGGGTTCTTGGCCTTGACCGAGGTGACGACGGCGTCGTACTTGTCGTCGTCGGGGTTGATCGTCTCGGCCGCCACGACCTTCCCGCCGAGCTTCTCGAACTCGGAGGTGAAGGACTCGACGAGACCCTGGCCGTAGGCCTTCTTGTCGTGGATCGTCGCGACCTCCTTGATGCCCGCCTTCTCGAAGAGGTAGCGCGCGGCGAAGGGGCCCTGGACGGCGTCGGTGGTGCAGGTGCGGAAGTAGTTCGCGTACGGCCGCTGCGGGTTGTTGGGGTCCTCGCCCTTGGTGAGGGAGACACCGGTGTTCGCCGGGGAGACCTCGACGATCTTCGCGGTGTTGAGGACCGGGGCGACCGTGCCCGCCACGGAGGAGTTGAGCGTGCCGACGACGCCGATGACGTCCTTGTCGCCCGCGAGCTTGGAGGCGGCGTTCTTGCCGACGTCGGGGTTGGCCTGGTCGTCCTCGGCCGCGACCTCGATCTTCCAGCCCTCGAGCTCACCGGACTCGTTGGCCTCCTTGACCGCGAGGTCGACGGAGTTCTCGATGCCCTTGCCGAGGGCGGACAGGTCGCCCGACAGGGGCGCGATGACACCGATCTTGACGACCTTCTCGTCGCCACCGCCGCCGCTGCCCGCGCCGTCGCCGCCACCGTCGCCACCGCGGGTCCCGCAGGCGGACAGTGCCATCGACATCGCGAGGAGCGTGGCCCCTGCTGAGATGACGGATCGCTTGGTCACGTTTCCTCCAGATGAAGAGATGCCGGGTCGTGCCCGGGTGATCCACGACTGGCTCGTGGGCTGGCGTCAAGGTAGTGCGGTTCGTCGTCGGGCTGACCTCCCCATGCACGCACCGTGTCCGACCTGTTACCAGCGACGTCCTCCCAGGACCTGCACAGGCCGTTCGGGGCTGATTCCTTGACACGGGCTGCCAGGGTTGGGTCGTGAGCATCCACGAGCAGCCCCTGACCCGTCGTGCCGCCCTCGTCGTGCCCGCCGGCGGCGTCCTCGCGCTCTCCGCGTGCGGGGGTGACTCCGGGGGCTCCGGCGAGAGCACGACCGCCTCAGCCGGCTCCGGTGACGGGGCCGCCGCGGGCGGGGTGTCGGTGCCGACGGCGGACGTGCCCGTCGGCGGCGGGGTCGTCCAGGACCGCGTCGTCGTCACCCAGCCCACCGAGGGCGAGTTCAAGGCCTTCGACGCGACCTGCCCGCACCAGGGCTGCGCGGTGGCGAAGGTCGAGTCCGGCACGATCACCTGCCCGTGCCACGGCAGCACCTTCGACGCCAGCACGGGCGACGTCACGGGCGGGCCCGCGCAGAAGGGGCTCACCGCGAAGGAGGCCACGGTCGACGGGGACACCGTCACCGTCGCCTGAGGGTCACCCCCTTCGCTGTCAGCCCGCCCGCCTAGGGTGAGCGGGTGGCCGACCCAGCGACCTACCGCCCTGCCCCGGGGTCGATCCCGACCGACCCCGGCGTCTACCGCTTCCGTGACGCCCACGGCCGGGTCATCTACGTCGGCAAGGCGAAGTCGCTGCGCTCGCGGCTGTCGTCCTATTTCCAGGACATCTCCGGGCTGCACCCCCGCACCGCGCGGATGGTGCGCACCGGCGCCTCCGTCGAGTGGACCGTCGTGTCGACCGAGGTCGAGGCGCTCCAGCTCGAGTACGCGTGGATCAAGGAGTTCGACCCGCGCTTCAACGTCAAGTACCGCGACGACAAGTCCTACCCCTACCTCGCGGTGACGATGTCCGAGGAGTTCCCGCGGGCGATGGTCATGCGGGGGAGCAAGCGCAAGGGGACCCGCTACTTCGGGCCGTACACCCACGCGTGGGCGATCCGCGAGACCCTCGACCTGCTCCTGCGCGTCTTCCCGGTGCGCACGTGCAGCAACGGCGTCTTCCGGCGCGCCCAGCAGGTCGGGCGTCCCTGCCTGCTCGGCTACATCGACAAGTGCTCGGCGCCGTGCGTCGGCCGGGTCGACCCCGACGAGCACCGCGCCATCGCCGAGGAGCTGTGCGACTTCATGGCCGGCAGCTCCGACCGCTTCGTGCGCCGGCTCCAGGCCCGGATGCGCGAGGCCTCCGCCGAGCTCGACTTCGAGGCCGCCGCACGGCTGCGCGACGACATCGGCGCGCTCACCAAGGCCCTCGAGAAGTCCGCGGTCGTCCTGCCCGACGGCACCGACGCCGACGTCTTCGCCCTCGCCGACGACGAGCTCGAGGTCGCCATCCAGGTCTTCCACGTCCGCGGCGGTCGCATCCGCGGCCAGCGGGGCTGGGTCGCGGAGAAGGACGCCGAGACCCTGCCCGAGGTCGTCGCCCACCTCCTGCAGCGCGTCTACGGCGAGGAGGAGGTGCCGCGCGAGGTCCTCGTCCCGGTGCTGCCGGACGACCCCGACGCGATGACGCAGTGGCTGCGGAGCCGGCGCGGCTCGCACGCCGACCTGCGCGTCCCGCAGCGTGGCGACAAGCGCGCGCTCATGGAGACCGTCGAGCGCAACGCCACCCAGGCGCTCGCCCGCCACAAGGTCGCCCGCGCCGGCGACCTCACGGCGCGCAGCCAGGCCCTCCACGACGTCCAGGAGGCGCTCGGCCTCGACGACGCGCCTCTGCGCATCGAGTGCTTCGACATCTCCCACATCCAGGGCCAGGAGGTCGTCGGCTCGATGGTCGTCTTCGAGGACGGCCTGCCCCGCAAGTCCGAGTACCGCCGCTTCGTCGTGCGGGGCGACGTCGATGGGCGCACCGACGACACCGCGGCGATGCACGAGGTGCTCACGCGACGCCTGCGTCATCTCGTCTCCGTCGACGAGCACGGCGGCGACCGCCCGGGCATCGACGAGGAGACCGGCCGACCCCGGCGCTTCGCCTACCCGCCCAACCTCGTCGTCGTCGACGGCGGCGCGCCGCAGGTGGCCGCCGCCCAGGCGGTCGTCGACCGGCTCGGCATCGAGGACGTCGCCCTCGTCGGCCTGGCCAAGCGGCTCGAGGAGCTGTGGCTGCCCGGCGAGGAGCACCCGGTGATCCTGCCGCGCAGCTCCGAGGGGCTCTACCTCCTGCAGCGGGTGCGCGACGAGGCGCACCGCTTCGCCATCACCTTCCACCGTCAGCGCCGCAGCAAGGCGATGACCGTCTCCGCCCTCGACTCGGTCCCGGGGCTGGGGCAGACGCGCAAGGCCGCGCTGCTGGGCCGCTTCGGCTCGGTGAAGCGGATCCGTGCGGCGAGCGTCGAGGAGCTCGCCGAGGTGCCCGGCATCGGCCCGGCGACCGCAGCCCGGATTGCGGCAGAGTTGGGCGCGCAGGCCCCCGAGCCGGCCGTCGACCCGCGCACCGGCGAGGTGCTCGACGACGCGCCCGCCCCGGTGGCGGGCGCCGACGCCGGGGCCGCGGCAGAGCAGGTCCCCACCCGAGAGCAGGAGGACGCACGATGAGCAGCGACGGGCCGCAGGAGCAGGGCCAGGGCGCCGACGAGCTGCCGGAGGTCTTCGTCGTCACCGGCATGAGCGGCGCGGGTCGCTCGACGGTCGCCAACGTCATGGAGGACCTCGGCTGGTACGTCATCGACAACCTGCCGACGATCATGCTGCCCCAGCTCGTCGAGCTGGCCACCGAGGCCGACGACGGCCGCGCGCAGGGCCTGCGCCCGCGCAAGGTCGCCATCGTCCTCGACATCCGCGCGCGGGGCTTCGCCGACCTCCACGAGTCAGTCGAGAAGCTGCGGGCGAGCGGCTGGACCCTGCGGCTGCTCTTCCTCGACGCCACCGACGAGGCACTCGTGCGCCGCTTCGAGTCCGTGCGGCGCCCGCACCCGCTCCAGGGCACGGGCCGGCTGCTCGACGGGATCCAGCAGGAGCGCGCGCGCCTGGCGGACCTGCGCTCGTCGGCCGACCTCGTCATCGACACCTCGGGCCTGAACGTCCACCAGCTGTCGCGCAAGATCCACCCGCTCTTCACGACGACGGCCGGTCACAAGGTGCGCCTCGCGCTCATGTCCTTCGGCTTCAAGTACGGCGTCCCGCTCGACGCGGACTACGTCTTCGACATGCGCTTCCTGCCCAACCCCTACTGGGTCCCCGAGCTGCGATCGCACACCGGCCGCGAGGCCCCGGTCGCCGAGTACGTCCTGCGTCAGGAGGGAGCCGGCGACTTCCTCGACTCCGTCGAGCGGCTCCTCGAGCCGGTGATCGCCGGCTACCTGCGCGAGAACCGCAAGTACGTGACCCTCGCCGTCGGGTGCACGGGCGGCAAGCACCGCAGCGTCGCCGTCGCCGAGGAGCTGGCCTCCCGGCTCGCCGGCGAGGACGTCGAGACCTTCGTCGTCCACCGCGACCTCGGGCAGGAGTGAGATGACGGCCGCATTCACCCTCCCCGCGTCCATCACCCCCGAGCGTCACCTCGAGGTCGTCGCCCTCGGCGGCGGCCACGGCCTGGCTGCCTCGCTCACCGCGCTGCGCCACATCAGCGACGCCGTGACCGCCGTCGTCACCGTCGCCGACGACGGCGGCTCGAGCGGGCGGCTGCGCGAGGACTTCTCCGTGTTGCCCCCGGGCGACCTGCGGATGGCTCTCACCGCGCTGTGCGACGACAGCGACTGGGGCCACATGTGGTCGGCGGTCCTGCAGCACCGCTTCGACGGCGACGGCGACCTCGGTGGCCACGCCCTGGGCAACCTCCTCATCGTCTCGCTCTGGCAGCTCATCGACGACCCGGTCGCCGGTCTCGACCTCGTCGGACGACTGCTCCAGGCCCGGGGGCGGGTGCTGCCGATGTCGGCCGTCCCGCTCGAGCTCATGGCCCAGGTGCGCGGCGTCGACCCGGCCGACCCCGACGACCGCTCGACCGTCGTCGGTCAGGTCGAGATCGCGCGCACGACGGGGGTCGTCGAGTCGATCGCCGTCCTCCCGCACGACCCGCCGGCCCGCCCGGAGGCCGTCGAGGCCGTCCGCGGGGCCGACGCCGTCATCCTCGGCCCGGGGTCGTGGTTCACGTCCGTCCTCACGCACCTGCTCGTGCCCGAGCTGCGCCAGGCGCTCGTCGAGACCGACGCGCACCGCATCCTCACCCTCAACCTCGAGATGAGCACCGACGAGACCCAGGGCTTCTCCGCCGTCGAGCACATCGAGCGCCTGCGCAGCACGGCGCCCGAGCTCCACGTCGAGACGGTGCTCGCCGACCCCTCGGTCGTCGACGACCGCGAGGGCCTCGAGCGGGCCTGCGCGAGCATCGGCGCCGAGCTCGCCCTCTACGAGGTCGCGCAGCCGGGGCGTCCGGGGCAGCACGATGCGCTGCGACTGGGTGCGGCGTACCGTGACATCCTCGAGCTGCCCCGGAGATCCCGGGGGAGCCGCGAGAGGTAGGACGCACGCATGGCGATGACCGCACGGGTCAAGGACGAGCTGAGCCGGCACGAGGTGACGAAGACCTGCTGCCGCAAGGCCGAGATCGCCTCGGTGCTGCGCTTCGCGGGCGGTCTGCACATCGTCGGCGGGCGGATCGTCGTCGAGGCCGAGCTGGACACCGCTCACGCCGCGCGTCGCCTGCGCCGCGACATCGCCGAGGTCTACGGCCACGAGTCCGAGCTGCTCGTCCTCGCCGCCGGCGGCCTGCGCCGCGGCACCCGCTACGTCGTGCGGGTCGCCCGGGAGGGCGAGGCCCTCGCCCGCCAGACCGGTCTCGTCGACGGCCGCGGGCGGCCCGTGCGTGGTCTGCCCCCCAAGGTCGTCGGCGGCTCGCAGTGCGACGCGGTCGCCGCCTGGCGCGGCGCCTTCATCGCCCACGGCAGCCTTACCGAGCCCGGCCGGTCCTCCTCCCTCGAGGTCACCTGCCCCGGTCCCGAGTCGGCCCTCGCCCTCGTCGGGGCCGCCCGCCGCCTCGGCGTGCCGGCCAAGGCGCGGGAGGTGCGCGGTGTCGACCGCGTCGTCATCCGGGACGGCGACGCCATCAGCGCCCTCCTCGTGCGCCTCGGGGCCCACGACGCCGTCCTCGCCTGGGAGGAGCGGCGGATGCGCCGCGAGGTCCGGGCGACCGCCAACCGGCTGGCCAACTTCGACGACGCCAACCTGCGACGCTCCGCCCGGGCGGCCGTCGCCGCCGGGGCACGGGTGCAGCGCGCGATGGAGATCCTCGGCGAGGACATCCCCGACCACCTCGAGCAGGCCGGCTCTCTGCGCGTCGAGCACAAGCAGGCCTCGCTCGAGGAGCTCGGCCGCCTCGCCGACCCGCCGATGACCAAGGACGCCGTGGCCGGCCGGATCCGCCGTCTGCTCGCCATGGCCGACAAGCGCGCCGCCGAGCTCGGGATCCCCGACACCGAGGCCTCGCTCTCGGCCGACCTCCTCGACGGCTGACACCCCCTTCGCGCCCCTGCCCACCCCCTGTCGGCCACCCGCCGAGCACCTCCCGACCACCCGGTGTCCGCATCGCCGACCGGTGCGACGCACCTCACCCCGACCCCCTAGGGTGGAGGGGCACCCTGGGCCGCGCTGAGGCGGCCGACTCGACCACCTGAGAGGCATCACCGTGACCGTTCGTGTTGGGATCAACGGCTTCGGCCGCATCGGCAAGAACTTCTATCGCGCCGTGCTGGCGTCCGGCGCCGACATCGAGGTCGTCGCCGCGAACGACCTCATGGACAACAAGACCCACGCGCACCTGCTGAAGTACGACTCGATCCTCGGTCGCCTCAGCCAGGACGTCACCTACGACGACGACTCCATCAGCGTCGGCGGCAAGCGCATCCGCATCTTCGAGGAGAAGGACCCGGCGAAGATCGACTGGGCGAGCGAGGGCGTCGACGTCGTCGTCGAGTCCACCGGCTTCTTCACCGACGCGACGAAGGCCAAGGCCCACATCGACGGCGGTGCGAAGAAGGTCATCATCTCGGCCCCGGCCAAGAACGAGGACATCACCATCGTCATGGGCGTCAACGACGACCTGTACGACCCGGAGAAGCACACGATCATCTCCAACGCGTCGTGCACGACGAACTGCCTGGCCCCCATGGCCAAGGCGCTCAACGACGGTCTGGGCATCGAGCGCGGTCTCATGACGACCATCCACGCCTACACCGGTGACCAGCGCCTCCACGACGCCCCGCACAGCGACCTGCGTCGCGCCCGCGCCGCCGCGCTCAACATCGTCCCCACCTCGACCGGTGCGGCCAAGGCCGTCGCCCTCGTCCTCCCCGAGCTCAAGGGCAAGCTCGACGGCTACGCCCTGCGCGTGCCGGTCCCCACCGGCTCGGCCACCGACCTCACCTTCACCGCCGGTCGCGAGACGACCGTCGAGGAGGTCAACGAGATCGTGCGCAAGGCCGCGGAGTCCGGCCCGATGGCCGGCCGTCTCGTCTACACCGAGGACCCGATCGTCTCCAAGGACATCGAGACCGACCCGGCGAGCTGCATCTTCGACGCGGGCCTGACCAAGGTCATCGGCGACCAGGTCAAGGTCGTCGGCTGGTACGACAACGAGTGGGGCTACTCCAACCGCCTCGCCGACCTCTGCCTGCTCGTCGGCCAGAGCCTCTGACCCACCTCGGCTGACAAGGACGCACGGATCGTGAAGACCATCGCCGACCTCGGAGAGCTGCGCGGCCAGCGCGTGCTCCTGCGGTCCGACCTCAACGTCCCGCTCGACGGGAGCACCATCACCGACGACGGACGGATCCGTGCCTCGCTGCCGACGATCCGCGAGCTGACCGAGGCGGGTGCGCGCGTCGTCGTGTGCGCCCACCTCGGTCGGCCCAAGGGCGCTCCCGAGGAGCGCTACTCGCTGCGCCCCGTGGCGCAGCGCCTGGGCGAGCTGCTCGGCCAGGACGTCGCCTTCGCCACCGACACGGTGGGGGAGTCGGCGAAGGGGGTCGTCGCGGACCTCCAGGACGGCAACGTCGCCGTCCTGGAGAACCTGCGCTTCAACCCGGGCGAGACGAGCAAGGACGAGAGCGAGCGCGGTGCCTTCGCCGACGAGCTCGCCGCCCTCGCCGACGCCTACGTCAGCGACGGCTTCGGCGTCGTGCACCGCAAGCAGGCCTCGGTCTACGACGTCGCGACCCGCCTGCCGGCGGCCGTCGGCGGTCTCGTGCGCACCGAGGTCGACGTGCTGCGCCGTCTGACGAGCGAGCCCGAGCGGCCGTACGCGGTCGTCCTCGGCGGCGCGAAGGTCTCCGACAAGCTCGGCGTCATCGACAACCTCCTCGGCACCGCCGACCGCCTGCTCGTCGGCGGCGGGATGGTCTTCACCTTCCTCGCCGCCCAGGGCCACGAGGTCGGCACGAGCCTGCTCGAGGCCGACCAGGTCGACCGGGTCCGCGAGTACCTCGAGCGGGCCGAGCGCGACGGGGTCGAGATCGTCCTGCCCGTCGACGTCGTCGCGGCCACGGAGTTCTCCGCGGAGGCCGACCACGAGGTCGTCGCCGCGGACGCGATCCCCGCCGACCGCATGGGTCTCGACATCGGCCCGCGCTCCGGCGAGCTCTTCGCCTCGCGCCTGGCCGACTGCCGCACCGTCTTCTGGAACGGCCCGATGGGGGCCTTCGAGATGGCCCCCTACGCCGCCGGGACGAAGGCGGTCGCCCAGGCGCTCGTCGACGTCACCGCGACCGGCGCGCTCACCGTCGTCGGCGGTGGCGACTCGGCCGCCGCGGTCCGTCAGCTCGGCTTCGAGGACGCCGACTTCGGGCACATCAGCACCGGGGGCGGCGCGTCCCTGGAGTACCTCGAGGGCAAGGAGCTCCCGGGGCTGCAGGTCCACGAGACCCAGGAGGGCACGCGATGACCGGCCGCACCCCGCTCATGGCGGGCAACTGGAAGATGAACCTCGACCACATGCAGGCCGCGCACCTCGTGCAGAAGCTCGACTGGACGCTGCGCGACGCCAAGCACGACCACGCGGCCGTCGAGGTCGTCGTCATGCCGCCCTACACCGACCTGCGCTCCGTGCAGACCCTCGTCGACGGCGACAAGCTCGCCCTGCGCTACGGCGCGCAGGACCTCTCGCAGCACGACAGCGGCGCGTACACCGGCGAGATCTCCGGCGCCTTCCTCGCGCGCCTCGGCTGCACCTACGTCGTCGTCGGCCACAGCGAGCGACGTGAGCACCACGGCGAGAGCGACGAGGTCGTCGCGGCGAAGGCCGCCGCGGGCTACCGTCACGGGCTCACCCCCGTCGTCTGCGTCGGCGAGGGCCTCGAGGTCCGCCAGGCCGGCGAGCACGTCGCGCACGTCGTCGAGCAGGTGCGCGGCTCGCTCGCGGGCCTGAGCGAGGAGCAGCTGGCCACCGTCGTCGTCGCCTACGAGCCCGTGTGGGCCATCGGCACCGGCGAGGTCGCCACGCCCGAGGACGCCCAGGAGGTGTGCGCCGCGATCCGCGAGGAGCTCGCGCAGATCGCCTCGCCTGAGGTCGCCGACGCGGTCCGGGTCCTCTACGGCGGGTCGGTGAAGTCCGGCAACGTCGCGGCGATCATGGCCGGCGCCGACGTCGACGGCGCGCTCGTCGGCGGGGCCTCGCTCGACGCCGAGGAGTTCGCCGCCATCTGCCGCTACCAGGCGCACCTCACCACCTGATCCGGCGCGGGCAGGTATCCTGCCGTGTCAGACCGACCGCACGACCGACCCGAAGGCCGACAGACGTGGACGCAGTACGCATCGCCCTCCAGGTGATCCTTGTGATCACCGGGCTGATCCTCACCCTCCTCATCCTCATGCACAAGGGCAAGGGCGGCGGCATCTCCGACATGTTCGGCGGTGGCATGACCGCGTCCCTCGGCAGCTCGTCGGTGGCCGAGCGCAACCTCACGCGCTTCACGGTCGTCGTGGGGCTGCTGTGGTTCGTCTCCGTCGTCGGCATCGGCGTCATCGACCGCTTCGACGTCTGAGGAGCAGCACATGGCTGGTGGAGGGAACGCGATCCGGGGCAGCCGCGTGGGCGCCGGACCGATGGGCGAGGCCGAGCGGGGCGAGAGCGCCCCGCGGACCTTTGTCTCGTACTGGTGCGGCAAGGGCCACGAGGTGCGCCCGAGCTTCGCCCTCGAGCCCGGGGTCGAGATCCCCGAGCAGTGGGAGTGCACCCGGTGCGGTCTGCCCGCCGGGCAGGACAAGGACAACCCTCCTGCCCCGCCGCGGGCCGAGGTCTACAAGACCCACCTCGCGTACGTCAAGGAGCGCCGCAGCGACAGCGAGGGCGAGGAGATCCTCGCCGAGCGTCTCGGCGAGCTGCGCCGCCGCCGCGGCACCGAGTAGTCGCCCGCCGCGTCAGCGGCTGAGGCTGGCTGCCTGCGCGGCGTCCTCGTCGAGGAACCACACGGTGCGGACGGTCCCGCGGACCTGCGCCGCCGAGGACACGTCGGGGCCGGCGCCGTCGAGGCCGTCGCGGACGGCCTGAGCCTTGTCCGCGCCCGCGACGACGAACCACACCTCGCGGGTGCGCTCCATCGCCTCGAAGGTCAGCGAGACCCGCTCCGGCGGCGGCTTGGGGGAGTCGTGCACCGCGACCGTGATCGCGTCCTGCGCCATCTGGGCCGGGTGACCGGGGAAGAGCGAGGCGACGTGCCCGTCGGGGCCGACCCCGAGCATGAGCACCTCGAAGCCGCCTCGGCCGACGGAGCGCAGCTCCTCGGCGTACCGGCCGGCGGCGTCCTCGACGTCGTCCGAGCCATCCGGCCCCGGCACGCGATGGACGCGATCGTCCGGCAGCCCGAGCCGCGGCAAGCCGGCCTCGTCGGCCTGGGTGTCATTGCGCTCGGGGTCCCCGGACGGGAGGTAGCGCTCGTCGCCCCACCACAGCCCGACGGCGGAGAGGTCGAGCGGCTCGCGCTCGTGCTCCGCCACGAGGGCCGAGACGCTCGCGCCCCCCATCGAGCCCCCGGTGAGACCGATCTCGACCGGTCGCCCGGCGGCGGTGGCCTCCTCGACCACCGCGCGCAGGCGCCGGCCGACGGCCGCCGCGAGCTCGGTCTTGCCGGGCTCGACGACGACCTCGACCGGCGCGCTGCTCACGAGCCCTCGCTCTTGTCCGCGAGCTTGCGGCGTGCGGCCTGCTTCACCGCTGCCGGCTCTGCCGACTTCTTCTCGGGCTCGGCCTGGACCATCGCCGAGCTGCGGGTCGCCCGGGCCTGCTTCTCCAGGCGCTCCTGGGTCTTGCGGCTCGACGAGGGGGAGGGGACCTCCCCCTTCGCCACGGCCTCGGTCATCGTCAGACGACGCATCGTCACCTGCGGCAGCCCCTTGGTGAGGGCGTCCTCGTAGACCTCGTCGGCGTCGAGCCGCCGCAGCTCGTCGGCGAGGCACTCGGCGTCGCTGCGGTGAGCCAGGGCGATCGCGCGCTGCGGCTGCCCCGTCTGGTCCATCGTCGCCGTCTCGCCGTCCTGCGGGCGCACGAGGTCGATGATCCCCGAGCGCCGCTCGAGGCGCACCGAGATGATCCCGCTGCGGTCGCGCGAGCGCACGACCGACACCGGGCAGCGCAGACGGTGCTGGAGCCAGCCCGCGAGCAGGTCGGTCGACGGCGAGTCGGCGGCACCGGTCACCGTCGCGCTCGTCACGGGCTCGAAGGGGGCCCGGTCCAGCGCCGAGGCGAGCAGCCCTCGCCACAGGGTGACGCGCGACCACGCGAGGTCGGTGTCGCCGGGGCTGTAGGAGCGGGCCAGGGTCTTCAGCACCGGCCCGATGCTCTCCAGCTGGGCCACGTCGGTGATCCGCCGCTGGGCCATCGCGCCGACAGGGTCGTGCGCGGGTGACTTCGGCGGGTCCTTCGGCCACCACGCGACGACGGGGGAGTCGGGCAGCAGCAGCGGGATGACGACGCTGCGGGCATGGGCGACGAGCGGCCCGTAGAGCCGCAGGACGACGACCTCGCTGGCCCCGGCGTCCCCGCCCAGACGGATCTGCGCGTCGAGGCGCGCCTTGCCGCGGGTGTTGCCCGAGGCGACCGCGACGATGCGGCACGGATGCTGGTGGCTCGCGTCGTTGGCGATCTCGACGGCGTCGTCGATGTCGGCCTCGTCGGCGATGACGACGAGGGTGAGGACGCGCGAGAGCGCCATCGACCCCACGTCCTGACGCAGCCGGACGAGCTTCTTCGAGATCGCCTGGGTCGTCGTGCTCGGCAGGTCGATGATCACGGCATCCTCCACTCGCGGCCGTCACGGTGCATCATCGCGTCAGCGCTCGTCGGGCCCCACGTGCCCGCGGGGTACTGATCGATGGAGCGCTGCTTGGCCCAGTACTTCTCGATGGGGTCGAGGATCTGCCAGGACAGCTCGACCTCCTCGTGCCGGGGGAAGAGCGGCGGGTCGCCGAGCAGCACGTCGAGGATGAGCCGCTCGTAGGCCTCCGGGCTCACCTCGGTGAAGGCGCGCCCGTAGCCGAAGTCCATCGAGACGTCGCGCACCTCCATCTGGTTGCCGGGCACCTTCGCCCCGAAGCGCATCGTGATGCCCTCGTCGGGCTGGACCCGGATGACGACGGCGTTCTGCCCCAGCTCCTCGGTCTCGGTGTCGTTGAAGGGCAGGTGCGGCGCCCGCTTGAAGACGACGGCGATCTCCGTCACCCGCTTGCCCAGGCGCTTGCCCGTGCGCAGGTAGAAGGGCACGTTCGCCCAGCGACGCGTGTCGATGTCGAGCCGCATCGCGGCATAGGTCTCGGTCGTCGAGGACTCGCCGACGCCGTCCTCGTCGCGGTAGCCGATGACGTGCTCGCCGCCCTGCCAGCCCTCGGCGTACTGACCACGTGCGGTGTGCTTGCCGAGGTCCTTGGGGATGCGCACCGCGGCGAGGACCTTCTCCTTCTCGGCCCGCAGCGCGTCAGCGGTGAAGCTCGTCGGCTCCTCCATCGCGGTGAGGGCGAGCAGCTGCAGGAGGTGGTTCTGGATGACGTCACGGGCCGCGCCGATGCCGTCGTAGTACCCCGCACGACCACCGATGCCGATGTCCTCGGCCATGGTGATCTGCACGTGGTCGACGTAGTGGCTGTTCCACACCGGCTCGAACATCTGGTTCGCGAAGCGCAGCGCCAGGAGGTTCTGGACCGTCTCCTTGCCGAGATAGTGGTCGATCCGGAAGATCGAGTCGGCCGGGAAGACCGACTCGACGACGTCGTTGAGCTCGCGCGCGCTCTTGAGGTCGTGCCCGAAGGGCTTCTCGATGACGACGCGTCGCCACGAGTCGCCCTCGCCGTGGGTCAGACCGCTGCGCTCGAGCTGCTGGCAGACCGTCGAGAAGGAGCCCGGGGGGATGGAGAGGTAGAAGGCGTGGTTGCCGTCGGTGCCCCGCTGCTCGTCGAGCTCGTGGACGGTCTCGGCGAGCAGGTCGAAGGCCGCGTCGTCGTCGAAGACGCCCGGCACGAAGCGGAAGCCCTCGGACAGCGCCCGCCACACCTCCTCCCGGAAGGGGGTGCGGGCGTGTGCCCGCACCGCCTCGTGGACGATCTTGCCGAAGTCCTGGTCCTCCCAGTCGCGACGGGCGAAGCCGACGAGGCTGAAGCCGGGCGGCAGCAGACCGCGGTTGGCGAGGTCGTAGATCGCCGGCAGGAGCTTTTTGCGGGCGAGGTCGCCCGTGACGCCGAAGAGCACGAGGCTGCACGGCCCGGCGATCTTCGGCAGGCGCTTGTCCCGTGGGTCGCGAAGGGGGTTGTCCGTCGCGGTCACCTTGGCCGGCTTCATGCGTCGCCCTGCGAGACGGCGGAGGTCACGGCGGCGACGCCGCCGTCACCGGTGAGGTGCAGGACGAGGACCGGACGCCCGTGGTCGACGAGCACCGAGGCGTCGCCCCCGGCCTGCGCGGCGACGAACTCGCCGAGCGTGAAGTCCCGGCCCGGGACCGGCAGGTCCGCGCGGGGGGTGTCGGTGACCTGGAGGAAGACCCCGGTCGCGGGCCCGCCCTTGTGGTACTGACCGGTCGAGTGCAGGAAGCGCGGGCCCCAGCCGAAGGTCGTCGGACGACCCGTGCGCTCGGCGAGGGTCGTCGCGACCTGCGCGAGCCCGGCGTGCTCCGCCCGGTCGAGGTAGGCCATGACGGCGACGTAGCCGTGCTCGGGGTCGAGCTGGGCGAGCAGCGCGTCGACCGCGTCGCTCACGGTGCTCGCGTCGCCGAGCCAGTCGCCGCCGAGTGCGCGCACCTCGACGTCTCCGTCGGTGACGTCGGGGGAGGCGGGGGCGTCCCCCTTCGCCTCGAGCAGACCGCGGGCGGCCGCCTTCGCGGACTCGACGTCGGGCTGGTCGAAGGGGTTGATGCTCAGCAGACGGCCGGCGGCCGCGGTCGCGACCTCCCACAGGAGCAGCTGGGCGCCGAGGGTCCCGCCGACGTCGACGACGGACGGGGCGGAGCTGTCCGGCTCCTCCTCGTGGTCGGTGCCGACGAGGCGCACGAGCGTCGCGTCGTCCGGCAGGGCCCGGTCACCGGGCGAGGGCAGGACGACGGGCAGGATCCCGCGCCCCTGCTTGCCGGTGGACTCCGCGATGAGCTGCTCGGCCCAGTCGCCGAAGCCGGCGGCCTGCGTGCCGTGCTCGAGGAGGTAGAGCTTGTCGCGCAGCGGGTCGGTGGCGGCCATCGCCGCGCCGAGGCGCAGGCCGGGGTTGGCCTCGTCGTCCTCGGCGAGCAGGTCGGTCACCGACTCGGCGTCGTCGAGGAGCTCCTCGACGTCGGCTCCGGCCAGACCGGAGGGCACGAGGCCGAAGGCGGTCAGCGCCGAGTAGCGCCCACCGACCTGCGGGTCGGCCGAGACGACGCGGTAGCCCGCGTCGCGGGCCTCCTGCTCGAGCGGGCTGCCCGGGTCGGTGACGACGACGATGCGACGCGCCGCGTCGATGCCGGCGTCGGCGAAGGCCTGCTCGAAGACCCGGCGCTGGCTGTCGGTCTCGACGGTGGAGCCGGACTTGCTCGAGACGACGACGACCGTGCGCTCGAGGTCGGTCACCGCGGCGCGCACGACGTCGGGGTGGCTCGAGTCGAGGACGACGAGCGGGACGCCCGCGGTGGCGCAGATGACCTCGGGCGCCAGCGAGCTGCCGCCCATGCCGCACAGGACGACCCGGTCGACGCCGTCGGCGCGCAGCTCGTCGCGCAGGGCGGCGATCTCGCCGACGAGGGGGCGTGAGGAGCGGGCCAGGCCCACCCAGGCCAGGCGCTTGGACGCCTCGTCCTCGGCCTCGGCGCCCCACAGGGTCGCGTCCTGCGCGAAGAGCCGGCTCGCGAAGCGCTCCTCGACGAGGGCGGGCACGGCGGAGGCGATCGCCTTCGCCGCCGCGCCCGCGGCGGAGACGGACAGGCTGCTCACTTCGTGCCGGCCTTGTCGAGCTCGGTGCGCACGCCGTCGAGCAGCTCGGCCCAGGACGCCTCGAACTTCTCGACGCCCTCGCGCTCGAGCTGGTCGGTGACCTCCGTGTAGTCGACGCCGAGCTCGGCGAGCCGGTCGAGGACCTGCTGCGCCTCCTCGTAGGTGCCGCTCACCTGGTCGCCGCGGACCTCGCCGTGGTCGAGGACCGCGTCGAGCGTCTTCTCCGGCATGGTGTTGACGGTGTTCGGGGCGGCGAGGTCGACGACGTACAGCGTGTCGCTGTAGTCGGGGTTCTTCACACCCGTCGAGGCCCACAGCGGACGCTGCTTGCGCCCGCCCTCGGCCTCGAGGCGCTCCCAGCGCGGGGTCGAGAAGACCTCCTCGTAGGCCTGGTAGGCGAGCCGGGCGTTCGCGACGCCGGCCTTGCCCCGCAGGGCGAGGGCCTCGTCGGTGCCGATCTTCTCGAGACGCCCGTCGATCTCGCTGTCGACGCGGGAGACGAAGAAGGAGGCGACCGAGTGGATCGTCGAGATGTCCTCGCCGGCCGCGAGGGCCTTCTCGAGACCCTCGAGGTAGGCGTTCATCACCGCGCGGTAGCGCTCGAGGCTGAAGATCAGGGTGACGTTGACGCTGATCCCCGCGCCCAGGGTGTCGGTGATCGCCGACAGGCCCTCCTGGGTCGCCGGGATCTTGATGAAGACCTGCGGGCGGTCGACGGTGTCGGACAGCGCCTGGGCGAGCTCCACCGTGCGCGCCGTGTCGCGGGCCGCGCGGGGGTCGACCTCGATCGAGACCCGGCCGTCGACGCCGTCGGTGGACTCGTAGATCGGGCGGAAGACGTCGCACGCCTCGCGCACGTCGTCGGTCGTCAGCGCGAAGACCGCGTCGTCGACGTCCGTGCCGGACGCGGCGAGCTCGCGCAGCTGCTCGTCGTAGGCGTCGCCCTCGGCGAGCGCGGCCTGGAAGATCGAGGGGTTCGTCGTCACGCCGACGATGCCCTTGGTCTCGACGAGCTCGACGAGGTTGCCCGAGCGCAGCCGCTCGCGCGAGAGGTCGTCCAGCCAGACGCTGACGCCGACCTCCTCGAGGTCCTGGATGGGTGCGGGCTTGCTGGAGGTGCTCATGTCGCTCACTTTCCGCTCTCGACGTCGGCCTTGGTGCTCGCCGGCTCCGGGGTGCCGACGTCCGTGCCGGTCTCGACGTCGCGCCGGGGCGCGGTCGCGTCGAGGTCGGGGACGACGGCCCGGTTGCGGGACGCCTTGAGGGAGTCCTTCGCGGCCTTGACGACCGCGGCCGGCGTGAAGCCGAACTTCTCGTACAGGGTCTGGTAGTCGGCGCTCGCGCCGAAGTGCTCGATGCTCACGCACCGGCCGGAGTCGCCGACGAGGTCGTGCCACCCCATGGCGACCGAGGCCTCGACGCTCACGCGGGCGGTGACGGCCGGGGGGAGGACCTCGTCCCGGTAGCGGCGCGACTGCCGCTCGAACCACTCGCGGCAGGGCATCGACACGACCCGGGTCGCGGTGCCCGAGCGCTCGAGCTTCTCCTGCGCCTCCAGGGCGATGGGGACCTCGGAGCCGGTGGCGATGATGATGATCTCGGGCGTGCCCCCCTTCGCCTCGGACAGGACGTAGGCGCCCTTCGCGGCGCCGGCGGCCTTGCCGTAGCGCTCCCGGTCGAGGACCGGGAGGTTCTGGCGCGAGAGCGCGAGGGCCGCGGTCCGGTCGTTCTCGAGGACCTGGCCCCACACGACCGCCGTCTCGTTGGCGTCGGCAGGGCGCACGACGTCGAGACCGGGCATGGCGCGCAGCGACGCGAGGTGCTCGACCGGCTGGTGGGTCGGGCCGTCCTCGCCGAGACCGATGGAGTCGTGCGTCCACACGAAGGTCACGGGCAGCTGCTGCAGGGCCGCGAGCCGCACGGCGGGGCGCATGTAGTCGCTGAAGACGAGGAAGGTGCCGCCGTAGGGGCGGGTGAGCCCCTCGAGCGCGATCCCGTTGAGGATCATGCCCATGCCGTTCTCACGGATGCCGAAGTGCAGCGTGCGGCCGTAGGGCCCGCCGGACCACATGTCGGTCTGCTTGCTCGTGGGGACGAAGGAGGGCTGGCCGTCCATCGTCGTGTTGTTGCTGCCGGCGAGGTCGGCGGAGCCGCCCCACAGCTCGGGCACGAGGTCGGCGAGGGCGGTGAGCACCTTGCCGGACGCGGCGCGCGTGGCCATGCCCTTCTCGCTGTCGGCGGGGAAGGTCGGCAGCGCACGGCGCAGCCCCTTGGGCAGCTCGTGGGCGACGAGGCGGTCGAGCAGCTCGGCGCGCTCGGGCTGGGCCTTGCGCCACGCGGTGTAGGTCTTGTCCCACTCCTTGTGCGCCGCCTTGCCGCGCGCCCCGACCTTGCGGGCGTGGGCGATGACGGAGCGGTCGACGGCGAAGGACTTCGCCGGGTCGAAGCCGAGGACCTCCTTGGTCGCCGCGACCTCGTCGGCGCCGAGCGCCGAGCCGTGGGCCGAGCCGGTGTCCTGCTTGCCGGGGGCCGGCCACGCGATGATCGTGCGCAGCTCGACGAGCGTGGGCCGGCGCGAGCGGCGCGACTTCTCCAGCGCCGTGAGCAGGGCGTCGACGTCCTCGACGTAGGCCGCCCCGTCGCCGTCCTTGCGCCAGTCGACGGTCACCGTCTCCCAGCCGTAGGCCTCGTAGCGCTTCGGCACGTCCTCGCTGAAGGAGATGTCGGTGTCGTCCTCGATGGAGATCTGGTTGTTGTCGTAGATCACCGTGAGGTTGCCGAGCTCCTGGTGGCCGGCGAGCGAGCTCGCCTCGGACGCCACGCCCTCCATGATGTCGCCGTCGGAGGCGATGACCCAGATGTGGTGGTCGAAGGGGGACTCGCCCGCCTTCGCGTCGGGGTCGAGCAGGCCGCGCTGACGGCGCTGCGCCATCGCCATGCCCACGGCGGTGGCCAGACCGGAGCCGAGCGGGCCGGTCGTCACCTCGACGCCCTTGGTGTGGTGGACCTCGGGGTGGCCCGGGGTCTGGCTGCCCCAGGTGCGCAGCGCCCTGAGGTCGTCGAGCTCGAGGCCGTACCCGCTGAGGTAGAGCTGGACGTACTGCGTGAGCGAGGAGTGGCCGCACGACAGGACGAAGCGGTCGCGGCCGAGCCACGTCGGGTCGGCGGGGTCGTGGCGCATGACCTGCTGGTAGAGCAGGTAGGCGACGGGGGCCAGGCTCATCGCCGTGCCGGGGTGGCCGTCGCCCTTGTGCTGGACGGCGTCGGCGGCGAGCAGGCGCGCGGTGTCGACCGCGGCGATGTCGAGGTCGTCCCAGCCGGCCGTGCGCGCGACGGGCTTCTTCAGCTCCGGGCTGCGCCTGCTCACGCTCGTGACCTTCGTCGTGGTCTTCTTCGCCGCCTTCTTCGCGGTCTGCGAGGGGGTCAAGGATGCCTTCTCTCTCGGGGGGCTGCCAGACCTGATCCAGCCTAGACCGGGTGGTGACACAGGTCGCACGTGCCGTCCAGGGCCGTTCCCCGTCGTCTCGTCGTCGACCCGGCGGTCTCGAGCCCGACGCACGGGCGATACCATGGAGGTTCTGCTCCCCACGCTCATCGAGGACCCCTTGACGACGATCGACCGGACGCACGCGCCCGTGCCCGTGACGTCATCTCGTCGACGCAAGGCAGCGGCCTACGTCGCGCTCACCAAGCCCCGGATCATCGAGCTGCTGCTCGTGACGACCGTGCCCGTGATGTTCCTCGCCCAGCGGGGCCTGCCGGACCTGTGGCTCGTCGTGGCCACGCTCGTCGGCGGCTCGCTGAGCGCCGGCGCGGCGAACACCTTCAACATGGTCTACGACCGCGACATCGACGCGCAGATGGGTCGCACGGCGCACCGTCCGCTCGTCACCGGCGAGGTGACGCCGCGGGCGGCGATGGTCTTCGGGGTCCTGCTGACGATCGCCTCCACCGCGTGGCTCGGCCTGCTCGTCAACCCGCTCTCCGCGGCGCTCTCGCTCGGCGCGATCCTCCTCTACGCCGTCGGCTACACGATGATCCTCAAGCGCCGCACCGCGCAGAACATCGTGTGGGGCGGCATCGCCGGGTGCATGCCGACGCTCATCGGCTGGTCCGCGGTGACGAACAGCGTCCAGTGGCCGGCGATCATCCTCTTCCTCGTCATCTTCTTCTGGACGCCGCCGCACTACTGGCCGCTGTCCATGCGCTTCACCGAGGACTACGCCCGCGCCGGCGTGCCCATGCTCCCGGTCGTCGAGGGCAACGTCACCGTCGCGCGCCAGATCGTCGCGTACTCGTGGGTCATGGTCGCGACCTCGCTGGCCCTCGTGCCCGTCGCCGACATGGGATGGCTCTACCTCGGCGCCGCGCTGCTGTCCGGCGCGCTCTTCCTGCGCGAGGCGCACCGGCTGCTCTCCGCCGCGCGCGCCGGCCTCTCGCAGGCGAAGATGCGCCCGATGCGCCTCTTCCACTTCTCCATCACCTACGTCTCGCTGCTCTTCCTCGGCGTGGCGCTCGACCCCCTGCTGCACCTGCCGCTGCCCGGCCTGGCCTGACCCCGCCGCGGTCTCGTGCCTCGTCCCGGCGCCCCGGGTCGTCGAGCCGGCCGGACGGCAGGTCCCGCAGCCTCGCCCAGGGCGAGAGCAGGGTCGCCAGGGTCGCGACGACGTGCAGCCCCGCCATGAGCAGGATCGTCTGACGCAGCCCCACGGCACCGCCGAGGCCGCCCGCGACGAGGGCGCCGAGCGGCATGGAGCCGAAGTTGACGACGGCCGCGGCGCCCGAGGTGCGACCGAGCAGGTCGGCCGGCACCCAGCGCTGGCGGAAGGCCCCGCGCACGACGTTGGCCCCGACGAGACCCAGGCCCACGAGGGCGGAGCCGAGCGGCACCAGCCAGATCCCGTGCCCCGGGCCGGCCAGGCCGACGAGCAGCGCGGGCGGGCCACCGGCGAGCTGGAGCACGAGCATCGCCCGGGCGCTGCCCAGCAGGCGCGACACCCGGGCGGCGACCACCGCGCCGACGAGGCCCCCGGTCGCCCCGAGGGCGAGAAGCAGCCCGACCGAGCCCGGGGTGGCCTCCAGGTCGCGCAGCAGGAGGAGCACGAGGAGCGTCTGGTAGCCGGTGAGCGCGAAGTTGCTCGCCCCGCCCTGGACGGTGAACCACGCGAGGTAGCGGTCGCCGAAGGTCACCCGCAGCCCCTCGCGCACCATCGGCCCGACCCGCTCGCGCTCCTGGCCCGCGGCGGCCCGCTCGGGCCGGCCGCCCCGGATCCGCCACAGGCAGAGCGCGGAGACGAGGAAGCTCACGACGTCGACGACGAGCGCGAGCGCGCCGCCGACGAGCTGGACGAGCAGACCGCCCGCCCCGGGGCCGGCGACCTGCATCGCCGACTCCGTGCCGTAGACCCGCCCGTTCGCCGCCTCGAGGTCCTGCGGGCGCACGAGCCGGGTGAGCAGCCCGGGGTAGGCGGTGCGGAAGACGACGTCCTTGACCCCGCTGCCGAGCGCGGCGAGCACGAGATGGGGCAGGCCGAGCACGCCGAGGGCCCAGGCGAGCGGGACGGAGGCGAGGACGAGCGCGCCGAGCAGGTCGGCGGCGATCATGAGGCGCCGGGTGTCGCCGCGGTCGACCCAGGCGCCGGCGGGCAGCCCGAGGACCAGCCAGGGCAGCCACACGGCAGCGGTGAGGACGCCCATCCAGCCCGCCGAGGCGCCCAGGGAGACGGCGAGGACGGGCAGGACGACGAGGGTCGTCATCGAGCCGAGGACGGAGACCGCCTCGCCGGACCAGAGCAGGGCGAAGTCCCGGTTGCGGCTCAGCGGGGGAGCGGGGGCAACCGGTGCGGGTGCGGTGGTCATGGCCGGCTGGGGAAGCCGCGCGCGGCGACGTAGATCGACTCGCGCTGGACGTCGTCGTCGGGGGTCTCGCGGGTGCTCCACCGCTCGAGGACGTCCATGACCTCCTCGGCGACCTGCCGGAGCTCGTCGGGGCTCAGGCGCAGCCAGTTCTGCGTGGCGAAGGCGGCGTCGGCCCACTCGCCGGTGCCGTCGTCGGCGGCGAGCCACTCCTGGACCCGCTCGGACGTGCGGCGCCACACGAGGGCCTCCGCGGCGTCGGCGGCGGCCAGGGCCGCGGGGTCCGAGATCTCTGACCGGGACCACCGGGTGCCGCGCCCGACGAGACGCCACCAGCGCTCGCGCCGGTCGCGCGCCAGCTCCGGCGCCTCCTCGACGAGCCCCGCCTCGGCGAGGACCTTGAGGTGGTGGCTCGCGCTGCCGACGGCCTGGTCGGTCGCCTCGGCGAGCCGGCTCGCGGTCGCTGGTCCGTCGGCCTTGAGGGCGTCGAGGATGCGGGAGCGAAGGGGGTGGGCCAGGGCGGACAGGGCGCGCGCCTCGGTGAGGGTGCGGATCCCCTCACGGGCACGCCGGGTCTGCGGGGTGGGGTCGTCCATGTCACCGACACTAAACCCACAAGAGTGGTTGCACAAGACATCTTGTAGGTCTCCCCGGGTGCGACGGGGGTGGAGGTGCGGGTGGGGTCAGTCCTCGTCGACGGCGGTGCGCGTGAGCACGACGGCGCGGGTCACGGCGACGACGAGGAGGGAGGCGCCGAGCATGTGCGCGAGGACGAGCGCCTCGGGCAGCTTCGTGAGGTACTGCACGTAGCCGATGAGCCCCTGGGCGAGCGTCACCGCCATGACGACGCCCCAGGCGCGGCTGGCCCGGCTCGTGCGCCCGGTGACCGCGGCCCCGAGCCACACGGCGGCCACGAGGCCGACGAGGAGCATGACGGAGTCGGCGTGGAGCCAGGAGATCGTCCGGGGGTCGAAGCCGGTGCGGGCCGGGGTGTCGGCATCACCGGAGTGCGGGCCCGAGCCGGTGACGACCGTGCCGAGCGCGAGGACGACGACGAGGACGGCGACGACCGCGGCCTGGGCCCGGTCGACGAGGGGGTGCACCTGCGCCCTCCCGGCGGGATGGGTCGAGCGCCACAGCATCCACGACGCGGTGGCGACGAGCACCATCGAGGCGAGGAAGTGGAAGGCGACGATCCACGGGTTGAGCCCGGTGAGGACGGTGATGCCCCCGACGACCGCCTGCGCGGCGATGCCCGCGAGGACGACGAGCGCACCCGTGCGCAGGTCGCGACGCTCGCGCGCGTACCGGAAGAGCGCCCACAGCAGGCCGAGCGCGACGAACCCGAGCAGCCCGGTGAGGGTCCGGTTGCCGAACTCGATGAGCTTGTGGACGCCCTCCTCCTGCTCCACGGTCGGCACGTAGGAGCCGGGGACGCACTGCGGCCACGTCGGGCACCCGAGGCCCGACCCGGTGAGCCGGACGAGCCCGCCGGTGACGACGATGCCGACCTGGCAGACGAGGTTGGCGACGAGCAGCACCCTCAGCAGGGGGTGGACGACCCCCTTCGCCGGGGAGGTCGGGGCGATCGGGGCGGTCTGCACGGGCACCCCCCAACGGTAGGCCGACGTGGGCTGCAGGACCGCATCGGGTCCGCCGACCGGGGGCTCACTCCCCGCCGTGCGGGAGGCCCTGGCTCTGCTGCACGACGTCGCTCCACGCGACCTGGGCCCCGGTGTGGCCGGCGCGGACGACGAACCACAGCGCGGCGAGCGAGACGAGGACGAGGGCCACCCGGACGGCCAGCGCGGCCGCGGGGCTGTCGACCACGGGCAGCCGGGGCACGCGGCCGGAGCGCGAGGGCAGGAGCCACAGCACGGCGAGGACGACGACCACGGCGAAGACGGCGATGACGGTACGGGCGAGGTCGCCGGCCTGCGTGTGCGTCTCGAGCGCGGGGTCCTGCAGCCCCAGCGCCCGCAGCCGGCCCTCGAGCGCCTCGCCGCTCGAGGCGGCGACGACGGCGCTCAGCGCGGAGACGACCGCGAGGGAGAGGGTGGGCCAGGTGAGCGCCGAGCGCCACCGGGGCACGAGGGCGTAGGCCGCGGCCGCGAGGGCGGCCAGGGGGGGGTGAGCACGACGACCGCGTGGATGACGAGGACGTGGACGGGCAGACCGGCGACGGTGTCGAGCATGGGGGACCTCCGAGGAGCAGGGCCGTGGACGTCTCGAACCTCGGGCTGCCAGGCCGTGCCGACCCGGTGGACCCGCTGTGGAGGACCTGTGAGTCCTGACGCCCGTGACCGGGTGCCGACCGCCCGGCTCAGTCGTCCCAGCGGAAGGTGCGCACGGCGACCGCGCTCAGGCCGAGCGCCCAGCCGAGGAGCACGAGCCACGGCGCCCACGGCAGCCCGCCGTCGGCGGACAGGCGCATCGCGTCGCCGAGCGCGCCCGAGGGGAGCCAGCGAGTCACGGCCGCCAGGCCGGGGGAGAAGACCTCAGAGGCGAGCAGCAGCCCGCCGGCACCCGCGAGGAGGACCCACACGAGGTTGGCGAGCGCGAGGACGGCCTCGGCCCGCAGCGTCCCTGCGAGCACGAGGGCGAGGGCGACGAAGGCCCAGGCCCCGAGGGCGACGCTGACCACGCCGGTGGGCAGGCCAGACCAGGCCGGCCGCCAGCCCATCGTCAGGGCGGCCGCCCCGACGACGACGAGCTGACCGACGAGCGCGGCGAGCACCGCGAGCGCCTTGCCCAGGAGCAGGCCGTCGCGGCCGAGCGGCGTCGTGCCGAGCAGCCGCAGGACGCCGTAGCGCCGGTCGAAGCCGGTCTGGATGGCCTGCCCGGTGAAGGCGGTGCTCACGACGACGAGGGCGAGGACCCCCGGGGCGACGGCGTCGACGCGGGGCTCGGGCAGGTCGGGGTAGGGCGCGAGGACCAGCCCGACGAGCGCGAGGAGGGGCAGGACGAGCGAGACGAGGAGCTGCTCGCCGTTGCGCAGCAGCACGCCGGCCTCGTAGCCGGCCTGGGCGAGCACCCGGCGGGACGCCGGGGCGGGAGAGGGACGCGCGGACGGCGGCGTCGCGGTGCTCATGCGGCCTCCCCGCTCGTCAGGGCGAAGTAGCGCTCCTCGAGGGAGTCGCCGCCGACCTCGGAGAGCGTGCCGGCCGCGACGACGCGGCCCGCGTGCATGATGACGACGCGGTCGGCGAGGCGCTCGGCCTCGGCGAAGGAGTGCGTCGTCACGAGGAGCGCCGCGCCCTCGTCGCTCACGCGGCGCAGGAGGGCGTGCACCTCGCGCTGGGCGTGGGGGTCGAGCCCGGCGGCCGGCTCGTCGAGGAAGGCCACCTCGGGGCGGCCGACGAGCGCGGCCGCGAGGGCGAGGCGCTGGCGCTGGCCCCCGCTGAGCCGGCGCACGGCGGTGCGGGCGAAGGGGGCGATGCCCAGGGACTCGACGAGCTCGTCGCGACGGCTGACGCCGCCGTGCAGCCGCTCGAGGTGGGCGAGCAGGCGCTGCGGCGAGACCGACTGTGGCAGCCCGCCGTCCTGGAGCATGACGCCGACCCGCGCGCGGTGCGCGGCATCGGCGTGCCAGGGGTCGGCGCCGAGGACGCGGACCGTGCCGGAGTCGGGCCGCTGCAGGCCCTCGAGGCACTCGACGGTCGTCGTCTTGCCGGCGCCGTTCGGCCCGAGGACGCACGTGATCTCGCCGAGCTCGGCGGTGAGGGTGGCCCCGTCGACCGCGCGCACGGAGCCGAAGGACCGGTGGAGGTCGGTCACGGCTACGGCGGTCACGGGAGGGCAGTCTACGGTCGTCGGGGGCACCCCTTCGCACCCCCTGCCCGGGCCGCGGACGGTAAGGGTCACCTTCCTTTGTGACGCTCTCCCGATTTACGTAACATGGGTGTGTGGTTAATACGCGACGCGCGGCCCAGCCGCACGACCTCGGCCCTGCCGAGAGCGACGCGCGTACCCGCGACCGCGTCCTCGCGACCGTGAGCGAGCGAGGACCGATCACCGCGGCTCGTCTCGCCGCCGATCTCGGCCTCACCCCGCCCGGCGTGCGGCGGCACCTCGACCAGCTCGCCCTCGACGGTCTCGTCGAGGACCGCGACCCCGCGGCCAGCAAGCGCGGCCGCGGACGGCCCGCCCGCGAGTGGGTCGTCACCGGCGCCGGGCACGACGTCCTGCCCGCGGGCTACGAGACCCTCGCCGGCGACGCGGTCCGCTTCCTCGCCGCCGCGGCCGGCCCGCAGGCCGTCGCCGACTTCGCCCGCGCCCGGATGGCCCGGGTCGAGGAGCGCTACGAGGCCGACGTCACCGCGGCCGGCCCCGACCCCCGCGCCCGCACCGAGGCGCTCGTCTCCGCCCTGCGCCGCGAGGGCTTCGCCGCCTCCGCCCGTCCGGTGGGGGCCGGTGGTCTCGCGGGCGTCCAGCTGTGCCAGGGTCACTGCCCGGTGCAGCACGTCGCCGCCGAGTTCCCCGACTTCTGCGAGGCCGAGCGCGAGTCCTTCTCGCGACTGCTCGGCGTGCACGTCCAGCGCCTCGCCACGCTCGCGCAGGGCGACCACGTGTGCACGACCTTCGTGCCCACCCCCGACATCCCCCCGTCCACCAGCTCGTCCACCCACCCTGAAGAGAGGGGCTCACGATGACCACGAACATCGAAGACCTCAACCCCGGCCTCAAGGACATCGGCCGCTACGAGTACGGCTGGGCCGACTCCGACACCGCCGGCGCCTCCGCGCAGCGCGGTCTGAGCCAGGCCGTCGTCGACGACATCTCCGGGCGCAAGAACGAGCCCGAGTGGATGCAGGCCCTGCGCCGCAAGTCCCTCGGCCTGTTCGAGAAGAAGCCCATGCCGAGCTGGGGCAGCGACCTCACGGGCATCGACTTCCAGAACATCAAGTACTTCGTGAAGTCGACGGAGAAGCAGGCCACGAGCTGGGAGGACCTGCCCGAGGACATCAAGGCGACCTACGACCGGCTCGGCATCCCCGAGGCGGAGAAGCAGCGTCTCGTCGCCGGTGTCGCCGCGCAGTACGAGTCCGAGGTCGTCTACCACCAGATCCGCGAGGACCTGGAGGAGAAGGGTGTCATCTTCGTCGACACCGACAGCGGGCTGCGCGAGCACGAGGACCTCTTCCGCGAGTACTTCGGCACCGTCATCCCCGCCGGCGACAACAAGTTCGCCGCGCTCAACACGGCGGTGTGGTCGGGCGGCTCCTTCATCTACGTGCCCCCGGGCGTCCACGTCGACATCCCGCTGCAGGCCTACTTCCGGATCAACACCGAGAACATGGGCCAGTTCGAGCGCACGCTGATCATCGCCGACGAGGGCAGCTACGTGCACTACGTCGAGGGATGCACCGCCCCGATCTACAAGACCGACAGCCTGCACAGCGCCGTCGTCGAGATCGTCGTGAAGAAGAACGCCCGCGTGCGCTACACGACGATCCAGAACTGGAGCAACAACGTCTACAACCTCGTCACCAAGCGCGCGACGTGCGCCGAGGGCGCGACGATGGAGTGGATCGACGGCAACATCGGCTCCAAGGTGACGATGAAGTACCCGGCCGTCTTCCTCATGGGCGAGCACGCCCGGGGCGAGACCCTGTCCATCGCCTTCGCCGGCGAGGGCCAGCACCAGGACGCGGGCAGCAAGATGGTCCACGCCGCCCCGAACACCTCGAGCACGATCGTCAGCAAGTCCGTCGCCCGCGGCGGCGGCCGCACGAGCTACCGCGGTCTCGTCCAGGTCCTCGAGGGCGCGACGAACTCGAAGGCCTCCGTGGTCTGCGACGCGCTGCTCGTCGACACGATCAGCCGGTCCGACACCTACCCCTACGTCGACGTCCGCGAGGACGACGTGCAGATGGGTCACGAGGCGACCGTCTCGAAGGTCTCCGACGACCAGCTCTTCTACCTCATGTCCCGCGGGATGAGCGAGGAGGAGGCGATGGCGATGATCGTGCGCGGCTTCGTCGAGCCCATCGCCAAGGAGCTGCCGATGGAGTACGCCCTCGAGCTCAACCGCCTCATCGAGCTGCAGATGGAAGGAGCAGTGGGTTGAGCCTGCTGACGCAGAACCCGAGCACCCCCAACCCGAGGGCGCACAGCCACGGCGGCCCGGTCGTCCCCGACCAGTCGCGGGCGGAGCGCACGCGCTCCTTCGACCCCGCGGACTTCGCGGTCCCCACGGGCCGCGAGGAGGACTGGCGCTTCACGCCGGTCGCCGACCTGCACTCGCTGCTCGGCGGCGAGTCGACGGGCGGTGCGCTCTCCCGCGAGGAGTCGCTGCCCGAGGGCGTGACCACCTCGGTCATCACCTCGGAGCAGGCCCGCGAGCTCGGCGCGCCCGAGCCGGCCGACCGCGCCGCGGTCCTCGCCGCCAGCGGGTCCGACGGGGTCCTGCACCTGCAGGTCCCCGCCGATGCCGACGTCTCCGCGCCGGTGCACCTGCGCCTGTCCGGCGACGGCGGCACCGCCTACGGCCAAGTCCTCGTCACCGTCGGCCGCTTCGCCCGCGCGACGGTCGTCGTCGAGCACACCGGCGACGCGCGCTACAGCGAGCTGCTGAGCGTCGTCACCGGCGACGGCTCCGACCTCACACTCGTGAGCACCCAGGAGTGGGCCGACAGCGCCCAGCACCTGGCGCAGCACGACGTCGTCGTCGGCCGTGACGCCCGCGTGCGTCACATCGCCGTCACCCTCGGCGGTGGCGTCGTGCGGCTGAGCACGAACGCGACCTACGCCGGCCCCGGGGCCAGCTTCGAGGGTCTCGGCGTCTACTTCGCCGACAGCGGCCAGCACCTCGAGCACCGGCTCTTCGTCGACCACGAGGCGCCGCACTGCACGAGCAACGTCGAGTACAAGGGCGCCCTGCAGGGCGAGACCGCCCGCACCGTGTGGGTCGGCGACGTCCTCATCCGCGCGGCGGCCGAGGGCACCGACACCTACGAGCTCAACCGCAACCTCGTGCTCACCGACGGCGCCCGCGCCGACTCGGTCCCCAACCTCGAGATCGAGACCGGCGAGATCGCCGGCGCCGGCCACGCCTCGACGACCGGCCGGCTCGACGCGCAGCACCTCTTCTACCTCCAGTCCCGCGGGATCCCGGTGGAGGAGGCCCGTCAGCTCGTCGTGCGCGGCTTCTTCGCGAGCACCATCGGGCGGATCGGCGTCCCCGAGGTCACCGAGCGCATCATGGGTGCGATCGAGGCCGAGCTCGCCGGGGCCGACCTCAGTTCGCTCGCCCCTGCGGACGCGTCGTGAGCGCCGTCGCCGAGCCGACGTACGGCGAGCCCGTCCACGTCTGCCACCGGGACGACCTGCCCGAGACCGGGGCCGCCCAGGCCGAGGTCGACGGCCGGCTCGTCGCGATGATCCGCACCGAGGACGGCGCGATCCACGCGATCGACGACACGTGCACCCACGCGGCCGTGTCGCTGTCCGAGGGCGAGCTCGAGGGCTGCCAGCTCGAGTGCTGGCTCCACGGCTCGACCTTCGACGTGCGCACCGGCCAGCCCTCCGGGCTGCCGGCGACGATCCCCGTCGCCGTCCACCAGGTCAGCGTCGACGAGACCGGTGCGGTCTACGTCGCCCTGGCCACCGGCCGCCGCTGAGCGGCCCACCGACATCCCCCTTCGCACGACACGAGAGAAGTGAGCACCGCATGAGCACCCTCGAGATCCGCGACCTGCACGTCAGCGTCGACACCGAGGACGGCCCCAAGGAGATCCTCAAGGGCGTCACGCTGACGATCCGCAGCGGCGAGACCCACGCGATCATGGGCCCCAACGGCTCGGGCAAGTCCACCCTGGCGTACTCCATCGCCGGGCACCCGAAGTACACCGTCACCTCCGGCACCGTGACCCTCGACGGCGACGACGTCCTCGCGATGTCGGTCGACGAGCGCGCCCGCGCCGGGCTCTTCCTCGCGATGCAGTACCCCGTCGAGGTCCCCGGCGTCACGGTGAGCAACTTCCTGCGCACCGCGAAGACCGCCGTCACCGGTGAGGCGCCGAAGCTGCGCACCTGGGTCAAGGACGTCAAGGGCGCGATGGAGGGTCTGAAGATGGACTCCGCCTTCGCCGAGCGCAACGTCAACGAGGGCTTCTCCGGCGGCGAGAAGAAGCGCCACGAGATCCTCCAGATGGAGCTGCTCGAGCCGAAGTTCGCCGTCCTCGACGAGACCGACTCCGGTCTCGACGTCGACGCGCTGCGCATCGTCTCCGAGGGCGTCAACCGCGCCAAGGAGGCCACCGGCGCCGGTGTCCTGCTCATCACGCACTACACCCGGATCCTGCGCTACATCACGCCGGACCACGTCCACGTCTTCGTCGACGGCGCGATCGCCGAGCAGGGTGGCCCCGAGCTCGCCGACGAGCTCGAGGCGAACGGCTACGACCGGTTCATCACCGCGAGCGCCTGATGACCGGCCTCCTCGACGAGCGGGAGCTCGCCGCCCTGCGCGGCGAGTTCCCCATCCTCGGGCGGACGGTGCGCGACGACAAGCCGCTGGTCTACCTCGACTCCGGCGCGACCTCGCACAAGCCGCTCGCCGTCCTCGACGCCGAGCGCGACTTCCTCGTCACGGCCAACTCGGCCCCGCACCGTGGGGCGCACGCGCTCTCGGAGGAGGCCACCGAGGCCTACGAGGACGCCCGGCGCGTCGTCGCCCGCTTCGTCGGCGGCCGTGAGGACGAGGTCGTCTTCACCAAGAACGCGACCGAGGCGCTCAACCTCGTCGCGTACGCCTTCAGCAACGCCGCGCACAGCGACATCCCCGGTCACGAGCGCTTCGTGCTCGGGCCCGGCGACGAGGTCCTCGTCACCGAGATGGAGCACCACGCGAACCTCGTGCCGTGGCAGGAGCTGTGCCGGCGCACCGGGGCGACCCTGCGCTGGATCGGCGTCACCGAGGAAGGCCGGCTCGACCTCACCGACCTCGGCGAGCTCGTCACGCAGCGCACGAAGGTCGTCGCCCTCACCCACGTGAGCAACGTCCTCGGCACGGTCAACCCCGTGCGCGAGGTCGCCGACGCCGCGCATGCCGTGGGCGCGCTCGTCGTCGTCGACGCCTGCCAGTCGGTGCCGCACCTGAGCATCGACGTGAGCACGCTCGGCGCCGACTACATCGCCTTCTCCGGGCACAAGGTCTACGGGCCGTCCGGCATCGGCGTGCTGTGGGGCCGCTCGGAGCTGCTCGCGGCGATGCCGCCCTTCCTCACCGGCGGCTCGATGATCGAGACCGTCCACATGGAGCGCTCGACGTACGCGCCCCCGCCCACCCGCTTCGAGGCCGGCGTGCCCATGACGAGCCAGGCGATCGGTCTCGGCGCCGCGTTGCGCTGGGTCGAGGGCATCGGCATGGACCGCATCGCGGCCCACGAGCAGGCCCTGACCCGGCTCGTCCTCGACGGTCTCGCCGAGCGCCCCTGGGTCCGCGTCGTCGGCCCGACGGACATGATGCACCGCGGCGCGGCCGTGGCCTTCGTCGTCGACGGCGTCCACGCGCACGACGTCGGGCAGATCCTCGACGACTCCGGTGTTGCAGTCCGTGTGGGCCACCACTGCGCCTGGCCGCTGCACCGCCGGTACGGCATCGCGGCCTCCGCGCGGGTCTCGCTCGCCGTCTACAACACCCCCGGCGAGGTCGAGGCCTTCCTCACCGCCCTCGATCGCATCCCCGCGGTCTTCGGCATCGACACGACGACAGGGAGCGTCTCCGTCTGATGGACCTCTACCAAGAGCTGATCCTCGAGCACAGCAAGCGCCCGCACGGCGCCGGGCTGCGCGAGGGGCACGACGCCGAGGTGCACCACGTCAACCCCACGTGCGGTGACGAGGTCACCCTTCGGGTGCACGTCGAGGGCGCCGGTGCCGACGCCCGGATCGCCGACATCTCCTACGAGGCGACCGGGTGCTCGATCTCGACCGCGTCGACCTCGATCCTGGCCACCGAGGTGACCGGGGAGGAGATCGCCGAGGCGATGCGCACCCACGCCGCGATGCGGCACATGCTCACGAGCAAGGGGCAGGACCCCGGCGACGAGGAGGTCATCGGCGACGGCGTCGCCCTGGCCGGCGTCGCGAAGTACCCCGCGCGCGTCAAGTGCGCGCTGCTGGGCTGGATGGCCCTCACCGACGCCCTCGCCCAGGCGGGCGTCGACGTCACCGCGACCGAAGGAGAGCAGGCATGAGCACGACGCAGACCCCCGCCAACGTGGCCGACGTCGAGGAGGCCCTGCGCGACGTCGTCGACCCCGAGCTCGGCATCAACGTCGTCGACCTCGGCCTCGTCTACGGCATCACCGTCGACCCGCAGAACCACGCCGTCGTCGACATGACGCTCACCTCGGCGGCCTGCCCGCTGACCGACGTCATCGAGGACCAGGTAGCCCAGGCCGTCGACGGGCTCGTCACCGGGCATCGCATCAACTGGGTGTGGATGCCGCCGTGGGGCCCGGACAAGATCACCGACGACGGCCGCGAGCAGCTGCGCGCCCTCGGCTTCAACATCTGAGGGCTCGCCCCGCGCGCGTGGCGCTGGCAGGCTGAGCGGATGAGCGAGCTCGCCGACGTCCTGCAGCGCCACGTCGACGACGGCGTCCTCGTCGGGGCGGTGGCGGCCGTCGGCCCCGCCGCCCCGACGCGCGACGGGGGAGCCCGGCCGGTCGGCGCCGGTCGGATGGCGCTCGACGGCCCGCCCATGCCGCCGGACGCGGTCATGAGGGTGCAGTCGATGACGAAGGTCGTCGTCGCGGCGGCCGTGCTGCGGCTCGTCGAGACCGACGGGCTGCGCCTTGAGGACGAGGTTGCGCGCTGGCTGCCCGAGCTCGCCGACCCCCAGGTGCTCGAGCACCCCGGTGCGACCCTGGACCGGACGGTGCCGGCCGAGCGCGCGATCACCGTGCGCCACCTCCTCACGTGCACGAGCGGCTACGGCATCGTCGACGAGACCAGCCCGCTCGGAGCGGCGATGGAGCGCTCCGAGCTCGCCGCCGGCCCTCGGCCGTGGGCGCTCGACGCGAGCACCTGGGTGGAGCGCCTTGGTGCGCTCCCGCTCGTCGGGCAGCCCGGCGAGGTCTGGCGCTACCACCACTCCTTCGGGCTGCTCGGCGTGCTGCTGTCGCGGCGCGCCGGCCGTCCCCTCCACGAGCACCTCCGCGAGGTCCTCCTCGACCCGCTGGAGATGCCCGACACCGGCTCGTGGGTGCCGCAGGACCAGCTGCACCGGCTCCCCGCCGCCTACCGGTGGGACGACGCCCTCGTCGAGACCGACCCCCTCCACGCCGGCTCGTACGCCGGCGACCCCGGCCGCGACGTGAGCCACGGCGAGCTCGTCTCCACGGCCGCCGACGTCCTCGCGCTGCTGCGCATGCTCCACGACGGTCGCGACGCCCAGGGGCACCGCTTCATCGGTGACGAGCTGCGCCGTCTCATGCGCACCGACGCCGTCCCCGACCGGGCCAAGACGCGCGAGAGCTTCCCGTACTCCGAGCGCTTCTGGGAGGGCACCGGCTGGGGGCTGGGCGTCGGCATCCGCACCGCCGGCCCCGGCGCGGGGCGCTTCGGCTGGACCGGTGGGCTGGGCACCGACTGCTGGCTCGACCCCTCGGGCTGGTGCGGCGTCGCGCTCGTCCAGACCGAGATGTCGCCCCCCGTCATGGGTCTGCTGGGCGACGTCGACGCGATCGCCGACCCCCGTGCCTGAGCGCGTCGTCGAGGTCGACGCGCAGCGCTACCCGCGGTGGCGGGAGCGCTTCGAGGAGAGCAACGCCCAGCGGGCCGAGGTCGAGCGCCAGGAGGTCGTCGCGGTCGAGCGCTTCGAGCACGACCCGCTCGCGCTGCTCCTCGTGCGCCGCGGCGGCTACGGCGTCGGCGTGGCCGTCGGTCCCGAGCTCGTCGCGCACAAGGTCGGCACCCGCTACGTGCAGTCCCGCACGAAGAAGGGCGGGTGGTCCCAGCAGCGCTACGCCCGCCGTCGCGGCAACCAGGCCGACGAGCTGGTCGGCGCCTGCGGCGACCACGCGGCCCGGGTCCTGGCCGCCCTGCCCGACGGGGCGAAGGAGGTCCGCGGTCTCGTCCTCGGGGGAGACCGGGCGCTGCTCGCCCAGCTCCTCGAGGACCCGCGGCTGCGCCCCCTTCGCGAGCTGCCACGTCGTGAGCTGCCCGACCTGCCCGACCCCCGCCTGACCGTCCTGCAGGACGCCCTGCGCCGCGCACGTCACGTGAGGATCACGATCCGCGACCCCTGACGACGAGTGTCGCAGGGCACGCACTACCGTGCCCTGCGGAGCCGACGACCTGGGACGGTCGCGGCCGCAGCCAGGGGAGATCACGCAGTGCGCCGTCGGACCACCACCATGCTCGTCGCCGTGCTCGGCACCGCGCTGCTCGGCCTCGCGCCGGCGGCGCCCGGTCGGGCAGCCGGGCCCGACCCGCTGCCCGAGCCGTACATGACCCGAGGTGACGTCGCCCGTGGCGCGCTGAGCTCGACCCGCCAGCCGGTCGTCCGCGCGCGGACGGTCGCGCCCCGGCGCACCGCGACGTCGACGCGGACCGCTCGGGTCGTCACGTCCTCGGCGTGGTCGTGGTACATGGACCCCCGGGTGCTCGGCACGTCGACGGCAACCTACCTCTCGAGCGTGCGCAACAACGGCGACATCCAGGTGACTCGCGTCGCGCGCGGCAGCGCCGAGCTCTCCCACGCCGTCCTGCACGCCCGCTTCCAGCCCGACGACCACAACGCCCCGTCGCTCACCGAGCTGCCGGACGGCCGCATCGCCGCCTTCTGGAACGGTCACGCGGCGGTGCCGGCGCGCTACCGGGTCACCGAGCAGGCGGGGGACGTCACGACCTTCGGACCCACCCAGCGCCTCGTCGGCTCCGGGCTGGAGCGCGACCGGGTGACGTACACGGTGATGCTCCAGCTGAGCGAGGGCGCCTACCGCTACCACCTCTTCACCCGCCGGGCGGTGGACAACGCCTGGGTGATGACCCGCAGCAAGGACCTTGTGCGGTGGACCCCCGCGGTGCGCCTCTTCGACCACCCCACCCGCGAGAACGCGCCCTACCCGAAGTTCGTCACCGACGGGCGGCGCACCATCCACGTCGCCGTCTCCGACACGATGGCGACGCCGACCCAGCTGAGCTCGATGTACCACCTCACGCTCGCCGACGGGGTCTTCCGTCGCAGCGACGGCTCGACGATCCGCACGCTGAGCGAGGTCGCCGGGTCCGGCGGCGCGGCGCCGCGGCCGATCGACCCGCGCGAGGCCACGCTCGTCTACGACGGGCGCAGCGCCGACGGCCGGGCCCGGATCTACGACATCGCCCTCGACGCCGCGGGGCGGCCGGCGCTCGTCCTCACGACGGGCGACGTCGCCACCGACATGTGGACCTACAAGTGGTTCCGCCTCGGCGCCGGCGGCTGGGCCGCGACGACCCTCGACCGGGCCCCCGGCCCGCAGCCGTCCGGCATCACGATGCGCCACGACGACCCCGGTCGGGTCTTCCTCGTCCAGGGACCCGGGTCGGTCGGGGAGCGCGAGCTCGTCGAGTACCGCACCGCGGACGAGGGCCAGACCTGGCAGCGACGACCGGTGACGTCCGGCTCGACCCAGGGCAACCGCACGCCGGCGACCCCCTGGGGAGCCCAGGACGGGCCGGTCGACGTCGCCTGGCTGGCCGGTCCGTACACGACCTTCAACAACGGCCTGTGGGACACCACGGTGACGATGTCGACGAGCGACCCCGCCCCGGTCGACCTCACCTCGACCTGGCCGATCGGGTGGGCCCGTGGGAAGGGGATCACGAGCACGATCACCGAGGGCGTCGACGGCCGCGGCCTGCCCGGGGTGCGCGCCCGGCTCATGGCCCGGCTGCCGGGGCAGCCGGAGCGGGCGATGAGCAGCCGGCTCACCGGTGCCGACGGGAGCGTGCACCTCGCCGTCAACCGCTACTACCCCCGGGGCACCCGCGTGCGCGTCGACGTGCCGTCCGCCGGCGGCTGGGGGAGCGCGACGACGACTGCTGCGGCCGTCGAGACCGACACGACGGCGATCGACCTCGACTCCACGTGGCGCACCGGCTGGGACCGCGGGGTCGGCGTCTCCGCCTCCGTCACCGCCCGGCGCGACGGCTCGCCGCGCGCCGGCACCCCCGCCTGGCTCCTCGTGCGCAAGCCCGGCACGGACCAGCAGGAGTTCCGCACGAGCAGCCGGCTCACCGACGCGGCCGGGTCGGTCCACCTCCCGGTGAACCGGTACTACCCGAAGGGGACGCGGGTGCGCCTCCACGTGCCGGCCCAGGCGCCCTGGGGCTCGGCCACGAGCTCGTCGCACCGGACCGGCAGCTGAGCCGAGGCGTCACGCGCCGCGGCCCCGCGGGCTCACGGGCTCACGGGTTCTCGGGGTCGCTGACCTCGAAGGTGTCGCAGTCGTTGATGCTCTGGGCCTTCATCCCCTTGATGAACCAGCCCTGGCGGGCCTTGGCCGACCCGTGGGTCCAGTCTTCGGGGTTGACCTGACCGCTCGACTTCTTCTGGATCTCGTCGTCGCCGACGGACTTCGCGGCGCCGAGCGCGTTGCGGATCTGCTCGTCCGTGGGCTCCTTCAGCAGCGTGACGCCGTTCGCGTCCTTCGTGCCGCTCGCGTCCTGGACCCACATGCCGGCGAAGCAGTCGGCCATGAGCTCGACGCGCACCGCGCCGGAGTCGGCGCCGCGCGGGTCCTTCTGCGACTCCTCGAGGACGCCGTAGAGGTTCTGCACGTGGTGCCCGTACTCGTGGGCGAGGATGTACAGCTCGGCGAGCGGGCCGTCCTGCGCGCCGAGCTGGCTCTCCATGATCGAGAAGAAGTCGGTGTCGATGTAGATGCCGCGGTCGAGGGGGCAGTAGAAGGGGCCGACCTGGTTGCTCGCGGTCCCGCACTGCGACTGGGTCGTGCCGGAGTAGACGTTGAGCGTCGCGGGCGGGAAGTCCTGGCCCTGCTTCTCCAGAGCCGCCTTGAGCTGCGGCTGGTTGCTCCAGAAGTCGTAGAGGCTGTTCTCGCCGCCGACCATCCGGCACTTCGCGCTGCCGTTGGCATCAGGGCCTTTCTTGCACTCCTCGAAGCCCTGGCTCTGGCCGCCGCCCTGGGGGTCGGCGCCGCCGCCCCCGCCGAAGACGCTGGGGAAGAAGAGGGAGAGCACGAGCACGACGAGGCCGAGCAGCCCGCCGCCGGCGACCACCGGGCCGCGGCCGCCGCCCCCTCCGCCGCCCATCCGGGAGGTGTCGAGGGACGCGTTGTCGTTGAAGCTCATCGGGGGTGCCCTTCCGAGGCCGCGGGCAGGCCGGTCGGCCCGCCGTGAGTGCCGCTTAGACTAGACCTCGGTGGACCCGTGACGAGGCTTGCAGCCCTGCCGTCCGCCGACCCGCCCGCACCGCCGACGAAGGGGGCGCGGGTCCCCCTTCGCCCCCGCCAGGAGACCCATGATCACCGCCACGTCCGTGGAGCTGCGCGCCGGCTCGCGCATCCTCCTCGAGGAGGCGAGCTTCCGGGTCGCCGCGGGCGACCGCGTCGGTCTCGTCGGGCGCAACGGCGCCGGCAAGACCACCCTGACGAAGGTCATCGCCGGGCAGACCCAGGCGGCGGCGGGGACGATCCACTCCAGCGGCGAGGTCGGCTACCTGCCGCAGGACCCCCGCACCGGAGACCTGAGCATCACCGCGCGCCAGCGCATCCTCTCGGCCCGCGGCCTCGACACGATCGTCACCGAGCGCTCCCGCGCCGAGCAGCGGATGGCCAGCGCCGACACCGAGACGATGGAGAAGGCGATGCGCGCCTACGCCCGTCTCGACGCGGAGTTCGACGCCGCGGGCGGGTACGCCGCGGAGTCGGAGGCGAGCGCGATCGCCTCCGCCCTCAACATCGACGCCCACCGGATGGACCAGCCGCTGGAGACCCTCTCCGGTGGTCAGCGCCGTCGCGTCGAGCTCGCGCGGATCCTCTTCAGCGGGGCCGAGACGCTGCTGCTCGACGAGCCGACGAACCACCTCGACGCCGACTCCATCGCCTGGCTGCGCGACCACCTCAAGGGCTACAAGGGCGGGCTGATCATCATCAGCCACGACGTCGAGCTGCTCGAGGTCGTCGTCAACCGCGTCTTCCACCTCGACGCCAACCGCTGCGAGCTCGACCAGTACAACATGGGCTGGAAGGCCTACATCCAGGCCCGCGAGACCGACGAGCGGCGCCGCAAGCGCGAGGTCGCCAACGCCCAGAAGAAGGCCGGCGCCCTCATGGAGCAGGCCGAGAAGATGCGGGCGAAGGCGACGAAGGCCGTCGCAGCCCAGCAGATGATCCGGCGCGCCGAGCGGATGCTCGCCGGCGTCGAGGGGGAGCGGACCCAGGACAAGGTCGCCAAGCTGCGCTTCCCCGAGCCGGCGGCGTGCGGGCGCACCCCGCTGCGGGCGAGCGGGCTGTCGCGCAGCTACGGCAGCCAGGAGATCTTCACCGACGTCGACCTCGCCATCGACCGAGGGAGCAAGGTCGTCGTCCTCGGGCTCAACGGCGCGGGCAAGACGACCCTGCTGCGCATGCTCGCCGGCGTCGACGCCCCCGACACCGGGCAGGTCGAGCCGGGGCACGGGCTCAAGCTCGGCTACTACGCCCAGGAGCACGAGAACCTCGACGTCGACCGCTCGGTGCTCGACAACATGAAGTCGGCCGCGCCCGACCTCGGCGAGACCGACGTGCGCAAGGTGCTCGGCTCCTTCCTCTTCACCGGCGAGGACGTCGAGAAGCCGGCCGGTGTGCTCTCCGGCGGCGAGAAGACCCGGCTCTCGCTCGCGCTGCTCGTCGTCTCCAGCGCCAACGTCCTGCTGCTCGACGAGCCGACGAACAACCTCGACCCGGCGAGCCGGGCCGAGATCCTCGGCGCGCTCTCGACGTACAAGGGCGCGGTCGTCCTCGTGACCCACGACGAGGGGGCCGTCGACGCCCTCCAGCCCGAGCGGATCCTGCTGCTCCCGGACGGCGTCGAGGACCTCTGGGGCGCGGACTACCGCGACCTCGTGGGCCTCGCCTGATGCCTTCCAGAGGTCGTCCAGCGCATAAGACGCGATTATGGGTGGCATAACATGAGGTTTATCCTGAGGCAGTGACTGTGACGCGACCCGAGCGACCGACCCGCACGAAGGCCACCGGTGCCTGGGCCGACGGGGACCGCACCCCGCTCAACCACAACGAGGAGTTCAAGCAGGCGGACGACGGCCTCAACGTCCGCCAGCGGATCCTCGACACGTACAGCCGCGAGGGCTTCGCCTCGATCGCGCCGGACGACCTCACCGGGCGGATGCGCTGGTGGGGCCTGTACACCCAGCGCAAGCAGGGCCTCGACGGCACCCACACGGGTGAGGACGGGCTCGACGACGAGTACTTCATGATGCGCATCCGCTCCGACGGCGGCGCCCTGTCGGTCGAGCAGCTGCGAGCCGTCGCCGACATCAGCACCGACTTCGCCCGCGACACCGCCGACATCTCCGACCGGCAGAACATCCAGCTGCACTGGATACGGGTCGAGGACGTGCCCGCGATCTGGGAGCGCCTCGAGGCCGTCGGCCTCGGCTCGACCCAGGCGTGCGGCGACGTGCCCCGCGTCGTCCTCGGCTCGCCCGTCGCGGGCATCGCCGCCGACGAGGTGGTCGACGGCACCCCCGCGGTCGAGGAGATCCTCTCGCGCTACCTCGGCAGCCCGGAGTACTCGAACCTGCCGCGCAAGTTCAAGACCGCGATCTCCGGCAGCCCGAGCCTCGACGTCGCGCACGAGATCAACGACGTGTCCTTCGTCGGGGTGGAGCACCCCGAGCTCGGCCCGGGCTTCGACCTGTGGGTCGGCGGCGGGCTGTCGACGAACCCGATGTTCTCGCAGCGGCTGGGCACCTTCGTCACCCTCGAGGAGGTCCCGGAGGTCTGGGCCGGCGTCTGCGGCATCTTCCGCGACCACGGCTACCGCCGGCTGCGCAACCGCGCCCGGCTGAAGTTCCTCATGGCCGACTGGGGCCCCGAGCGCTTCCGCGAGGTCCTCGAGCAGGACTACCTCGGCCGTGCGCTGCCCGACGGCCCGGCCCCCGAGGTGCCCGGCGACCTGCGCCGCGACCACGTCGGCGTCCACGAGCAGCAGGACGGTCGGGTCTGGGTCGGCGTCGCGCCGGTCGGCGGCCGCGTGAGCGGCACGACCCTGCACGCCGTCGCGGACGCCGCCGAGGCGGCCGGCTCGGGCCGGGTGCGCCTCACCCCGCACCAGAAGCTGCTCGTCCTCGACGTCGACCCGGCTGCCTCCGACGAGCTCGTCGCGACCCTCGACGGGCTCGGCCTGCCCGCGCGGCCCAGCGAGTGGCGGCGGGGCGTCATGGCGTGCACGGGCATCGAGTTCTGCAAGCTCGCGCTCACCGAGACCAAGGCACGCGCCCGGTGGACCGTCGAGCAGCTCGAGGAGCGTCTGCCCGAGATGGACGTGCCCTTCTCGATCCACCTCAACGGGTGCCCCAACTCGTGCGCCCGCAGCCAGGTCGCCGACATCGGCCTCAAGGGCATGGTGGCGAAGGGGGAGGACGGCGAGGTCGTCGAGCTCTACCAGGTCCACCTCGGCGGTGCCCTCGGCGTCGAGCCGGCGCTGGCCCGCAAGACGCGCGCCCTCAAGGTGCGCGCCGACGAGCTGCCCGACTACGTCGAGCGGGTCGCCCGCACCTACCTCGCGCAGCGCGAGCCGGGCGAGTCCTTCGCCCTGTGGGCGCGCCGCGCCGACGAGGACGACATCCGGTGAGCCGGGTCACCCCCGTCTACCACTGCCCGTTCTGCGCCGAGCAGGACCTGCGTCCCGCGCCCGAGCCCTCGGGCGCCTGGGTCTGCGGGTCGTGCGTGCGCGTCTTCTCCGTCACCCTCCACGGCAGCGACCGCGACCTCGCGGCGCCGCTGCGCTCGACCCCCGAGGAGCCGTCATGACCGAGCCCGTCCGCACCCCCGAGCCGCCCGCCCGCAGTGCCGCCGACGAGGCGCAGCACCGCTTCGCCGCGCTCGAGGCCGAGCGCGGCGGCACCTACGAGGGCCGCGTCGAGCTCGCCCGCGAGACCCTGCGCTGGGCGCACGAGACGTACGGCGCAGGTCTGACGACCGCGTCGTCGATGGGCGACGAGGTGCTCGTGCACCTCCTCGGCACGACCCTCACGGGCGCCGACGTCTTCTTCCTCGACACCGGGTACCACTTCGCCGAGACCCTCGGCACCCGCGACGCCTACGAGGCGATGCTCCCGGTGCAGATCCGCACGATCCTGCCGCGCCTCACCGTCGCCGAGCAGGACGCCGAGCACGGCCCGCGTCTGCACGACCGCGACCCCAACGCGTGCTGCGCCATGCGCAAGGTCGAGCCGATGAACCGCGCCCTCGAGGGCTACGACGCCTGGGTGACCGGCATGCGCCGTGAGGACGCCCCGACCCGCTCTGACATCGAGCTCGTCGGCTGGGACGACCGCCGCGGCATGGCCAAGCTCAACCCCATCGCCGGGTGGACCCAGGACGACGTCGACCGCTACGTCGACGAGCACGGGGTCTTCCTCAACCCCCTTCGTCAGAGCGGCTACGCCTCGATCGGCTGCGCGCCGTGCACCCGACCGGTCGCCGAGGGCGAGGACGCCCGCGCCGGGCGCTGGTCGGGCACCGACAAGGTCGAGTGCGGCCTGCACACGTGAGCCCGGGCGGCTACCGCCTCGGCCTGGACCTCACCGACCGGCTCGTCCTCGTCGTCGGGGGCGGGCCGGCTGAGGTGCGCGAGGCCGGGGCCTGCCTCGACGCGGGTGCCCGGGTGCTCCTCCTCGCGCCCGAGGTCGACCCCGGGCTCGCCGGACGGGACGGGCTGACCTGGCGGGCCGCCCCCTTCGACCCCGCAGATCTCTCCGGGCCGGACCGCGTCTGGCTCGTCCACGCGGCGACCGGCGACCCGGCGACCGACGACGCCGTCGCCCGGGCCGCCGAGGAGGCAGGCGTCTGGTGCGTGCGTGCCGAGGCCGAGCCTCAGGCGGCTCGTGGCCACGGGGACGGGCGGGTCGGGCGGGTCGCCCTCGTCGGCGGCGGGCCGGGCGCACCGGACCTCATCACCGTGCGCGGCGCCCGTCTGCTCGCGCAGGCCGACGTCGTCGTCACCGACCGGCTCGGGCCGGTCGACCTGCTCGCCGAGCTGCCGGCCCACGTCGAGGTCGTCGACGTCGGCAAGCACCGCGACCGTCACCCCGTCCCGCAGGACCAGATCAACGAGATCCTCGTCGACCGCGCCCGCCGCGGGCTCGACGTCGTGCGGCTCAAGGGGGGCGACCCCTTCGTCCTCGGCCGCGGGGGAGAGGAGGCGCTGCACTGCGCCGCCCACGGCATCGCCGTCGAGGTCGTGCCCGGGATCACGAGCGCGATCTCCGTGCCCGCGGCCGTCGGCATCCCGGTGACCCATCGCGGCATCACGACCTCCTTCGTCGTCGCCTCGGCGCACGAGGGGGCCGGCCCGTCGCTCGACGGGCTGCGCGACGCGCCGCAGGACGCGACCCTCGTCCTGCTCATGGGGGTCACCGCGCTGGGCCGGACCGCCGCCGACCTCGTCGCCGCGGGCCGTGCCCCCGGCACCCCCGTCGCGATCGTCGAGCGGGGGTGGATGCCCGGTCAGCGGGTCACCCGGACCACCCTGTCGCGGGCGGCCGCGGACGCCGAGGCCGAAGGGGTGCGAGCCCCCGCCGTCGTCGTCGTCGGCGAGGTGGTCACCGTGCCGGAGCAGGCGGCGCGGCTCCTGGCAGGCTCGACGGCATGACCACCGTCCTGCTCGCCCACGGCTCGCCCGACCCGCGCCACCGCCAGGGGATCGAGGCGGTCGCCGACGGCCTGCGCTCGGCGCGGCCCGGCACGCCGGTCCGCCTGGCCTACCTCGAGACCGACGAGCCGTCCGCGGCCGTGCTCGGCCGCGAGCTCACCGGCGAGGTCGTCGTCGTGCCGATGCTCATCACCCCGGCCTACCACGCGCGCACCGACGTGCCCCGGGCGGCGCGTGAGCTCGCCACCGGGGGTGCCCAGGTCCGGGTCACCGACCCCCTCGCACCGCACCCCCTGCTCCTCGACGCGGTCGTCGAGCGGCTCGCCTCGGCGGGGCACGCTCCCGACCCGGGCACCGACGTCCTGCTCGTCGCCGGCGGCAGCTCCGACGGCACCGCGAGGCGGTCCCTCGACGAGCTGCTCGTCGACCACCCGCGGCCCGGCTGGGGCCGGTGGCGGGGCACGACGTTGCGCGAGCCGGAGGTCGTCGCGGAGGCGGTCGGTCAGGCCGCGCAGGCCGGTCACCGGCTCGTCGTCCTCGCCTTCACCCTCGCCGAGGGCGTCCTGCACGACGCCGCCGAGCGCCTCGCCGGCGAGCACGGGGCCGACTTCGTGCGCGGGGGCCTGGGCCGGACCCGCTCGGTCGTCGAGCTCGTCGCGCTGCGTGCCACCCCGGCTTGACCTCACCCGCACCTGAGGTCGCACGCTGGTCGGCGTCGTCGGTGGTGAGAGGGATGATGAGCGGGTGAGCATGACGAGCTGGCAGCTGATGCGCTCGATGACCCAGGACGCGGGCGCGACACGGTCGCCGCTCCCGCCCGGCACGGGTCGTCGGGTGCTCTCGTACGCACGGGGCATGAGCGGCACCATCGCCGCCTTCCTCGTGCTCGTCGCGCTGTCGTCGAGCACGGTGGTCGCGGCTCCGCTCATCCTCGGGCGTCTCGTCGACGACGGCATCACCCCCCAGCGGCGTGACGTCGTCGTCGGGCTCGCCCTGCTCGTCGCGCTCGTCGCCGTCGTCGAGGCGGTGACGACGATCGCCCAGCGCTGGTACTCCGCGCGGATCGGCGAGGGGCTCATCTACCGGCTGCGCACCCAGGTCTTCGAGCACGTGCTCGCCCAGCCCATCGCCTTCTTCACCAGGGCGCAGACCGGCGCGCTCGTCACCCGGCTCAACACCGACGTCATCGGCGCGCAGAGCGCCTTCACCTCCGTGCTGTCGAGCGTGGTGAGCAACGTCATCTCGCTCGTGCTCATCATCGGCGCGATGGCGCTCCTGTCGTGGCAGCTCACCCTCGCCTCGCTCGCGCTCGTGCCCTTCTTCATCCTGCCGGCGCGGTGGATGGGCCGGCGTCTGGCCGTGCTCACCGCCGAGCAGATGGGCCACAACGCCGACCTCGGCACCCAGATGACCGAACGCTTCAACGTCGGCGGGGCCCTGCTCGTGAAGATCTTCGGCCACCCCGAGCACGAGCTCGCCGAGTACGACAGCCGGGCCTCGCGCGTGCGTGACATCGGCGTCGTCATCGCCGTCAACCGCGCGCTCTTCTTCGTCCTGCTCACCTTCATCGCGGCGCTCGCGACGGCGATGGTCTACGGCGTCGGCGGTGTCATGGCGGTGGACGGCACGCTGTCGGTCGGCACCCTCCTCGCGCTCGCCGCCCTGCTCGGGCGCCTCTACGGCCCGCTGACGGCGATCTCCAACGTGCGCGTCGACATCCTCACGACCCTCGTCTCCTTCGCCCGCCTCTTCGAGGTGCTCGACCTGCGCCCGAGCATCCAGGAGCGCGAGGGCGCGCAGGACCTCCCGCAGGGTGACGCCCTCGACGTCGAGCTCGACGACGTCCACTTCGCCTACCCCTCCGCCGACGAGGTCTCGCTCGCCTCGCTCGAGGCCCGGGCGACCGGGGACCGCGCCGGGTCCGATGAGATCCTGCGCGGCGTGAGCCTCGACGCCCCGGCCGGCACCCTCACCGCCCTCGTCGGGCCGAGCGGGGCGGGCAAGACGACGCTCACCGCGCTCGTCGCCCGCCTCTACGACCCGACCGCCGGCGCGGTCCGGGTCGGCGGGGTCGACCTGCGCGACGCCACGCTGCGCTCGCTGCACGACAGCGTCGCCGTCGTCACCCAGGACGCCCACCTCTTCCACGACACCATCCGGGGCAACCTGCTCTTCGTGCGGCCCGAGGCCACCGACGAGCAGATGGAGCAGGCGCTGCGGGCCGCGCAGATCTGGCACCTCGTCGAGTCGCTGCCGTCGGGGCTCGACACGGTCGTCGGCGACCGCGGGCACCGCCTCTCCGGCGGCGAGAAGCAGCGCCTGGCGATCGCCCGCCTGCTGCTCAAGGCGCCGGCGGTCGTCGTCCTCGACGAGGCCACGGCCCACCTCGACAGCGAGTCCGAGGCGGCGGTCCAGCGGGCACTCGAGATCGCCCTCGCCGGGCGCACGTCGATCGTCATCGCCCACCGGCTGAGCACGATCCGCGGCGCCGACCAGATCCTCGTCGTCGACGGCGGCGAGATCGCCGAGCGCGGCACGCACCACGAGCTGCTCGCCCGGGGCGGGCTGTACGCCGACCTCTACCGCACCCAGTTCGCCGAGGCCGACGCGCCGGTGGGCTGAGCCCGGGTCGAGGTATCCGGGAGTGCTGGGACTCGTCCGGATACCTCCACCCGCGCCGAGGCTGAGCGCTCAGCCGTCCTCCTCGTCCCAGATCCGCACCTTCGCGCGGCGGGGCGGGGGAGCGGGGGCGGTCTCGTCGGGCACCTGCGCGTCCTCGAGCGCCGCCACGGCGTCGCGCTCCTCGCGCCGCACGAAGAACCAGATGAGGACGAAGACCGCGGGGATGACGAGCCACCACTGGATCGCATAGGCCATGTGCGGGCCCGTGCCCGTGTCGGGGGCGTCGAGGTCGAGGGGCGTCGGGTCCGCAGCGGGCTGCTCCTGCTGCCGCACGACGTACCCGCCGAGCAGGGCCTGGTCGCCCCACTCCTGCGATGCCTCGGCGAGGTTGATGCTCGACAGCTGGCCGGGGATCGGGTCGCGGTCGAGGGATCGCTCGCCCTGACGCACCCACCCCGTCACCTCGACCTGCCCCGAGGGCGGGGCCGGCACGTCGGGACGCACCTCGGCCCCCTCGTCGGAGTTGGGGATCCAGCCGCGGTCGACGACGAGCACCGAGCCGTCGTCGAGCTCGAGCCGGGAGAGCACCTCGTAGCCGTACACGCCGTCCCGGGGCCGGTTGCGGGCGAGCAGGTCGCCGTCGAGGTACTCGCCGCGGGCCTGCACCCGGGTCCACTCGCGCTCGAGGGGCATCGGTGAGGTAGCGAGCACCTCGCCCACCGGCTGAGCGGGCGCCGCGTAGTGGCGCTCGATGCGGTCGGCTCGAGCAGCCTTGTCCTCGTAGCGGCCCCACTGCCACTGCCCGAGGTAGTAGCAGGCGACGGCGACGAGGACCGCGACGAGCCACCAGCGCAGCCACGCCGGGGCGACGGCCCGGCGCAGCACGGCCCGGTGCTCGGCGACGCTCATGCCCACGGGTGCCCCTCGGGCGGGATCGCGTCGAGCTCGGCGAGGCGGACGGGGAAGCCACGCACCGAGAGGTGCTCGTGCAGCGTGCTCGTGTGCTCCTCGCAGGCCAGCCAGACCTTGCGCCTCGTCTCGTCGTGCAGCCGGGGGTTGCGCCACACGACGGCACGCACGGCAGCCCGGCGACACCCCTTCGCGCTGCAGACGAACGGCTCGTCCGCGAGGCTCATCGGGTGATCTGTGCCCGGTCGACCGGTCCCGCCGAGGACATCGGGGTGCCACGACGCGGGCCGACGGCGTTGGCGATGACGACGGCGACGTAGGGCAGCAGCACGGCGAGGACGACGCAGGTCCATCGCAGCCAGCCCTCGAAGAGGTAGGCCATGACGAAGCACGCGGTGCGCAGCGCCATCGTCAGCAGGTAGTTGCGGGTGCGGCGACGCCGGTCCACCGAGGCGGGCGGGGCCGCGCTCGTGACCGAGGCGACGTCGGGGGCGTGGGGCACCTCGTCAGCGTACGCCGCGATCCTGGGCGTCCACGGCGCGAGGCGGCTTCACCTACCAGGCGGTAGTGCTCTAGCGTCGGGCAGTGACGCACGGCACAGGCGGTGCGTCATCGACCTGACCGCGACACGAGAGCGAGGCGGAGCGCCGCCATGGCAGCGACACCCACCCCGAGGCGGGTCCTGGTGACCGGTGGCAACCGAGGCATCGGACGGGCGGTCGCCGACCGGCTCGTCGCCGACGGTCACCACGTCGTCGTCACCTCGCGCTCCGGCGACGTCGTAGAGGGCCTCGACGTCGTGGCCTGCGAGGTCGGCGACAGCAGCTCGGTCGACGCCGCCTTCACCGCGGCCGAGGAGATCCTCGGGGGCAGCGTCGAGGTGCTCGTCGCCAACGCCGGCATCACGAACGACACCCTCCTCATGCGGATGACCGAGGACGACTTCTCGCGGGTGGTCGACACCAACCTCACCGGCGCCTTCCGCTGCGTGCGCCGCGCGACGACGGGGATGGTCAAGGGCCGCTTCGGCCGTGTCGTCCTCGTCTCGAGCGTCGTCGGCCTCTACGGCTCACCCGGACAGGTCAACTACGCGGCGAGCAAGGCCGGCCTCGTCGGCATGGCCCGCTCCATCACCCGCGAGCTCGGCGCCCGGGGCATCACCGCCAACGTCGTCGCACCGGGCTTCGTCGAGACCGACATGACCGCCGAGCTCGCCGAGAAGACCCAGGCCGAGTACAAGGCGGCCATCCCGGCCCGCCGCTTCGCCCAGCCGGGCGAGATCGCCGGGGCGGTCTCCTTCCTCGCCTCCGACGACGCCGGCTACATCTCCGGCGCGGTCATCCCCGTCGACGGCGGCCTCGGCATGGGCCACTGACCCGCGTCACCCGACCCACCCCCTTCGTCACCGATCACCCCCTGCGAAAGGCGCACCATGCTCACCGGCAAGACCTTCCTCATCACCGGCGTCCTCATGGAGTCCTCCATCGCCTTCCACGTCGCGATGATCGCGCAGGAGCAGGGGGCGAAGGTCATCCTCACGAGCTTCGGGCGCACGATGCGCATCACCCAGACCATCGCGCGGCGCCTGCCCGAGACCGCGCCGGTGATCGAGCTCGACGTCACCGACCAGGAGCACCTCGACAGCCTCGCCGAGCGCCTCGGCGAGCACTGCGAGCAGCTCGACGGGGTGCTGCACTCGATCGGCTTCGCGCCCGAAGGTGCCTTCAACTTCCTCGAGGCCGGGTGGGAGGACGTGAGCACGGCGCTGCACGTCTCCGCCTACTCGCTCAAGGCGCTCGCCGTCGCGGCGCTGCCGCGGATGAGCGCGGGCGGCTCGGTCGTCGGGCTCACCTTCGACGCCTCCTTCGCCTGGCCGGTCTACGACTGGATGGGCGTCGCGAAGGCGGCCTTCGAGTCGACCAACCGCTACCTCGCGCGTGACCTCGGCCCGAAGGGCGTGCGCTGCAACCTCGTCGCCGCCGGGCCGATCCGCACGACCGCCGCGAAGTCGATCCCCGGCTTCGAGCAGTTCGAGGAGAGCTGGGACAGCCGTGCGCCGCTCGGCTGGGACGTCGGCGACCCGGTGCCCACCGCCCGCGCGTGCGTCGCGATGCTCTCCGACTGGTTCCCCGCGACGACGGGCGAGATCCTCCACGTCGACGGCGGCGTCCACGCGATGGGTCTGTAGCCCCCGCGCGAGACCTCAGCTTTCCCGCCCAGGGCGGGAACGTGCGACCTCGGGAAGGAACATTTCTTTCCCGAGGTCGAGCTTTCCCGCCCTGGGCGGGAAAGTGATCAGACCCGGCGAAGGGGGAGGGGGCCCTCGTCGTCGGGGGACCGCTCTGCGGTGAGACCGAGGGCATCCAGGACGAGGGCGAGGTCGGGCTCGTCGACCCGCACGTCGGCGGCGTCGCGCAGCGCCGGCTTGGCGCAGAAGGCCACGCCGGTGCCCGCCGCCGCGATCATGTCGAGGTCGTTGGCCCCGTCGCCCACGGCGACCGTGCGCTCGAGCGGCACGCCCGAGGCGGCGGCGAGCTCGCGCAGGAAGTCGGCCTTGGCCTCCCGGTCGACGACCGGGCCGTCGACGCGGCCGGTGAGGCGGCCCCCTTCGACATCGAGCCGGTTGGCCCGCACGTGCTCGATGCCCAGGGCCGCGGCGAGCGGCTCGACGACCTCGACGAAGCCACCGGACACCAGCCCCACGGGCCAGCCGCGCTCGCGGAAGGCGCCGACGAGGGTGCGGGCACCCGGGGTGAGCGGGACGGCGGCCCGCACGTCGTCGAGGACCGAGACCGGCAGGCCGGCGAGGGTCGCGACCCGGGCGTGCAGGCTCTGCGCGAAGTCGAGCTCGCCGCGCATCGCTGCCTCGGTCACCGCGGCGACCTCGTCACGCGTGCCGGCGTGCTCGGCGACGAGCTCGATGACCTCGGCCTGGATGAGGGTGGAGTCGACGTCCATGACGAGCAGCATCGGGGCGGTGGTGTCCACGAGCGGCGACGCTAGCCGAGCCGCCGCACGCGCCGACCGCCCGTCCGCGGCCCGGACCGTCAGGGCGTGACGACCTGACCCTTGCCGACGACCGTGAGCCCGCTCTCGGTGACGACGAAGCCGCGTGCCTCGTCGTGCTCGCGGTCGACACCGATCGTCGTGCCCTCGGGGATCGTCACGTCCTTGTCGACGATGACCCGCTGGAGCTGCACGTGCCGGCCGACGTCGACCCGGTCGAGCAGCACCGAGTCCTCGACGGTCGTGTAGCTGTGCAGGTGCACCTGCGGCGACAGGATCGAGTTGTTGACCCGGGCCCCGGAGACGACGACGCCGGGGGCGACGCAGCTGTTGAGCGCCTCGCCGAAGCGGCCCTGGTCGCCGTGGACGAACTTCGCCGGCGGGTGGGGCTGCTGGTGGGTGTAGATCGGCCAGTCGTAGTTGTAGAGGTTGAAGATCGGGTGGATCGACGTGAGGTCCATGTGGGCCTCGTAGTAGCTGTCCAGCGTGCCGACGTCACGCCAGTAGGCGCGGTCTCTGTCGGTCGCGCCGGGCACCTCGTTGGCGTTGAAGTCGTAGGCGTACGCGTCCTGTCGGCTGACGAAGTCGGGGACGATGTCGCCGCCCATGTCGTGCTTGCTGCCCTCCACGGTGTCGTCGCGCGTCACCGCGTCGACGAGCGCATCCGTGGTGAAGACGTAGTTGCCCATCGACGCGTAGACCTCGCCGGGGGAGTCCGGCAGGCCGATCGCGTCGGTCGGCTTCTCGCGGAAGGCCGAGATGCGCGTCGGGTCCGCCGCGTCGACCTCGATGACGCCGAACTGGTCGCTGAGCCCGATCGGCTGACGGATCGCCGCGACGGTGCACCCGGCGCCGCTGTCGAGGTGCTGCTCGACCATCTGCGAGAAGTCCATGCGGTAGACGTGGTCGGCCCCGACGACGACGACGATGTCGGGCCGCTCGTCACGGATCGCGTTGAGCGACTGGTAGATCGCGTTGGCGCTGCCCGTGTACCAGGACTTGTCGAGACGCTGCTGCGCCGGGATCGCCGCGACATAGTTGCCGAGCATCGTCGACATCCGCCAGGCCTGGGAGACGTGCCGGTCGAGGCTGTGCGACTTGTACTGCGTGAGCACGACGACCTGGCGGTAGCCGGAGTTGATGACGTTGCTCAGGGCGAAGTCGATGAGGCGGTAGTTGCCGCCGAAGGGGACGGCCGGCTTGGCCCGGTCGGCGGTGAGCGGCATGAGCCGCTTGCCCTCACCGCCGGCGAGGACGATGACGAGGACCTTCGGTGCTCCGCGGCGAGACATACCGGCTCCCTTGTCTGGGTGTGGGCTCGGGTGACGAACCTATCGCCTTCGCCCTACGGTGGGCACGTGCGCGTCGACATCTTGAGCAAGGAGTACCCGCCGGCGATCTACGGGGGAGCCGGTGTGCACGTCGCCGAGCTCACCCGCGCCCTGCGGGGGCGGGGTGACCTCGACGTCCAGGTGCGCTGCTTCGGCGACCCGAGGGACGAAGGGGGGACCACCGGCTACCCGGACCTCGCCGAGCTCTCGGGGGCGAACCCCGCGCTGCAGACGATGGGCGTCGACCTCACGATGGCCCAGGACTGCGCCGGCGCCGACCTCGTGCACTCGCACACCTGGTACGCCAACCTCGGCGGTCATCTCGCGAGCCTGCTCCACGGGGTGCCCCACGTCGTGAGCGCCCACAGCCTCGAGCCGCTACGGCCGTGGAAGGCCGAGCAGCTCGGGGGCGGCTACGCGCTCAGCTCGTGGGTCGAGCGCACCGCCTACGAGTCCGCCGCCGCGATCGTCGCCGTGAGCCACGGGATGCGGGCCGACATCCTGCGCTCCTACCCCCAGGTCGATCCCGACCGGGTGCGGGTGGTGCACAACGGCATCGACGCCGAGCAGTGGCAGCCCCGCGCCGACGAGTCGGTGCTCGCCCGGCACGGGATCGACCCGGCGCGCCCGAGCGTCGTCTTCGTCGGGCGGATCACCCGGCAGAAGGGCCTGCCCCACCTGCTGCGCGCCGCCCGTCTGCTGCCGCCCGAGGTCCAGCTCGTCCTGTGCGCCGGAGCGCCCGACACCCCCGAGATCCAGGCCGAGGTCGAGGGCCTCATCGCCGAGCTGCGCGAGGTGCGCGACGGCGTCGTGTGGATCGCCGAGATGCTCCCGCGTCACGAGGTCGTCGCCGTCCTCACCTCCGGCACCGTCTTCGTCTGCCCGTCGGTCTACGAGCCCCTCGGGATCGTCAACCTCGAGGCGATGGCCTGCGGCCTGCCCGTCGTCGGCACGGCGACCGGGGGCATCCCCGAGGTCGTCGCCGACGGCACGACGGGGTGGCTCGTGCCCATCGAGCAGGTCCAGGACGGCACCGGCACCCCGGTCGACCCGGACGGCTTCGTGCATGACCTCGCGGCGGCTCTCACCGACGCGGTGAGCGACCCCGAGCGCGCGCGTCAGCGCGGCGAGGCGGGCCGTCGGCGTGCGGTCGAGGAGTTCTCCTGGGGCAGCATCGCCGAGCGCACCCTCGAGGTGTACGCCTCGGTCCTGCGCTAGGGCCGCTCGGGCGTCAGCGGGCGGGGACCCAGCCGGCGAGCTGGGCGCACGCGGCGTTCGTCGCGTCCGCGAGCAGCCGGTCGGCACCGCGTGCCAGCGCGAGCAGCGTCGCGTCTCGGTCGGCCGCGGTCCGCGCGTCGATCGCACCGGAGTGCTCAGAGCCGATCCGGGCGGCGGCCCCCACGGTGCCCGCGAGCGTGATGACCCGGTAGGCCCGGTCGTCGAGCGCGTCGGGCAGGCCCCACGCGCCGCCGAGCCGGTTGTCGGCGATCTCGCGCGCGAGGGAGTCGGCGAAGGGCTGCCCGCCCACCCGCTCGAGGTCGTCGCGGGCGGTCGTCACGAGCTCGAGCAGGTCGCGCTCGAGCTGACGGTGCGAGAGGGCCTCGACCCGGTGCACCGGCACCGGCTCGGCGTCGAAGGCGTGCCAGTCGACCCGTCGGCCGGACGACCCGTACGTCGAGTGCTCGGGGACGAGCACGCCGCCGATGCCCGCGACGTAGAGCGCCTCGCCGGCCTCGACGGCGGCGTCGCGTGCCTCGTCGTCGGTCCGGGGGAGCGAGGCGACGTGACCGGCGCTGGGCAGCGCCACGAGGACCGCTCCCTCGCCGAGGTCGCGCCACAGGGTGAGCCGGTCGAGCAGGCCCGCGACGTGGTCGACGTCGGGCAGGGCCCGGGGGGCGACGCCGGCGAGGTCGCCGCCGCTGCCGATGACGACCGTCGCCCAGAGGGCGACGCGCACACTGCCGGGGAGCTCGAACACCTGCGCATCGTAGGCAGATAGGGTCAGGTCATGAGTGATGTCCTCGCCTTCGCCGGAGTAGGGGTGCGCCGTGGTCGCACCGATCTGCTCGACGGGGTCGACTGGGAGGTCGAGGAGGGCCAGCGCTGGGTCGTCCTCGGACCCAACGGCGCCGGCAAGACCACGCTGCTCCAGCTCGCCGCCGGCCGCATCCACCCGACGACCGGTGTCGCCGGTGTCCTCGGGGAGGTCCTCGGCGCGGTCGACGTCTTCGAGCTGCGGCCCCGCATCGGTCTCGCGTCGTCAGCGCTCGCCTCGGCGATCCCGCCCCAGGAGCTCGTCCGCGACGTCGTCGTCACGGCGTCGTGGGGCGTCACCGGGCGCTGGCGCGAGGAGTACCACGAGCTCGACCACGAGCGCGCGACCGAGCTGCTCGACGCGCTCGGCGCGGCCCACCTCGCGCAGCGCACCTTCGGCACCCTGTCGGAGGGGGAGCGCAAGCGGGTCCAGATCGCCCGCGCGCTCATGACCGACCCCGAGCTCATGCTCCTCGACGAGCCCGCCGCGGGCCTCGACCTCGGCGGTCGTGAGGATCTCGTCGCCCGGCTCGGCGCCATCGCCGAGGACCTCGCGTCGCCGGCCCTCGTCATGGTGACCCACCACGTCGAGGAGATCCCGCCGCACTTCACCGACATCCTCCTGCTGCGCGAGGGCCAGGTCGTCGCGCAGGGTCCGATCGAGATCACCCTCACCGCGCAGAACCTCACCGACACCTTCGGCCTGCCGCTCGAGCTCGAGCAGCACGGCGAGCGATGGGCCGCCCGAGCACGACGATGACCGCGCCGGTCCTGGCCGGGGCAGACGAGAGGACGCTGACATGGAATGGTTGAGCGACAACCTGTGGCTGGCCTGGATCGCGCTGGCGATGATCTTCGTCGCCGTCGAGGCGGCCACCGCCGACTTCGTCTTCATCATGCTCGCCGGGGGCGCCCTCGCCGGCGCGCTCGCCGCCGGCTCCGGGGTGGTCTTCTCCCTCCAGGTCGTCCTCGCGGTCCTCGTGGCCATGCTGCTCATCGGGCTCGTCCGGCCCCTCGTCAAGCGCCAGTTCGCGACGTCCGAGGCCTCCGGGTCCATCGGGTCCGCGGCGCTGCAGGGGAGGCTCGCCCGAGTCATCGAGACCGTGACCGAGACCGACGGCCGCGTCAAGCTCGCCGGCGAGGTGTGGAGCGCGCGGGTCCCCGACGGCGCTCCCGCCTGCGAGCCCGGCGAGGAGGTCCGAGTCCTGCAGATCGACGGCGCCACCGTCGTCGTCACCAACCAGCCCGCCTGACGGGCACCGCAGGGGGACCCGGTCACCGCCGGGGCCACCCACCCCACCCAAAGGACACGACATGGAGAGCATCCCCATCCTCGTCTTCCTGGCCGCGCTCGTCGCCTTCGCGCTGGTCATCCTCTTCAAGACCGTGCGCATCGTGCCGCAGCAGACGGCGCTCATCATCGAGCGGCTGGGTCGCTACTCGCGCACCCTCGAGGGCGGCATCCACATCCTCGTGCCCTTCGTCGACAAGGTCCGCGCGAACATCGACCTGCGCGAGCAGGTCGTCAGCTTCCCGCCGCAGCCGGTCATCACGAGCGACAACCTCGTCGTCAACATCGACACCGTCATCTACTACACGGTCATCGACGCCAAGAGCGCGGTGTACGAGATCGCCAACTTCATCCAGGGCATCGAGCAGCTGACGGTGACCACCCTGCGCAACGTCATCGGCTCGCTCGACCTCGAGCAGACGCTCACCTCGCGCGACCAGATCAACGGCCAGCTCCGTGGCGCCCTCGACGAGGCGACCGGGCGCTGGGGCATCCGCGTCAACCGCGTCGAGCTCAAGGCGATCGACCCGCCGATGTCGATCCAGGAGTCGATGGAGAAGCAGATGAAGGCCGAGCGCGACCGCCGCGCGGCCATCCTCAACGCCGAGGGCACGAAGCAGTCGGCGATCCTCACCGCCGAGGGCGAGAAGCAGAGCCAGATCCTGCGCGCCGAGGGCTCGGCCCAGGCCCGCATCCTCGAGGCCCAGGGACAGGCCCGCGCCATCCAGCAGGTCTTCGACGCGATCCACCGCGGCAAGCCGACGCAGAAGCTGCTCGCCTACCAGTACCTCCAAGTCCTGCCGCAGATCGCGCGCGGCGACAGCAACAAGATGTGGATCATCCCCTCGGAGGTCACCGACGCCCTCAAGGCGATGGGCGGCATGCTCGGCGGCGGCGCGGCCCCCGGCAGCGACGGCGGGCTGGACGACGAGCCCTTCGTCGAGGTCGACGGGCCCGAGGACAACGCCTTCGCCGAGACCGCGCTCGAGGACCCGGCCGAGGCCCTCAAGGAGGCCCGCGGCCAGGCCGGGCAGGCCAGCCGCGAGGCGAGCGAGCACGCGACGCCCGCCAGCCGGGTGCAGCCCTCGAGCGGTCAGGGCCAGGGCGTGCGGCTGCCGCAGCCCCGTCCGGCGAGCGAGGACGCGACGGGCGCAGGTGCACCGGCCGAGAGCGACGCGACGGCGCCGGCGAGCCCGCCGCCCCCGGTCGCCCCGGAGCCCCCGGAGTCCGAGGGCCCGCCCACCGGACCGGCCGGGCCCCCGTCGCCGGGGCGTCCCCCGCTCTGAGCGACACCCCTTCGCCCCACCCCGTGCCGACGACACCCGGGCAGCCACCTAGGCTGTCCGGGTGTCGTGGTGGGAGGTGCTGCTCGTCGTCCTCGCGGGCGTCTGGGCCGGGGGGATCAACACCGTCGTCGGCTCCGGGACGCTCGTGACCTTCCCGACGCTGCTCGCCATGGGCGTGCCGCCCGTCACCGCCAACGTCTCGAACTCCATCGGCCTCGTCGCCGGGGGCATCACCGGCACGTGGGGCTACCTGCCCGAGCTGCGCGGGGCGAAGAGGCTCGTCCTGCGCCTCGTGCCGATGTCGCTCCTCGGTGCCGTCATCGGGGCCCTGCTGCTGCTGTGGCTGCCCGCGGAGGCCTTCGAGACCATCGTGCCGGTCCTCATCGGGATCGGCCTGCTGCTCGTGATCTTCGGCCCGCGCATGCAGCGCTGGGCCGCCCGCCAGCACCACGACGGCGTCGAGCCGCGCTGGCAGGTCGTCGCCCTCATGTCCGGGGTCCTCGTCGCCGGGGTGTACGGCGGCTACTTCGGTGCGGCCCAGGGCGTCATCCTCATCGGCCTGCTCAGCTCGCTGAGCCCCGAGCCGCTGCAACGGCTCAACGGCGTGAAGAACGCCCTGGGCACGGTCGTCAACGCCGTCGGCTCGCTCGTCTTCGTCGTCGTCTCGCCCGAGCTCGTCTCGTGGACGATCGTCCTCGCGGTGGGCTGCGGCGCCCTCGTCGGCGGGCTCGTCGGGGCGCAGGTCGGGCGGCGCCTGCCGCCCGTCGTCCTGCGCTCGGTCATCGTCGTCATCGGGGTCGTCGGCATCGTCAAGATGGTCTTCTTCCCGTGACGACCGCCCCCTCGTGACGACGACGCTCCTGCTCGGCGTCGTCGTGCTCGTGGGCTCCTTCGTCCAGGCCAGCCTGGGCTTCGGGATCGCGGTGGTCGCCGCCCCCTTCGTCGTCCTGCTCGAGCCCGAGCTCATGCCGGCCTCGCTCCTCGTGCTCGGTCTCGTCCTGCCGCTCCTGCAGCTGCTCTCGGGCCCGCGCGACGTCGACCGACGACTTCTCGGCTGGGCCCTGGGCGGGCGGCTCGCGCTCACCCCGGTCGGGGCCTGGCTCGTCCATGTCCTGCCCACGCGCGGCATCGCCGTCGCCGTCGGCCTGCTCGTGCTCGTCTCGACGGTGCTGAGCATCCGCACGGTCGAGACGACCGCCCGGCCCTCGAGCGCGCTCGGGGCCGGGGCCATCACCGGTGTCTCCGGCACGGCCGCCTCGATCGGCGGGCCCTTCCTCGCGATCGTCCTCCAGCACGAGGACCCCGTACGGATCCGCTCGACGCTGTCGGCCTTCTTCGTCGTCGGCTCGTCGGCCTCCCTGCTCTCGCTCGCCGTGAGCGGCCAGGTGACCCGCGAGCAGATGACGACCTCGGCCGTGTGGGTCCCCTTCGTCGTCGCGGGCATGCTCCTCGCCCGGCCGGTCCAGGACCGCCTGCCGCGCACGGCGATGCGCCACGGAGTCCTCGCGCTGTGCGTCCTCTCCAGCGTCGTCGTCACCGGCCGCGCGCTGCTCACCTAGGCTCGCGCCGTGCCCGAGACGATCACCGACCCCGCCGACCCGCGCCTGCGCGACTACGTCGGACTCACCGACGTCGCGCTGCGCCGCGTCCTCGAGCCCGAGGGCGGTCTCTACCTCGCCGAGTCCGAGAAGGTCATCCGGCGCTCGCTCGCCGCCGGCCACCGCCCGCGCTCGCTGCTCATGTCGCCGCGCTGGCTCGACGACCTCGCCGACGTCGTCGCCGCGTGCGAGGAGGACGGGGTGCCGGTGTACGTCGGCGAGCCCGAGGTCGTCGAGGGCATCACCGGCTTCAACCTCCATCGCGGCGCGCTCGCCTCGATGCACCGGCCCGACCTGCCCTCCGTCGCCGAGGTCTGCCGCGACGCCCGCCGGGTGCTCGTCCTCGAGGACCTGGTCGACCACACGAACGTCGGCGCCGTCTTCCGCTCCGCCGCCGCCCTCGGGGTCGACGCGGTGCTCGCCACCCCGCGCTGCGCCGACCCGCTCTACCGGCGCTCCGTGCGCGTGTCGATGGGCACGGTCTTCCAGGTGCCGTGGACCCGGCTCGCGCAGTGGCCGGCGGACGTCGGCGCTCTGCAGGAGCTGGGGCTCGTCGTCGCCGCGCTCGCGCTCGCTGACGACGCCGTCTCGCTCGACGACCTCGCCGCCGACCCGCCGGACCGGCTGGCGCTCGTCGTCGGCACCGAGGGCGACGGGCTCTCGCGGCGCACGCTCGCGCAGGCCGACCTCACCGTGACGATCCCGATGCGCGGGGGAGTGGACTCGCTCAACGCCGCGGCGGCCAGCGCCGTCGCCGCGTGGGCCCTGCGCACCTGAGCGAGCCGACCCCCCTTCGCCCCGCCGTGCACGCCCCCTCGCTCCGACAAAACCCTGCCAGCAGGGTTTTGACGAGCCAGGACCCCTTCGACAGGGTCCTGGCTCGTCGAAGGGCAGCCAGCAGGGTTTCGAAGGGGGAGGTCAGGCGGGGGTCTGGTAGGTCCCGGTGACGACGGCGCGGGCGATGGTCGCGCCGAGGTAGTTGAAGGCGGCCACGGTGCACGTCACCGAGTCGTCGACGGGCAGGGCGTCGGGCTCGACGTCGAGGGCGTGCACCGCGAAGACGTAGCGGTGGGGGCGGTCGCCGGCCGGCGGGGCGGCACCGCCGAAGGCCTTCGTGCCGTAGTCGGTCGCCGTCATGAAGGCGCCGGCGGGCAGGCCCGACCCACCCTCGGCGCCCGCGTCCTCGGCGAGCTCGGTGACATCGGCCGGGATGCCGAGCACGGTCCAGTGCCAGAAGCCCGCGGGCGTCGGCGCGTCGGGGTCGAAGCAGGAGACGGCGTAGCTCTTCGTGCCCTCCGGGGCGCCGGACCACGCGAGGTGCGGGCTGCGGTTGCCGCCCTCGAAGCCCCAGTCGTCGAAGACCTGCGCCTCGGGCAGCGCCTGCCCGTCGGCGAAGGTGTCGCTGCGCACCTCGAAGGAGGGCACCTGCGGCAGGAGGTCGTAGGGCTCGGGGGCGGTGGGGCGGGAGTCGAGATCCATGCGCCCGACCCTAGGACGCGAGGACCCCGTCGGGGCCGGTCGCGGGCACCTCAGCGCACGAGCTCCTCGAGCAGCCGCTCGAGCTCGGCGGCGGGGTCCTGCGTGAGCCCGCCGTGCACCGGTCCCGGTCGCACGACGGTCGAGCGCGGGGCGCTGATCCACCCGAAGCGTCGCCCGTCGCCGTCGAGGTCGGGCCGCCCGCCACCGGTGCGGCCGAGGGCGACGTCGCAGACGACCTCGAGCGCCGCGTGCACCGCGGCGACGTCGAGATCGGGCCACAGGGCATGCAGCCGCTCCTCGTCGAGGGCGAAGGCGGCGCGCAGGTAGTCGTGCCCCTGGCTGCGCAGCACGACGCCGACGTTGACGAACTCCTCGCGCTCGGCTCGCGGCACGCAGCGCAGCACGACGTACTGGTAGGTCTGCAGGGTCATCGGGACGCTCCCGGCAACCAGGCGTCGGGGGAGGCGAGGCGCTGGACGAGGTGGCGCACGTACTCGTCGCGGATCGCCTGCGTCGTCGGCAGGTGCTCGCCTGGGGTGAGCCACTCGTCGGGGACGAGGTCGACGATGTCGGTCAGCCGCTGCGGGGTGAGCACGGCGCAGGCCCGCTCGTGCACCTCGCCGAGGTCACCGGCGAGGTCGCGCAGGACGTGGGTCGACGCGTCGAAGGGCTGGGCGGCGAAGCGATCCGCGCTCGGTGCCTTACGTGCCCACGCGTGGTGGAACCACAGCGCCGCACCGTGGTCGATGGCCCACACCTGGCCACCCCACCGCAGGAGGTTGGGGTTCGCCCACGTGCGGTCGACGTTCGAGGTGCAGGCGTCCAGCCACAGGACGAGCGCGGCGACCTCGGGGTCCGCGGGCTGCGAGCCGTCGTAGCCGAAGGCACCCGGCAGGTAGTCCATCCCGAGGTTGAGCCCGACCGACGCGGTGAGCAGGTCCTGGACCTCCTCGTCGGCCTCGAAGCGGGCGATCTCGCCGGACAGGTCGACCTCGACGAGCTCGGGGACGGCGACGCCGAGCGCCCGCCCCATCTCGCCGACGAGCACCTCGGCGACGAGCACCGGCAGGCCCTGACCGGCGCCACGCATCTTCACGACGTACATGCCCAGGTCGTCGGCCTCGACGAGGCCGGGCATGGATCCCCCTTCGCGCAGGGGGACGGCGTACCGGGTGGCACGGACGTGGCGAAGGGGGGTCACGGCGGCAGCCTACGGCCCGCGCCGAGGACCTCCGGCGGCTCGAGCACGCCTACGGCGAACCCGATTTCGGTCCGCGTCGCACCCGGTGTAGAGTCCTCGACGTTGCCCCGGTGGTCCCCCAGACCGCCGGATGCACCACTCGTCCGGGTGGCGGAATTGGCAGACGCGCTAGCTTGAGGTGCTAGTGCCCGTATTAGGGCATGGGGGTTCAAGTCCCCCCTCGGACACAGGTCGACCAGCACTGGTCGACGAAGGGCGGACCCGGTCGGGTCCGCCCTTCGTCGTCCCCGCGCCGGTCAGCCGACGGCGTCGAGGACCTCGGTGAGGTAGCGCGCCGCCCGGTCCGAGCCGACGATCCCCGGCGCCATCTTGTTCATGACGTACGAGACGGTGAGGGAGCGCTCGGGGAACATCACCGTCATCGACCCGCCCCAGCCGCCCCAGAAGCAGACGCGGCCGTCGGGGATGTAGGGCACGGTCTGCGGCTCGGGCAGCGCGAAGCCGATGCCGAAGCGCAGCGGGACGCCGAGGACGAGGTCGACGCCGCGGGACTGCTCGCGGAAGATCTGCTCGATCGTCTCCGGCGAGAGCAGCCGCACGTCGTCGACCGCACCCCCGCGCGAGATCACGGAGAAGGTGCGGGCGAGCGCCCGGGCGTTCGTGTGGGCGTTGAGCGCCCCGAGCTCGGCCCGGCGCCAGGGGATGGTGTTCGCCGCGGCCGCGCTGGCGACCGGTCCGGTGAAGGTGCGCACCATGGGGGAGTCGGCGGGGACCTGGCTGAGGCCCATCGGCAGCGGGGGAGGCGGCACGATCTCGGCGACCCGGTCGTCGTCGCGCTCCGTGGCGCCGATCTGCAGGTCGACGCCGAGCGGTCCGGCGATCTCCTCGGCGACGAGCTGCGTCAGCGTGCGCCCGCTGGTCCTGCGGATGATCTCGCCGAGGAGGTGCCCCTGGTTCTGGGCGTGGTAGCCCGAGGCCGTCCCGGGCTCCCACCACGGGGCCTGGGCCGCCAGCCGTGCCGTCGCGGTCTCGCGGTCGTACATGTCCTCGAGCACGAAGGGCTGGTCCCAGCCCGAGACGCCCGACGTGTGCGACATGACGTGGCGCACGAGCACGCCCTCCTTGCCGTTCGCGGCGAACTCGGGCCAGTACGTCGCGACCGGCGCGTCGAGGTCGACGAGACCGCGCTCGACGAGCAGGAGGACGGCGAGCGCCGTGACCTCCTTCGTCGTCGACCAGACGTTGACGATCGTGTCGCGCTCCCACGGGCGGGTGCGGGCGACATCGGCGTGCCCGCCCCAGATGTCGGCGAGGGTCTCGCCGTCGAGGTCGACGCTGATCGCGGCGCCGAGCTCCTCGCCCGAGTCGACCATGGCTGCGAGGGCGTCGCGCAGGCCCGTCAGGCGTGGGTCGGTGTGCCCGTGGATGGTCATGAGATCTCCTTCTCGTCAGCCGGTCCGCGCGCCGCCGGGGCCGCTCGTGCGGACGGCTGCGTCGCCTGCTCGCGACGCTAGCGCCTCGCTACCCGTCGGTCACGAGCTTCCGGCGGGCTCGTCCCGCCCGGCCCCTAGGGTGGGTCCATGGAGATCAGCGCGCCGCAGGACGAGGTGGTCCGGCTCTGCCAGGACCTCATCCGGATCGACACGACGAACTACGGGCCCGACGGGGAGGGCCCGGGGGAGCGCGAGGCCGCCGACTACGTCGTGGAGCAGCTGCGCGAGGTGGGCTACGAGCCCCAGCTCTTCGAGTCGCAGCCCGGCCGCGCGAGCGTCGTGCTGCGCATCCCCGGCGCCGACCGGGAGCGCGGGGCGCTGTGCATCCACGGCCATCTCGACGTCGTGCCGGCGAACGCGCAGGACTGGTCCGTCGACCCCTTCGAAGGGGTCATCAAGGACGGCTGCGTCTGGGGCCGCGGCGCCGTCGACATGAAGGACATGGACGCGATGATCCTCGCGTGCGTGCGCCACCTCGCCCGGGCCGGCACCGTGCCGCCGCGCGACCTCGTCGTCGTCTTCTTCGCCGACGAGGAGGCCGGTGGGGTGCACGGCAGCCAGTGGCTGGTGCAGCACCACCCCGAGCTCTTCGAGGGCGTCACCGAGGCGATCAGCGAGGTCGGCGGCTACAGCGTCACCGTGCCGACGCCCGAGGGCGGCGACCGCCGGGCCTACCTGCTGCAGACCGCCGAGAAGGGCATCGTCTGGCTCCGGCTGCGCGCCTCGGGCCGGGCCGGCCACGGCTCGGTGCCCAACGACGACAACGCCGTGCTCCACCTCGCCCAGGCCCTCTCGCGCATCGCCGAGCACAAGTGGCCGCGCGAGTACATCGCCTCCGTGCGCGGTCTGCTCGACGGCCTGTCGGAGATCACCGGCACCGGGTACAGCGACGAGGACCTCGAGGAGCTCGTCGAGCACCTCGGCGGGGCCGCGGGCTTCGTGCGCGGGTCGCTCCAGGACACGGCGAACCCGACGATGCTCACCGCCGGGTACAAGCACAACGTCATCCCCCAGGAGGCCGTCGCCGCCGTCGACTGCCGCTTCCTGCCCGGGCACGAGGAGTCCCTCATGGCGACGATCGCCGAGCTCGCCGGCGACCGGGTCGTCGTCGAGGTCGAGCACCGCGACATCGCCCTGGACTCCCCCTTCGAGGGACCGCTCGTCGACGCGATGAAGGCCGCGCTGCTCGCCGAGGACCCCGAGGCGGCGATCCTGCCCTACTGCCTGTCCGGCGGCACGGACAACAAGGCGCTGTCGACGATGGGCATCACCGGCTACGGCTTCGCGCCGCTGCGCCTGCCCGCCGATCTCGACTTCGCGCCGATGTTCCACGGCATCGACGAGCGCGTGCCCACCGAGTCCCTGGAGTTCGGGGCGAAGGTCCTGCTGCGGCTCATCGAGACCTGCTGAGCCCCAGCGGGTCGTCGCGGCGCGGGACACGGATGATCTTGCGCCGCAGCCACGAGCGCTGCTGACCGCCGACGTAGCGCACCGTGCGGTGCAGCTCCCAGCGGCCGTACTCGGCGTGCTCGGCGAGCGCAGCGCGGATCTGCCCACGGGTGGTCTCGCGGGGGAAGCTGAGGACCTGGAACTCGTACTCGACCATCGTGCGCCATTCTCACCCCTGACGGTACGGTCGTGCGATGACCGCCGACCCGCGCGCCGCGCTGACCAAGCTCATCGCCACCTTCGAGCGGCACCTCGAGGCGTCCTCCGGTCGTAACGGCGAGGACGACCCGCGCGTGGTCGCCGCGTACGAGGACCTCGCCGACGCCTTCGAGGCCTACGACGACGCCCTCAACGAGGCCTACGGGGAGATGACCCCGCTCATCGTCGTCGACGACGCCGACCTCGACGACAGCGGCGACGAGGAGTACGACGACGACGAGGACGACGAGGGCTACTCCGGTCTCGACAACGAGGAGTACGACGACGAGGATAAGGCCGGCGACGAGCAGGCCCCCGGCCGTCGCTGACCCGGCGACCTACAGCCAGCCGCTGCGCTTGAAGAGCCGGTAGAGCACGAGGCAGGCCGTCACCATCACGGCGAGCACGACGTAGTAGCCGTAGTAGACCTCGTGCCCGCTCACCCGCACGCTCGCCGTGAGCTCGGGCATCCGCTCGAAGTTCATGCCGTAGACGCCGGCGATCATCGTCGGAAGGGCGGCGATCGCGACCCACGCCGAGATGCGGCGCATGTCCTCGTTCTGCTTCATCGACACCCTGTTCTGCTCCACCCCGACCTGCGCGAGGTGGGCGCTCAGCACGTCGGTGAGGAGCCGGTCCATCGACTCGAGGCTCTCCAGCGCCTGGGTGAGGTGGTCGGACACGTCGCGGAAGAGCAGGCGCAGCTCGCCGTGGGCCACCGGCGACGACGGCGAGGTGAGGAAGCCCATCGGCCGCGCGAGCGGCAGGGCGGCCCGCTTGAACTCGAGGACCTCGCGCTTGAGGGTGTAGATCTCCTCCGAGGTCAGCCCCGAGCTCGGCTCGAAGACCGCGGTCTCGATGCCCTCGAGATCGACCTGCAGCTCGTCCTCGATGGCGAGGTACTCGTCGACGACGGTGTCGAGCACGGCGTGGAAGACGCCCCACGGTCCGTGCCGCAGCGGGGCCGGGTCCTCCTCGAGACGGTGACGCAGGTCAGCGAGCGGGCTCGCCTCGCCCCGCCGCACCGTGAGCACGAAGTCGGGCCCGACGAAGACCATGAGCTCGCCGGTCTCGACGTCGGAGGTCTCGTCGAGGTAGCGCAGCGGCTTGAGGACGGCGAACCACGTGTCGCCGTAGCGCTCGACCTTCGCGCGCTGGTCCCCGGCGACGGCGTCCTCGATCGCGAGGTGGTGCAGCTCGAGCTCGTCGCCGACGACCCGCTGGAAGGTCTGCGGGCTCGGGTCCTTCAGCCCGATCCACACGAAGTCCGCCGAGCCCTCCGGACGACCGGGCGCCTCGGCCCGCAACCGGGCGATCTCGGTGCTGATGTCCTCGCACGGGAGGCGCACCCCGTCGCGATATCGGGCCTGGTCGACGATCACCGCGTCATCATCGCGCACGTAGCCTGACGTCGTGGCCTACTGCCTGCTGCTCCGACATGCCCGATCCAGCGCCAACGCCGCCGGCCTCCTCGCCGGCTGGTCCGCGGGCGTCTCCCTCGACGACACCGGCCGGGCCCAGGCGCAGGAGGTGGTCGACCGGCTCGGCGAGCTGCCGCTCGTGCGCGTCGTCACCAGCCCCCTCGACCGCTGCCTCGAGACCGTCGAGCCCCTGCGGGCCCGCCTCGGCCTCGACCTCGACGTCGAGCCCGATATCGGCGAGGCGCACTACGGGGGGTGGACGGGGCGCCCGCTCGTCGAGCTCGCGAAGGAGCCGTTGTGGCGCACCGTGCAGAGCACGCCGAGCCAGGCCGTCTTCCCGCCCTCGGACGAGCACGCCCAGGAGTCGATCGCGACGATGGCCCAGCGCGCCGTCGCCGCCATCCGCCGGGTCGACGCGCAGGTCGAGGCGGAGCACGGGGCGCATGCGATGTGGCTCGCCGTGAGCCACGGCGACATCATCAAGTCGGTCGTCGCCGACGCCTCGGCGACACCGCTCGACGACTTCCAGCGCTTCGTCGTCGACCCCGCGTCGGTGAGCGTCCTGCGCTACACGCCCGAGCGCCCCTTCGTCCTGCGGGTCAACGACAGCGGGCCGCTGCGACCGGTGCCGCAGCCCTCGACGACCACCCCCGAGACGACCCCGTCGGGGGACGCCGTCGTCGGCGGGGGAGCGGGCTAGGGTCGGGTCATGAGCGTCATCGAGTACGACCCGCCGGAGCGATTCGTCGTCGGCACCGTCGGCCCTCCCGGGGACCGGACGTTCTACCTCCAGGCCAGCGACGACCACCGCCGTCACCAGATCGCCGTCGAGAAGGTCCACGTCGGCGTCCTCGCGGAGCGGATCGAGACCCTCCTCGACGAGGTGGGCGGGCTCGAAGGGGGAGTGGCCGCGGCCGTCGGGTCGGCCGACAACGCGCCGCTCGACACCCCGATCGCCGAGGACTTCCGCGTCCTCGCGCTCTCGCTCGCCTGGGACGAGGAGCGGCGGGTCGTCGTCATCGAGTGCCACGACCACGACCCGGACGAGCTCGCCGAGGAGGGCGGCCAGCAGGGCGAGCCGTTCGTCGGCGGCCCGAGCACCCTGCGCGTGGTCCTCCCGCCCGCGAAGGCCCGCGCCTTCGCCCGCCGGTGCGAGACCGTCGTGTCCGCCGGTCGTCCGTCGTGCCCCTTCTGCGGCGGCCCGCTCGACCCCGAGGGGCACATCTGCCCCCGCGCGAACGGCTACCGGCGCTGACCGAGCGGCTGGCCCCGCAGCCCTGCGAGATCGAGACCCACCTCGCCGAGGGCGAGCTGACGATGCTCGGCGCCCACCCCGAGGCGAGCAACCTCGCGATCGTCTGCGAGGTCGAGCACGAGGGCGGCACGCTCACCGCGATCTACAAGCCCGTGCAGGGCGAGCGGCCCCTGTGGGACTACCCCGACGGGCACCTCGCCCACCGCGAGCGGGCCGCCTACCTCGTCGCCCGGCTGGGCGGATTCGACTGCGTCCCGGCGACCGTCCTGCGGGCCGGGCCCCTCGGCGAGGGCTCCGTGCAGCGATGGGTCGGCACCCTCGACGAGCCCGCCGACAGCCCCGTCGCCGTCACCCGTCCGGGCCAGATCCCACCGGGCTACCTGCGGGTGCTCTCGGGCGAGGACGAGCGCGGCACGGGCGTCGTGCTCAGCCACCCCGACGACCCGGTCCTGAGGTCGCTGTCGGTGCTCGACGCCGTCATCAACAACAGCGACCGCAAGGGCAGCCACGTGCTCCTCGAGGGCGACGGCGTCTACGGCATCGACAACGGCGTGAGCCTGTCCGTCGAGCCCAAGCTGCGCACCGTCCTGTGGGGGTGGGCGGGGGACCCCCTCACGGACGCGGACCGGGCCCGTGTGGAGCGCCTCGTCGAGGCGATCGAAGGCTCGCCGGAGGCCGGTGAGCTCGACGACCTGCTCACCATGACCGAGGTCGACGCGCTCGTCGCGCGCTGCGAGCGGCTGCTGCGGGCGGGTCGTCATCCCCGGCCCGGGCACGGCTGGCCGAGCGTGCCGTGGCCGCCCGTCTGAGCCACCTTAGGATGGGCGCGTGAAGTCCTGGTCCGCGCCCGCCGTCCCCACTCTCCCAGGCAGCGGTCCCACCCCGCGGCTGCACGACACCCTCACGGACGCCGTGGCCGAGGTGCGTCCCGAGCAGGGCCGGCTCAGCCTCTACGTCTGCGGCGTCACCCCCTACGACACGACCCACATGGGGCACGCCGCCACCTACGTCACCTTCGACGTGCTCCACCGCGCCGCCCTCGACAGCGGGCTCGGCGTCGACTACGTGCAGAACGTCACCGACGTCGACGACCCGCTCCTCGAGCGTGCCGAGCGCGACGGCGTGGACTGGCGCGACCTCGCGACGAGCCAGATCGAGCTCTTCTCGCAGGACATGGCCGCGCTGCGCGTCATCCCGCCGAAGGCCTACGTCGGCGTCGTCGAGGCGATGCCGCGCATCGTCGCCGTCGTCGAGCGGCTCGTCGACGCCGGGGTGACCTACACCCTCACCGAGGACGCCACCGGCGCCCAGGACACCTATCTCGACGTCACCGCCGTCGGCGGTGTCGAGCAGGTGAGCCCGCTGCCCGAGGCGACGATGCTCGAGTACTCCGCCGAGCGCGGGGGAGACCCCGACCGTGCCGGCAAGCGGCACCGTCTCGACCCCATGCTGTGGCGCGGCGAGCGTGACGGCGAGCCCGCGTGGGAGAGCGCCGTCCTCGGCCGGGGACGCCCCGGCTGGCACATCGAGTGCACGGCGATCGCCCTCGACCACCTCGGCGAGACGGTCGGCGTGCAGGGCGGCGGGTCCGACCTCGAGTTCCCGCACCACCCGATGACCGCGCTCCAGGCGGTCGCCGCGACGCGGCGGTCCCCCTTCGCCGCCCACACGACCCACCAGGCGATGGTGGGTCTCGACGGCGAGAAGATGAGCAAGTCCAGGGGCAACCTCGTGCGGGTCTCCGACCTGCGCCGCGAGGGCGTCGACCCGGCGGCGATCCGGCTCGTCCTGCTCGCCCACCACTACCGCACCGAGTGGTCGTGGACCGACGACTCGCTGCGCCAGGCACAGCGCCGCCTCGACCGCTGGCGCCGCGCGACCTCGCTGCCGAGCGGCCCGGGTGTCGGCACGCTCGCCGACGAGGTGCGCACCGCTCTGGCCGACGACCTCGACACGGCGGCCGCGCTCGACGCGGTCGACCGCTGGTGCGAGCAGGCGGAGGCCGGCGAGGGCGCCGACGAGGACGCCCCCGCGCTCGTCGTCGACGTCGTCGACGCCCTGCTCGGCGTCGAGCTGTAGACCTCCTCCGACAAGACCCTGCCAGCAGCCCTTCGATGTGCCAGGACCCTGTCGAGACGGTCCTGCCACATCAAGAGGCAGCCAGCAGGGTTTCGTCAGTGGGTGGGGCGAGGAGGAGCGGGCGAAGGGGGGAGCACACAGGTCAGCGGCGGGGGCCGGCGTCGCCGAAGGCGCCCCAGCAGATCGCGTCGCGCCGCGCCTGGTCCTCGAGGACGAGGTCACGGACGGCGGCGGGCAGCTGCTCGCGCTGCCAGTCGCGCTCGCCGACCCCCGCCGACGGGTCCTGCGGGTGAGCGTGATGCGCGGCGCGGATCGCGTAGGCCGCGGCACCGAGGTCGTGCTCCGCTACGTGCGGCACGCAGGCAGCCTGCCCGGCTGCGTAGGCCGCGAGCCGGGCCGGACCGGTGAGCGGTCGTGCGGCGCCCATGGCGTGACCGCCGACGGCCCGGGCACGCATCATGGGCAGCTCGCCACCGGCCCAGGACCGGACCGCCTCGACGGCCGCCCGGGGCCGCGGGTCGCCGGGCACCTCCTCCTCGACGAGCCCGAGCACGTGCTCGGCGCACAGCGCCGCCCACAGCGCGAGCAACCGGTGGTCCGCGTCGGTGAGGGTGCCGCCGCGCCGCACCGTCACCAGACGTGGGTCGCGCACCTCCGGGAGGATCATCGCGGGCCGGGCGCCGCTCAGCCCGCAGCCGGCGGGTCGTCGCGCCGACGCCGCAGGTAGCGCTCGAACTCCTTGGCGATCGCATCTCCGCTCGCCTCGGGCAGCTGGGCGGTGTCCTGCGCCTGCTCGAGCTGCTCGACGTACTCGCGGATGTCCTCGTCGGCCTCGGCCGCCTCGTCGACGCCGCGCTCCCAGGCCCGGGCCTCCTCCTCGAGCGTGCCGTGAGGCAGGGAGACGTCGAGGAGGCGCTCGAGGGCTCGCAGCACCGCGTACGTCGCCTTTGGCGAGGGAACGTGCCCGGCGTAGTGGGGGATGCCCGCCCACAACGAGATCGAGGCCGTGTCCTCGCGCCGGGCGGCGTCGGCGACGACGCCGATGATGCCGGTGGGGCCCTCGTAGGTGCTCGCCTCGAGGTCGTAGCGGTGGATCGTGCGCTCGTCGTCGCTCGTCGCGCTCACCGGGATGGGCCGGGTGTGCGGCACGTCGGCGAGCAGCGCGCCGATGGAGACGACCGTGCGCACGCCGAGGTCGGAGGCGAGGTCGACGATCTCCTCGCAGAAGGTCCGCCAGCGGAAGGAGGGCTCGATGCCCAGGACGAGGACGACGTCGCGGTCGAGCTCGTCGGGGGAGGCGAGCAGGACCCGGGTCGTGCGCCAGTCGACGCGGCGCTGCCCCGGTCGGCCCATGACGACCGGCCGGGTGACCTGGAAGTCGTAGTAGTCCTCCGGGTCGAGGGCGGCGACCGGGTCGGCGTCCCACGCCTCGGCGAGGTGGAGGAGGGTCGAGGTCGCCGCCTCACCGGCGTCGTTCCACCCCTCGAAGGCGAGGATCATCACCGGGTCGTGCAGCTCGGGGATGTCCTGCAGCTCGATCACGTCGGCTCCTGCTCGCTCGTCCTACCGGTCACCCGCCAGCCTATGTCGCCGTGCTCGTGGTCGGACGGCGCTCGTTACAGTGTCGAGGCGTGAGCATCATCCCCGCCGCGGTCCTGTGGGACATGGACGGCACCCTCGTCGACACCGAGCCCTACTGGATCCGCGCCGAGCACGAGCTCGTCGAGCGCTTCGGCGGGCGGTGGAGCGACGAGCTGGCCCACGAGCTCGTCGGCAACCCGCTCCTCGTGAGCGCGGACTTCATCATCGAGCGCTCCCCGGTGACGCTCACCCCGCACGAGGTCGTCGACGAGCTCATGAGCTCGGTCATCGCCCAGGTGCACGACCATGTCCCGTGGCGGCCGGGCGCGCAGGAGCTGCTCGCCGAGGCCGTCGCCGCCGGGGTGCCCAACGCGCTCGTGACGATGTCGTGGCGCCCCCTCGTCACCGCGGTCCTCGACACCCTCGAGCCCGGGTGCTTCGCCGCCGTCGTCACCGGTGACGAGGTGACCCACGGCAAGCCGCACCCCGAGCCCTACGAGCGGGCCGCGGCGCTGCTCGGCGTCGACCCGGCCGATGCCGTCGCCGTCGAGGACAGCCCGACCGGGGTGCGCTCGGCGACCGCCGCCGGCGTGCCGACGATCGCGGTCCCGCACGTCGTGCCCGTCCCGCCGGTCGAGGGCTCGGTGGAGCTCGAGACGCTCGAAGGGGTGTCGCTGGCCGACCTCGTGACGCGGGCTCGGTCCCCCTTCGCCTCCGCCTAGACCGGTGCGCCCGCGGGGCGCCCGGTCCTACGATGGGGTGTGGCTGCGAACGCACCCGCGCCCCGTCAGCAGATCCGCTTCTGCCGCTCCGTCGACGGGACCCAGATCGCCTACGCCGTGCACGGGTCAGGCCCGCCGCTCGTCGTCGACTCCTGCTGGCTCAGCCACCTCCAGCACGACTGGTCCTCGCCGGTGTGGCGTCACCACCTGCTCGAGTGGGGCCGTGAGCACACGGTCGTGCGCTTCGATGAGCGCGGGCACGGGCTCTCCGACCGCGACGTCACCGACCACGGGCTCGAGGTGCGGGTCGCCGACCTCGAGGCGGTCGTCGACGACGCCGGGATGGAGCGCTTCGACCTGCTCGCCATGGCGCAGGGCGGGCCGGTCGCCATCACCTACGCCGCTCGCCACCCGCAGCGGGTCTCGCGGCTCGTCTTCTACGGCAGCTACTCGGGCCAGCAGTCGAAGGACCCGACCGAGGCGGCGATGGACGACACGCTCGACGCCCTCATCGCGGTGGGGTGGGCGCGGCCCGACTCGACCTTCCGCCGGGTCTTCACCTCGCTGATGATCCCCGGGGCGAGCGAGGAGCAGCGGGTCTGGCTCGACGAGCTGCAGCGCACCTCGACGAGCGCCGAGACCGCCCGGGAGTCGCGCCGCCAGCGCCTCGTCGCCGACGCGTCGCACCTGCTCGCGCAGCTCGACGTGCCGACCCTCGTCATCCACTCGCGGGGTGACCGGATGAACGACTTCTCCGAGGCCCGCTACCTCGCCGCCCACGTCGCCGGCGCCCGGCTGGTGGCGCTCGAGAGCGAGAACCACATCGTCCTCGAGGACGACGACGCCTGGCCGGTCTACCGGGCCGAGCTGAGCCGCTTCCTCGCCGAGCCCGTGCCGGTCCGCGGGGGCACGGCACCCGGTGGAGGCCGCTCGGAGGGGCTCGAGGACCTCTCGCCCCGCGAGCGAGAGATCCTCGCTCTCGCCGCGCAGGGCCGCGACAACGACGAGATCGCCCGCTCCCTCGTGCTGAGCACCCGCACCGTCGAGCGTCACCTGAGCAACGTCTACGCCAAGCTCGACCTGCACGGGAAGTCGGCCCGCACGGCGGCCGTCGCCCGCCTGCTCACCGCCCGCTGAGACCCCCTTCGCCGCTGCGCGCACCCCGCCACGGCAGACGGCCGAGGCCGTCCGCGTCCCCGCGGACTACGTGCACGCACCGATGCGGCGCGCCCCGTCGCGCTCCTAGCGTCGACCTGTCAGGTCGGCACGCACGAAGGAGAGCGCCATGAGCACCATCGCACCCGACGGGCCCGCACCCGTCGACCCGCCCGCCGAGGACGCGGACACCGCCCTCAAGGCACGCCACCGCGCCATGTGGGCGCTCGGCGACTACCCCGCCGTCGCGCGAGAGGTCGTCGCCCCGCTGGGGCCGGTCCTCGTCGAGGCCGCGGGGGTCCACGCCGGGCAGCGCGTCCACGACGTCGCCGCGGGTCCCGGCACCGTGGCCATCCCGGCCGCCCGCACCGGCGCCGAGGTCGTCGCAACCGATCTCACGCCGGAGCTGCTCGAGGCGGGCCGGGCGGCCGCCGAGGCCGAGGGGCTCTGCATCCGGTGGGTCGTCGCGGACGCGGAGCACCTGCCGTGCGACACCGGCGAGTTCGACGTCGCCCTGTCGTGCGTCGGCGTGATGTTCGCCCCGCACCACCAGGCGGTCGCCGACCAGCTGACGCGGGTCGTGCGGCCCGGGGGGACCATCGGGCTCCTCAGCTGGACGCCCGAGGGGTTCATCGGGCAGATGTTCGCCACGATGCGGCCCTACGCGCCCCCGCCGCCGGCCGGCTCCCAGCCGCCGCCGCTGTGGGGGCACGTCGACCACGTCCGCGACCTGCTCGGCGACCGGGCGGAGATCACCACTGCGGTCCAGCAGGACCTCGTCGTCGACCGCTTCGCCGGCCCGCAGGACTTCCTCGACCTCTTCAAGAGCAGCTACGGGCCGACCATCGCGGTCTACCGGGCGCTGGGGGAGGGGTCCGAGCGGGCCGCGGCGCTCGACGCAGAGCTGATCGGTCTCGCCGAGCGCTTCGACGTCGGCGACGGCACGACGGTGCTGCCGTGGGAGTACCTGCTCGTCACCGCGACCTGCCGCTGAGCCGGACCTAGAGGTCCACGGCGTCGAGGACGAGGTCGCCCGACCCGGCGGTGACGCCGTCACGAGGTGGCAGCGGGGGCGGCGTGCCGCCGAAGGCGGGGCACAGCGCTCGGAAGTCGCACCACGAGCACAGCCGCGACGGGCTCGGTCGCCAGTCACCGCTCTCGTGGGCGCGCTGGATCGCGGCCGAGACCGCCCGCACGTTGCGCTCGAGCGCGAGCAGGTCCGCCTCGTCGGGGGAGTAGCGGATGACCTGGGCGTCGCGCAGGTAGACGAGCTGGAGCAGGTCGGGCACCCGGCCCGTGCTGCGCCAGATGATGAGCGCGTAGAAGCGCATCTGGAAGAGCGCCCGGCCCTCGAAGCGCTCCGAGGGGGACCGCCCGGTCTTGTAGTCGACGACCCGCACCTCGCCGGTCGGTGCGACGTCGAGCCGGTCGATGATGCCGCGCAGCCGCAGCCCGTCGACCTCCACCTCGACCTGGCTCTCGCGCTCGTGCGGCTCCAGCCGGGTCGGGTCCTCGAGGGTGAACCACCGGTGGACGAGCGCCTCCGCCTGGGCGTACCAGGCCTGCTCGTCGGGCCCGTCGTCGGTGCCCACGAGCGTCGCGAGCTCAGGACGCTCGGCGAGCATCGCCGCCCAGCGGCCGGGCACGAGGGCCACGGCGGCGTCCGGGGTGCGCTCGGGCGCGGGCAGGTCGAAGAGCGCCTCGAGCACCGCGTGCACGAGCGTGCCCCGGGCCGCCGCGGCCGACGGTGCCTCGTCGAGCCGGTCGACGGCCCGGTAGCGGTACCTCAGCGGGCACGCCTTGAAGTCCGCCGCCCGCGACGGCGAGAGCGAGGGCAGATCGGTCGCGATCGTCGATCAGTCCTCGGGGTGGTAGCCGAGGTTCGGCGAGAGCCAGGTCTCGGCCTCCTTGAGCGTCCACCCCTTGCGCTGCGCGTAGTCCTCGACCTGGTCGCGGCCGATCCGGCCGACGACGAAGTACTGGCTGTCGGGGTGCCCGAGGTACCAGCCGGAGACGGAGGCCCCGGGCCACATCGCCATGCGGTCGGTGAGCTCGATGCCGATCTCGTCGACGTCGAGCATCTCCCACAGCGTCGCCTTCTCGGTGTGCTCGGGGCACGCGGGGTAGCCGGGAGCCGGACGGATGCCGTCGTACTGCTCCTTGATGAGCTGGCGGTTGTCGAGCTGCTCGTCGGGGGAGTAGCCCCACAGCTCGCGACGCACGCGCTCGTGGAGCATCTCGGCCAGGCCCTCGGCGAGGCGGTCGGCGAGCGACTCGAGGAGGATCGCCGAGTAGTCGTCGAGCTCGGCCTTGAGGCGGGCCACGTGCTCCGCCGAGCCCAGGCCGCCGGTCACGGCGAAGGCGCCGACGTGGTCGGGCAGCCCGCTCTCCTTGGGCGCGACGAAGTCGGCCAGGCTGCGGTTGGGGACGCCCTCGCGGTGCTGGCCCTGCTGGCGCAGCATGTGCAGCCGGTGGGCCACCTCCGTGCGCGACTCGTCCGTGTAGACCTCGACCGAGTCGCCGACGGCGTTGGCCGGGAAGAGCCCGACGACGGCGTTCGCGGTGAGCCAGCGCTCGTCGATGACGCGGCGCAGCATGTCCTGCGCGTCCTCGAAGAGCTTGCGGGCCGCCGGGCCGGTCGACGGGGCGTTGAGGATGTCGGGGAAGGAGCCCTTCATCTCCCAGGCGTTGAAGAAGGGCTGCCAGTCGACGTACGGCACGATGTCGGCGAGCGGCACGTCGCGCAGCACGGTGCGCCCGGGCACCTTGGGCGCCGGCGGGACCGAGCCCTCGTCCCACTGCATCGGCGTCGCCCGCTCGCGGGCCTGCTCGAGGGACAGCAGCGGGCGGTCGTTCTGCTTCGCCGCGTGCCGCGCCCGGATCGAGTCGAAGTCGGCCTTGACCTCGCCCATGAGGCGCTCGCGGCCCTCGTCGGACAGCAGGGCGGAGACGACCGGCACCGAGCGCGAGGCGTCCTTGACCCAGATGACGGGGCCGTCGTAGCGCTGGTCGACCTTGACCGCCGTGTGGGCGCGCGAGGTCGTCGCGCCACCGAGCATGAGCGGGATGCTCAGCCCCTGACGCTGCATCTCCTCGGCGACGCCGACCATCTCGTCCAGGCTCGGCGTGATGAGCCCGGACAGGCCGATGATGTCGGCCTTCTCCTCGCGGGCGGCGTCGAGGATCTTCTGCGTCTGGACCATGACGCCGAGGTCGACGACGTCGTAGTTGTTGCACTGGAGGACGACGCCGACGATGTTCTTGCCGATGTCGTGCACGTCGCCGCGCACCGTGGCCATGACGACCTTGCCCTTGCTGCGCTCGGGGGCGTCCGGGTCCTTCTCGGCCTCGATGTAGGGGATGAGGTAGGCGACGGCCTTCTTCATGACGCGGGCCGACTTCACGACCTGGGGCAAGAACATCTTGCCGCTGCCGAAGAGGTCGCCGACGACGTTCATCCCGTCCATGAGCGGGCCCTCGATGACCTCGATCGGCTTGCCGCCGCGCTCGGAGATCTCGCGCCGCAGCTCCTCGGTGTCGCTCTCGGCGTAGTCGTCGATGCCCTTGACGAGCGCGTGGGTGATCCGCTCGGAGACCGGCAGGGAGCGCCACTCGTCGAGCTGCTTGGCCTCGATCTCGCCGCTGCCGCGGTGGGCCTCGGCGATCTCGAGCAGCCGCTCGGTCGCGTCCTCGCGACGGTTGAGCACGACGTCCTCGATCCGCTCGCGCAGCTCGGCGTCGAGGGTGTCGTAGGGCACGAGCGCGCCGGCGTTCACGATGCCCATGTCCATGCCCGCGGCGATCGCGTGGTAGAGGAAGACGGCGTGGATCGCCTCGCGCACGGGGTTGTTGCCGCGGAAGCTGAAGGAGACGTTGGAGACGCCGCCGGACACGAGCGCGTGGGGGAGGTTCTCCTTGATCCAGCGCGTCGCCTCGATGAAGTCGGTCCCGTAGGCCGCGTGCTCCTCGATGCCCGTCGCCACGGCGAAGATGTTGGGGTCGAAGACGACGTCCTCGGCCGGGAAGCCGACCTCCTGGGTGAGGATCGTGTACGCGCGCTGCGCGATCTCGAGACGGCGCTCGTAGGTGTCGGCCTGGCCGTCCTCGTCGAAGCCCATGACGACGATCGCCGCGCCGTACTTGCGGCACAGGCGAGCGTGCTCGACGAAGGGCTCCACCCCCTCCTTCATGGAGATCGAGTTGACGATGCACTTGCCCTGGGCGCGCTGCAGCCCGGCCTCGATGACCTCCCACTTCGAGGAGTCGATCATCAGGGGGACGCGGCAGATGTCGGGCTCGGAGCCGACGAGGTTGACGAAGGTCGACATGGCGGCGACGCCGTCGAGCATGCCCTCGTCCATGTTGATGTCGATGACCTGGGCGCCGGACTCAACCTGCTGGCGGGCGACGGACAGCGCGGCCGGGTAGTCCTCGGCCTGGATGAGCTTGCGGAAGCGGGCCGAGCCGGTGACGTTGGTGCGCTCGCCGACGTTGACGAAGAGCGAGTCACCGGTGATGGTGAAGGGCTCCAGCCCCGACAGGCGCATCGCCGGCTCGACGGTCGGGGGCACCCGCGGCGGCACGCCCTCGACCCGTCGCCCGAGCTCGGCGATGTGCTCGGGCGTCGTGCCGCAGCAGCCGCCGATGATGTTGACGAGGCCGTCGCGCACGAAGCCGTCGATGATCTCGGCCATCTGCTCGGCCGTCTCGTCGTACTCGCCGAAGGCGTTGGGCAGACCGGCGTTGGGGTAGATCGACACGAAGCAGTCGGCGACCCGGGAGATCTCGGCGACGTAGGGACGCATCTCCGCCGCGCCGAGCGCGCAGTTGAGCCCGACGGCCAGCGGCTGGGCGTGCCGGACGCTGTTCCAGAAGGCCTCGGTCGTCTGCCCGGTGAGGGTGCGGCCCGAGGCGTCGGTGATCGTGCCGGAGATGATGACCGGCCAGCGCCGGCCCTGCTCGTCGAAGAGGGTCTCGAGGGCGAAGATCGCCGCCTTGGCGTTGAGGGTGTCGAAGATCGTCTCGACGAGCAGGATGTCGCTGCCGCCGTCGACGAGGCCGCGGGCCTGCTCGAGGTAGGCCTCGACGAGCTCGACGAAGGTGATGTTGCGCGCCGCCGGGTCGTTGACGTCCGGCGAGATCGACGCGGTGCGGTTCGTCGGGCCGAGGGCGCCGGCGACGTAACGCGGGCGCTCGGGGGTCTCGACCGCGTCGCACGCCGCGCGCGCCAGCCGGGCCGCCTCGTAGTTGATCTCGTAGGACAGCTCCTCCATGCCGTAGTCGGCCATGGAGATGCGCTGCGCGCTGAAGGTGTTGGTCTCGATGATGTCCGCGCCGGCGGCGAGGTAGTCGTCGTGGATCGAGCGGATGACGTCGGGCGCGGTGATCGAGAGCAGGTCGTTGTTGCCCTTGAGCTCGCGCTCCCAGTCCGCGAAGCGCTCGCCGCGGAAGTCCGCCTCGCTCAGGCCCCGGCGTTGGATGAAGACACCCATCGAGCCGTCCAGCAGCAGGACGCGCTCGCTCATGAGAGCGGCGAGCGCGTCGGAGGCATCAGGGCGGTGGGCGGGGGAGGTCACGTCTGGGGGAGTCCTGTCGGCAGGGCCATCGGGGGAGGTGCTCATTATCGCCTAGGGTGCCTCGCATGGCCGCATCCCCTGATCGACCGTCCGGCCTTCGAGTCGCGTCGGTCGGCGGCGTGCCGGTCTACGTCGGCTCGTCGTGGCTGATCCTCGCCGTCGTCGTCATCGCCCTCGTCGGTCCGGGCATCGCCGCGGACCGCCCCGACCTCGGGGCCCTCGCCTACGGCGTCGGCGCCCTCTACGCCGTCGGCCTGCTCGTCGCCGTCCTCGTCCACGAGGCCGCCCACGCGGTCGTCGCCCGCGGCGTCGGGCACCGCGTCCACGCCGTCGTCGCCGACATCTGGGGCGGGCACACGACGTACGACCCCTCCCGGGGCACCCCCGGGAGCGCGGCCGCCATCGCCGGCGTCGGGCCGCTGAGCAACCTCGTCCTCGGTCTGCTCGCCTGGGGGGTCCACCCCTTCGCGCCCGAAGGGGTGCCCTCGGGCCTGCTCGGGGCGTTCGCCTTCGTCAACGTCCTCCTCGCCGCCTTCAACCTCCTGCCCGGTCTGCCGCTCGACGGCGGGCAGCTCGTCGAGGCCGCCGTGTGGCGGCTCACCGGCAGCCGTCCGCGCGGCCGGGTCGTCGCCGGCTGGTGCGGGCGCGCCGTCGTCGTCGTGGTCGTCGTGTGGGCGATCGGCCTGCCGCTGCTCTCCGGGGCCAGGCCCGACCTCTTCCGCGTCGTGTGGACCGTGCTCATCTGCGCCTTCCTCTGGCAGGGCGCGACGGCCGCCATCGCCGCCGGTCAGTCCCTCGGCGTGCTCGCCCGCCTCGACCCGGCCCGCGTCATCCGCCCCGCCCGGGCGGTCTCGGAGCGCGCCGTCCTCGCCGACGTCGACCCGCAGGCCGCCCACGGCGTGCCCGTCGTCGTCGACGCCCTCGGTCGTCCGCTCGCCCTGCTCTCGGCCGCCGCGATGGACGGCGTGCCCGCCGACCTGCGCGAGCGCACCCCCGTCTCCGCCGTCATGGCGCGTCAGCCCTCCGAGTGGGTCGTCCCGCTCGAGGGCGACCCCGAGGAGGACCTCATCGCTCTCGTGCGGACCTTCCAGGACACCCGGGCCAGCCATCTCGCGGTGACGCGGGGCGGGGTGCTCGCCGGCGTCGTGTCCGTCCACGAGCTCGGCGCGGCGCTCGACGAGGTCCAGGGACGACCGCCCCGCCCGTGACGCCGTCCGGAGCACCGCCCACGGGTCCGTAGACTCGCGGGCTATGACTGCCACCGGATCCCAGTACCGCCGCGGCCCCTTCCGTGAGGGCGACCGCGTCCAGCTGACGGACCCGAAGGGGCGGATGCACACGATCACCCTCACCCCGGGCAAGCAGTTCCACACCCACCGCGGCCACGTGAAGCACGACGACCTCATCGGCTCGCCCGACGGCTCGACGATCACCAACACCGCCGGCACTGAGTACCTCGCCCTGCGCCCGCTGCTGTCGGACTACGTCATGTCGATGCCGCGCGGCGCGGCCGTCGTCTACCCCAAGGACGCCGGTCAGATCGTCACCATGGCCGACGTCTTCCCCGGTGCGACCGTCGTCGAGGCCGGTGTCGGGTCGGGCGCGCTGTCGATGTCGCTGCTGCGCGCGGTCGGCGAGAGCGGGCGGGTGCTGTCCTTCGAGCGCCGCGCCGACTTCGCCGACATCGCGGTCGCGAACGCCCGGGCCTTCTTCGGCGAGGACCACCCCGCGTGGACCGTCACCGTCGGCGACCTCGTCGAGTCCCTGCCCGGCGCCGTCGAGCCCGGCACCGTCGACCGCGTCGTGCTCGACATGCTCGCCCCGTGGGAGTGCCTCGAGGTCGTCGCCGACGCGCTCGCGCCCGGCGGCGTGCTCATCTGCTACGTCGCGACCGCCACCCAGCTGAGCAAGGTCGCCGAGGCGATGCGCGACTTCGGGACCTTCACCGAGCCCGAGGCGTGGGAGTCCCTCGTGCGCGGCTGGCACCTCGAGGGCCTCGCGGTGCGTCCCCAGCACCGCATGCACGGTCACACCGGCTTCCTCATCACCACCCGGCGCCTCGCGCCGGGCACCACCCCGCCCCTGCGCAAGCGCCGCCCCGGCCGCGGCTACGTGCCGGCCGAGGAGGACCAGGACGGCGCTCCCACGGGGGCCATGCTCGACGCGACGAGCCACCTCGGACCCGAGGGCCAGGACTGGAGCAGCGAGGCGCTCGGCGAGCGGGTCGCGTCGGAGAAGAAGATGCGCAAGCTCGTCCGGGGTGTGGTGCCCCCGACGCCGCGCTGACGTCGTGAGCGAGGATGGGGCTGACGCGACCTAGGAGGACGACCCGATGAGCACCGGAGCCACCGGCGCGGTCCCGCAGGGGCCGAGCCCCGCGGAGCAGCTGCGCACCACCCAGCGCGAGCTGAGCACGAAGACCTCGCAGCTGAGCACGCTGTCCTCGCAGAACGAGCGCCTCGTGCGCACGCTCAAGGACGCCCGGGAGCAGATCGTCACCCTGCGCGCCGAGATCGACCGCCTGGCCCAGCCGCCGTCGGCCTACGCGCAGCTCGTCGGGGTCCATGACGACGGCACCGTCGACGTCCTGAGCAACGGGCGCAAGATGCACGTCGCCGTCTCGCCGACGATCGAGGCCGACGCGCTCGAGGTCGGGCGCCAGGTGCTGCTCAACGAGGCGATGAACGTCGTGTCGGTCCACGACCCCGACGTCGCCGGCGACGTCGTGCTCGTCAAGGAGCTGCTCGACGACGGCCGTCTGCTCGTCCTCGCCCGCCAGGACGAAGAGCGCGTCGTGCGCCAGGGCGCGGCCCTGCGCCGCGAGCGCGTCCGCGTCGGCGACGCCGTGCTCCTCGAGGCCCGCAGCAACATCGCCCTCGAGCTCATCCCCAAGGCCGAGGTCGCCGACCTCGTGCTCGAGGAGGTGCCCGACCTCTCCTACGAGGACATCGGTGGCCTGTCCGGCCAGATCGAGACGATCCGCGACTCCGTCGAGCTGCCCTACCTGCACGCCGAGCTCTACGAGCGCCACCAGCTCAAGCCCCCGAAGGGCGTCCTGCTCTACGGCCCGCCCGGGTGCGGCAAGACGATGATCGCCAAGGCCGTCGCCTCCTCGCTGGCCCGCAAGGTCGCCGAGCGCGACGGGCGCGACGCGGCGACGGCGACGAACGCCTACTTCCTCAACATCAAGGGCCCGGAGCTGCTCAACAAGTACGTCGGCGAGACCGAGCGGCACATCCGCCTCATCTTCCACCGGGCCCGTGAGAAGAGCAGCGACGGCACCCCCGTCGTCGTCTTCTTCGACGAGATGGACAGCCTCTTCCGCACCCGGGGCTCGGGCGTGTCCTCCGACGTCGAGACGACGATCGTCCCGCAGCTGCTCGCCGAGATCGACGGCGTCGAGGGCCTCGAGAACGTCATCGTCATCGGTGCGACGAACCGCGAGGACATGATCGACCCCGCGATCCTGCGACCTGGTCGCCTCGACGTGAAGATCAAGATCGAGCGCCCGGACGCCCAGGCCGCGCGAGAGATCTTCGCGAAGTACCTCACCGCCGACCTGCCGCTGCACCCGCACGACCTCGGCGACCACGACGGCTCGCACGAGCGCACGGTCGTCGCGATGATCGACGCCGTCGTCGAGCGGATGTACGCCCAGATCCCCGAGAACCAGTTCCTCGAGGTCACCTACGCCGGCGGCGACAAGGAGGTCCTGTACTTCAAGGACTTCAGCTCCGGCGCGATGATCCAGAACGTCGTCGACCGCGCGAAGAAGCTCGCGATCAAGGAGTACCTCACCTCCGGCGTCGAGGGCCTGCGCGAGGAGCACCTCCTCGCCAGCTGCCTGGCCGAGCTGCGCGAGAACGAGGACCTGCCGAACACGACGAACCCGGACGACTGGGCTCGGGTCTCGGGCAAGAAGGGGGAGCGGATCGTCTACATCCGCACCCTCGTCGGCACCGCCTCGGGCACGAGCGCCGGCAAGTCCATCGACCTCGGCTGAGCGGATCCCTGCCGAGCAGCTGGCAGATGCTCGGGTTGCAACCAAGGCGGATGCCGACATCTCGGGCAGATCATCCGAGAAGTTGGCAGGTGCTCGGGTTGCAACCAGGGCGGTTGCAACCAGGGCGGATGCCGACATCTCGGGTGCGGCGGGCTCGCCGAGGCCGGCTACTCGCCGGCGTCCGGGCGGTCCGCCTCGGCGTCGGGACGGCGGCCGTAGCGGGCGCGCTCCTGCGGGGGGACGACCCCGCGTCCCGGTGTGGTGATGTCCTGATCGCCGAGCTCGCGCTGCCCGAGGGGGTCGGGGGTGGGCTCGCCGACCACGACGCCCCGGTGCGGTGCCGGTGCCGCCGGGGCCGCCGTGCGCCGTCGCCCGAGCAGGGTCGCGGCGGCCCGCCAGCCGAGCAGCCCGAGGGCGAGCGAGAGCGTCGCGACGACGACGAAGGGGAGCGCGGTGCCCTGACCGGACATGTCGCGCAGCGCCATCCCGCCGAAGACCGTCGCGACCCAGACCGGCAGACCGGTGGCGAGGGTGACGGGGGCCCGGCCCAGGCCGGCGACGACGCCCACCCAGCCCAGGACGAGACCGCCGAGGAAGGGCCAGGCCGTCTCGAGCCACCCGGCGAGGGTCACCCCTTCGGCATGGCTGCGCCGACCGACGACGACGAAGACCGCGACGACGAGGACGTCGAGCGCGAGCGCGGTCGCGGCGGAGCGCGCGGTGTCGCGCTCAGGCACGGTCGAAGAGGGAGGGCTGGGGCGGGGCGTGCGTCGGGTCGACGCCGTCGAAGAGGCTCGAGACCGACTCCCCGGCGTGGATGCGCGAGATCGCCTGGGCGAAGAGGCCGCTCACCGAGCGCACCTGGAGCTGCGGCCAGCCGTCCGGCGCCGGCACCGTGTCGGTCGTCACGACCTCGTCGACCATCGGGTGCTCACGCAGCCGCTCGACCGCACGGCCGGCGAAGAGCCCGTGCGTGCACGCGACGGAGGCGCCCGTGCAGCCGAGCTCCTCGAGCTTGGCGAGCAGCTCGACGATCGAGCCGCCGGTGGCGATCTCGTCGTCGAGGACGACGGCGTGCCGGCCCCGCACGTCGCCGACGACCGACTCGACGACGACCGTGTCGTCGGACGTGCGCTGCTTGCTGCCGGCGGCGACCGGCAGGCCGAGGAGACGGGCGAACTGCGTCGCCTCCTTGGCGTTGCCGAGGTCGGGCGAGACGACGACGGCGTCGTCGAGGTCACGCCCGCGGAAGTGCTCGGCGAGCACCCCGAGCGCGGTGAGGTGGTCGACCGGCACCGAGAAGAAGCCGTGGACCTGGGGTGCGTGCAGCGCCATCGTGATGACGCGGTCGGCCCCGGCGGCGGTGATCATGTCGGCGACGAGCCGCCCGCCGATCGAGATGCGCGAGGCGTCCTTCTTGTCCGAGCGCGCGTACGCGTAGTGCGGCACGACGGCGGTCACCCGCGCGGCCGAGGCGCCCCGGGCGGCGTCGAGCATGAGGAGCAGCTCCATGAGGTGGTCCTGCGTCGGCGCGACGAGCGGCTGGACGACGTAGACGTCGCGCTGGCGGCAGTTCGCCAGCAGCTGGGTCTGGAGGCAGTCGTTGCTGAAGCGGGTCGTACGGCTGGGCGAGAGCGGCACGCCGAGCTGGTCGCAGATCCGCTCGGCGAGCTCTCGGTGGGCGCTGCCGGAGAAGACGACGATCTCTCTCACTGCGCGTGCTCCTGGTCCTCGGCGTCGCCGACGGCGAGCGGGCGCTGCGAGCCTACCGACGCGTGCAGGTGGTGCGCGATCTCGCCCACGAGCTCGGCGTGCGCGGCGTCGGCCCCCGGGCAGGCGCCGGGCATCGAGGCGAAGCCGTGCGGCAGCCGGCTGTAGGTCGTGCACCGCACCGGCACACCGGCCTCGGCGAGGTGCTCCGCGTACCGCGTCGCGTCGTCGCGAAGGGGGTCGAGCTCGCCGGCCTGCACGAGCGCCGGGGCGACCCCGGTCGCGTCGCCGGCCAGGGGAGAGGCGAGCGGGTCGCGGTGGCGCGGGTCGGCCCGGTGGTCCTCGCGCACGCCGAGGGTGCCGTCGAGGTAGAGGGCGCGGAAGGCCGTGATGCCCGCGCGGGTGAGGACCGGGCCGTCGGCGTGCTCGTCGATGGACGGCGAGCTCATCGTGAGGTCGGTCGCCGGGTAGATCAGGGCCTGGTGGCGCAGGACGGGCTCGCCGTCGGGACCGCGCAGGTCGCGCAGCTGCTGGGCGACGACGGCGCCGAGGTTGCCGCCCGCGCTGTCGCCCGCGAGACCGACCCTCGTGAGGTCTGCGTCGGCGAGCACCGGCAGGCTCGCCCCGTGCTCGACGAGCCAGGAGACGACGTCGACGGCGTCGTGGGCGGCGGTGGGGAAGAGGTGCTCCGGGGCCATCCGGTAGTCGACGCTGACGACGACCGCCCCGACCTGCTCGGCCAGGCGCGAGCACAACGGGTCGTACATCGCGGTCGAGCCCTGCACCCACCCGCCACCGTGGAAGAAGACGAGGAGGGGCAGTGGGCCCGGCATCGCGGGCAGGTAGCAGCGAAGGGGGATGCGCGCCCCGTCGCGCACGGGGGCGCTCGCCGTCTCGACCCGCACCCCGCGGCCGACGGGCCCGGTGATCCACGTGAAGGGGGCCCGGGTCGGGTAGACGGTCTCGCGCTTGGCCCGGATGTCGTCGAGGTCGGAGTCCTCCACCGGGCGGCGCCCCAGCCGCTCGAGGAGGTCGGTCACCACCCGGGTGCGCAGCGCCGGTCGTGGGGCACGAGCCGGGCGGGGACGGGCCAGGTGGGGACGCGCGGTCATGCGGGCTCCTTCGTCGGGCGCAGGTGGTGGGCCATCTCGGCGGCGAGCTCCTCGAGGGCGGGGTGCCCGGCGGCCGTGAGCCCGGGCAGGGAGAGGAAGCCGTGGGGCGAGCCGCGGTAGCGGGTGTGCCGCACGGGCACGCCCGCGTCGCGCAGGGCCTGGGCGAAGGCCTCGCCGTCGAGACGGAGGGGGTCGAGCTCGGCGGTCTGCACGAGGGTGGGGGGCAGCCCGGCGAGCTCGCCGCGGGCGGGGGAGACGATCGGGTCGCTGCCGTCGAGGTCGCCGAGGTAGAGGCTGCGGAAGGCGCGCAGCATGTCGGGGGTGATGACGGGGAAGCCGTGCGGCGGCACCTCGACGTCCTCCTGCTCGAGGACGAGGTCGACCTCGCGCTCGGTGAGGTCGGGCGCGGGGTAGGTGAGGGCGAGGTGGCGCAGGGCGCTCACGCCGTCGGCGACGAGCCCCTGGGCCACCGCCGCGGCGAGGTTGCCGCCCGCGCTGTCGCCGGTGAGGGCCAGCCGGTCGGGGTCGGCGCCCAGCTCGGCGGCGTGCGCGAGGACCCACCGGGTGACGTCGGCGCAGTCGTGCACGGCGGTCGGCGCGCGGTGCTCGGGCGCCATGCGGTAGCCCACCGAGACGACGACGGCGCCGGCGACCTGGGCGACGCGCGTGCACACGGGGTCGAAGGCGGTGGGGTGACCCATCGCGAAGCCGCCGCCGTGGAAGTGCATGACGACCGGCAGCGCCCCCTCGACGTAGTCCGGCCGGTGCACCCGGACCCGCACGCGGGCCCCGTCGCGCACCGGGACCTCGCGGACCGTCGTCGTCACCCCCTTCGTCGGGGTGCCGATCGCCCACGTCAGGGGCCGGTGCAGGGGCACCCGTCGACGGGTGCGGGCCAGCCGGGCCGGGCTGATCGTGTCGACCGGGCCGCTCGTCGCGCGCAGCAGGGCGGCCAGCGCCCTCGTCCGCAGCGGCATCCAGGCAGAGGGCGTCGCAGAGGGCATGCGGCCATTGAACCGCGCCCTCCTACGCTGGGGGACATGAGCGTGCGCAGAGTCATGGGGATCGAGACCGAGTACGGCATCACCGTGCCCGGTCAGCCGTGGGCCGACCCCGTCCAGACCTCCGGTCTCGTCGTCTCGCGCTACGCGAGGGAGCACGGGCTGCGCGCGACGCACGGGGCGTGGGACTACTCCGACGAGCAGCCGCTGCACGACGCCCGCGGCTTCTCGATGCCCCGCGACGAGGCCGACCCGACCCAGCTCACCGACGAGGAGCAGCCGGGCCTGGCCAACGTCGTGCTCACCAACGGTGCGCGCCTCTACGTCGACCACGCCCACCCCGAGTACTCCTCGCCCGAGGTGATGACCCCCCACGACGCCGTCGTGCACGACCGGGCCGGCGAGCTCGTCATGCGCGAGGCCGTCGAGCTGCTGTCGACCCGGCCGCCGGGCGTGACGCTCTACAAGAACAACACCGACGGCAAGGGCGCCTCCTACGGCACCCACGAGAACTACCTGCTCGACCGCGCCACCCCCTTCGCCCGGGTCGTGCGCGACCTCACGCCCTTCTTCGTCGCGCGTCAGGTGGTCATCGGGGCCGGCCGCGTCGGCCTGGGCCGCGAGAGCGAGGGCGCGGGCTACCAGATCTGCTCCCGGGCCGACTTCTTCGAGGCCGAGGTGGGCCTGGAGACGACCTTCCGCCGCCCGATCATCAACACGCGGGACGAGCCGCACGCCGACCCCGACCGCTACCGCCGCCTCCACGTCATCATCGGCGACGCGAACCTCGCCGACGTCGCGAACCTGCTGAAGATGGGCTCGACCTCGCTCGTCCTCGCCCTCGTCGAGGCCGACGCGGTGCGCGGCCGGCTCGCCCTGCGCGACCCCCTTCGGGCCCTGCGCGAGGTCTCGCACGACCCGACGTGCACCGCGCTCGTCGAGCTCGCCGACGGCCGGCGGATGACCGCCGTCCAGCTCCTGTGGGCCTACCGCGAGCTCATCGGAGAGCACCTCGGGCGGCACGGCAGCGACGAGGCGACCGACGAGGTCCTCGCCCATCTCGACCGGGTCCTCACGCTCCTCGAGAGCGACCCGATGTCGGCGGCGAAGGACCTCGACTGGGTCGCCAAGCTCTCGATCCTCCAGGGCTACCGCGACCGCGACGGGCTCGCGTGGGGCGACCCGCGGCTGCAGGCGGTCGACATCCAGTACAGCGACATCCGCCCGGCGAAGGGGGTCTTCGCCCGCCTCGAGGCGGCCGGCCGGATCACCCGGCTGACGACGCCCGAGGAGGTCGAGGCTGCGGTGACCACGCCGCCGGCCGACACCCGTGCCTGGCTGCGCGGGCGGCTCGTGCGCGACCACGCCCCCGACGTCATCTCCGCGTCCTGGGACTCCGTCGTGCTGCGCGTCCCGCGCGGGGTCGCGCGCATCTCGATGCCCGAGCCGACCGCCCTGGGCCGTGACGCGACCGCGGCCGCGCTCGCCCACGACACGGTCACCGAGGTCGTCGAGGCGCTCGGGGCATAGGTTGGGGGCTCGACCCGTCGACGAGAGGAGCCGGTGATGGCCGGTCAGGAGCAGGTGCGGCGCAGCGGTGGCGGCGGCGGGGACGAGACCCCCGGCGACGACGCCTTCGGCCAGGTGAGCGCGAGCAACGCCGCGCGCGACGAGGGGCTGGACTCGGTGCTCTCCGACATCGACGGCGTGCTCGAGACGAACGCCGAGGAGTTCGTCAAGAGCTTCGTGCAGAAGGGCGGCGAGTAGCCCCCGGTCCGGGCCGGGGGCGCTGCCCCTAGCCTGGGCGCCATGGAGCGGCGCATCTACGGCATCGAGACCGAGTTCGGCGTGACGTGCACGTCGCAGGGCAGGCGGCGCCTCACGCCCGACGAGGTCGCGCGGTACATGTTCCGCTCGGTCGTGCGGTGGGGCCGCTCGAGCAACGTCTTCCTCGGCAACGGCGCGCGGCTCTACCTCGACGTCGGCAGCCACCCCGAGTACGCGACCGCCGAGTGCGACGACCTGCTCGACCTCGTCGCGCACGACCGCGCCGGCGAGCTCGTCGTCCAGCAGCTCGTCGACGACGCGCAGACGCGTCTGGCCGAGGACGAGGTCGACGGCGAGATCTACGTCTTCAAGAACAACGTCGACTCCGCCGGCAACTCCTACGGCTGCCACGAGAACTTCCTCGTCGCCCGCACCGACGACTTCGGGGCGATCACCGAGGGGCTGCTGCCCTTCCTCATCTCGCGCCAGCTCGTCGCCGGCACGGGCAAGGTGATAACAACGAGCCAGGGACCGGTCTTCTCGGTGAGCCAGCGGGCCGACCACATCTGGGAGGGCGTCTCGTCGGCGACGACGCGCTCGCGGCCCATCATCAACACCCGCGACGAGCCCCACGCCGACGCCGAGCGCTACCGCCGGATGCACGTCATCGTCGGCGACTCGACGATGACCGAGACGACGACGCTGCTCAAGGTGGGGTCCGCCTCGCTCGTCCTGCGGATGCTCGAGTCGGGCGTGCGGATGGACCACCTGCGCCTGGAGAACCCCATCCGGGCGATCCGCGACATCAGCCTCGACATCACCGGGCGGGCCACGGTCCGGCTGGCCGATGGTCGCCAGATGAGCGGTCTGGAGCTGCAGCAGGCCTACCTCGACGGCGTCCTCGAGCTCGTCGAGCGCGAGGGCATCGACGACGCGGTGACCACCCACGTCGTCGAGCTGTGGCAGCGCACGCTCACCGCGATCGAGACCGACCGGCTCGACCTCGTCGCGACCGAGGTCGACTGGGTCGTCAAGCACCGGCTGCTCGACGCCTACGCCGCGAGCAGGGGGGTGGGCATGGAGGACCCCCGCATCGCCCAGCTCGACCTCGCCTACCACGACATCGACCCGCAGCGCGGGGTGCACCACGTGCTCCAGCGGGCCGGGCGGGTCGCCCGCGTCGTCGACGACGCCCGCGTCGCGGCGGCCGTCGACACCCCTCCGCAGACCACGCGGGCCCGGCTGCGCGGCGACTTCGTGCGGGCCGCGCGCGAGCACGGCCGCGACTTCACCGTCGACTGGGTCCACCTCAAGCTCAACGACGCGACCCAGCGCACGATCCTGTGCAAGGACCCCTTCGCCGCCGTCGACGAGCGGGTCGACGCCCTCATCGCCTCGATGCGCCCCGCCCCGCCGGAGCCCGCCGCGGCGCCCTGAGCAGGGCCCGCCGACCAGGGCCGTCGGACGGCTCGATCAGGCGGCTCTCAGGGGGCTGTGGTTATGGTGGAGGAGAAGTCACCCCCAAGACGAAGGACTCCTCGTGATCTCACGTGCCCGCGCGACCGTGGCGCTGACCGCGGCCGCTGCACTGACCCTCACCGCCTGCGGCGGTGACGACGCCGAGGCCCCGGAGGCCGCCTCCTCGGGGGCGGTGGACCAGGTGAAGGTCACCGCCGGCACCGAGAAGGCCGCCCCGAAGATCGCCCTCGAGGACAAGAGCGTCTCCACCTCGAAGACCGAGGTCAAGACGGTCAAGGAGGGCAAGGGCGCCCCGGTGAGCAAGGACGACGTCGTCACCGTCGACATCGCCCTCTACAACGGCACCAGCGGCAAGCCGATCCCCAACACCGAGACCTACACCGCGGACCCCATCGCGATCGACCTCGGCAACGAGCAGATCTTCCCCGGCCTGCGCAACGGCATCGTCGGCCAGAAGGTCGGCAGCACCGCGACCGCCGTCGTCCCGCCGAAGGAGATGTTCGGCGAGACCGGCAACGAGCAGCTCGGCGTCGCCGCGACCGACTCCGTCGTCATGGTCTACGACGTCAAGGACGTCATGCTCAAGGAGGCCAAGGGCAAGGAGGTCGCCGCGAAGTCCGGCCTGCCGAAGGTCACCTACTCGACCGACAAGGCCGCGACCTTCGAGATGCCCAAGGGCAAGGCGCCGAGCTCCACGACGGCCCAGACGCTCGTCCAGGGCGACGGCGCGACGGTCAAGAAGGGCGACACCGCCTACGTCAGCTACACCGGCGCGCTGTGGAAGAACGGCAAGGTCTTCGACTCCAGCAAGCAGGAGGGGCGTCGCCCCTTCGCCGTGCAGGTCGGCGGCGGCCAGGTCATCAAGGCCTGGGACGAGGAGCTCGTCGGCACGAAGGTCGGAGACCGCGTCCTGCTCGTCGTGCCCCCGAAGGACGGCTACGGCAAGACCGGCAGCCCCGACGGCAGCATCACCAAGGACGACACGATCGTCTTCGTCATCGACGTCCTCGGCAAGGTCTGACCCGGCGCTCGCGCCGCGACGACCTGCCACGCCACCCGCAACCCCAGACCCCAGGAGGTCCGCATGCCCTTCGACCCGAGCACGACCAAGCCCGAGATCGAGTTCCCCGGCGACACCCCGCCGAGCGAGCTCGTGCTCGAGGACATCACCGTCGGCGACGGCCGCGAGGCCACCCCCGGCGACCCCATCAAGGCGCACTACGTCGGCGTCGCCCACAGCACCGGCGAGGAGTTCGACGCCTCGTGGAACCGCGGCGCCCCGCTCGCCTTCACCGTCGGCGTCGGCCAGGTCATCCAGGGCTGGGACCAGGGCCTGCTCGGCATGAAGGAGGGCGGTCGTCGCAAGATCACCATCCCGCCGCACCTCGGCTACGGCGACCGCGGCGCCGGCGGTGCGATCAAGGGCGGCGAGACCCTGATCTTCGTCGTCGACCTCGTCTCCGTCGGCTGAGGAGTCGGCTGACACCCCCTTCGCCCCTCGCCTCGGGCCCCCACCGGTACGCCGGTCGGGGGCCCGTGGTGCGTCCGGGGGCTGTCTCAGCTTTCCCGCCCAGGGCGGGAACATTCGACCTCGGGCGAGAACATTTCCTTCCCGAGGTCGCACTTTCCCGCCCTGGGCGGGAAAGTGGGGACCGGGGCGAAGGGGGTCAGAGGAGGGCGGCGGCGTGGCGGCCGGCGGCGGCCGAGGTGACGAAGGCGGCGCGCTCGGAGGCGTAGCCGCGGCCCATCGTCGCGAGCGGCACCGCGCAGGCGCGCAGCGCCTCGTCGAGACCACCGGTGGGGACGAGGACGGGGGAGAGGCGACCGGTCGCGGACGCGCAGACGGCCTCGACCGCCTCGCGCAGACCGGGGGAGAGGTCGTCGTCGGCGGCGAGCGGCACGTCGGCCGCCCCGAGGACCACCCGGCCCAGCGTCGTCGCCGTGTGGTGCGACAGCCCGCGGTGACGACCGCGCGGGTCGGCCGCGGAGACCCTCAGGACCGCGACCCCACGACCGCGCAGCGTGTGCACGGTGTTGAGCACCTCGCCCTGGCTGATGCCGGAGTAGCCCCATGGCGTCGCCGAGCCGGCGTTGCCCGGCCCCTGCGCGACGACGACGACGTCGGCGCCGAGGACGTACCGCGCCGCGAGCAGCGCCGAGTGCAGGGTGATCGTCTCGTGCTCCCCGCCGTACGCCTGGCCGACGCTCGTCGTGCTCGTGAGCATCCCGGTCTCGCGCATCGCGGCGACGAGACGGGAGTGGCCGAGCGGCAGCGAGCCCGTGTCGGTCATGACGTAGGCGACGCGAGCACCGGGGCGGTCGGCGTGGATGCCGGCGACGACGGCCGGCAGGGCCGAGTGCAGCTCGGCGGCGACGACGGGCATGCCCTCGAGGTCGCCGGCGACGACCTGGGGGTGGCCGGCCATCGCCTCGTGGTGGGGCGACTCCTGCTCCTCGAGCGCGAGGACCATCGTCTGCAGCGGCGCGTAGCGCGCCTTGACGATGTGGCCGGGCGGTCGGGAGCCGTCGGCGGCGACGGGGTCCGGGGGCAGCGCGTCGGGGATCGCGACGACGAGGGCCTGGCCCCCGGTGCCCAGCCCCTTGAGGAGCGCGCTCGCGTTGAGCAGCACCGTGTCGCCCACCCGCGGGGTGCCGACGAGCGGGGTGTCGGCGAGCGCGGCCATGACCCCGCCCTCGTCGAGCTCGACGTCGACGGTGACCACCGGCCCCCAGCCGCCCGTGACGGACGAGACCGTGCCGCGGCGCCAGTGGATCATGGCGCGAAGGCTATCTGCCCGCCTCGCGACCCTCGGGTAGCGTCGGGCGTGCGCCGCAGCGGCGCGAGCGGCGAAGGGAGAGCGCGTGGCCGTCAGCAACACCCCTCGGGCCAAGACCGAGCGGCTGATGAACCTCACGATGTGCCTGCTCTCGACCCGCCGGGCCCTGCCCAAGGCGCGCATCCGCACGATGGTCGAGGCGTACCAGGGCGTCGAGTCCGACGAGGCCTTCGACCGCATGTTCGAGCGCGACAAGGACGAGCTGCGCGGTCTGGGCATCCCGCTCGTCACCGAGCAGATCGGCGGAGCCTTCGAGGACGAGCCGGGCTACCGGATCGACCAGCGCGACTACGCGCTGCCCGACCTCTCCTTCGCCCCCGACGAGCTCGCGGTCATCGGCCTGGCCAGCCGCGTGTGGACCCACGCGGCGATGGCGCCCAGCGCCGCGACGGCCTGGCGCAAGGTCGCCTCGCTCGAGCCCGGCGACGGGGCGACGGAGGACCCCTTCGTCGGCATCGAGCCCACCCTCGGCGGCTCCGAGCCCTCCTTCCCCGCGCTGCAGGAGGCGACCGTCGCCGCCCGCACGGTGACCTTCGACTACACCCGCTCCGGGGCCGTGGAGCCGCAGACCCGACGGGTCGACCCGTGGGCGCTCACGTCGTGGCACGGCCGGTGGTACCTCACCGGGTACGACCTCGACCGCGCGGGCCAGCGGATCTACCGCCTCTCGCGGATCTCGTCCGCCGTGCGCACCGGGGGAGAGATCACCCACCAGCGCCCCGAGGACCTCGACCCGCAGGGCGCGGTCGCGCGCTTCGCCCAGGGTGACCGCCCGACGACCGTGGCCGTCGTGCGCGTGCGCACCGGCGCCGGTCACGCGCTGCGCCGGCGAGCCCGCGCGAGCACCGACGCGGGGGAGGGGTGGGACCGTCTCGAGGTCGAGCACTCCTCGACGCACGCCCTGGCCGACGAGCTCGCCGGGTACGGCGGCGACGTCGTGGCCGAGTCGCCCGAGGAGCTCGTCACCGCCGTCCGGTCACGCCTCGAGGGCGTGCTCGCCAGCCTCGGAGGAGCCCGATGAGCCCCCGCACGCCCGCCGAGCCGGCGACCACCCGGGTCTCGCGGCTGCTGACGATGGTCCCGTGGCTCGTCTCGCGCCAGGGCATCGCGCTCTCCGAGGCCGCCGAGGGTCTCGGCGTCAGCGAGCAGCAGCTGCGCGACGACCTCGACCTGCTCTTCATGTGCGGGTACGGGCCGATGACCGACGAGCTCATCGACGTCAGCTACGAGCAGGGCCACGTCTACATCGACAACGCCGAGACGATCAGCCGCCCGCTGCGCCTCGGGGTCGCGGAGGCCACGACGATCATCGTCGGCCTGCGCGCGCTGGAGGCCTCCGGCGTCGGCCCCTCCGACGCCGTGCGGCGCGCCCTGGCCACCCTCGAGCAGGCGACCGGGTCCCTGCCCGGCATCGACCGGGTCGGGGTCGTCGCCGAGGGCGAGCGCGACCACGAGGTGCTCCAGACCGCGAGCAGCGCCGTGCAGCAGCGCCGCCGGGTCCACCTCACCTACCTCGTGCCCTCGCGCGACGAGCGCACCGAGCGCGACGTCGACCCCATGCGGGTCGTCGCGCTCGACGGCCACTGGTACCTCGAGGGCTGGTGCCACCTCGCCCAGGACACACGCCTTTTCCGCCTCGACCGCGTCGAGGCGATCGAGCTGCTCGACGTCGACGGCACCCCGCCGCCGCAGGCGGTCTCGCGCGACCTGTCCCAGGGTGCGTACTCGGGGGCGCCCGACGACCGCGTCGTCACCCTGCTCCTGCGGCCCCGCGCCCGCTGGGTCGCCGAGTACTACCCGACCCTGTCGCAGGAGGAGGTCGGCGAGGACCTGCGGGTGCGGCTCACGGCCCGCGACGACGCCTGGCTGGCCCGGCTCGTCCTCGGCTGCGGGGGGCACGCGGTGCTCGAGGCGCCGCAGCCCGCCGTCGACGCGGTGCGCGCCCGTGCGCTCGCCGCGCTCACCGGCTACCCAGCCTGACGGGCGTACACTCGCAGGCGTCCAACCATCTCGTGAAAGGCGTCCGCCATGCCTCAGTGGCTCGGTCCCGGCGAACTGCTCATCATCGCTCTGCTCATCCTGCTCCTCTTCGGCTTCAAGAAGCTCCCCGACGCCGCCCGCAGCCTGGGCAAGTCCGCTCGTGTCTTCAAGTCCGAGGTCAACGAGATGAAGGAGGAGGACCGCGCTCGCGAGGAGGCCAAGAAGGCCCGTGAGTCCGGCACCATCACCTCCGCCGGCACCCCGGTGCGTGACGACGTCACCCACCGCCAGGGCGACGCCCTCATCGACGAGACGAAGCCGCGCACGGACAACACCTCCGGCCCGGTCGTCTGACGACACCCCCTTCGCACCGCTCTCGCACGCCGCCGTGGCCACCCGACGACGCACGCCCAAGGACCCCGAGGGGCGGATGCCCCTCAAGGCGCACTTCATCGAGCTGAGGCGCCGGCTGATGATCGCGGCGGCCGCCGTCGTCGTCGGGACGGTCGTCGGCTGGATCTACTACACGCCGATCTACGAGCACCTCTCCTCGCCCTTCCGCGAGTACAAGCGGCTGCACCCCGAGAGCATCATCGCGCTGAACTTCGGCAACCCGACGGCGGCCTTCAGCCAGCAGCTGTCGATCTCGATCTTCGCCGGCATCCTCATGACGAGCCCGATCTGGCTGTGGCAGATCTGGGCCTTCGTCGTCCCGGGCCTGACCAAGCGCGAGAAGCGCATCTCCGGTGCCTTCTTCAGCGCCACCGTGCCGCTCTTCGCGGCGGGCTGCGCCTTCGGCTACTACACGCTGCCGAAGGCCCTCATCATCCTCTACGGCTTCACCCCCGACGAGGACACGAGCTCGAACATCCAGAGCACGACGGACTACTTCACCTTCGTCATGCGCTTCATCTTCGCCTTCGGGGCGTCGTGGCTGCTGCCGGTCGTCCTCGTCGCGCTGTGCGCCATCGGTGTGCTCACCGGCCGCCAGATGCTCAGAGCGTGGCGCCCGGCGGTGCTGCTCATCTTCGTCGCCGCGGCGGTCATCACGCCGACGCCGGAACCCTTCACGATGTTCCTGCTCGCGGGTCCGCTCGTCGTGCTGTACTTCGGCGCCTGCGGGATCGGCATGCTCATCACCCGCAAGCGGGAGCAGGCCCGACCGGCCTGGCTCGACACGCCGGAGGACCAGGCCTCGGCGCTCGACTGAGACGCGGGCTGGCGTCATGAGCTCTCGCCGCATCGGTCTGCTCGTCAACCCCACGGCCGGCAAGAACGCCGGCGCCCGGGTCGGCACGACCGTCGCCGACCTGCTCGAGCGCGGCGGTGCCGAGGTCGTCGACCTCACCGGGCTCGACGCCCGCCGGGCCGAGGCCAAGGCCCGCCGTGCGGTCCGCGACGGCGAGGTCGACACCCTCGTCGTCGCCGGTGGTGACGGGGCCGTCGGCCTCGGGGTGAACATCTGCGCGGAGACCGAGGTACCCCTCGGTGTGGTCGCCGTCGGGACCGGCAACGACAACGCCCGTGAGCTCGGGCTGCCGGTGCGCGACGTCGAGGCCGCGGTCGAGCGGGTGCTGCACGGCTCGGCCCGCGCGGTCGACCTCGGCCGGGTGCGCAGCACCGACGCCAGCCAGCAGCGGTGGTACCTCGGCGTCCTGTGCGGCGGCTTCGACGCCCTGGTCAACGAGCGGGCGAACACGATGCGGTGGCCCCGCGGGCCGGCCCGGTACAACCTCGCGATCGCCCGGGAGCTGCCCACCTTCGCCCCGATCCCGTACACGCTCACCCTCGACGGCGAGCTGTCGCACCCACGCGCGATGCTCGTGTGCGTCGGCAACGGGCGCGCCTACGGCGGGGGCATGCGCGTCACACCCGACGCCGACATGGCCGACGGCCTGCTCGACGTGCTCGTCGTCGACGAGATCAGCGTCCCGGAGCTCCTGCGCGTCTTCCCCAAGGTCTTCCGCGGCGCCCATCTCGGGCACCCCGCGGTGAGCGTGCACCGGGCGCGCTCCGTGCGTCTCGACGCGCCCGGCGTCGTCGCCTACGCCGACGGGGAGCGCCTCTACCCCCTGCCCGTGGACGTCGACGTCGTGCCCGGCGCGGTGCGCATCCTGATCTGACCCACCCGCCCGGTTAGCCTGACGACATGTCAGACGCCGTGGACGCCTTCGCCGCCGGGGTCGACTTCCCGCTCGACCCCTTCCAGATCGAGGGCTGCGAGGCCATCGCCGCCGGGCACGGCGTGCTCGTCGCGGCGCCGACGGGAGCCGGCAAGACGATCGTCGGGGAGTTCGCCGTGCACCTCGCGCTCCAGCGCGGGCAGAAGGCCTTCTACACGACCCCCATCAAGGCCCTATCGAACCAGAAGTACCACGAGCTCGCGGCCCGTCACGGGCACGCGCAGGTCGGTCTGCTCACCGGCGACACCTCGATCAACGGCGAGGCGCCGGTCGTCGTCATGACGACCGAGGTGCTGCGCAACATGATCTACGCGGGCAGCAGCACGCTCGAGGGACTGGGCTTCGTCGTCATGGACGAGGTGCACTACCTCGCCGACCGCTTCCGCGGGGCGGTGTGGGAGGAGGTCATCATCCACCTCGCGCCGTCCGTGCAGCTCGTCTCGCTCTCGGCGACGGTGAGCAACGCCGAGGAGTTCGGCGACTGGCTCGACGAGGTGCGCGGCGGCAACGTCGTCGTCGTCTCCGAGGAGCGGCCGGTGCCGCTGTGGCAGCACATGCAGGTCGGCAAGGAGGTCTACGACATCTTCGTCGACGGCGCGACGCCGAGCGACGAGGCCGACCGGTGGCGGGTCAACCCGCTGCTCATGGACGCCGTGCGCAGCGCCTCGCGCTCCGGCGAGGACGGCCCGGCCCGGGGCCGGGGCGGGCGTGACCGCGACCGGCGGGGCCGGGGCGGGCGGCCCCAGGGCGGCGCGCGTCAGCGTTTCGGCGGGGGAGCCTCGCGCACCGAGGTCATCACCCAGCTCGACCGCGAGGGGCTGCTCCCCGCGATCACCTTCATCTTCAGCCGGGTCGGCTGCGAGGGCGCCGTCGGGCAGCTCCTCGGCAACGACGTCCGGCTCATCAGCGCCGCCGAGGGCGAGCGCAACCGGCGCACCCTCGAGGAGCGCTCGGCCGTGCTCGAGGGCGAGGACCTCACGGTCCTCGGCTACCACCAGCTGCTCGCCGGCCTCGAGCGCGGGTACGCACCCCACCACGCCGGCATGCTGCCGATCTTCCGCGAGGTCGTCGAGGAGCTCTTCACCGCGGGCCGGGTCAAGGCGGTCTTCGCGACCGAGACCCTGGCCCTGGGCATCAACATGCCCGCCCGCACCGTCGTGCTCGAGAAGCTCGTGAAGTTCAACGGCGAGGCCCACGTCGAGATCACCCCCGCCGAGTACACCCAGCTGACCGGCCGGGCCGGCCGACGCGGCATCGACGTCGAGGGCCACGCCGTCGTCGTGTGGTCGCGCGGCATGGACCCGCTCTCTGTGGCGGGCCTGGCCTCGACCCGCACCTACCCCTTGCGCAGCTCCTTCGCCCCGACGTACAACATGGCGGTCAACCTCGTGGCGACCGTCGGGCGCCAGACCGCCCGCGAGATCCTCGAGAGCTCTTTCGCGCAGTTCCAGGCAGACCGGGCCGTCGTCGGCCTGGCTTCGAAGGTCCGCTCCCAGCAGGAGTCGCTCGAGGGCTACGCCGAGGCGATGCACTGCGAGCTCGGCGACTTCCGCGAGTACGCGCAGATCCGCCACCGCATCAGCGACCTCGAGAAGTCCGGGCGCAAGCAGCGCTCGGCGACCCGTCGCGCCGAGACCGCCGTCTCCCTCGACTCCCTCGAGACCGGCGACATCATCCGCATCGGGGGCCGCCGCTCCGGCCTGGCCGTCGTCGTCATCCCGGCCCGGCCCTACAAGGGGCAGTCCGGCGAGCCCATGGTGCTCACCGAGCACAAGCAGGTGCGCCGGCTCACGACCTCCGACCTCGACGGGCCGGTCACCCCCTTCGGCAAGCTCGCGGTGCCCCGGTCCTTCAACCCGCGCTCGGCCCGGCACCGGACCGATCTCGCGACGACGCTGCGGGTCAAGGCGCCCCACGAGGGGGCGCCGTCGATCCGGCGCGAGGCGAAGGAGGCCGCCGGGGGAGAGGACGCCCGGCTGGTCCGCCTGCGCCAGGAGCTGCGGGCGCACCCGTGCCACGCGTGCCCGGACCGCGAGGAGCACGCGCGGTGGTCCGAGCGCTGGTGGCGCCTCAAGCGCGAGCAGAGCGCCCTGCAGCGCACCGTCGACTCCCGGACCGGCTCGGTCGCGGCCCGCTTCGACCGGGTCGTGTCCGTGCTCGTCGACCTCGGCTACCTCGACGAGGGCGGCGACGCCGTGAGCGCGAACGGCGCCCGGCTGCGCCGGCTGTACTCCGAGAAGGACCTCCTCGCCGCCGAGTGCCTGCGCGCGGGAACGTGGAAGCAGCTCACCCCGGCCGAGCTCGCCGCCGCCGTCTCGATGCTCGTCTACGAGCCGCGGCGCGACGACGCCGACCTCATGCCGCGGATCCCGACCGACGGCCTCGCCATCGCCTGGGAGGACCTGCAGGAGCGCTGGCGCGACATCGAGGCCCGCGAGCACACCGCGGGGCTCGACCCCACCGACCCGCCCGACGCCGGGATCGCCTGGCAGGTGCACCGCTGGGCGAGCGGCCGCCGGCTCGACGAGGTGCTCCTCGACTCCGACCTCACCGCGGGCGACTTCGTGCGCCGGTGCAAGCAGATCGTCGACCTGCTCGACCAGATCGCGAAGGCCTCCGAGGAGGACCGGCTGCGCAGCACCGCGCGCAAGGCGATCGACGCCGTCATGCGCGGCGTCGTCGCCGCCGACCGCATCGACTGACGCGGCCGGCACCGGGACGCCGCGGGCAGGGCGAAGGGGGAGCGGGGCCGGGTCAGTCGGCCTGCGGGTACAGCGCGGCCGCCGCCCGGCCGAGGGGACCGGCGATGCCGTGGTCGAGCGCGAGCCGGCTCATCCCCGCCGGGTCGAGCAGCTCCGGGCCGATCGTCAGGTCGACGTCCGTCACCGGCACGTCCCGCGCCACGGCGACGACGCGCGGGGCGGCGTCGAGGTAGTCGCTGCCCGCCTCGAGCCGGGCACGCTGCGCGCCCTTGATCGACGGGTCGCCGCTCGCGATCGCCGCGCGGATGCCCTCGAGGGAGCCGTGGGCGGCGATGAGCCGGGCAGCGGTCTTCTCACCGATCCCGGCGACACCGGGCAGGCCGTCGCTCGTGTCGCCGCGCAGCACCGCCATGTCGGCGTACGCGTCGCCCGTGGGCACGTCGTACTTCGTGCGCAGGTAGCCCTGGTCGACGACGTCGGGGTCACGCACGCCGCCGCGTGCGGTGTAGATGACCCGCGTGCCCGAGGCGTCGTCGACGAGCTGGAAGAGGTCGCGGTCGCCCGTGACGACGTCGACGGGCATGACCCCGCGGTAGTGGTGGGCGAGGGTGCCGATGACGTCGTCGGCCTCGTAGTGGGCGGCGCCGACCTTGGGCACGCCCAGCACCTCGAGGCACTGCGCGATGACGGGCACCTGGGGCCCGAGCTCGTCGGGCACCTCCTCGCACTCTGCGGCGTCCTCGGCGACGCGGTGCGCCTTGTACGTGGGTATCGCGTCGACCCGCCACTGCGGGCGCCAGTCGTCGTCCCAGCAGGCCGCGACGTGCGTCGGCCGGTAGCGCCCGACGAGGGTCGCGATCATGTCGACGAAGCCGGCGACCGCGTTCGTCGGGATGCCTGACGGCGCCTCCGCCCGGGCCGGGACGCCGTAGAAGGCGCGGAAGTACAGGCTCGCGGAGTCGAGGAGGAGCAGGCGCGGCGTCGCAGACGGCATGGCCGAAGCCTATGCGTCCGGCGCCACGGCGCCCCGTCGCCTATCGTCACCCGCATGGAAGAGGCTGACCAGCGCATCGTCGACCTGCTCGTCGTCGACGGCCGGATGAGCTACACCGATCTCGGGCGCGCCATCGGCATGTCGACGTCGGCGGTGCACCAGCGCGTGCGCCGGCTCGAGGAGCGCGGGGTGATCCGCGGCTTCACCGCCCAGGTCGACCACGCCCAGGCCGGTCGTCCGCTCACCGCCTTCATCGCCGTCGAGCCGCTCGACCACCGTGCTCCCGACGACATCCCGCAGCGGCTGCGCGACGTCGCCGACGTCGAGTCCTGCTACAGCGTCGCCGGCGACGCCAACTACCTGCTCAAGGTGCGCGTCGGCACCCCCCAGGACCTCGAGGCGCTCATCGCGACCATCCGGGCCAAGGCGGAGGTCTCGACCCGCACGACGGTCGTGCTGTCGACCCCCTGGGAGGACTGAGCGCACCGGGTCGACGGCGAAGGGGTGGACGTCCCCGGGTTAGGCTCAGACGTGCCCGAGACCCCCTTCGCCCCGCCCGCCTGGGTGCGCGCCGTCCTCGCGGTCGCCGGCGGGCTGCTCGTCTGGCTCACCTTCCCCGACCACGGGATCCACCTCGCCGGGGTGCCCGGTGTCGCCCTCGTCGGCCTCGCCCTGTGGGGCGTGCGGGCGCGGGTGGGCTTCGGCCTCGGGATGCTCGCCGGCTGGGCGACCTTCCTGCCGACGCTGCACTGGTCGGGCATCTTCGTCGGCGCGATGCCGTGGGTGGCCCTGTCGACCGTGCAGGCCCTCTACGTCGCCGTCATGGGAGCGGTCCTCGCGGCCGTGCAGCGCCCGCTGCTCGCCCGGGGCCGTGAGGTGCTCGCCGCGCTCGCCCTGCCCGTCCTGTGGGTGCTGCAGGAGCTCGTCCGCGGCACCGTCCCCTTCGGCGGCTTCCCGTGGGCCCGTCTCGCCTTCGGGCAGGCCGACAGCCCGCTCGCGCGGTGGGCCTGGCTCGGCGGGGCGCCACTGGTCAGCCTCGTCGTCGCGCTCCTCGCGGTGCCGCTCGTGCTGCTCGTCGTGCGTCGCACGTTGCGCGCCGCCCTCCTCGTGCCGGTCGCCGTCGCCCTCGGGCTGACCAGCCTGCTCCTCCCGGTCCACGCCGAGGCGCCCGAGGGCTCGACGCCGGCCCGGATCGGGATGGTGCAGGGCAACGTGCCGCGCGCCGGCCTCGACTTCAACGCCGAGCGGCGTCAGGTCCTCGACAACCACGTCACGGGCACCGAGGAGCTCGGCCGCTCCGGTGAGCGCCTCGACCTCGTCGTGTGGCCGGAGAACTCCAGCGACATCGACCCGCTGCGCAACCCCGACGCCGCCGCCCAGGTGCAGCGCGCGCTCGACGCCGTCGACGTGCCCGTCGTCGTCGGCGCGATCCTCGACGAGCCGAGCCCGGAGGTGAGCAACGCCAGCCTGCTCTACGAGCCCGGCCGTGACGCCCCGACGGCCCGCTACGTCAAGCAGCACCCCGTCCCCTTCGCCGAGTACGTCCCGTACCGGGACTTCTTCCGCCTCTTCTCCGACAAGGTCGACCTCGTGCGGATCGGCTTCGCGAAGGGGCCCGGTCCGCAGGCCTTCCCCGTCGAGGGGTCCGCGGGCGGCTTCTCCGTCGTGCCGACGATCTGCTTCGAGGTGGCCTACGACGGGCTCATGCGCGAGGCGGTCCACCACGCCGAGGACGGCGGGCTGCCCAGTGTGCTGCTCGTGCAGACGAACAACGCGACCTTCGGGTACACGGCCGAGTCGACCCAGCAGCTCGCGATCTCGCGGATCCGGGCCATCGAGCACGGCCGACCCGTCGCCCACGTCTCGACCGTCGGCGTGAGCGCCGTCATCGCCCCCGACGGGTCCGTCACCCAGCCCACCGAGCTCTTCACCGCGGCCCAGGTCGTCGGCACCTTCGACGCCCGTACCGGGCTCACCCCCTCCGACCGGCTCGGCCCGTGGGTGGAGATCGGCAGCGCCCTGGCCCTCGTCCTGCTCGTCGTGGCGGGGCGACTGCGCGGGCGCCGGGCGGATAAGGTCGACACCTCACCGAAGACGAAGCTGGAGTCGAGTGCCCGTGCCTGACGCCCCCCTGCGGCCCCCCATCACCCGGGTGGCCGTGCTCATCCCGACCTACAACGAGCGCGAGAACCTCCCGCGCGTCGTGCAGCGCGTGCGCGACAGCGTGCCGAGCGCCGACGTCGTCGTCCTCGACGACAACAGCCCCGACGGCACCGGCGCGGTCGCCGACGAGCTCGCCGCCGCCGACGACCAGGTCCACGTCCTGCACCGTCAGGGCAAGGAGGGTCTGGGCGCGGCCTACCTCGCCGGCTTCCGCTGGGCGCTCGACGCCGGCTACGACGCCGTCGTCGAGATGGACGCCGACGGCTCGCACCGCCCGGAGGACCTGCCGGCGATGCTCGAGGCCGCGCGTGACGCCGACCTCGTCATCGGCTCGCGTTACGTGCGCGGCGGCAGCGTCGTCAACTGGCCGTTGTCGCGCAAGGCGATCTCCATGGGCGGCAACCTCTACATCCGCGCGATCCTCGGCATGCCGGTCAACGACGCGACGGCCGGATACCGGGTCTACCGCGCCGACACCCTGCGCGACATCGGCCTCGACCAGGTCGAGAGCGCCGGCTACGTCTTCCAGACCGACCTCACCGTGCGCACCGTGCGCGCCGGGATGCGCGTCGTCGAGGTGCCGATCACCTTCGTCGAGCGCGAGATCGGCGAGTCGAAGATGGACGGCGACGTCGTCAAGGAGTCGATGCGGCGCATCACCGGGTGGGGCGTGCGCCACCGCCGTGACCAGGCCGCCTCCCTCCTGCACCGCGGGCGGCGGTGGCACCGGCTGTGAGCCAGATTCACGGCCAGCCCGGAGCGCCGCGACGGCGGCGCCGCGTCTTGCCGTGGGTGCCGGTGGCCCTGCTGCTGCTCGTCGTCCTCGAGCTCGCGGTGATCATCGCCGTCGGCCGCCGGATCGGCGTCCTGTGGACGCTGGTCTCGCTCGTCGCGCTCTCGGTCGCCGGCGTGTGGCTGCTGCGGCGCGAGGGTGCTCGGGCGATGCGCGCCCTGCGCACGTCCGCCCGCACGGGCGAGATGCCCAGCCGGGCGCTGGCCGACGGCATCCTCGTGCTCGTCGGCGGTCTGCTGCTCGTGCTGCCGGGCTTCGTCACCGATGTCGTCGGGCTGCTGCTCGTCCTGCCCTTCACCCGCCCCCTCGCCAGGCCGCTGCTCGAGGCGGGCATCCGGCGTCGCGTCTTCGGCGACCTCGGGGTGATCCGGGTGCGCACCGCGTCCCACCGCGACGGGCGCACGCGCCGCGACGGCCCCGACCCCGGCGACGAGGTCGTCGAGGGTGAGATCGTCGACTGAGAGACGCCGAGCACGGTCCGACGGGGGAGGGGTCCCCCCTTCGCCCGCCAACCCCCGCACGACGAGAGCCGCCCCGGTCATGCCGGGGCGGCTCTCGTACGAGGAGGGTGCGGTCAGGCGGAGCGCTTGCGCGGCTTCTCGCCGCGACGCTCGCGCAGGAGCGCCAGACGCTCCTCGAGGAGCTCCTCGAGCTCGGGGACGGAACGGCGCTCGAGCAGCATGTCCCAGTGGGTGCGGGCGGGCTTGGTGGGCTTGAGCTCGGGCTCGGGGCCGTCGAGCAGCTTGCCGAGCTTGCCGCAACGGCACTCCCAGGTGCTGGGGATCTCGGCCTCGACCGAGAAGGGCAGCTCCGTGCGGTGGCCGTCGTCACACACGTAGGTGGTGATCTGCCGCTCGCTGGGGACGACGTTCGCGGTGGTCTCCATGCTGAACGACACCATGCGGGTGCCGCGAAGTGTGCGCTCTGCCATCTCAGTACTCCTCGTCGATCAGGGGGTGCGCCCGCCCTGCTGTCGGGCACACATGAAGAACGCCCGGGGGCGTCCAGTTTGTTCCGGCTCCGCGGCAGGCGTGAGGTACGTCGCCTGCGACTCAGATCACATGAGGGGGTCGATCTGCGCTCTTCGGCGAGCGAGCGATGTCGGCAGTCCGTCAGGTTACCGCGTCGTACCCGTGTCGCGCACATCGGCCCACGGGGCGAGGGTACGGTCCCCCTGTGACCCAGCACCGAAGCGACGTCGACGCCGATCTGCCCCTCGCGCCGCCCGGCTCCGCGCTGCGGCACGGGGACTCCCGGACGCCACGTCGCACGGTCGTGTCCTGGGCGATGTGGGACTGGGGCGCCCAGCCGTACAACACGGTCATCATCACCTTCGTCTTCTCCGTCTACATTACGAGCTCGAGCTTCGGCGCGACGAACGCGACGTCGACTGCCCTGGCGATCGCCACCGGCATCTCCGGCCTCGTCGTCGCCCTCGTCGCCCCCGTCCTCGGGCAGAACGCGGATCGCAGCGGTCGCACCGTGCGCAACCTGCGGGTGCAGACCTGGCTCATGGCGGCCCTGGCCGCGTCGCTCTTCCTCGTGCGTCCCGAGCCGGGCTACCTCCTGCTCGGCCTCGTCCTGCTCGGCGTCGGGTCGATCGTCTCCGAGGTCGCCGGCGTGACGTACAACGCGACGATCGAGCAGGTGGCCACACCCCGCACCGTCGGGCGGGTGTCCGGCTTCGGGTGGGGCATGGGCTACCTCGGCGGCATCCTCGTGCTCCTGCTGCTCAACTTCACCCTCATCGCACCGGAGCGCGGCCTCTTCGGCGTCACCGGCGCCGACGGCCTCGACATCCGCGTCTCGATGCTCGTCTGCGGGCTGTGGATCGCGGTCTTCACCGTGCCCGCCTTCCTCGTCCTGCGCGACGAGCCGCGCGAGCGGGCCCCGCGCGTGGGCATCGCCGAGTCCTACCGGCTGCTCTTCGCCTCGCTGCGGGCGCTCTACGCGAGCTCGCCCCACACCGTGTACTTCCTGCTCGCCTCGGCGCTCTTCCGCGACGGGCTGGCCGGGGTCTTCGCCTTCGGGGCGATCCTCGCCGCGGGGACCTTCGGGCTCACCGCGGGCGAGGTCATCATCTTCGGCGCCGTGGCCAACGTCGTCGCGGGGCTGAGCACGATGGCGATGGGCGTGCTCGACGACCGGATCGGCCCGAAGCGGGTCATCATCATCAGCCTCGTCGCGCTCGTCGTCATCGGCCTGGGCATCTTCGTCCTCCACGACGGCGGCAAGCCCGTCTTCTGGAGCCTCGGGCTCGTCATGACCGCCTTCGTCGGACCGGCCCAGGCGGCCTCGCGCAGCTATCTCGCGCGGGTCATCCCCGAGGGTCGCAGCGGTGAGATCTTCGGGCTGTACGCGACGACCGGGCGAGCCGTGTCCTTCCTCAGCCCGCTCGCCTTCGCCGCCTTCATCGCGCTCGGCGCGGCGGTGACGGGCGACGACAACACGCAGTACTGGGGGATCCTCGGCGTCGCGCTCGTGCTGCTCGCCGGGCTCGTCGTGCTCATCCCCGTGAAGTCGCACGAGGAGCAGGTGCGGGGCTGATCAGCCCGCGTACTCCCAGTGCCAGGGCTCGGGCAGGCTGCCACCGGCCTGCGCCCACGCCGGGTGGAACCACCCGTAGAGCGCGGCGTTCTGCTGCATCCACGCGTGCGCGGCGGTGCCGAAGCTGTTGATCCCGCCGCACAGATCGAGGGCGAGCCCGAGCCCGTGGTTCGAGCGGCCCGGCGTGGCCGCCCAGCCGCCGCGCTGCTGCTTGACGATGACCTGCTCGGCGTAGGAGCGGTAGCTGTCCGTGATGCAGATCGGCGAGCCGGTGTCGCGGGCGTAGGCCTTGCTCATCTCGTTGAAGGCGGCCGCGGCCTTGGGGCGCAGCATCTCGCCGGCCGCCCCGATGAGCGGGCACAGGGCGTTCGGGGGCACCTGGCCGTTGGGGTAGGTGCCCTCGTTGTCCGAGCACGGTGCGGCGCCCTCGAAGGCGCTGACGTCCTGCCCGGCCTTCTCCATCGCCGCGGTGAGGCTCTCCTGGGCGTCCTGCGCGTCGGGGTCGGTGAGCCCGAGGAGGGACTTCACGAGCGGCCCGGCCTCCTTGAGCTCGGAGGCGTACTCCTTGCGCAGCGTCTCCAGCGTCGCCTTGCGCTCGGTGATGACGGCGGTGAGGTCCTTGCGGGCCTTGTCGGCCTTGGCCTTCTCGCTCTTGGCGCGCTTCTCCGCCTTCGCCCGCTTGCGGGAGAGCTGGGCGGCGGTGATCGTGTCGACCCGCACGAGGTCGACGCTGTGGATGCGCTCGTCGGTGAGATAGCTGAGGTCACCGGCGGAGTCGCCGGCCTTGGCCGGTGACTTCGACATGATGTTGAGGAAGGCCATGGTGTCGGTGTAGCCGCCGGCCTCGGTGTACGTGCCGAAGGCCCAGTCGCGCAGGTCCTCGCGGCCCGCGTCGAGCCGGTTCTTCAGCCGGGTGGACGCACGACGTGCCTCGTCGGCCTCCTTCTTCGCGGCGCGGTGCTTCGAGGTCGCCTCGGAGTAGCGCTCGAGGAGGGTGTTGGCCCGGGTGGAGTGACGGCGCAGCTCGGTGACGAGGGAGCCGATCTCCTTGTTGTTCTTGAGGATGCTCGCGGCGAGCGCGTTGGCCTCGTCGACCTGCTTCTTGACCTCGGCGGGGGAGAGGGCGTCCTCCTCCCCCTTCGCGTCCTCGTCGTAGGCGAAGGGGTCGCTCGAGCTCTCGCTGCCGCTCGCACCGGGAGAGGTGGGGTCTGCGGGCTCGCCGGCCGGGTCACCGGTGGTCGGGGCCGTCGTGCCCGTGGGTGCCGGCTCGGTGGTGCTCGTCGGGGCGGGGGTGGTGCTCGTCGGGGCGGGGGTGGTGCTCGTCGGGGCGACGGGGGAGGGGTCGGCGACCGCGGCGGGGGCGGTCAGCGACCCGGCGACGGTGCACACGGCCACGGCCTGAGCGCATCGGCGCCACGAGATGGTCCCCACTCGGTGTGTCCCCTTGACTGTCAGTGATGCCAGATGGCACGGGCCCCATGATACGTACGGCACGGGCCCGTGGGGAGGGGATCCCCAGACATCTGCGACAGCCCTCTCGGATCAGCCCCGCTGCAGCCGCACGACGACCTCGTGGTGGCCGGTCTGCGGGAACATGTCGACGAGGCGCGCCTCCTGCGCGACCCACGACGGCAGGTCGGCGAGGTCGCGGGCCAGCGAGGCGACGTCGCAGCTCGAGTAGACGAGATGGCGGGCCGAGGAGCGCTCGAGGGCCTGCGTCAGCGCACCGATGCCGCGCCGCGGCGGGTTGACGACGACGAGGTCGGCGTCGGCAGTCGCGGCCTCGGCGTCGCCGGTCCCGAAGTCCGCGGCCAGGCTCAGCTCTGCCGCGGTGGTCCGGGCCGCGGCGACGGCCTCGGCCGAGATCTCCAGGCCGCGGACCGGAGTGCCGGCGGGCAGCACCCGCGCCGAGTGCAGGGCGAAGCCGCCGACCCCGCAGTACAGGTCGAGCACCGACCGCGGGGCGACGTCGCGGACCCAGCCCGTGGCGGTCTCGTAGAGCGCGGCGGCGGCCGCGGTGTTGGTCTGGAAGAAGCCGCCGGGTCGCAGGTGCAGCGGCACCCCGCCGATGCTCATCGTCAGGTGCTCCTGCGCGGTGAGGAGCACCTCGTGCTCTCCCTCGAGGACGGCCTTGTGCTCGGGCTGGAGGTTGACGCTGACGACGACGAGCGAGGGCAGCTCCTCGAGCAGGCGGGGCAGCGCGTCGCGCAGACGCGGCAGGTGCCGGTCGCTGCGCAGGACGAGACGGAGCATGAGCTCCTCGTCGGGGCTCACGGTGAGGAGCACGTGCTTGAGCTCGCCGCGGCGACGCGGCACGTCGTAGGGCGGCACCTGCAGCCGCTCGAGCCAGCGGGTGACCGGGTCGAAGGCGGCCGAGAGGGCCTGCGGGTAGAGGCCGCACCCCTGGAGGTCGACCCCCCGACCCTCCCGGTCGAGGATGCCGAGGGTCAGGGCGCCGGGTGAGCCGCCGACGACGAGCTTGGCCTTGTTGCGGAAGCCGGACTCGGGGGAGGCGAAGGGGGAGCGCCACACGACCTCGGGCGCGACGCGGGCCAACCGCTCCTGCACGTCCTGCTGCTTGCGCCGCAGCTGGACCTCGTAGGGGATGCCCATGAAGGTGCAGGACCGGCACGCCCCCGCGTCGAAGTAGTCGCACTGCACGCCCTCATCGTGCCACCCGTCCACAGCTGGGCCGTCGCGGCGGTCGCCGTCCACAGCCGCCGCCGGGCCCGTGCCCTCGGTCGCACGGCGGCGGACCGTGGGGGCATCGCAGGCCGAGCGCAGGAGGAGCAGACATGGACGAGCAGGGTCAGGGCAGCGGCACGGACGTCAACGAGGTCCGGCTCGTCGGGCGGGTGAGCGGCGAGCCGACCGTACGCACGCTGCCCAGCGGCGACGAGGTGGTGACCCTGCGGGTCGTCGTGTCGCGCACCGACGGGCGGCCGGTGGACACCATCGACCTCGCGTGCTGGTCCGCGCGCTCACGACGGGCCGCGCAGCACCTCGTCGACGGCACACGGGTCGAGGTCGAGGGCTCGTTGCGGCGGCGCTTCTACCGCACGCCCGGCGGGGCGGCCAGCCGGTACGAGGTCGAGGTCCGCCGTCTCGTGCGCGAGAGGGTGCGTGTCAGCACATGTTGACACCCGGCGCGCGCGATGCCATCGTGTCAACATCTGTTGACGAGGCGAGGTGGCCGGACGATGACCCAGGAGATGGTCGACATGGCCGTGACCTTCATGGACGACGAGGACCCCCGTGCTGCGCTGCGCGGGGGAGCGGAGCTGCGACGCGGTGTCGAGCGACGCGAGGCCGTGCTCGTGCGGCGGGCTCGCAGCGCCGGCCTGTCGTGGGCGGAGATCGCCCACGAGCTGGGTGTCAGCCGGCAGGCGGTGCACCGCAAGTACGGCGGCTCACGCTTCGAGCGAGCCCGCTCGACGTAGCCTGCGACCGTGGACGAGTCATCATCAGGCAGCACCCGACGACGCCTCGACGTCACCGACGTCGAGCTCGTCGGCGGGACGGAGAAGGTGCGGCTGCACCTCGTCGAGCACGACCCGGCATGGGCGCAGGCGTACACCCGCCATGAGACACGTGTTCGAACGGCGCTCGGGGGAGTCGCACGCTCGGTCGAGCACATCGGCTCGACCTCCGTGCCGGGCCTCGCGGCCAAGCCGATCGTCGACGTCCTCGTCACCGTGCCCGACATCACCGCCGAGGAGGACTACCTCGACGCGCTGGTGGCCGCCGGGTACCAGCTGCGGGTGCGCGAGCCCGGCCACCGGCTGGTCCGCACGCCGGAGCGCGACGTCTTCATCCACGTGCTCGAGCCGGACGACCCGGCGGCTGACGACTACCTGCTGCTGCGCGACCACCTGCTCCGTGACGCCGACGACCGCGCGCTGGACGAGCGCACGAAGCGCGATCTCGTCAGCCGCGACTGGCCGAGCATGAACCACTACGCCGACGCCAAGACCGAGGTCATCGAGGCGATCAAGGCGCGCGCCCGGGCCGTCCGGGACGGGTCGGCCTGAGCCTGTGCTGCAGGCTGAGGGCGCCCTGTCGTGTTTCGCCGATAATCGACATTATGTCAAGTAGCGCACTCGGTTAGGGTCCCCTGCATGTCGACACCTGTCATCGAGCTCGGACCAGACGCTCTCCTCGTCGAGGGCACCCCCGTCGCGCTGCCCATCCCCATCGGCACCCTCGTCGCGGCCTGGGGCGAGCCCGAGCTCTGGGTCGGTACGGCCGGGTCCGTCGTCACGTGGCACGAGCTCGGGGTCTTCGCGCACCGTCTCGACGAGACGCACGTCAAGACGCTCTGCGTGCAGCTGCGTCCCGAGGCGGACGCCCCGGCCTTCGTCCCCCGGTCGGTCTTCATCGGCCGTCTCGTCGTCGACGGTGAGGTCGTCACCGACGAGCTGCCCGGGGCCGGCGCCGACGCACGTCGCGTCGCCGGGACCGCGACGACCGAGCGTCACGGCGTGCGGCTGCACGCGAGCTACGAGGGCGACCACCTCGAGTCCGTCGAGATGACCGTGCCGAGGTCGGCGCCGCCGCCCGTGCCCGCCGAGCGCTACGCGCCACGGCGCGTCGCCGATCCCGCCCGCTTCACCGACCTGGGTCTCAAGCTCGCCGTCGTCGACGAGCTGATGTACCAGCAGGAGGTGATCCGGCCCCGGCTCGACGCCCGTGAGTTCGCCCGGTGGTACGACGGGCGGACCATCGACCTCGACGCCGAGGGTCACCGGCCCGTCCCGGAGATCCTCGCCTACCTCGAGGACCTCGAGATCGACCGCAGCGAGGCCGCGCTCGTGCACGAGCTCGTCATCGACGCGGGCAACGACGTCTACCGCGAGGTCGCCCCGCTGTGGGACGGGGAGGACGACACCTTCGACATCGGGTCGTGGGCCGACCTCGACCTCCTCCCCCACCTCACGAGCCTCGACTTCGTCTCGCTCACCCCGGACGACGAGACGCTCGACGCGCTGCGGGCCCGTGGCCTGGATGTCGACGCCTGAGGGCCCTGCGCCGCTCGAGGTGCTCGCCGGCGTCCACCCCGGCTCGCCCGACGCACCCCGTGACGTCAGGGCGCCGCGATCAGCCCAGGTCAGCGCGGCGGTGCGCCGCTGGTGGGCCCGCCAGGAGGGATGACCGCTCCCCCGTCCTCTCGACCGGGCGGCCACACGTACGGCAGACCCGGCTCGACGTCGTCGAAGAGCGGCCCGTAGTGCGCGGGGAGCTTGGAGAGGAGCGAGGAGCGGTGGCTGCGGTGGAAGGCCTCGTCGCCGAGCCACGACGGCAGCGCGCCCGCCGCCGCGAGCTCGTCCTGGGTGCGCACGGCCTCCACACCGTAGTCCGCGAGATCAGCCCGGATCGTCGCGGCGCAGGTGTCGGCGAAGCCCCGCGCGACCCACACCTCGCAGCACGTGAGCGAGTACCGCCCGAGCGCCTCGAGGCAGCCGCGCCACATCGTCACGGCGGGGTGGTTGCGCCACCCGTAGCCCGGCACGGTGAGTCCCCGGACCACCTGGATGCACTCGACGCGCTGCTTGCCCAGACGCTTGTCGTCGAGAGCCTGCGCGGAGGCGGTGAAGTCGGCGTACGGCAGGAAGGTCTGCACGGTCCTCCTCGTCGGTGGTCTCGGCCTGGCGGCTCGGCAGCCGGCCTCGGCGCTCGAGCGGTGGCAGCTGCCACCCTCGCACGAGGCGGGGTGTGAGACTGCGCGGGTGACCCCCTTCGCCCGGCTCGTCGAGCGCGTCCACCGCCGCCGGCACGACGGGGTCGTCCGTCACCGCGTCGACGTCATGGGCACCACCACCGCCTGGGTCGAGCGGGCGGCCGAGGGCCCGCCGACGGCTCCTGCGCTCGTCCTCGTGCCCGGCCTGTCGATGTCGTGGCGGGCCTACCAGTGGCTCCTCGAGCACCTGCCCCGGGACCGGGTGGTCGTCGCCGTCGACCCGCCGGCGTCCGGTCGCACGGGACGTCCGCAGCGCGGTCTCGACGCCGACGCGCAGGCGGCGCACGTCGCGGCCCTGCTCGACCACCTCGGGATCCGAGGTGCCGACCTCGTCGGCCACTCGCTCGGCGCCCTCACCGTGGCGCGGCTCGCGGGCTCGCGGCCGGACCTTGCCCGGCGGGTCGTGCTCGTGGGTCCCTCCCCCGACCCGCACCTGCCGCACCCCCGCGACCACCTCCTGGCCCTCGTGGGCGACGCGCGCCGAGAGAGGCCGCGCGTGCTCGTGCAGGCCGCGACCGACTACGTCCGGGCCAGCCCCGCGCTGCTGCCCGCCTTCGTCGCGCAGATCGGCACGAGCGCGACCGAGGTCATGGCCGGGGTCGTGGCCCCGACGACCGTGCTGCGCGGGGGCCGTGACGCGGTGGCCGGCCGCCGGTGGTGCGCCGACCTCGCCGCCGCGGTCGAGGACGGGCGCTCGCTCGTCCTGCCCGGCGGCACCCATGGGCTGCCGCAGCACGACCCGGCCGATCTCGCCGCCGTCCTGCGCGACGTCCTGCGCTGAGCCCCGCTCGTGGTCCGCGAGGCCCGGTCACCGCCGGCCCGCGACGACCGGGTCTCGCGGACTCCGAGCGGGTCTCGGCGGGTAGGAGCTGTGGGGTGGGAGGTGTGGGGTCGGGTGGGGGTGGGTTCTGTCCGGTCGGGCTCGGTCGGGTCGGTCGTGCCGGTCGTGCCGGTCAGGCCGAGCCGATGGAGCGCACCGCGGCGCCGAAGACCCACGGGACGCGTGCGGCCGCGGGCACGACGAGCCGGCGCACGGGTCGCAGCCGGGTCGCGGTCACCAGGCCGAGGGTGAGGGCGGTGTGCCGGCGGGTGACCGCTCGCCACCTCGCGTCGTACGAGGCGGGGTCGTCGTCCGTGACCGCGGCCACCGCCGCCTCCCCCTGGGCGACCCCGAGCATCGTCCCCTCCCCCGTGAGCGCGTCGACGTAGCCGGACGCGTCGCCGACGAGCAGCACGCGCCCGGCGACCCGCCGCCGGGTGCGCTGGCGCAGCGGCCCGGCACCCCGGGCCGAGCTCGCGGCCGCGGCGTCGCCGACCCGCTCGAGCAGCGCCGGGAAGCCGGCGAGATGGGTCTCGAAGGGGGCCCGCCGCCGGGTGAGGACCGCGACCCCCACCATCGTGCCGTCGACCGGGGTGACGTAGGCCTCGGCGTCCCGGCCCCAGTGGACCTCGACGTGGTCGCTCCACGGCGCGACGGCGAAGTGCTGGCGCAGGCCGTAGCGCGGCGTGCCGGAGGCGGGGCGCTCGAGCCCCAGCGCACGGCGCGTCGGCGAGTGCAGGCCGTCTGCGGCCAGGAGGTAGCGCGCGCGCACCCGGGTCTGGCTCCCGTCGCGGGTCACCCGCACGGTGACCCCGTCGGCGTCCTGGGTGATCTCGCCGGCCCGCCCCGTGACGAGCTCGACGTCGGCCGCGCCGACGCGATCGGCGAGCGCAGCGTGCAGGGTCGTGCGCCGCACGCCGCGCCCGGGGCCGCTGCCGAAGCCGGCCTGCGCCGACCGCTCCCCCGCCACGTAGCGGATCCCCGCGATCGTCACCCCTGCGGGGTCGACCCCGAGCGCGCGCAGGGCCTCCAGGCCCGCCGGCATGAGCCCCTCGCCGCACGCCTTGTCGACGACCCCGACGCGCTGCTCGACGAGGGCGCACGACAGGCCGGCACGCCGCGCATGGAGCGCGGTGGCCAGGCCGACGGGCCCACCTCCGATGATGACGACGTCGAGCACCGACCCATCATGACTGCCCACCTCGCAGACGGCGCCTGCGCGGCCCGCCCGGTTACCGTGGCGTGGTGCCGCAGACCCCTCGACGACCCGTCCTGCGGGCAGCACGCGGCCTGGCCCTGACGACCCACCCGGGCCCCGCCGTGGCGGTCACGGCCCTGAGCGCTCTGCTCTCCCGCGCGGCCTCCCTCCCCCTCTCGCGCGGCAGCCGCGTGGTCACCGCCGTGGCGTGCGGTCAGCTCGTCATCGGGTGGACGAACGACCTCGTCGACGTCCAGCGCGACCGGGCCGTCGCGCGAGCCGACAAGCCGCTGGCGAAGGGGGACGTCTCCCCCGTCGCCGTGGGGTCGGCGGCCACCCTCGCCGCCGTGAGCTGCGTCGTCGCCTCGCTCGGCTGCGGGCGCCGCTCGGGCCTGACCCATCTCGGGCTCGTCGGCTGCGGGGTCGCCTACAACCTCGGCCTCAAGAGCACGTGGTGGTCCTTCGCGCCGTACGCTCTCGCCTTCGGCTCGTTGCCCTCCGTCGCGACCCTCGCGGCCCCCTCCCCCGCCCTCGCGCCGTGGCCGACGACGGCCGGGGCGGCGCTGCTCGGGGTCGGGGCCCACCTCGTCAACGCCCTGCCCGACCTCGAGGACGACGAGGCGACCGGCGTCGCCGGGCTGCCGCACCGCCTCGGCGAGCGCCGCACCCGACAGCTCGTCGGCGCCGTCCTGCTCGGATCCACGCTCGTCCTGCTCGCCGGGCGTCGCCCCCTTCGCGGGGCCGATCTCGCACCCCTCGCGGCGACGCTCGCCCTCGTGCCCCCGGCGGTCCGCACCCGCGGCCGCTCCTCGCTCGCCGCGGTCGTCGCGATCGCGGGCGTCGACGTCGCCCTGCTCGGCAGGGGCCGACCCCTGGAAGGATCCCCGTAGATGACCGCACCCCCGCTCGACCGCGCCAGCAGGCTCCGCTCGGTCGGCGCCGTCCTGCCGCCGTACCGCTACGACCAGACCGAGCTCACGACGATGTTCCTCGACATCCTCGGCGAGCAGGACATCCACCCCGAGGTCGTGCGGCGCACCCACGCCAACGCCGGCGTGAGCCAGCGCCACCTCGCGATCCCCGCCGAGCGCTACGCCGCGCTCGAGGACTTCGGGGCGGCCAACGACGCCTTCATCGAGGCCGCCGTCGAGCTCGGCGCTGCCGCCATGCTCGACGCGCTCTCTCAGGCCGAGCTCACCCCCTCCGACGTCGACCTCGTCATGTCGACCACCGTCACCGGGCTGGCCGTGCCCTCGCTCGAGGCCCGGATCGCGGCGCGGATCGGGCTGCGCCCCGACGTCAAGCGGGTGCCGCTCGTCGGCCTCGGCTGCGTCGCCGGGGCCGCGGGAGTCGCCCGCGTGCACGACTACCTCCTCGGGCACCCGCAGGACGTCGCCGTCCTCGTGGCCGTCGAGCTGTGCAGCCTCACCGTGCAGCGCGACGACGCGTCGATGGCCAACGTCGTCGCGAGCGGCCTCTTCGGCGACGGGGCGGCCGCGGTCGTCCTCACGGGCGCCGAGCGCGAGGCGCCCTCGCCGTCGACGAGCCCGGGCAGCGACGTCGTCGTCGTCGAGTCGCGCAGCCGGATGTACGCCGGCACGGAGCGCGCCATGGGCTGGGACATCGGGCAGACCGGGCTGAAGATCGTCCTCGGCGCTGAGGTGCCCGGACTCGTCCTGGCCAACCTGCGCGGCGACGTCGACGGCTTCCTCGCCGACCACGGGTTGACCCGCGACGACATCGGCTGGTGGGTCGCCCACCCGGGCGGGCCGAAGGTCCTCGAGGCGATGCAGGACGCGCTCGAGGTGCCCCGTGAGGCCCTCGGCATGACGTGGTCCTCGCTCGACCGCATCGGCAACCTCTCCTCGGCGTCGGTCCTGCACGTCCTCGCCGACACCCTGCGCGACCGTCCCCCGGTCCCGGGGACCCACGGGATGCTGCTCGCCATGGGCCCCGGCTTCTGCCTCGAGATGGTCCTGCTGCACGCGGAGGAGTCACGATGAGGTCCACGACCGCCTACTACGGGCTCGTCGCCGCCGTCGGGGTCGAGCGCCTCGTCGAGCTCGTCGTGGACCGCCGCAACCGCCGCTGGGCGGCCGAGCAGGGCGGTGTCGAGACCGGCGTCGGCCACTACCCGGCGATGGTGGCCCTCCACACCGGGCTGCTCGCCGGGTGCGTCCTCGAGGTGTCGAGGGCCCGACGCCCCTTCGTCCCCGCCGTCGGCTGGCCTGCGGTCGCCGGTGTCGTCGCGGCGCAGGGCTTGCGCTGGTGGTGCATCCGCACCCTCGGGCGCCAGTGGAGCACGCGCATCGTCGTCATCCCGGGCGCCCAGCGGGTGACCTCCGGCCCCTACCGCGTCATCCCGCACCCGAACTACGTCGCCGTCGCGACCGAAGGGGTGGCCCTGCCCCTCGCGCACTCCGCGGGCGTCACCGCCACCGTCTTCACCGTCCTCAACGCCGTCCTCCTGCGCCACCGCATCCGCCTCGAGGACGAGGCGCTGCGCTCCCTTCGCCCCGGCACCACCGCCGAGGAGGAGACACCCGAGAGGAGCTGACATGACCGACGCCACGCTCGAGTTCGTCGGGACCGCGACGAGCCTGCTGCGGCTGGGTCCCTTCACGGTCCTCACCGACCCGAACTTCCTGCACCGCGGGCAGCTGGCCTACCTCGGCAAGGGGCTCGCCAGCCGACGTCTCACCGAGCCCACCCGCACCCCGGCCAGCCTGCCCGAGCTCGACGCGATCGTCCTGTCGCACCTGCACGGCGACCACTTCGATCGGGTGGCCCGCCGCGAGCTGACGCGGGACCCGCCGTTGCTCACGACGCCGCAGGCCGCCCCCCGCCTCGCCCGGTGGGGGTTCGACTCTGTCGGGCTGAGCACGTGGAGCAGCCACGAGCTCGAGCGTGACGGGGTCGGGCTGAGCATCACCTCGACGCCCGGACGGCACGCCCCGGGTCTCGCGCAGGCGCTGCTGCCGGCGGTCATGGGCTCGGTGCTCACCCTCGACACCGGCAGCGGCGAGCCCCTGCGGGTCTACGTCACCGGGGACACCCTCTACCGCGAGTCGCTGCGCGAGGTCGTGGAGCGCTGCGGCCCGGTCGACGCCATGGTCGTCCACCTCGGGGGCACCCGCGTGCTCGGCCTGCTCGTGACGATGGACGACGAGCAGGGCGCCCGTCTCGTGCAGACGATCCGCCCGAAGGTCACCGTGCCGGTGCACTTCGACGACTACCGGGTCTTCCGGTCGCCGCGCGAGGACTTCGTCGCCCGCTTCGCCCGCGACGCGCTGCCCGGCGACCTGCGGGTCGTCGAGCGCGGCCGGACGATCTCGCTGGTGCCGTAGCCATGACGTACTACGTCGGGGTGTCCGGGTGGCGCTACCGCGCGTGGCGGGGCGACTTCTACCCGCAGGGGCTGGTCCAGCGCCGTGAGCTCGAGTACGTCGCGCAGCGGATGACCTCGGCGGAGATCAACGGCTCCTTCTACTCCCTGCAGCGCCCGTCGTCGTACGCGACCTGGCACGACGAGACGCCCGACGACTTCGTCTTCGCCGTCAAGGGCGGGCGCTTCATCACGCACATGAAGAAGCTGCGCGACGTCGAGACGCCGCTGGCGAACTTCTTCGCGTCCGGGGTGCTCGCGCTCGGCCGCAAGCTCGGACCGGTGCTGTGGCAGCTGCCCGCTCGCACGACCTTCGACCCGGGCCGTGTCGGGGACTTCCTCGCGATGCTCCCCCGCACCCTCGACGAGACCGCGCGGCTCGCCCGCGGGCACGACGACAAGCTCGCCGAGGGCCGCGCGCTCGTCGACCTGCCCGACGGCCTCGACGGGCGCCGGAGGGTCCGGCACGCCCTCGAGCCGCGGCACCCGAGCTTCGACACCGACGAGGCTCGTGAGCTGCTGCGAGCCCACGACGTCGCCATGGTCGTCGCCGACAGCGCCGGCCGGTGGCCGCGCATGGAGGACTCGACGACCGACCTGCACTACGTGCGCCTGCACGGCGAGACCGAGCTGTACACGAGCGCGTACCCGCCGAGCTCGCTGGACCGCTGGGCCGAGCTGTGCCGCGAGTGGCATGACCAGGGGGGCGACGTGCACGTCTACCTCGACAACGACGCGCGAGGGCACGCGCCCCACGACGCCGTCTCGCTGCTGGACCGGCTGGGCGGCGTGCCGGAGCACCGCACTCCCGTCCCCGGCGGCCCGGGCGAGCAGGGCGGCGGCTGACCAGCGCCCGGGCCGTCGGCGCCGCTACGCTGACGTGGGACATGCAGGACGGGTCGCCCCGCGCTGGTGCTCGCGCGATCCCGCCACCCACCTCACCGAGGAGCCCCCCGAGATGCACGTCCTCATCGCCACCGACGGCTCGAAGCAGTCGCTGCGGGCCGCCCGACACCTCAAGTCCTTCGCCGACCCGGCGAAGATCGACACCATCACCGTCCTCGCCGTCACCCGCCCCCTCGCGGCGCTGTCCTTCCACGACGAGATCTCGCCCGACGCGCGCCGGCCCAAGCCGATGGCCGAGGCGTCCTTCCGCGCCGAGGCCGAGGCGGCGGTCAAGGTCGTCGCCGCCGAGTTCGACGACTGGGAGGGCACGACGGTCAAGCGCAGCGTGCGCAGCGGCACCCCGTCGACGGAGATCATCCGGGCGGCCAAGCTCGGTGACGTCGGCCTCGTCGTGCTCGCCAACGGCAACCGCGGGCTGAGCGAGAGCATCCTCATCGGCAGCACCGCGGCCCGTGTGCAGGCGTCCGCGCCGTGCCCGGTCCTCGTCGTGCGACCGACCCCGAGGCCGCGGCGGCGCAAGAGCTGACGGCAGACGCGGGGCGCCGCACCGGTCGGAGGTGATGCGGGCGTGAGCGACGCCGACCTGAGGGTGCCGCCGGGGCCTGGGATCCCCGGCGGTCTCGTCATCCCCGGGGGCGAGCTGCGCGAGCGCTTCTCGCGCAGCTCCGGACCGGGAGGGCAGGGCGTCAACACGACCGACTCGCGCACGCAGCTCTCCGTCGACGTGTCCGCGACGACGGCTCTGACCGAGTCGCAGCGCCGCCGGGTGCTCGACCGGCTCTCCGGCCGGCTCGTCGACGGGGTGGTCACGGTCGACGCCTCCGAGCACCGCTCGCAGCGCCAGAACAGGTCTGCAGCACGCGACCGCCTCGCGGCCCTGCTGCGCGAGGCGCTCGCCCCTCCCCCGCCGCCACGGCGGGCGACCCGGCGCACGCGTGGCTCGCAGGAACGTCGGCTGGCGGCCAAGCGGGAGCGCTCGTCGACCAAGCGCGCCCGCTCCCGGCCGCGCGGGGACGACTAGCCGGTCGGCGGGCCCGGGTGCGGCCCTCGAGCCCAGGCGAGGACCTCGTCGAGATCCAGCCCGTAGGTGGGCCCGCCGGTGCGCTGGTAGGCCCCGACCCGCTCGCACCCGCGCTCGACGAGCCGCCGACCTCCGGTCTCGTTGCCCCGGGCGAGGTGGGTGATGCCGACGCAGACCTGCGCCAGCCCCTGCCAGAGGTCGCGCTCCGGCGACGGGGCGGCCTTCCACCTCGCCTCGAGCACCTCGTGCGCCGAGAAGGGTCGCCCCTCGCGCAGCAGCCGACGGGCCTCCTCGACCGTCTCCAGCGGCGGCAGGGGGTCCTCGCTCACCGGCTCGACCCCGGTCGCCCCGTAGGGCAGCGGACGGCCGAGGGCGTCGCGCGGGCGGGACTGGCGCGGGCGGCCCTCGTCGTCGCGGTCGCGGCTCACGACGACCTCATCTCGTCGGGCAGCTGCAGGGCGACGACCCGCCCCGACGCGACCTCGTCCTCACCGGCGGTCATCGTCAGCGCGACGGTGACCTTGCGGCCCTTGACCTCCTCGACCCGCCCGCGCACGACGAGCTCGACGCCCATCGGGGTGGGGCGCTGGTAGCGCACCTCGAGCGTGCCGGTGACGTAGCGCAACGACCCGTCGCTCTCGAGGTCGCGACCGGCGGCGTGCGTCCCGGCGAGCGCGGCCGACCCGGTGCCCGAGCAGTCGAGGACGGAGGCGACGAGCCCGCCGTAGACGTAGCCCGGCATCGCCGTCTGCTCGGGCCCGGGGGTGAAGCGGGTGATCGTCTCGGTGCGCGACCCGTCGGCCCACCGGGTCTTCAGGTGGTGCCCGAAGGGGTTGCGCGCCCCGCAGCCGTAGCAGTGGGCCGCGTCGGCGGGGTAGTGGTCCTGGACGGCCGGTCCCTCGTCGGCCGTGGCGGCAGCGCCACCGTCGATCTCGGCCCGCCGGGTGCCCAGCCAGCGCCGGCTCGCCTCGACGAGAGAGTCACCGAGCGGCGTCGGGTTGTGGGCGACCTCCCAGCGGTAGCCGTCCGGGTCGGCGAAGTAGCCCGAGTACCCGCCCCACTCCCGGCGCTGCCCCGCGGTGACCTGCGCGCCGGCCGCGGCCGCGTCGGAGAGCACCGCGTCGACCTGGTCGGCGTCGGTGACGTTGTGCGCGAGGGTGATCGGCGCGATCCCCTCGGCCGGCTCGCCGACCTCGGCGACGAAGCCCGCGCGGTCCCACAGCGAGAGGACGAGGCCGTGGGCGAGGGGCAGGAAGAGCACCTCCCCCGGCTCGTGGAGGACCGGCTCCCAGCCGAGCCCGTCGACGTAGAAGTCGTGCGACCGCCCGACGTCGGCGACGGCCAGGGTGACGAAGTTCGCGCGCTGCTCCATGCCCGCCACGCTAGCCCGGCCCCGCCGCACGAGCAGGTGCGACGGGGCCGGGCATCGGTGCGGGCGGCTCGGTCGGCACCGGGGTGGGAGAGGTGGTCAGTGCGAGGTGCCGGCCTCCTGCGTCGTCGGCTCCTCGTCCCGGGCGTCGCGACGGTTGGCCATGAGGCTCGTGATCGTCGTGATCGTCAGCGCGCCGACGATCACGCCGAGCGAGGCGAGCGTCGGGATCGTCGGGACCGACTCCCACACCCCGTGCGCCCAGTGGAGGATGAGCTTGACGGAGATGAAGGCGAGGATCGCCGCGAGACCGTAGCCGAGGTGGCGCAGCTTGCCGATCATCCCCTCGAGGACGAAGTACAGGGCGCGCAGGCCGAGCAGGGCGAAGGCGTTGGTGACGAAGACGAGGTAGGGGTCGCCGGTGATGCCGTACACGGCGGGCACGGAGTCGATCGCGAAGATGAGGTCGGTGCCGAGGATGGCGAGGACGACGAGCGCGAGCGGGGTCAGTGCCTTGCGACCGCGCTCCCCGACGACCATCTTCGTGCCGCGGTAGTCGTCGGTCACCGGGTAGAGGCGGCGGGCGAGGCGCACGATCTTCAGCTCGTCGACGTCGACGCTGTGCTCGCCGGAGCGGGCGTCGCGCAGGACGGTCCACGCGGTGAAGAGCAGGATCGCGCCGAAGAGGAGGAACATCCACGAGAAGCGCGCGATGAGCGCCGCGCCGACCGCGATGAAGGCACCACGCATGACGAGGGCCCCGACGATGCCGATGAGCAGGACGCGCTGCTGCAGCACCCGCGGCACGGCGAAGCTCGTGAGGATGAGGATGAAGATGAAGAGGTTGTCGACGGAGAGCGACTTCTCCACGAGGTAGCCCGTGTAGTACTCGACGCCGATCTGGGAGCCGTGCTGGCTCCACACCCACAGCCCGAAGGCGAGGGGCAGGGCGATGTAGAAGGCCGACCAGCCGACGGCCTCCTTCATGGAGACCTCGTGCGGGCGCCGGGTGAGCAGGAAGTCGAGGGCGACGAGCGCCAGGACGCCGGCGATCGTCACCCACCACAAGGTGGCGTCCGCGATGGACTCGATACCGGGAGCGGCCGAGGCGGCCGAGGACAGGGAAGACACAGCAAGGACCTCGCATCGTCGAGCGGTGCGAGGTCTCCTTCGCCCGACGCCGGGCCGTGCACCGGGCGGGGCATGGACCCCGCGGAATGACCGGCGACACGCTGGGAAGTACTCCCCTCGTGGTTGCACATTAAACCAGGCGCGCCCTCAGCGGGGCAAAGCAGCGGGGGTGTCGTACCCCTCCCCTACAGTCGATGACATCTGGTCGATGTGTAACAAGGTGTCACGAGAGGACGCGACGATGCGCAACCCGTACACGCCCGGTGAGCTGCCCCGCGTCCTCGCCGGACGCGAGGACCAGCAGCACCGCATCCGCGGTGTCCTCAGCCGGGTGAGCGCCTACGGCGAGACCGGCGGCCCGCCCTTCGTCTTCCTCGGCCCGCGCGGCGTCGGCAAGACCTCCTTGCTGCGCGAGGCGCAGCGCGACGCCGACGAGCACGGGTTCCTCACCGCGTGGGTCTCCTGCCATCACGGCGCCCCCTTCCTGCCCGACCTCGTCAGCCGGGTCGACTACGCCCTGCGGGCGGCGGACGTCGTGGCGAAGGGGGATCGCCGCTCCCTGCGCCTCGACGAGATCGCCGTCGAGATCGGCGTCCCGACCGGGGTCAAGGTCTCCGCCCGGACCGCCCCCGACGAGGGGGACGGCGCCGAGACGGGCGCCCGGGTCTCGGCTCTCGAGGACCTCCTGCACGGCACGGCGACCCGGGTGCGCGAGCGCGGCGGGTCCGGCCTGCTCGTGCTCGTCGACGAGCTCCACGCCCCGAGCCGGACCGACCTCGCGGTCCTGCTCAACGCGATGCAGAACCTCACGGGCGGGCGGGAGGACTCCCCCTTCGCCCTCGTCTGCGCCGGCCTCCCCTCGAGCGTCTCCGTCCTCACCCGGGCGGCCACCTTCGCCGAGCGCAGCACCTTCGTCACCCTGCCGCCGCTCGCGCCCGAGGCCGCGGCCCAGGCGGTGGGCGAGCCCGCCGAGGAGCTCGGCGTCGGCTGGACCGGCCCGGCGCTCACGGAGGTCGTCGAGCGCGCCCAGGGCTTCCCCTACCTGCTGCAGGTGCTCGCCCACGCGACCTGGCAGATCGCCTCGCCGGTGGCCGGCGACCGGCTCGGGGTCGCCGACGTCCGCGCCGGGCTCCCCCTCGTCGAGGCGCAGCTCGACGCCATGTTCGCCGCCCGGTGGGGTGCGGCCACCCCGCTCGAGCAGCACCTGCTGACCGTCATGGCGCACGCGGGCAGCGCGAGCGTGACCCGCGCCGAGATCGCGGCGGGCATGGGCCGCTCGACCCAGTCGCTCGGCATGCCCCGCGAGCGGCTCATCGACAAGGGCATCGTCGAGCCCGCCGGGCACGGCCGGCTCCGCTTCACGATGCCCGGCTTCGCCGAGTACCTGCGGGCGACGACGGCGACGGGCGACGCCAGCCGCCCCTCGACGTGACGGGTCAGGACCCGGCGACCATCGCGGCGAAGAGCCCGACGTAGAAGAGGACGAAGATCGCGACGACGGCGACGCCGACGCCGAGGAGCACCGTGCCGACGATGCCGAGGATGCGCCCGATCGAGACGAAGTCGCGGTGGCCGTAGCGCCCCGGGCTGGCGTCGATCTCGCGCAGGGCCTGGTTGCCGAGGTACCACGCGATCGGCGAGGTGACCCACACCCCCATGATGCCGACGATGCCGAGCACGAGGATCGTCACCGCCTGGGGGTGGTCGGGCGGCATCTGCGCCATCTGCGGGAAGGGGTGCGGCGCCCACGGGCCGGCCGCGGCACCCGGCACCTGCTGCTGCGGTGCCGGCTGAGTGCTCCCGGACGCGGGGATCTCGGTCGTGGTGCCGGCCCCCGCCGGACCGGTGACCGGCCCCTGCTCGACGTCGTCGCCCCTGCTCTCCTGCGTCATGCCCGCACCCTACGCGGGGGCCGTCAGGGCGACGATGGGGAGATCTCCCCCGGCCGCGCTACCGTGACCTCGGTCTCGACGCGGAGACCTCCCCCGACCCGTCAGGAGATCGACGATGCGTGCGCTGGTCAAGACCCGTCCCGGACCAGGTCTGGAGCTGGTCGACGTGCCCGAGCCGACGCCCGGGCCGCGCGACGTCAAGATCCGCGTGCTGCGCGCCGGTCTGTGCGGCACCGACCTGCACCTGCACGACTGGGACCGCTGGGCCGCCTCGACGGTCACGACCCCCCTCGTCCTCGGCCACGAGTTCAGCGGCGTCGTCGCCGAGGTCGGCTCCGACGTCACCGACGTCGAGGTCGGGGCGCTCGTCTCGGGCGAGGGCCACGTCGTGTGCGGCCGCTGCCGCAGCTGCCGGGCCGGCCGGCGTCACCTGTGCATCAACACCTCGAGCGTCGGGGTCAACCGCGACGGCGCCTTCGCCGACTACGTCGTCATCCCGGCGACCAACGTCTGGGTCCAGCCCGAGGACTTCGACCCCGACCTCGCCGCGGTCTTCGACCCGCTGGGCAACGCGACCCACACGACCTTGTCCTTCCCGCTCGCCGGTGAGGACGTCGTCGTCACCGGCGCCGGACCCATCGGTGTGATGTCGGTGGCCATCGCCCGGCACGTCGGCGCCCGCTACATCGCGGTCACCGACCTCTCCGACGAGCGTCTCGAGCTCGCCCGTGCCGCCGGCGCCGACATCTGCGTCAACCCGGCCCAGACCGACCTCAGCCAGGTGATGCGCGACCTCGGGATGCGCGAGGGTTTCGACGTCGGGCTCGAGATGAGCGGCGCTCCCCCGGCCGTGGCGTCGATGATCGACCACATGAACCACGGCGGGCGGATCGCGATGCTCGGTCTGCCCGGCGAGCCCTACCCCGTCGACTGGGGCAAGGTCATCACCCACATGATCACCATCAAGGGCATCTACGGCCGCGAGATGTACGACACCTGGTACGCCATGAGCGCGATGCTCTCGACGTCTCGCCCCCTTCGTGATGCGGTCACCTCCGTCATCACCCACCGCTACCCCGCCACCGAATGGCAGACGGCCTTCGACACCGCCCGATCGGGCCGGTGCGGCAAGGTCGTCATGGACTGGAGCTGATCGCATGTACACCATCGAGGACGACCTGGCCGCCGAGCTCGCCGAGATCGAGGCCGCCGGGCTCACCAAGCACGAGCGGCTCATCACGACCGCCCAGTCGGCGCACATCGCGACCTCGCGGGGCGAGGCGCTGAACTTCTGCGCCAACAACTACCTCGGCCTGGCCAACCACCCCGAGATCGTCGCCGCCGCCCACCGGGCCCTCGACGAGTCCGGTTTCGGCATGGCGAGCGTGCGCTTCATCTGCGGCACGCAGACCGGGCACCGCGAGCTCGAGCGGGCGATCGCCGACTTCGTCGGCACGCAGGACGCGATCCTCTTCCCGTCGTGCTTCGACGCGAACGGCGGCATCTTCGAGGTGCTGCTCGGGCCCGAGGACGTCATCATCTCCGACGCGCTCAACCACGCGTCGATCATCGACGGCGTGCGCCTGAGCAAGGCCCAGCGCCGCCGCTACGCCAACCGCGACATGGCCGACCTGCGCACCCAGCTCGAGGAGGCGAAGGGGGCCCGCCGCGTCCTCGTCGTCACCGACGGCGCCTTCTCCATGGACGGCTACCTCGCCCCGCTGGAGCAGATCTGCGACCTCGCCGACGAGTTCGGCGCGCTCGTCATGGTCGACGACTCGCATGCCACCGGCTTCGTCGGCGAGGGCGGCCGCGGCTCGCACGAGGCGTGCGGCGTCATGGACCGCGTCGACATCATGACCGGCACGCTCGGCAAGGCGCTCGGCGGCGGCAGCGGCGGCTACGTCGCGGCCCGTCAGGGCGTCGTCGACCTGCTCAAGCAGCGCGCCCGGCCCTACCTCTTCTCGAACGCCGTCGCGCCGGCCGTCGTCGCCGGCTCGCTGCGGGCGCTGGAGATCGCGCGCGACTCCGACGAGCCGCGTCAGGTGCTGCGCCGCAACGCCGAGCTCTTCCGCGCGCTCATGGGCGAGGCGGGCTTCGAGCTGCTGCCCGGCGAGCACGCCATCGTCCCGGTGATGTTCCCGGGCGAGGACGGCGCGCGCCAGGCCGGCCTGGTCGCCGACCGCATGCTCGAGCTCGGCATCTACGTCATCGCCTTCTCCTACCCCGTCGTGCCGAAGGGGCAGGCCCGCATCCGCGTCCAGCTCTCCGCCGCGCACAGCGAGGACGACGTGCGGGCGTGCGTCGCCGCCTTCGTCCAGGCCCGCGAGGACGTCACCGCCGCCTGACTCCCCATTTTCCCGCCCAGGGCGGGAAAGCTCGACCTCGGGAAGGAACCTTTCCTTCCCGAGGTCGAAGCTTGTTTCCCGAAGGGGCGTCCCGGTCAGCCCTCGACGAAGGGGTGTGCGTCACCGGCGCCCTGACGGGCGATCTCGGCGGTGCCCGAGCTGTAGTCGACGACCGTCGTCGGGGCGGTGCTCACCTCGCCAGCGTCGATGACGACGTCGACGGCGTGGTCGAGCTCCTCCTTGACGTCCCACCCGAAGACCGGGGTCTCCTCCTGACCGGGCAGGAGCAGGGTGCTCGAGAGCATCGGCTCGCCGAGCTCGGCGAGCAGCGCCTGGACGACCGGGTTGTCGGGGATGCGCACGCCGACCGTCTTCTTCTTCGCGTGGAGCAGGCGTCGGGGCACCTCCTTCGTCGCCGGGAGGATGAAGGTGTACGGCCCGGGCGTCGTCGCCCGCACGGTGCGGAAGACGTGGTTGTCGACGTGGACGAGCTGGCCGAGCTGGGCGAAGTCGCGGCACAGCAGCGTGTAGTGGTGCTTGTCGTCGAGCCGCCGGATGTCACGGATCCGGTCCTTGACGCTCTGGTCGTCGAGCCGCCCGCCGAGCGCGTAGCCGGAGTCGGTGGGGAATGCGACGAGGGCGCCCTCGCGGATGCGCGCGACGACCTGACCGATCGTGCGCGGCTGGGGGTTGTCCGGGTGCACTTCGACGAAGGTGGCCATGGGGCCAGGGTAGGACGCACGGGGCGCCACCGGATCAGTCGCGGGCCAGCTCCTGCGCGAGCGTCGTCGCGAGGGCACGGGCGGGCCGCCCCACGCCGATGAGGGTCGCCGACGCCGGGCCGGTCCAGTCGCCGTAGCCGACGAAGGCCACCCGCGGGTCCGTGACCGAGCGGGCCCCGTCGACGACGGGGATGCCGTCGCGGGTGCGCAGGCGCAGGGAGCGCAGGTGCCGCAGCGCCGGGCGGAAGCCGGTCGCCCACACGACCGCGTCGAGGTCGACGTGCTCGCGCCCGATGACCGCCCCGGTCGCGTCCATCCGGTCGAACATCGCCCGCAGGCGCAGCGCCCCCTTCGCCCGGGCCTCGCGCACGCTGGGCATCGCGACGATCGTCCCCGCGAGCTCGGACTCGAGGTCGCGGGCGTCACCGGTGATCCGGGCGCTCGCCCGCTCGAAGAGGTAGCGCCCGTCGACGTCGTCGGGCAGGAAGCGCAGCCGACCGAGGGAGGCGAGGTGCACGCGGTCGGCGTGCCCGAGCAGGTCGGCGGTGATCTGCACGCCGGAGTTGCCGCCGCCGACGACGGCGACCTGCTGCCCCACGAAGGGCTCGGGCCCGCGGTAGTGGGCGGAGTGCACCTGCGTGCCCTCGAAGCAGGTGGCCCCCTCGACGAGTGGGACGAAGGGGGCCCGCCACGTCCCCGTCGCGCTCACGACGTACCGGGCGCGCACGCTCCCCTCGCCGGTGACGACGTCGAGGCCGTCGTCGTCGGCCCGCACGTCGCTCACGTGGACGCCCCGGCGGACGGGCACGTCGTAGCGCTCCTCGTAGGCGGCGAGGTAGGCGAGGACGTGGTCGACGGGCGGGAAGGCGTCGGGGTGCTCGGGCATCATCCAGCCGGGCAACGAGGAGTAGCCCGACGGGGAGAAGAGGCGCAGCGAGGGCCACGTGCGCCGCCACGCGCCACCGGGCTCCTCCTGCTCGTCGAGCACGACGTGGTCGACGCCGTGCCGGCGCAGCCAGTAGCTCGTGGCCAGCCCGGCCTGGCCCCCGCCGACGACGACGACGTCGGCGCGGTCAGCCATCCGTCTCCGGCGCCTGCTCCTGCATGCGGATCGGCGTCCCGCGCTGGACGGTGCGGGAGACCGTGCACAGCCGGTCGCGCGACTGGGCGACGGCACGCGGCAGCATCTCGCGGGCCCGGTCGCCGTCCTCGCCCGCCGGGAAGTGCAGGGTGAAGGTGACGTCGAGGTCGACCATGTGGTTGCCGTCCTGCGGCGTCGAGGTCTTCGTGCCGCTCGCGACGACCTCGAAGTGCTCGGGCTCGGCCCGGCGGCTCGTGATGTGGTCGACGTCGACGGCGCTGCACCCGGCGATGGCCGCGAGGAGCAGCTCGACGGGCGTGAAGTCGTCGTCCTCGCCGTTGCCCAGAGCGATGCTGCCGCCACGCGCGTTGCGCGCCTCGTAGCGCCCCAGCCCGGTGCGAGACAGCGAGACCTCACGATGCCCCGGTCCGGTCCCGCCGGTCGTCTCGGCGTCGTCCTGCTGGCTCATCGCGCTCCTGGGGTCGAGGGGAGATCGGGGTGCGCGTCCCATCTTCGTCAGAGCGGGTCGCCCACGCCACCCGGTGACCAGGGCTGGGATCGTCCTACGGTGGCGTCATGACCTCCCACGGCCACGGCCGCCTCGTCCTCGTCCGTCACGGCCAGACGCAGTGGAGCCGCGACGGGCGGCACACCGGGCTCACCGACCTGCCGCTGCTGCCCGAGGGCGAGGCCGACGCGGCCTCCCTTCGCCCGTACCTCGCCCGCCTCGACCTCGCTGTCGTCCTGTCCTCCGACCTCGGGCGGGCGCTGCGCACGGCCGAGCTCGCGGGTCTCACGCCCGAGGTCGACCCGGACCTGCGCGAGTGGGACTACGGCGGGGCCGAGGGCCGCACGACCGAGCAGGTCCGAGAGGACGAAGGGGGTCGGTGGACCGTCTTCGACGGCGTGCCGCCGGGGCAGACCCCCGGCGAGACCGTCGAGGAGGTCGCCGCGCGCGCCTCGCGCGTCCTCGCCCGGGTGCGGCCGGTGCTCGAGGGCGAGCACGCGGCCCCGGCCGACGTCTGCCTCGTCGGGCACGGGCACGCCCTGCGCATCCTTACCGCGGTCTGGCTCGGGCACTCGCCCCGCCTGGCCGCCCAGCTCGAGCTCTCCCCCGGCTCGCTCAGCCTGCTCGGCCGCTACCGCGGGGACGCGTCGGTCGTCGCGTGGAACGTGCCCGCCACCGGTCTCGACGCCCTCGTCTGACCCCCTTCGCCCGGCACCCCTTCGCCCCCTTCGCCGGTCGTGGGTCTCACCACCAGCGGCGGGGCCGCTACGGCAGCGGCCAGGTGTGCACCGGCTCGTTGGTGTGCATGTGCTCGACGTACAGCTCGAGCATCTGCGACAGGGCGCTCGCCCGGTCGGCCCCGCGCTCCTCGAGCCGGCGGACCGCCTCGGTCTGCCACACGGCGCCGTTCTGGCCCGTCGTGCAGCGTCCCTCGATGACGGAGAGGTAGCGGTCGCTCACCGCCGGTGAGACGCCCCAGTCCTCGAGCCCACGGGCCGCGACCGGCAGCAGGTGGCGCAGGGTGAGCTCGTCGACCCCGACCTCCCCCTGGCCCGGCCAGTAGAGCCGGGCGTCCATGCCGCCGCGCGCCGCGGCCTCGAAGTTGGCCCGCGCCGCCGCGAAGGACAGCCGGGTCCACACGGGACGCTCCTCGGTGGCCAGCGTGCGCACGAGCCCGTAGTAGAAGGCGGCGTTGGCCATGACGTCGACGATCGTCGGGCCCGCCGGCAGGACGCGGTTCTCGACCCGCACGTGGGGCTTGCCGTCGGCGATGTCGTAGATCGGGCGGTTCCACCGGTAGACGGTGCCGTTGTGGAGGTTGAGCTCGGTGAGGGCGGGGGTGCCGTGCTCCTCGAGGACGGCCACGGGGTCCTCGTCGGTCGACTCCGCGAGCAGCGCGGGGAAGTAGCGCACGTTCTCCTCGAAGAGGTCGAAGATCGAGGTGATCCAGCGCTCGCCGAAGAAGACGCGCGGGCGAACGCCCTGGTTCTTCAGCTCGACGGGGCGCGTGTCCGTGGCCTGCGCGAAGAGCTCGATGCGGGTCTCCGCGTGCAGCCGGCGGCCGAAGAAGAAGGGCGAGTTCGCGGCGAGCGCGACCTGGGGGGCGCTCACCGCCTGCGCGGCGTTCCAGTGGTCGGCGAAGTCGGAGGGGCTCACCTGGAGGTGCAGCTGGACCGAGGTGCACGCCGACTCGGGTGCGATGGAGTCGGCGAAGGTCTCCAGCCGCTCCCCCGTCGGCCCCTCGATGTCGATGACGATGTCCTCGCCGCGCGCCTCGAAGATCGAGTCGTTGAGCGCGGTGTAGCGGTTGTTGCGGCTGATCCACTCGCCCTGGAAGTGCTCCGGGCGGATCGTCGGCAGGATCCCGATGGGCACGATGCGCGCGCCGACCGCCCGCGCGCGCTCGTCGGCGGCGTCGAGAGAGGCGCGCAGGTCCTGCTCGAGGGCGAGGGCGGCGTCGCCGGGCAGCGGGCGGGGGGCGACGTTGAGCTCGATGTTGTACTGCGCGAGCTCGGTCTGGTAGCCGGGGTCGTCGATGGCGGCGAGGACCTCGGCGTTGGCGAAGGCGGGATCGGCCGCCTCGTCGAGGAGGTTGAGCTCGATCTCGAGCCCGGTGAGGGGCCGCTCGGCCTCGAAGCTCGACTGCGCGAGCATCCGCTCGAAGACGTCGAGGTCCTGGTGGACCTTCTCCCGGTAGCGCTGACGCTCCTCTCGCGAGTAGCTCTGCGCCGATACTTCCTTGCCCACTCCGGCCTCCTGGGGTCGGTCCGCCGCGGTCGCGACCTGGGTGCCCAGGCTAGACGTCAGACCCGCGCCACGACGGGCGAGCGCGGGGGTCGGTCGGGGCCGCTCGTGCCAGCTCGGCGGCGGCACGCCCCACGAGGTCCGGGGCGTTGTCGGCGCGGGCTCGTACGGTCGTGCCATGCGGCTGATCCACACCTCCGACTGGCACCTCGGACGCGCCTTCCACGGCGTCCGGCTGCTCGACGCGCAGGCCGCCTACCTCGACCACCTCGTCGAGACGGCCCGCTCCGAGCGCGTCGACGCGGTCGTCGTCGCCGGCGACGTCTACGACCGGGCCATCCCCGCCCCCGACGCGGTCGAGCTGCTCTCCGACGTGCTCCACCGGCTGCAGGCGGTGGGGACCCAGGTGGTCCTCTCCCCCGGCAACCACGACTCGGCACGCCGGCTGGGCTTCGGGTCCGGGCTGCTCGAGCACGCCGGGGTCCACATCCGCACGAGCGTCGACGACCTCGCCCGGCCGGTGCTCGTCGGCGACGGCGCGATCTACGCGCTGCCCTACCTCGACCCCGCATCGGTGAGCGTCACCGACGCCCTCGAGGTGAGCACCCGCAGCCACGCCGCCGTCATCTCCGCCGCGATGGACCGGGTGCGCGCGGACGCGGCGACCCGAGGACCGCGCACCGTCGTCGCCGCGCACTGCTTCGCCGTGGGCGGGGCGAGCAGCGACTCCGAGCGAGACATCGCCTGCGGCGGTGTCTCGGCCGTGCCGACCTCGGTCTTCGACGGGGTCTCCTACGTCGCCCTCGGCCACCTCCATGGGGCGCAGCAGGTCGGCGAGCGGGCCTGGTACAGCGGGTCTCCCGTCGCCATGTCCTTCTCCGAGGCGGGGCACACGAAGTGCTCGCTGCTCGTCGAGGTCGACGAGACCGGCACGGCGCACGTCGAGCGGGTCGCGGCCCCGGTGACCCGACACCTGGCCACCCTGCGCGGCGACCTCGAGGACCTCCTCGCCGACCCGGCGCTCGAGGACGCGCGGGACGCGTGGGTGCAGGCCACCCTCACCGACACCCTCGCCCCGCGACGGGCGATGGAGCAGCTGCGCACCCGCTTCCCGCACACCCTCTCGCTCGTCCTCGACCCCCGGGGCGGCGTCGTGCGCGAGCACCGGCGCCCCAGCCAGGTGGCCGGTCGGGCCGCGGTCGAGGTGTGCACCGACTTCGTCGCCGACGTGCGCCCCGGCGGCACCGTCGGCGACGACGAGCGCGCGCTCCTGCGCGAGGCCGTCGAGGCCGTGCAGCGGGCGCACGACGACGAGGGCAGCGCGACGACCCGTGAGCGGGGCGTCGCGTGAGGCTGCACCGTCTCGAGGTCGAGGCCTTCGGCCCCTTCGCCTTGCGGCAGGTCGTCGACTTCGACGCGCTCGGCCAGACCGGGCTCTTCCTCATCACCGGGCCGACCGGGTCGGGCAAGACGAGCCTGCTCGACGCCATCTCCTTCGCGCTCTTCGGTCAGCTGCCGGGGGTGCGCGGGGCGAAGGCCCTGCACAGCCAGCACGCCGACCCGAGCACCCCGCCCGAGGTGCTCCTCGAGGTCACCCTCTCCGGGCGGCGGCTGCGAATCACCCGGAGGCCCGCCTTCGAGCGGCCGGGCCGCAAGACGCCGGTCCAGGCCGCGATCGTCCTCGACGAGCACCTCGGCGGGCGGTGGACGACGCTCACGCAGCGCCTCGACGAGGCCGGCCGCGTCATGGAGGACGCGCTCGGGATGACCCGCGAGCAGTTCCACCGCGTCGTCGTGCTCCCCCAGGGCGACTTCGCCTCCTTCCTCCACGCGAGCAGCGACGACCGCGGCGACCTGCTGCGTCGGCTCTTCGACGTCGAGACCTACGCCGGCGTGCAGGACTGGCTCCTCGAGGAGCGGCGCCGCGTCGAGCAGGTCGACCGCGACGCGGCCCGCGACCTCGACCGGCTGCGCGAGGAGGCCGTCCCCCTGCTCGCGAGCGGGTCCGGTGGCGGCGACGAGCCGGCCGTGGGGGCCGGGGCCGACCACCCCGAGCCCGCCGGCGCCGCGGCCTCCGACGGGACGCTCTCGCAGCTCGACGCCGCGGGGCTCGCCGACCTCCTCGCCCGCACGCACGAGGCCGCCGAGGGCGAGCACGTCGAGTCCGCGGCAGCGGTCGAGCTCGCCGAGGCCGCGCTGCGGCGGCACGAGCACCAGGCCCGCCTGGCCCACCAGCAGGCCGCCAGCCACGACCGCGGCACCCAGGCCGCCGTGACCCGCGACGAGCTGCTCGCCCGCGCCCACGAGCACGACGCCGCGTCCCGGTCGCTCGCGCGCTCCGCGGCGGCCCGTCGTGCTCTCGGGGCCCTACCGGCGCTGACCCGGGCTCAGGAGGACCTGCGCCGGGCGCACGAGCAGACCAGCACCGCGCGCGCGGCGCTGCCCCCGCTCGCCCCGACGGCCCGCGACGACCTCGACGGCTGGGTCGCCGACGTCGCCGGCGCCTCGGCCGACGTCGCGAACGCCCAGCACGAGGCCCGGTCGCTCGTCGGACGGCTGGAGCGTCAGCCGGGGCTGGTCGACGAGCGGGATCGTGCTGCCGCCGACCTGGCGGCGGTCGCCCCGGCACGAGACGCGCTGCGCGCCGAGCTCGAGGCGGCCCGGCAGGCCTGGGACGCGGCCGCTGCTGCTGCCGCCGAGCTCGAGACCATCACGACCCGGGCGGCTCGGCTGCGTCGCGCGCTCGACGTGCGGCGGCGCCTCGACGACGTGCGGGGGCGTGCGCTGCCTGCCGCGGCGGACGCGGTCCGCGACGCGCGCGACCGGGCGCAGGACGCCCGGCAGCGCTACCTCGACCTCTTCCAGGCCCGGCTCGACGGCATGGCGGGCGAGCTCGCCGCGTCGCTTGTCGAGGACGCGCCGTGCGCCGTCTGCGGCTCGACGACTCACCCGGCCCCGGCCTCGACCGGAGACCTCGTCGAGCCGGTCACCGTCCAGCGCGCGCTCGCCGCGAGCACGCAGGCCGCCGACGCCCTCGCCGAGGCGCAGGGGCGCCAGACCGAGGTCGAGGTCGAGATCGCGACACTCGTCGCCACGCTCGGTGACGAGGTGCGCGAGGACGACGAGATCGCCGTCGATCTCGAGCAGACCGAGGCGGCCGCCCGAGCGTGCTCCGAGCAGGCCCGCGAGGCCGAGCGGCTGGGCCGCGCCGTCACCGGCCTCGTCACGCGCCTGGAGCGTCTCGCGGGCGAGGAGGACCGTCTCGTCCAGGCCCTCACCGCCGCGACCACCCGTCACGACACCGCACTGGCCGCCCTCGTCGCCTCTCACGACGAGGTCGTCTCCTCGCTCGCGGCCCATGCCGCGGGGTGCCGGTGCGGTGCGGTGTCGCCGGCGGGCTCCTCGAGCGGGGTGGACGCCGCCGCCGAGCGAGCCGGTGACCTCGTCCTGGACGACCTGCTCGTCCACCGGGTCGAGACCACGGTCCGCGCGGCCGTGCAGGTCGCGCAGGAGCACGAGTGCCACCTGCGGGCGGGCGAGCGCCTGCTGTCGGCACTCGACGCGCACGACGCCGCGACGGGGCGTCACGAGAGCGCGGCCGCGGAGCTCGCGAGAGCGCTCGAGGCCGAGGGCCTGACGGACGTCGACGAGGCTCACAGCCATCTCCTCCAGGCGGAGCAGGTGGCGGGGCTCGAGCGGGCCGTCGTCTCCTACGCCTCGCGTCTCGCCGCGGCCCGCGCCGTCCTCGACGAGCCCGAGGTCGTGGCCGCCCTCGCCTCTGCCCGGCCCGACGTCGAGGCCCTCGACGAGCAGGCCCAGCACGCCCGGTCCCGGTGGACCGAGGCGACGCACCGCACCGCCGAGCTCTCCCAGGTGGTCGGCGCGCTGCGCTCCGCCGCCCGGCGTGCGCGCGGCCTCGCGCAGGCATCGGGCGACCTGGCCTCGCGGCGCGACCTCGTGACGAGCGTCGCCGACCTGGCCTCAGGTCGCGGCCCGCACAACCCCGACGGCGTCTCGCTGACGACGTACGTCCTGGCCGCCCGCCTCGAGCGCATCGTCTCCATCGCCAACGAGCGCCTCGACGCGATGGTCACCGGCCGCTACGAGCTCGCCGTCGACCACGGGCGCGGCGGCGACCGCCGTCGGCGCGGTGGCCTCGGGCTCCTCGTCCACGACCGGTGGAGCGGCGAGACGCGCGCGGCGACGACCCTGTCCGGGGGCGAGACCTTCATGGTGTCCCTCGCCCTCGCGCTCGGCACCGCCGACGCCGTGCGCGAGGAGTCCGGTGGCAGCGAGCTCGAGACGCTCTTCGTCGACGAGGGCTTCGGCTCGCTCGACGACGACGCGCTCGAGGAGGTCATGGCCGTCCTCGACGAGCTGCGCGCCGGCGGCCGGGCCGTCGGTGTCATCTCGCACGTCGCGGACATGCGCCACCGCATCCCCACCCAGCTCACCGTCACCCGCCGGGTCGACGGGTCGAGCGTCTCCGTCGTCGAGGACGCCGACGCGGCCTGACCTGCGCGTCGTCGACCAGTGCACGAGGGGCCGCTGACTGGAGCGGCCGGAGGGTGGGCGACCACCCTCCGGGCGCGCGGCTTCCCCTTCGCCCGTCTCGATCCAGGAGGAGCCGTCCGCTCCGCCGCGCGCGCCCGTTGCCCCTTCGCCCTGGTCCCCCTTCGCCGGACCCCGCAGGCTCACGACGGCCACTCAGCACGACAAACCCCGGCTCCGCACGAGTTTCTTGCTCATGCGAAGCCGGGGTTTATCGGGTGACCCGAGAAACTCGGGGCAGGTGAGACGAAGGGGCTAGAGGGCGGCGAGCTCCTCGGGCGAGGGGCAGGAGCACACGAGGTTGCGGTCGCCGTAGGCGCCGTCGATGCGACCGACCGGGGGCCAGTACTTGTCGGCCGACTCGACGTCGCCCGGGAAGACGGCGGAGGCGCGGTCGTAGGAGCGGTCCCACTCGCCGACGAGCGTCGCGGACGTGTGCGGGGCGTGGCGCAGCACGCTGGACTCGACGCCGTCACCGGCGACCGCCTCGTCGATCTCGCGGCGGATGGCGATCATCGCGTCGCAGAAGCGGTCGATCTCGCCCTTGTCCTCGCTCTCGGTCGGCTCGACCATGAGCGTTCCGGCGACGGGGAAGGACATCGTCGGGGCGTGGAAGCCGTAGTCGATGAGCCGCTTGGCGACGTCGTCGACGCTGACACCGGTGTCCTTCGTCAGCTGGCGCAGGTCGAGGATGCACTCGTGCGCGACGATCCCGTCGTGCCCGGAGTAGAGCACCGGGTAGTGGTCGCGCAGCCGCGCGGCGACGTAGTTGGCGTTGAGCACGGCGACCTGGGTGGCCCGGGCCAGACCCGCACCGCCCATGAGCCGCACGTACGCCCACGAGATCGGCAGGATGCCCGCCGAGCCGTACGGCGCGGCGCTCACCGGGCCGACACCCGACTCGGGGCCCGCCGCCGGAGCGAGCGGGTGGTTGGGCAGGTGCGGGGCGAGGTGCTCGCGCACCGACACCGGGCCGACACCGGGACCACCGCCGCCGTGAGGGATGCAGAAGGTCTTGTGGAGGTTGAGGTGGCTGACGTCGGCGCCGAAACGGCCCGGCTGGGCCAGCCCGACGAGCGCGTTGAGATTCGCGCCGTCGACGTAGACCTGACCACCCGCGTCGTGGACCATCGCGCACAGGTCGCTGATCGTGTCCTCGTACACCCCGTGAGTCGAGGGGTAGGTGACCATGATCGCGGCGAGACGCTCCTCGTGCTCGACGATCTTGTGCTTGAGGTCGTCCATGTCGACGTTGCCGGTGATGCTGTCGGTCTTGACGACGACGACCTTCATGCCCGCCATGACCGCGGAGGCGGCGTTCGTGCCGTGCGCGCTCGAGGGGATGAGGCAGATCGTGCGCTCGTGGTCACCGCGCGCGTCGTGGTACCCGCGGATGGCGAGCAGACCGGCGAGCTCGCCCTGCGAGCCGGCGTTGGGCTGCAGCGAGACGGCGTCGTAGCCGGTGATCTCGCACAGCCAGTCGCTCAGCTGGGCGACGAGGTCACGGATGCCCTCGGTCTGGTCGTCCGGGGCGAAGGGGTGAAGCCCGGCGAACTCGGGCCAGGTGATCGCGGCCATCTCGGTCGTCGCGTTGAGCTTCATCGTGCACGAGCCGAGCGGGATCATGCCGCGGTCGAGCGCGAAGTCGCGGTCGCTGAGCCGGCGCAGGTAGCGCAGCATCGCGGTCTCGCTGCGGTGGGCGTGGAAGACCGGGTGGGTGAGGTACTCGCTCGTGCGCACGAGCGCCTCGGGCCAGCTCGGCTCGGCCGGCGCGGTCGTCGAGCTGTCGACAACACCCTCCTGGCCGTCGGTCGAGCCCTGCCCGAAGGCGGACGCGACGGCGGCGACCTCGCCCGGGTCGGTCGTCTCGTCGACGCTCACGAGGACGGTGTCGGCGTCGTGACGCCAGATGTTGACCCCGGCCTCGACGGCGGCGGCGACGACGTCGTCGGCGCGACCCGGCACGCTGACGCGCAGGGTGTCGAACCAGTGACCCTCCGCGACCTCGGCACCGCGCGCGGCGAGCTGCTCGGCGAGATCACGGGCGGTCGCGTGGACACGTCCGGCGATCCGGCGCAGCCCGTCGGGGCCGTGGTAGACGGCGTACATCGAGGCCATGACGGCGAGGAGGACCTGCGCGGTGCAGATGTTGCTCGTCGCGCGGTCGCGGCGGATGTGCTGCTCGCGGGTCTGCAGGGCGAGGCGGTAGGCCTGGGCGCCGGCGGAGTCGACGGAGACGCCGACGAGGCGACCCGGCAGCGAGCGCTCGAGACCGGTGCGCACCGCCATGTAGCCGGCGTGCGGGCCGCCGAAGGCCATGGGGACGCCGAAGCGCTGCGTGGTGCCGACGGCGACATCGGCGCCCCACTCCCCCGGAGGCGTGAGCAGGGTGAGGGCGAGCAGGTCGGCGGCAGCGGTGACGAGGGCGCCGGCGTCGTGCGCGGCCGTGGCCAGGGCGCTCCAGTCGTGGATGAGGCCGTCGGTCGCGGGGTACTGGACGACGACGCCGAAGACGTCGCGGTCACCCGCGGCGGCACGCAGCTCCTGCGCGGTGCTCACCTGGGTGAGGTCGGCGACGGCGACGGCGATCCCGAGCGGCCGGGCGCGGGTCTCGATGACCGCGCGGGTCTGGGGGAAGAGCGCCTCGTCGAGGACGACGACGGCCCCGTCGGGAGCCTTGCTCGTGCGACGCATGAGCGTCATCGCCTCGGCCGCCGCCGTGGCCTCGTCGAGCAAGGACGCGCCGGAGACGCTGAGCGCGGTGAGGTCGCTCACCATCGTCTGGAAGTTGAGCAGCGCCTCGAGCCGACCCTGCGAGATCTCGGGCTGGTAGGGCGTGTACGCCGTGTACCAGGCCGGGCTCTCGAGGACGTTGCGCTGGATGACCGGCGGGGTGATCGTGCCGTAGTAGCCCAGGCCGATCATCGAGGTGAGGACCTGGTTGCGCCCGGCGAGCTCGCGCAGCTCCTCGAGGACGGCGAGCTCGCTCGTCGCGGCCTCGACGGCGAGGGCACCGGTCATCCGGATGGCCCCCGGCACGGCGGCGTCGCACAGGGCGTCGAGACTCGGGCGCCCGACGACGGAGAGCATCTCCGCGACGTCGCTCTCACGCGGTCCGATGTGACGGGCGGCGAAATCGGGCAGGGACGGTGCGCTCATCGAAGGCTCCCTCGGTGGTCAGGCACGGCAGGTCAGCCTCCCCATCTGTCACGCGCACGGCGCTTCCAGAGGTGCCTGATCCGCGGGGTCCTGGCGCCTGAGAGGTTCCGGGGAGTTTGCCCCTTCGGCGCCCCGTCGACGTGGACGGGGACTCTCCCCCGCGGGGTGAGCAGCGCCTCGCAGACTACCAGCGGTGCGACGAGGCAGGAGATCCCCCGCGGACGGGCGGGCTCCCGGCCCGGGTCACGGGCGAGCCGGTCAGGCGAGCTTCGCGCGGCGGCGCGCGCCGAGCTCGTCACCGGCGACCTCGGCGAGCTCGCCGGTCACGTCGTCGTAGCGCTCGGAGGGCAGCTCCATGAGCGAGCCCTCGACCTCGCGCCACACCCGGCCGACGGCGATGCCGAAGACGCCCTGACCGCCCTGGACGAGGTCGATGACCTCGTCGGCGGAGGTGCACTCGTACACGCTCGCCCCGTCGCTCATGAGGGTGATCTGAGCGAGGTCCTCGACCCCGCGCTCGCGCAGGTGCTGGATGGCGACCCGGATCTGCTGGAGCGAGACACCGGTGTCGAGCAGGCGCTTGACGACCTTGAGCACGAGGATGTCGCGGAAGCCGTAGAGCCGCTGGCTGCCCGAGCCGTGCGCCCCGCGCACGGAGGGCTCGACGAGCCCGGTGCGGGCCCAGTAGTCGAGCTGGCGGTAGGTGATGCCGGCGGCCTTGCACGCCGCCGGGCCGCGGTAGCCGATGTCCTCGCTGAGGTCCGGCAGGTCGTCGTCGAAGAGGACGCCCTGCGCGCGCACGGAGGGCTGCGGCTTGTCGTCCTGGGACGTGCTGTCCACCGTGCCTCCTGCGCGTGACGGGCCCCTGCGGGCCCGCCGAGGGAATCACACCGCTGTGGTGCGACTCGTCCACGGTACGGCGGGCCCGGGAGGGGGTCAACGACCGAGCCGTCCCCGCACCCGGGCGTGTCGGTCACGAAACGGTGTCGGCGAGGACCGCCGCGGGCCTCAGCGCCCGGGCTGGGGACCGGCGCCAGGCCCGGCGTCGGCTCCCCCGTCGCCCTCGCCCTCGCCGGCGGGCGTCTCGAAGTCCTCGGGGCTGATGTCCTCGAGGAACTCCTTGAAGCGCTCGACCTCGTCCTCCTCCTCCGAGGACTCGACCCCGGCCTGGGCGACGAGCTCCTCGGTCGCGAGGACGTCGGCGCCGCAGCGCAGCGCGACGGCGATCGCGTCGGAGGAGCGCGAGTCGACCCGGGTGCCGTCGTCGAGGACGAGGTTGGCGTAGAAGACCCCCTCGTCGAGGGTGACGATCTCGACGGAGGTGATCCGGCGCCCGACCGCCTCGACGACGTCGACGAGCAGGTCGTGCGTCAGCGGGCGCGGGGGCTCGACGCCCTCCTGCGCGTAGGCGATCGACGTCGCCTCGGCGGCGCCGATCCAGATCGGCAGGTAGCGCGAGCCGTCGCGCTCGCGGAGCAGGACGATGGGCTGGGAGGTCGGCATCTCGACCCTGACGCCGAGGACATCGAGTGCAATCACGAGACCACCGTAGTCCGCCGACCTGTGACCGCGCGGGGTGGGCGACGGGGTGACCTCGATCAGTCGTCGAGGTGCTGCAGCTGCGCGCGGACGAGCGCCGTGTGCAGGTCGAGGCACGCGGCCGCGACGGTCCGCGCCTGCGCGCCGGGGTCGGGCTCGACCGGACCGCGCCCATGCACCGAGCGCTGGGCGCGCACGTGCTCGACGAGGCCGACCTCGCGCTCGGCGGCGGTGCGGAAGGGGCGCAGGTGACGCACCTCGATGCCCGCGGCGACGAGGACGGCGGCGGCGCGCGCGACGTCGAGGTCGTCCTGCCCGTGGTGCTCCCCGGCCGGGCGCACGAGGCCGTAGCTCACGAGGTCGCGCAGCGTCGACCCGTCGATGCCGGCCGCCTCGGCGAGCTCGGACGCCGTGAGGCGAAGGGGGGCGCGCGGCGCGAGGACGTCGGGGTCGGTGCGCTCCCCCGCCGGCGGCGCCGCGGCCCGGGCCTGCCCGGTGGCCTCGTCGACGACGAGGCCACGGTCGAGCGCGTCGAGGTGCTCACGGATCACCTTGAGGGGCCAGAAGCGGTCGCGCTGCGCGGAGAGGACGAAGCGCAGCCGCTCGACGTCGGCGTCGCTGTAGCGGCGCGAGCCCTTCGGCGTGCGCTGGGGGGTGATGAGCCCCTGCGCCTCGAGGTAGCGGATCTTCGAGATCGAGATGTCGGGGAAGGTCTCGCCCAGCGCCGCGAGGACCGCCCCGATCCCGACGGTGCGGCCGGACGTCACCTACGCGGTGCCGGCGTAGAAGACGAGCCGGAACTTGCCGATCTGGACCTCGTCACCCGTGCGCAGCAGCGCGTCGTCGATCCGCTCGCGGTTGACGTACGTGCCGTTGAGCGAGCCGACGTCGCGCACCGAGAAGCCCTGCTCGCCGCGGCTGAAGACCGCGTGCTTGCGCGAGACGGTGACGTCGTCGAGGAAGATGTCGCTGCTCGGACCACGGCCGGAGGTGACCTCGGCGTCGTCGAGGAGGAAGCGGGCCCCCGTGTTGGGGCCGCGCAGCACGATGAGCAGCGCCGTGCCGGCGCGCAGCGCCTCGACCGTCGCCTGCTCCTCGCGGCTCAGCAGGTGGTCGACCTGGTCGTGCGCCTCGGGCGCGACCGCGTCGACACCCGTGAACTGCTGGGTGACGGGGTCCTGACGGTGCTGGGGCACCTGCTCGTCGGAGCCGGTCATCGAGAGTCCTCCTTGGCTGCTCGTTGCGTGGGGTCAGCCTAGACGACCGACCGCGGGTGCGGTCGGTCGCCCGGGCGAAGGGGGTGCGGGCTCAGCCGAGCTGCTGCTGGTACGCCTCGGCGTCCATGAGCTCGCTGGTGTCGGCGCCGTCGCCGAGGGTGATCTCGTACATCCACCCGTCGCCGTAGGGGTCGGAGTTGACGAGCTCGGGGGTGCCCTCGAGCGCCTCGTTGACGGCGGTCACGGTGCCCGTGAGCGGGGCGTAGAGGTCGGAGACCGACTTCGTGGACTCGACCTCGCCGCACGAGTCGCCCTTGCTCACCTCGTCGCCGACCGTCGGCAGGCTGACGAAGACGACGTCGCCGAGGGCCTCCTGGGCGTAGCCGGTGATGCCGATGCGCACGCCCTCGGCGGTCTCGCGCACCCACTCGTGGTCGGTGGTGTAGCGCAGGTCGTCGGGGTACTCGCTCATGGCTCTCCTCGGTGCTCGTGGTGGGGCGTGCTCGTGTGCGGGGCTGGTCGTCGTCCGGTGGCGCTGACGCGGCGGGCCGCTCGTGCCGTGACCCTACCGGGAGGCCGAGGGCTCGGGGACGGGGCGAGCGTAACGAGGGCTCGAAACACGGTGCAACGCGTCGACGGACACCTCGTCCTGCTCGGTGACGGTGACCTGCCCCCCGCGCCCGCGCACCGACTCGGTGATGCCGCCGGGGATCTCCATCGCCGAGCTGAGCGTCTGCGCGTCGCCGATGACGGTGAAGGTGTACGGACGGGTCAGGGTCTGCCCGTCGGCCTGGATCGAGCCGTCGGTGTCGGTGAAGTAGCTGCCCGCGACGAGCCGCACGTCGTCGACCTGCATCGCCTCGGCGCCCGCGTCGCGCAGCTCCTGCATCGCGTCGAGCAGGACCGTCGCCGAGATCGCGTCACCGTCGCCGTCGAGCGTCACGGTGACGCCCGGGCCGGTCGCGGGGACGGTGCCGGCGAGGATGCCCAGGGCGTCGAGCCGCTCCTGGGCGCTGCGGACGGCCTCGACGGACCCCCCTTCGCTGCGCAGCTGGTCACGGCTGGACTCGAGCTCGGCGATCTCGGTGTCGAGACGCTCGCCGTTCTGCGAGACGTCGTCGAGGATCCGCACGAGCTCGTCCTGGCGCAGGTCCTCGAGCCCCTGCTCCTGGGTCTCGCTGACCTGGGTGGCGATGGCGAAGCCGAGCAGGGCGGCGAGCAGCAGCGCGAGGAGGTTGGCCCGGGTCGGCCGGGGGCGCGCCATGAGGTAGACGCGACGCCACGGGCTGCGGGTCTGCTCCTGCGGCTCGGCGGGCTCCTGCGCGGCGGCCTCCTCCACGGGTGCCTCCTCCACGGCGGGCTCCTGCGGCTCGTCGGGCTCGACGTCTCCGGGGCGCTCGCTCATGCGCTGAAGAGGTGCCGGCGGATCGAGGCGACGTTGGAGAAGATCCGCACGCCGAGGACGACGACGACGCCGGTGGAGAGCTGGGAGCCGACGCCGAGCTGGTCGCCGAGGAAGACGATGAAGGCCGCGACGACGACGTTGGAGAGGAAGGAGACGACGAAGACCTTGTCGTTGAAGATGCCGTCGAGGGTCGCGCGCACCGCGCCGAAGACGGCGTCGAGCGCCGCGATGACGGCGATGGGCAGGTAGGGCTGCAGGCCGAGGGGGACGTCGGGCTGCAGCACCAGCCCGATGACCAGCCCGGCGACGAGCCCGAGGGCGGGGATCATGGGGTCTCCTTCGTGGACTGCCCGCCGGTGGCGGGCCGGGCGTTGCGCAGCGTCGTCGACACGACGCTCGGCAGGGTCATCGAGTCGACGGTGCCGCTGCTCGTGGCGATGCCGAAGTTCTGCTGCAGACCGGTGAGGTAGGCCCCGCCGGGTCCCGCGGCGAAGCGGGACTGCATCGCCTGGGGGTCGCCGACGGCCTCGATCGTGTACGGCCGGGTCAGCGGGCGGAAGTTGACGAGGATCGCGTCGCCGGCGAAGCGGATCGCCGAGCGGCTCGTGAGGCGCTGGCCGTTGACCGCGACGGCCTCGGCGCCCGAGGCCCACAGCGCGTTGACGAGGACCTGGAGGTCGCGGCTCTGCACCCGGCCGTCGTCGGAGGTCTGCGAGCGGGCGTCGCCGTCGCCGTCGGCACCGGTCCCCTCGGCGTCGTCGACGACGACGCGCAGCCCGGGGCCGGTCACCGCGACGCCGCCGTCGGCGACCCGCAGCCGCTCGACCTGGGCGGTGCGCTGCTGGACGAGGTCGGGGTCGACGGAGGTGGTCGCGGCGTCGACCTCCGCCTGCAGCGCGCGGGCCGTGCGGGTGCGCTCGTCGACGACCTCCTGGCGGGCCTGGATGCGCTCGACGAGCTCGGCGCGGGTCTGCGTGCGCGTCGTCTCGCGCGAGCGCAGGTCGGCGGCGGCGATGCCGACGACGAGACCGATGATGAGCAGGTAGACGACGAGGACCGGGGTGCGCCAGCCGGTGCTCGGCGGCAGCCCCTCGGCAGCGCGCGCGTCCGCCGCGGCCTGGTACCCGGGGTCGAGCGGGCGCTCGAGCATCGAGGTGATGAGCGTCATCGAGGCGTCCGGGCGACGCGAGCCCTCGGGGCCCGGCGGCGGCGTGCGCGGGGCGCGGGGGGTCCTAGGCGGCACGGGACCTCCTCGACGCGAGCGTCCAGACCTCGAGGAGGTAGACGGCCGCAGAGACGAGGTAGAGGCCGACGCCCCACCACGCGAAGGCCCAGCCCACCGGCCGGGCGAGCTGCGCGAGCGTGCCATCGCCGACCGCGAGGAGCAGCAGCGGGAAGGCGTAGAGGAGGTTGAAGGTCGCCGCCTTGCCGACGAAGTGCACCGACAGGCCGCGGGCGGCCTCGTCGCGCACGCCGATGACGGCGAGGGCGAGGACGAGGTCGCGACCGACGAGGATCGCGACGAGCCACCACGGGATGATGTCGCGGTAGGCCAGACCGAGCACCGTCGTGAAGATGTAGAGCCGGTCGGCCACGGGGTCGAGGACGGCGCCGAGGCGAGACGTGAGGTCGAAGTGCCGCGCGATCTTGCCGTCGAGGTAGTCGGTGATCCCCGAGAGCATGAGCGTCGCGAGGGCGATGCCGTCGTGCCGGGTGAGGATCGCCCACAAGAAGATCGGGACGCCGACGAGCCGCATCGCCGACAGGGCGTTGGGGAGGGTCCAGACGTCGCTGCCGCGGGTGGCGGCGCTCGGGCTGGGATCGGTCGTCACCTGGCCAGGGTAGGCGGTGCCCCGGCTGGCACAGTGCAGGCATGGCCCGATCCGTCCTCGACGTCCCCCTTCGCACCCTGCGCGCCCGGACCTCGGCGAAGTGGCGCGCCTACGACCCCGACGTGCTGCCGCTGTGGGTCGCCGAGATGGACGTCATGCCGGCACCCGCGGTCGTGCGGGCGCTCGCCCGGGTCGCCGAGACCGGCGACCACGGCTACCCGTGGGGCCCGGCCTACCCCGAGGCGGTGGCGCGGTGGTACGACCGCTCCTTCGGGGTCGCCGTCGACCCGGGCGCGTCGCAGCTCGTCGCCGACGTCATGACCGGTGTGGCGCACGCGCTGCGGGCGGTCACCGCGCCTGGCGCCGCGGTCGTCATCACCACCCCGGTCTACCCGCCCTTCCACAGCGTCGTCGGCGACGTCGGCGCCGGTCGCGTCGAGGCGCCGCTCGACGCGGACGGCCGGCTCGACCTCGAGACGGTGCGCGCCGCGCTCGTCGAGGGCGGGCCCGGCTCGAGCGTGCTCCTGTCGAACCCCCACAACCCGACGGGCGTCGTGCACTCCCCCGCCGAGCTCGAGGCCCTCCTCGCCCTCGCCGCCGAGCACGACGGCCACGTCGTGAGCGACGAGATCCACGCGCCCCTCGTGCTGCCGGGCGCCGGCTTCACCTCCGTCCTCGCGGCGCCGGGCGGCTCCCGGGCCCTCGTCGTCACCTCGGCGGCGAAGGGGTGGAACCTCGCCGGGTACAAGGCGGCCGTCCTCGTCGCGGGGGACGACGTGCGCGACGTCCTGCGCCGGCTACCGGCCTCGGCGGGCTACCAGGCCAGCCACGTCGCCGTCCTCGCCCACGTCGCCGCCCTCGACGACGGCCAGGACTGGCTCGGCGCGCTCGTCGACGACCTCGACGCCAACCGCGCGCTGCTCGGCGACCTCCTCGCGCAGCACCTCCCGCAGGTCACGTGGCGCCCGATGGAGGCGACCTACCTCGCGTGGCTCGACTGCTCGGCGCTGGGCTGGCCTGACCCCTCGGGGGTCTTCCTCGAGCAGGGCCGGGTGGCGCTCAACCGCGGCCGCGACTTCGGGCGGGGCGGCGCCGACCACGTGCGGCTCAACCTCGCCACCTCCCCCGAGGTCCTCGTCGAGGCGGTCGAGCGGATGGGGCGGGCTGCCGCGTCCGCGGGCTGACGCCGGTGGTGTGAGCAGGCCGTGAGCACGGCCCGGGGTCCATCGCCCCGGGCCGTATGGATGTCGTGAGGACGGGCGCGCAGGGGCGGCCCGCAGGCGTTGCATCGCAGGTGCGCCCGACCGGCGCCCGCCCGCCCCCGGCGAGCGGTCTCCCTTCGCCATCGGAGTCCTCACGGTGCTCGACCTCATCTACCTGGCGGCCGCGGTCGCCCTCTTCGCCCTCGTGGGCCTGCTCGCCCGGGCGGTGGAGCGGCTGTGATCGTCGTCGAGCTGCTCGCCGTCGTGCTCGGGGTCGCCGCGCTCGGCTACCTCCTGCTCGCCCTGCTCGCACCGGAGCGCTTCTGATGCAGGGCTGGCTCCTCCTCGCCTCCGTCGCGACCCTCGTCGTGGTCCTCGGCCTCCTCCACCGCCCCGTCGGCGACCACCTCGCTCGCACGTACACGAGCGAGCACGACTGGCGCGTCGAGCGCGCGGTCTACCGGGTCCTCGGCGTCGACCCCCGGCAGGGGCAGACCTGGCAGGCCTACCTGCGGGCCGTCCTCGCCTTCTCGCTCGTCGGGGTCCTCGGCCTGCACCTGCTGCTGCGCTCGCAGCAGTGGCTGCCGCTCTCGGAGGGGGCGACGACCCTCGACCCCGCGGTCGCGATGAACACGGCGATCTCCTTCGTGACGAACACGAACTGGCAGGCCTACTCGGGAGAGACGCTGTCGCCGACGATCCAGCTGCTCGGCCTCGTCGTGCAGAACTTCGTCTCCGCCGCCACGGGCATGGCGGTCGCGGTCGCGCTCGTGCGCGGCCTGGCCGGCGACCGGGTGAGCACCGTCGGCAACTTCTGGGTCGACCTCGTGCGCTCGTGCCTTCGGGTGCTGCTCCCGCTGGCCGTCGTCGGGGCCCTCGTCCTCGTCGCCGGCGGGGTGGTGCAGAACCTCGCGGGCTTCACCGACGTGACGACGCTGACCGGGGGTGCGCAGTCGGTCCCCGGCGGGCCGGTGGCATCGCAGGAGGCGATCAAGCTGCTCGGCACCAACGGCGGCGGGTACTACAACGCCTCGCGGGCGAGGAGGTGCTCGCGAGCGCGGGAGAGGTCGACCTCGCCGGCGCCGCACCCGTGAGCACCCTCGACCTCGCGCCGGGCACGACCCTCGAGCTCACCGGCGAGGTGGCCGCGAGCGAGCGACGGCTGCTCGGCGTCGTCGCCGCCCAGCTCACCGCGGCCCTCGAGCACCAGCGCCTCACCGAGACCGCCCGCGAGATCGAGCCCATCGCCGCCTCGGACCGGGTCCGCGGCGCCCTGCTGTCGGCCCTCAGCCACGACCTGCGCCGCCCGCTCGCAGCGGCTACCGCCGCGGTCGGCGGGGTGCGGGCAGCAGGGCCGGACCTGCGCGAGGAGGACCGCCGCGAGCTGCTCGACACCGCCGAGGAGAGCCTGGCCGCGCTGTCGGCGCTCATGTCCGACCTGCTCGACGTCAGCCGGCTCAGCTCGGGCGTGCTCACCATCGCGACAACGCCCACCGACCCGGCCGAGGCGATCGCGCCAGCGCTCGACGAGCTCGGTCTCGGCCCCGCGCAGGTGCGCCTCGCCCTGGCCCACGACGAGGTCGAGGTGCTCGCCGACCCCGTGCTCCTCCAGCGGGTCGTCGTCAACCTCCTCACCAACGCGGATCGGCACTCACCGCCGGACGAGCCCGTGCTCGTGTCGACGAGCACCTTCGGCGGGCGGCTGGAGATCCGCGTCGCCGACCGCGGCCCGGGCATCGCGCAGGACCGGCGCGACGAGGTCTTCCTGCCCTTCCAGCGGCTCGGCGACACCGACAACACGACGGGCCTCGGGCTCGGTCTGGCGCTCTCGCGCGGCTTCGTCGAGGGCATGCACGGCCGGCTCACGCCGGAGGACACGCCCGGCGGAGGCCTCACCATGGTCGTCTCGCTCCCCGTCCACGACCCCTCGCAGGAGGCCCGGTGAAGATCCTCGTCGCCGACGACGACCCGCAGATCCTGCGGGCGCTGCGCATCACCCTCACGGCGAAGGGGTACGACGTCGTCACCGCGCTCGACGGCGCCCAGGCGGTCGCCGCGGCCGTCGACCAGCAGCCCGATCTCGTCCTGCTCGACCTCGGGATGCCCCGGCTCGACGGGGTCGAGGTCATCCATGCCATCCGGGGGTGGTCGCAGGCCCCGATCCTCGTCGTCTCCGGCCGGGCCGGCTCGGCCGACAAGGTCGAGGCGCTCGACGCGGGCGCCGACGACTACGTCACCAAGCCCTTCGCCGTCGACGAGCTGCTCGCCCGGGTGCGCGCCCTCACCCGGCGCGTCCCCCAGGCCGCCGAGACCCCGGCGGTGCGCCTCGGCGAGGTGACGGTCGACCTCGCGGCCCGCAGCGTCGTGCGCGAAGGGGAGGGCGGCCGTCAGCACGTCCGCCTCACCCCCACCGAGTGGCAGGTCCTCGAGATCCTCGTGCGCAACCGCGGCCGCCTCGTCACCCGGCAGACCCTGCTGACGAGCATCTGGGGCAGCGAGCACGTCGCCGACACCGGGTACCTGCGCCTGTACGTCTCGCAGCTGCGCAAGAAGCTCGAGCCCGACCCGGCGCACCCGCGCCACCTGCTCACCGAGGCCGGCATGGGGTACCGCCTCGAGCTCGACGGCTGAGCACGGGTTCCGGCCCCCCCTGACGCCCCGCTGCGCCGCCGCACGCCCGTAGGGTCGGCAGCCCCGGGGCCACCGGGGCACCCGACCCGAAGGAGACAGACGTGAGCGAGTACAGCGCGGAAGAGCTCGACGCCGCACGCGAGGCCGCCCAGAACGCCGTGGACACCGCGACCTCCTGGGACTACAGCGCCGGTGAGACGAAGATCGCCGACAAGCTGCGCGAGGGGCTGGACGAGGCGCAGGTCGAGGTCGAGCCCGCCGAGCTCGAGCGGCTCGTCGCCGAGATCGATGCCCTGTCCACCGACGAGAGCGCCGGTCCCCCGACCGTGCGCGCCGCCACGCCGCGCTGACGGCCGTGCCCTGACCCCTCGAGGGGTCAGGCCGACGACGGGTCGACGAGCTCTGCGACGAGCTCGCCGGCCCGTCGCTGCATCCACGGGTCCACCCCACGGTGAGCCACTCCCCCTTCGAGGAGGAGGAAGACGTGCTCGGCCAGGCCGGCCGGGTCGTCCCCGCCGAGACCCTCCTCGCGCAGCAGCCGCTCGAGGAGCTCGCGCACGGCCCGCTTGTGCTCGCGCACGACGTCGAGACCGGGGTGGTCCGCGGGCAGCTCGGCCGCGGCGTTGAGGAACCCGCAGCCGCGGTCGACCGGGAGCGGGTCGTGCGCGTAGGCCTCGACGACGGCGAGCACCCGGGGGGCGTCGGCATCGGCCAGCCGCTCCTGCAGGCGCCCCCACCACTGCTCGTGGCGACCCCGCAGGTAGGCGACGACGAGCGCGTCCTTGGACCCGAAGCGGTCGTAGAGGGTGCGCTTGGTGACGCCCGACTCCGCGGCGATCGTGTCGACCCCGACGGCGTGGATCCCGCGCCGGTAGAAGAGCTCTGAGGCGGTCTGAAGGATCCGGCGGGCGCCCGGTGTCAGATCTGCGCTCGGGCTCGTCGTGGGTGCCATCGCTCCCCCTTCGTCGCTGGCCGGCCGTCCTCTCCTCGACCCCACCATCTCACAGACCGGTATAGTGTCGGGGTCTGCTACGGGTTGGCCCGCTTCGCCTACGGGCTCTTCGTGCCGGCCTTCCGCGAGGACTTCGACCTCGGACCCACGGCCACCGGAGCCGTCGCGTCCGGCTCCTACGTCGCGTACTGCCTCGCCGTGGTCGCCGCGACGGTGCTCACCCCGCGCCTCGGTGCCCGCGGGGTGGCCGTGGCCGCCGGGACGGTCGCCACGGCCGGGACGGCACTCGTCGCGCTGGCCCCGACCTCGGCGGTCCTCGGCGCCGGGGTGCTGCTCGCCGGCGCGAGCACGGGCGTCGCCTCTCCCCCGCTGGCCCACGCCGTCGCCCGCACCGTCCGCGCGGCGCGGCGCGATCGCACGCAGGCAGTCGTCAACGCCGGTACGGGGCTGGGTGTCGCCGTGGCCGGCCCCGTCGCGCTCGTCGCGCAGGACAGCTGGCGGGCTGCGTGGGCGGTCTTCGCCCTCCTCGCCGCGGCGACGACCTTCTGGGCGGCCCGGGTCGTCCCGCCGGCGCGCGACGACAGCGCGTCGGTGCCCTCCCTCCTCCCCCGCCCGCTCCTGCCGGTCGGGGCCGGACGACTGCTCCTCGGCGCTGCCGTCATGGGCCTGGCGAGCGCGGCGGTGTGGACCTTCGGGCTCGACCTCCTCGTGACTGAGGGCGGCACGGGCCCGACGACCGCCCGTCTCGCCTGGGTGCTGCTCGGCGCCCTCGGGGTGCTCGGCGCGGCCGCCGGCGACGTCGAGGCCCGGCTGGGCCCGGCGAGGGCGTGGACCACGACGACGGTCGCGCTGGCGGGCGCCACCGCCGTCCTCGCGCTCGCCCCCGGCACGCCCGCACTCACCCACCCCGCCGCCGCCGTCTTCGGGGGCTCCTACATCGCGATGTCCGGCCTGCTCCTCCTGGGCGGCACTCGGGTGTACTCCGACGAGCCGTCCGCGGGCGTCGGCATCGCCTTCCTCGTGCTCGCGCTCGGCCAGGCGACCGGCTCGCTCGCCCTCGGCGCGCTCGCCTCGGGCACGGGGCTGCGCACCGCCGTCCTCGTGGCCGCCGGGGTCGGGCTCATCGGCGCCCTCGCGCCGCCGCGGACGTCCTGAGATCGCGCCCGGGGACACGACGAGGCCCGGTGGACCATGTGGTCCACCGGGCCTCGTCTCGTGCTCTGCACGCCGTCGGGATGACAGGATTTGAACCTGCGACCCCTTGACCCCCAGTCAAGTGCGCTACCAAGCTGCGCCACATCCCGGTGTGCTGTGAAGCCGCCCCGTCGCCGGAGCGAAGTCACTCTAACTCAGCCGTCCCGCGTCTTCGTAATCGGCCCGGGTCGGGTCGCGGGCCGGCCCCCTTCGCCCGTGACGACGGGGGCCGCGGACCGGCTCAGCGCTCGCGACGACGACGCTCGCGCACCCGCACGGAGATCTCGACGGGCGTGCCCTCGAAGCCGAACTCCTCGCGCAGCCGGCGCTCGAGGAAGCGGCGGTACCCGGCCTCGATGAAGCCGGACGCAAAGACGACGAAGCGCGGCGGACGGGTCGAGGCCTGCGTCGCGAAGAGGATGCGGGGCTGCTTGCCCCCGCGCACCGGGTGCGGGTGCCCGGAGACGATCTCGCCCATGACGGCGTTGAGCCGACCGGTCGGCACGCGGGTGTCCCACGACGTCAGCGCGACGTCGAGGGCCGGCACGAGCTTGTCGACGTGGCGGCCGGTGCGCGCCGAGAGGTTGACGCGTGGCGCCCACTGCACCTGGACGAGCTCGCGCTCGATCTCCCGCTCGAGGTAGTAGCGCCGCTCCTCGTCGAGCAGGTCCCACTTGTTGTAGGCGATGACGAGCGCACGGCCGGTCTCGACGACCTGGCTGATGACGCGCAGGTCCTGCTCGGCGATGGCCTCCTCGGCGTCGATGAGCACGACGGCGACCTCGGCCTTCTCGAGCGCGGTCTGCGTGCGCAGCGAGGCGTAGAAGTCGGCGCCCCTCGTCTGGTGGACGCGGCGTCGGATGCCGGCGGTGTCGACGAAGCGCCAGGTGCGCCCGCCGAGCTCGACGAGCTCGTCGACCGGGTCGCGGGTCGTGCCCGCGACGTTGTCGACGACGACGCGCTCCTCGCCGGCGAGCTTGTTGAGCAGCGAGGACTTGCCGACGTTCGGGCGGCCGACGAGGGCGACGCGCCGGGGACCGCCGACCGGCATCGGCTCGGCGACCATCGAGCGGTCCGGGAGCACCTCGAGGACGGCGTCGAGGGCGTCACCGCTGCCGCGGCCGTGCAGGGCGGAGACGGGCCAGGGCTGACCGAGACCGAGGTTCCACAGCGCGGCGGCCTCGCCCTCCATGCGCATGTCGTCGACCTTGTTGGCGACGAGGACGACGGGCTTGCCGGCGCGGCGCAGCAGGCGCACGACGGCCTCGTCGTCGTCGGTCGCGCCGACGGTCGCGTCGACGACGAAGAGGACGACGTCGGCCATGTCGATGGCGACCTCGGCCTGCTCGGCGACCTTGAGGTGGATGCCGGTGGCGGTGGCCTCCCAGCCGCCGGTGTCGATCATCGTGAAGCGGCGCCCGGACCACTCGCCCTCGTAGGCGACGCGGTCACGGGTGACGCCGGGCACGTCCTCGACGACGGCCTCGCGGCGGCGCAGGATGCGGTTGACGAGGGTCGACTTGCCGACGTTCGGGCGGCCGACGATCGCGACGACGGGCAGCTCGCCCTCGTAGAGCTCGTCGGGCTGCTCCTGGAAGCCGTCGACGAGCGCCTGGTCCTCGGGCGTGAGCTCGAAGTCCTCGAGCCCCGCACGCAGCACGCGCTCGACGCCCTCGTCGTCGGCGGCGCCGAGGTCGGCGGGCTTCGGGCTCTGGCTGTCCACGGGCATCTCCTGGCGGGTCGAGGCGAAGGGGGCGGACCGGCCGGGTCGGCCCGTGTCCACCCCCATTGTCGCAGCCCCGTGGACCCCGGCGGTCCGCCCGGGCGCGTCGGCGCCCGGTCAGCCCGCGGAGCGCACCGCGTCGACGGCGGCGATCGCGGCCGCCACGCTCTCCTCGAAGGTCATCTCGCTGGTGTCCAGCGTGAGCACGCCGTCGGCGGCGACGAGGAACTGCGAGACCGACGAGTCGTCGCGGTCGCGCCGCACGACCTCGTCGCGGGTCGCCTCGAGGGCCTGCTCGTCGGCCGCGCCGTGCAGCTCGACGGTGCGGCGGCGCAGCCGGGCCTCCTCGCTCGCCGTGAGGAGCAGGCGCACGTCGGCGTCGGGGGCGACGACGGTCGTCACGTCGCGCCCCTCGGCGACGACGCTGCCCTGCTCGTCGCCGATGACGGTGATGAGGTCACGCTGCTGCTCCTGGAGCGCGACCCGGACCCCGGGGTTGGTCGCGACGGCCGAGACCTGCGCGCTGATCTGCGAGGTGCGGATCGCCTCGGTGACGTCGTCATCACCGACGAGGACCCCGGGCTCGGCCGGGTCGGCGCTCATGGCGAGCGGCAGCTCCTGGGCTGCCGCCGCGACGGCGTCGAGGTCATCGAGGTCGACCCCGGTCTCCAGGCACCACCAGGTGAGGGCGCGGTACATCGCCCCGGTGTCGAGGTAGCCGCCCCCGAGATGGGCGGCGACGGCCCGGGAGACGCTGGACTTGCCGGACCCGGAGGGACCGTCGACGGCGACGACGAAGGGGGCGCTCATGGGTGTCGATCCTAGGCGGGGCTCAGGAGTGCAGCTGCCAGCCCCGGGCGAGCAGGGCGTCCTCGAGCGGGCCGGCGGCGGCCGGCACGACGGAGACCTCGGCGACGCCGAAGGGCAGGCCGAGGCCGTGGTCGAGGCGCAGGTCCTCGAGGTTGATGCCCGCCTCGCCGATGTCGGCGAAGAGCCGCGCGAGCTCGCCGGGCCGGTCGTCAACGACGACGCTGACGAGCGTGTAGGCCGTCGGCGCGGCGCCGTGCTTGCCCGGGATCCGGGAGTGGCCCGCGTTGCCGTCGGCAATGGCGCGCGCGAGGACGGCGCGGGCACCCGGCGCGTCCTCGTCGAGGCCGTGCTCGAGGTCCCCGAGCGCGCCGATGACGCCGTCGAGCTCGTCGCGCAGGCTGGTGAGCACGGCCCGCACGGAGCCGGCGTTGCCGGCGAGGATTTGGGTCCACAGCCCGGGGTCGCTCGCCGCGATCCGGGTGACGTCGCGCACGCCCTGGCCGGCCAGGCCGACCGCGTGCTCGCTCAGCGGCTCGAGGCGGGCGGCGACGAGGCTCGCGGCGAGCTGGGGCACGTGCGAGACGGCGGCGACGGCGGCGTCGTGCTCGTCGGGCGTGAGCCGGCTGACGACCGACCCGACGGCCCGGGCGACGCGCTCGACGCGCTCGACCGCGGCGGGCTCGGTGCCCTCGTCGGCGCAGACGACCCAGGCCCGGCCCTCGAAGAGGTCGGGTCGCGCGGCGATGGCCCCGCTGCGCTCGCGCCCGGCCATCGGGTGCGAGCCGACGTAGCGCTCCAGGGGTGCGCCGAGACGCACGAGGTCGTGCCGGATGACGCCCTTGACCGAGGCGACGTCGGTGACCGTCGCCCTCGGCCAGCGGCGCAGGGCGTCGGCGACCACCGTCGGGGTGATGTCGGGCGGTGTCGCGACGACGACGAGGTCGGGCTCGGGGTGGCCGTCGTCGACGTAGCCCAGGCGCGGCCCGAGCCGGCCCGCGCCGAGATCCCGGGCGAGGGTCATCGCCGTCACCGACTGGTCCTGCAGGACCGGCTCGGCGCCGGCCCGGCGCAGGGCGAGACCGATCGACGCACCGATGAGACCGGTGCCGACGATCCAGACCTGCGGGAGCGCCTCGGCGCCGCTGCTCACAAGCCGACCGCCTTGTACAGCTGGCCGATCTCGCGCCGGCTGAGCGCCCGCCAGCGGCCGGACTTCGTCTGCCCGAGCTCGACGGGGCCGACCTGCACCCGGGTGAGGGTGAGCACGGGGTGCCCGACCTCCTCCATGAGCCGGCGCACGATGTGGTTGCGGCCCTCGTGCAGGACGATCTCGACGACCGCCTTGCCCGGGGTCGAGGCGACGACGGAGAAGGAGTCGACCTTCACCGGTCCGTCCTCGAGCTGCACGCCGGCGCGCAGCGTCTTGCCGAGGTCGCGGGGCACGGGGCCGGACACCTGGGCGACGTAGGTCTTGAGCACCCCGTAGCGGGGGTGCTGCAGGCGGTGGGCGAGGTCGCCGTCGTTGGTGAGGAGCAGCAGGCCCTCGGTGTCTGCGTCGAGCCGGCCGACGTGGAAGAGGCGCTCGGGGCGCTCCGCGACGTAGTCGCCCACCGAGGGACGGCCGAGGTCGTCCGACATCGTCGTGACGACGCCGAGGGGCTTGTTGAAGGCGAGGTAGACCCGGCTCTCGTCGAGCTGGACCCGCTCCCCGTCGACGTGGACGGTCTGGCTCGAGGGGTCGACGCGGATGCCGAGCTCGGTGACGACCTGGCCGTCCACCTGCACCCGGCCCGCTGCGATGAGCTCCTCGCAGGCGCGCCGCGAGCCGACGCCGGCCCCGGCGAGCAGCTTCTGCAGGCGCACGCCGTCGGGCGCGTGGACGTCGACCTCAGGTGCAGATCGAGGCTGCGGAGCGATCGTCGGCTGGCCCTGGCGCGAGCGCCCGGTCGTGCCGCGGTTGCCGCCGTCGGGTCGCCCACGGCGCGGGCCGCCACCCTGGCGCGAGCCCCCCTGACCACCCGGTCGGGAGCCCCCGGGGCCGCCCTGACGTCGGCCGCCGCCTCCGCCACCGCGGCGCTGTGCGTCGGCGGGGCTCATGCCCGGCCCTGCTCTGCGAGCTCGTCGATCATGTCTGCCTCCGGCAGGTAGGGAGCGATGGGCGGCAGGTCGTCGAGCGACTGCAGCCCCATCCGCTCGAGGAATGAGTCGGTGGTGCCGTACAGGGTCGAGCCGGACTCGCCGTCGTGGCTGACCTCGGTGATGAGCCCACGGGTGAGCAGGGTGCGCACGACGCCGTCGACGCTCACCCCGCGCACCGCGCTGATCCGGGCACGGGAGATGGGCTGGCGGTAGGCGATGACGGCGAGCGTCTCCAGCGAGGCCTGGGTGAGCCGGGCCTGCTGCCCGTCGAGGACGAAGCGCTCGACGACCGACGCGTACGCGGGGTGCGAGTACAGGCGCCAGCCGCCGGCGACGGAGCGGATCGTCCACCCGCGGGTGCCGTCGGCGAGCTCTGCCTCGATCTCGGCGAGGGCGTCGCGCACCGTCTCGACGGTCACCTCGAGGGCGGAGGCGAGGGCGACCTCGCTCACCGGCTCCTCGACGACCATGAGGACCGCCTCGACGGCCCCCTTCGCCCCACCGGGCAGCTCGTCGACGTCGAGGGCGAGCTGGCCGCCCTCGTCGGGTGCGTCCGGGGGGATCTCGTCGGTCGTGCTCATCGCGGGTCTCCTGCCTCGACGGGCCGAGGGCCGGCGTCGTCCTGCTCGGGGATGGTGCCGTCCGGGGTCTCCTCGGTGGTCGCACCGGCTGGGCTCTCCTGCGCGGCGGGCCGCTCGAGGTCGGCCTCGTCGAACTCGTCGCTCACCTGCACGTCGCCGTCCTGGGCGCCGACCCAGCGCACCGTGAGCTCGCCGAGCGCCTCGGGCTGTTCGAAGGTCACCGCCTGCTCGCGGAAGAGCTCGAGCAGGGCGAGGAAGCGGGCGACGACGACGAGCGTGGAGTCGGCGTCGCGCACGAGGGTGCGGAAGGACGCCGATCCGTGCTCTCGCAGCCGCTCGGCGACGATGCCCGCCTGCTCGACGACGCTCACCGTCGGCGCGTGGAGGTGGGCCAGGCCGACCGTCGGCTCCTCGCGCGGGGTGAGCGCACGGGCGGCGATCATCGCCAGCTGCTCGGGGGTGATCGTGATGACGAGCTCGGGCAGCAGACTGGCGAGCTGGGGCTCCAGCCCGGCCTGACGGGGCGTCATCCGCGCGCTGCGGCTCAGCTCGGCGGCGAAGCGACCGGCGACCTCGTTGAAGGCGCGGTACTGCAGCAGCCGGGCGAAGAGCAGGTCACGGGCCTCGATGAGCGCGAGGTCCTCCTCGTCGTCCTCGCGGCTCGTCGGCAGCAGCCGGGCGGCCTTGAGGTCGAGCAGGGTCGCGGCGACGAGGAGGAACTCCGAGGTCTGGCCGAGGTCGAGCTCGGCCTGGTTCTCGCGGATCGCCCGCAGGTGCATCATGAACTCGTCGGTGACCTTGGCCAGCGCGATCTCGGTGATGTCGAGCTGGTGCTTGCTGATGAGCCCGAGGAGGAGGTCGAAAGGACCCTCGTAGTTCTCGAGGTGGACGGTGAAGGCCTGCGAGGCGGCCCGCCGGGTGATCACTCCCCCCGGGACGGCCTCGGTCTCGGCGGGGACCGCCGCGGGCGGGTCGAGCAGCGCCGGGTCGAGTGCCGGGAGCTCGGTCATCGGCTCAGGCAGCCCCACCGCGGGCGATGAGCTCGCGGGCGAGCTGGCGGTAGGCGTTGGCGCCGTTGTGCGCCGTCGCGTACGTCGTGATCGGCTCCGCGGCGAGCGTGGCGTCGGGGAACTTCACGGTGCGCGAGATGACCGTGTGGAAGACGCGCTCGCTGAAGTGGTCGACGACGCTGCTGACGACCTCGCGGCTGTGCAGGGTCCGGCCGTCGTACATCGTCGCGAGGATGCCGTCGATCTCCAGGCGCGGGTTGAGCCGGTCCTGGATCTTCTCGATGGTCTCGACGAGCAGGGCGACGCCGCGCATCGCGAAGTACTCGGTCTCGAGCGGGATGATGACGCCGTGCGCCGCCGTCAGGGCGTTGACGGTGAGCAGCCCGAGGCTGGGCTGGCAGTCGATGAGCACGACGTCGTAGTCATCGAGGACGGGGCGCAGGACCCGGGCGAGGATCTGCTCGCGGGCGACCTCGCCGACGAGCTGCACCTCGGCCGCGGAGAGGTCGATGTTCGCCGGGACGACGTCGAGGCCCTGGACGTTCGTGCGCTGGATGACCTCGCGGATGTCGTGGCGCCGCTCGACGAGGAGGTTGTAGATCGTCACGTCGAGGGTGTGGGTCGGCACGCCGAGACCCACGGACAGCGCGCCCTGGGGGTCGAAGTCGACGAGGAGGACCTTGCGACCGAGCTCGGCGAGCGCGGCGCCGAGGTTGATCGTCGTCGTCGTCTTGCCGACGCCGCCCTTCTGGTTGCACATCGCGATGATGCGCGCCGGGCCGTGCGCGGTCAGCGGAGCGGGGTCCGGGAAGTCGGGGAGAGGTCGACCCGTGGGGCCGACCTGGACCGTGCCGTGCTCGAGCTCGAGCGGCGGCGTCACCTCTGGTGCCACGTGCTGATCACTCCATCGCCGTACGTCGGTCAGCCTCACGCTGATCGAGGCGACCCTACCAGCGGCGCCGGTGGGTCTCCTGGTCGGCGAGCGCCGGGGCCTTCCGTCCGCTCCGGCGCGGGAGAGCTGCGTGTCACCGGGCGCGGGGGTGGCTCTGCGCGTAGACCTCGCGGAGCTGCTGCACCGTGACCATCGTGTAGATCTGGGTCGTCGTCACCGAGGCGTGGCCGAGCAGCTCCTGGACGACCCGGACGTCGGCGCCCCCGTCGAGCAGGTGGGTGGCGAAGGAGTGGCGCAGGGTGTGCGGCGAGATCTCTCCCCGCAGCCGGGCCCGGCCGGCGGTCGCGCTGATGATCGCCCACGCGCTCTGCCGCGACAGCCGGGTGCCGCGGCGGTTGAGGAAGAGGGCGGGGCCACCGCGCCCCTTCGCCAGCATCTCGGGACGCCCGCGGACGAGCCACGCCGCGACCGCCTCGGTGGCGTAGCTGCCGAGCGGCACGACGCGTTCCTTGCTCCCCTTGCCGAAGAGCCGGACCGCCCCGGCCTCGAGGTCGACGTCGTCGACGTCGAGCCCGACCGCCTCGGAGATCCGAGCACCGCTGCCGTAGAGCACCTCGAGCAGGGCGCGGTCGCGCAGCGAGGACGAGCTGTCCCCCGGTCCGGTGGCGTCGATGAGCGCCGAGACCTCGGCGACGGAGATGGCCTTCGGCAGACGCGACGGGGGCCGCGGCGGTGCGACGTCGGCGGCCGGGTCGTCCACGGCGAGCCCCTCGAGCGCGAGGAAGCGGTGCAGCCCGCGCACGGCCACGAGGGTGCGTGCCGCCGAGGTCGCCGCGAGCGGCGGGTGCTCCTCGCTCCCCCGGCGCAGGTCGGCGAGGAAGGACGCGACGTGCTCCTCGCGCACCTCGTCGGGCGCGGTGACGCCCGCCGACTCGAGATGGCGCACGTAGCGCTGCGCGTCGCGGCGGTACGCGGCGAGGGTGTGCCGGCTGACACCGCGCTCGACGTCGAGGTGGGTCAGCCAGGTGCGCACCGCCCGCGCCATCGGAGTGGTCTCGGGCGGTGCTGACGACTGGGTCAGGCGAGGACCTCCGAGACGGGGGTGCACGCCATGTCGAAGGCGTCGGCGACGCCCTGGTAGATCACGGCACCGGCATGGGTGTTGAGACCGGCCGCGAGCGCCGGGTCGGCCCGCATCGCGTCGCGCCAGCCGTGGTCGGCGAGCGCGGCGGCGTAGGACAGGGTCGCGTTGGTCAGCGCCCAGGTCGACGTCGAGGGGACGGCGCCGGGCATGTTGGCCACGCAGTAGTACAGCGAGTCGTGGACCTCGAAGGTGGGGTCGGCGTGGGTCGTCGGGCGGCTGCCCTCGAAGCACCCGCCCTGGTCGATCGCGACGTCGACGAGGACCGAGCCGGGCTTCATCTGGCTGACCATCTCGTCGGTGACGAGCTTGGGGGCCTTCGCCCCGGGGATGAGCACCGTGCCGATGACGAGGTCGGCCCCGAGCACCTGCTCGCGGACGCTGAGCGCCGAGGAGGCGATCTGGTGCACGCGGTTGTCGTAGCGCCAGAAGCTCATCCGCAGCTTGTCGAGGTCGGTGTCGAGCAGGGTGACGTCGGCCCCCATGCCCAGGGCGATGTTCGCGGCGTTCTGGCCGGCGACACCGGCGCCGAGGACGACGACCTTGGCGTTGGCAACACCACCGACGCCACCGAGCAGGACCCCGCGGCCGCCGTGGGCGCGCATGAGCGCCGAGGCCCCGACCTGCGGGGCGAGGCAGCCGGCGACCTCGGACATCGGGTAGAGCAGGGGCAGCATCCCCGAGCGCAGCTGGACGGTCTCGTAGGCGACGGCGGTGACCCCCTTCGCGACGAGCTCGTCGGTGAGCGGCTGGTCGGCCGCGAGGTGGAGGTAGGTGAAGAGCAGCAGGCCCTCGCGCAGGCGGTGGTACTCCTCGGCGACGGGCTCCTTGACCTTCATCACCATGTCGGAGGCGCCCCAGAGCTCGTCCGCGTCGGCGATGATCGTCGCGCCCTGCGCGACGTAGTCCTCGTCGGGCAGCCCCGACCCGAGCCCCGCACCGGACTCGACGAGCACCTCGTGCCCTGCCGCAACCAGCTCGTGGACGCCGACCGGGGTGATCCCCACCCGGTACTCGTTGTTCTTGACCTCGCGGGGGATGCCGATCTTCACGGGATGTGAGCCCTTCGTCGTCGGTGAAGCCGGCAGGACGCCGTTGTCCGCCGGCGCGGCCGTGGCCGCAGGGTGGGATTCTATGCACGGCGCGCGGTGCTCCGTGCACGGCCCGACGCTCCTCGTCCCCCTTCGCCCCTCACCCGCCCCGGGAGCCCCGATGAAGCTCTACGCCGACCTGCCGGCCCGCCGCACCGCCCAGGTCGTCTCCGACCTGCTGATGATCGCGTGGGTGTGGGGCTGGGTCTGGGCCGGCCGCACCGTGCACGACGTGACGATGCGTCTCGCGGAGCCCGGACGACGGCTCGAGGGCGCCGGCTCGGGCTTCCGCGAGAAGATGACGAGCGCCGGCAACGGCGTCGACGACCTGCCGCTCGTCGACGACAAGGTCGCCACGCCCTTCCGCGAGGCGGCCGGCGCCGGAACGGACATCGAGTCCGCGGGACGCGACCTCGTCGACGCCGTCGAGCGCCTGTCCACCGCGCTCGGGCTCGTCACCGCCGTCGTCCCGATCGTCCTCGTCCTGCTCGTGTGGGGCACCCTGCGCTACCGCTTCGTGCGGCACGCGACGGCCGCCCAGCGCTTCATGGACTCCGACGCCGACCTCGACCTCTTCGCGCTGCGGGCGATGGCCGGCCAGCCGATGCCGCGGCTCGCCGCCATCTCGCCCGACCCCGTCGGCGCCTGGCGCCGCCGTGACCCCGACGTCGTGCGCGCCCTCGCCCTGCTCGAGCTGCGCGACGCAGGCCTGCGCCCGCCCCGCCCCACCGGCACCGACTCCGTGAGCTGAACCCGCTGCCCTCCCCCCTTCCTGCCCCCTTCGCCCCGCCCGCGCCGCGGGTCGTCCTGTCGCTGCACCCGGAGGAGGTCGTCGGCTGACTAGGGCGCTGCCCCGTCCGTACGGGGCAGCGCCCTAGCCACGCAGCCGTCCGACCTGGTGCGCACCCCCGGGAGGTGGCGCGGTCACGGCCCTCCACAGCCGGCCGTGCGTGGTGGCGCTCGTCCACAGGCGACCCGGGGCGGCGATCGAGGGTCGACGTGCGCCCCACGATGGGTCGATGGACGTCGATCTCGTGGCCTTGCTCGCCGGTCGGGGGCGCCCGGAGCCGGAGCCGGAGCCGGGGCTCGAGCCGTGCCCGTTCGACTGCGAGCTCTGCCCCGCACCGGGCGAGTGCGACGACTGCCTGGACTGCCTCTACGGCCCGGGCGTCGTCGACGAGCCGTCTGTCCTCGGCCCCCGGGTCGTGCGGGCCGGTCCTCACCTGCCGCTGCGCCACGACGAGCTCCTCGAGGTGCGGGCCCGGCTCAGCACGAGCGATGTCGTCGGTCTGGTCCTGCGTGACCATCGGCGGGCGCGGGGATGGAGTCAGCGCGAGCTCGCCGACGAGATCGGGTGGAGCAAGTCCGCCGTCGCCCGGGTCGAGGCAGGTGCAGGCCGGATGCGTCTGGCCTCCGTCGCAGAGATCCTGCAGCTGTGCGGGCACCGCCTCGTCGTCATGCCCGCCGGGGAGGTCGGTGGCCTGGAAGCGGCTCGCTGGGGCTTCGTCGACCTCCTCGCGCTCGGCGTCCGTGGCCGCCGACCCCCGCCGAGCGCCGACGTCGTCGTGCAGCGCGACGACTACGGCGCGGTGGTCGTCAGCCCGCGGCGACGACGCGGGGACGCAGGTCCTCGGGCGGGCACTGCCAGGTGACGGGGTCGGCGTCGACCTGCTCGCCCGAGCGGATGTCCTTGACCTGGTCGCCGCCCTCGCCGGCGTCGACGAACCACACGAAGGGGATGCCCCGCCGCTCGGCGTGCCGGATCTGCTTGCCGAGCTTGGCCGCCGAGGGGGCGACCTCGCAGGCGATGCCGCGCGAGCGCAGGGCGGTGGCGACGGCGACGGAGGCGGGGCGTGACCCCTCGTCGAGGACCGCGACGAGGACGGCCGCCGGCGACATGCGGGTGGCCGCGACGAGCCCCTCGCGCAGGAGCAGCGCGAGCAGGCGGGACAGGCCGATGGAGATCCCCACGCCCGGGTAGGTCGTGCGCCCGTCGGTGGCGAGGGTGTCGTAGCGCCCGCCGGAGCAGAAGCTGCCCCAGTCCTCGTGGCCGACGACCTGGGTCTCGTAGACCGTGCCCGTGTAGTAGTCCAGGCCGCGCGCGATCCGCAGGTCGGCGACCATCGCGCCGGGGGCGTTGGCCATCCCGGTCTCGATGACGGCCCGCAGCGCCGCCAGGCCCTCGTCGAGGACGGGGTGCTCGACGCCGAGCGCGCGCACCTGCTCGACGAAGGAGGCGTCCTCGGTGCGGATCTGGGCCAGGCGCAGCACGGCGTCGGCCTGCTCCTGGGACAGCCCGGCGTCGACGAGCAGGGCGGCGACCTTCGCCGGGCCGATCTTGTCGAGCTTGTCGACGACGCGCAGCGTGCCCGCGACGTCCTCGATGCCCAGCCCGCGGTAGAAGCCCTCGGGGATCATCCGGTTGTTCACCTGGATGACCATCGGCGGGACGGGCAGCGCGGCGAAGATCTCCGCCATGACGAGCGGCACCTCGGCCTCGAAGTGGGGCGCGAGCTCGCCGACGTCGACGACGTCGATGTCGCACTGCGTGAACTCCCGGAAGCGGCCCTCCTGGGGCCGCTCCCCGCGCCACACCTTCTGGATCTGGTGGCGGCGGAAGGGGAAGCTCAGCCGGCCCGCGTGCTCGACGACGTAACGGGCGAAGGGGACGGTGAGGTCGAAGTGCAGACCGAGCTCGGCGTCGCCGCGCTCCCCCGGCTCGCCGGCGAGCCGCGAGACCGCGTAGATCTCCTTGTCGGCGTCACCGCCCTTGCCGAGCAGCCGCTCGACCGGCTCGACCGCCCGGGTCTCGATGCCCGGGAAGCCGTGCAGCTCGAAGGTCGAGCGGATGACGTCGATGAAGTGCTGCTCGACGACCCGGTCCTGGGGCAGGTGCTCCGGGAAGCCCGACAGCGGGGTGATCTTGGTGGCTCGTGCGGTGGGGCCAGAAATGCTCACGCGATGTCCTGCAGGTAGGGGTTGGTGGCCTTCTCACGGCCGAGGGTGGTCGCCGGGCCGTGGCCCGGCAGGACGAGGCTGGAGTCGGCGCGCGGGGCGACGGCGTGGCGGAGGCTGCGCATCATCGCCTCGTGGCTGCCACCGGGCAGGTCCGTGCGCCCGATGGAGCCGGCGAAGAGGACGTCACCGGTGATGAGCGTGCAGTCGACCTGCGCCTCGTCGGGCACGCCGACCGGCACGCCGTCGAGGGCGAACATCACCGAGCCCTCGGTGTGACCGGGCGCGTGGACGACGTCGAGCTCGAGCCCGGCGACGCTCACCCGCTCCGCGTCGCGCACCTCGACGACATGCTCCGGCTCGCGCCACGTCGCCTGGGTGCCGAACTGCTGCTCGAGCATCCCGAGCAGGCCCGGACCGAGCGAGCTGCCGCCGAGCGGGTCGACGAGCCGGTAGCGGTCCTCGGAGTGGATGTAGGCGGCGAGCTCGCCCCCGCACACCGGGGTCACGGAGTACACGTGGTCGACGTGCCCGTGGGTGAGCAGGACGGCCGCGGGACGCAGCCGGTGCTCGGCGAGCACCTCGCGCAGGGTCTCCTCGACACCGATGCCCGGGTCGACGATCACGCACTCCTCGCCGGGCCCGGGGGCGACGACGTAGCAGTTGGTGCCGAAGGCGGCTGCAGGGAAGGTCACGGTCAGCACGAGGAGTGAGCCTACCCAGCGCGCGTCGTGCGGCTAGGCTCGCGTCTCGTGAGCGAGCAGACCCCTGAGCCGACTGACGCCCCGGACACCACGCCCGAGGTGCACGACGCCCCCAGCCCCACCCCTTCGGCCCCCTCCCCCGCCGCGATGGCACGGATGGCGCCCCGTCGACCCGCCGCGGTCCCGGTCCCCCCGGTGATCGAGACGGACCACTCGGCGTCGGCCGCCTTCGGCCGCGTCGACGACGAGGGCACGGTCTACGTCCGCGAGGGCGACGGCGAGCGCGCCGTCGGCTCCTACCCGGGCGCGACGCCGGAGCAGGCGCTGCTCTACTTCGCCCGCAAGTACGACGAGCTGCACGCCTCCGCCACCCTGCTGCGCCAGCGTCTCGACGCCCCGGAGGTCACCGCCAAGGAGATCGCCGACGGCCTGGGTGCCCTGAAGACCCACGCCGAGGGTGCCGACGTCGTCGGCGACCTGCCGGCGCTGGCCGCCCTCGTCGCCGAGGTCGAGACCGGGCTGGCCGACAAGCGCTCCCGCGAGAGCGCCCAGCGCGCCGAGGCCAAGAAGGCCGCCGCCGCCGAGCGCGAGGCGATCGTCGCCGAGGCCGAGTCCATCGCCGCCCAGCCCGTCGAGCGCATCCAGTGGAAGTCCTCGACCGCCCGCATGCGTGAGCTGCTCGACACGTGGAAGACCCACCAGAAGTCCGGCGTGCGCCTGGACAAGGACGTCGAGTCGGCGCTGTGGCAGCGCTTCTCGAAGGCCCGCAACTCCTTCGACAAGGGCCGTCGTCACCACTTCGCCGAGCTCGAGTCGAGCCGTGGCGAGGTCAAGGCGACCAAGGAGGCGCTCGTCGCCGAGGCCGAGCGCCTGTCGACGAGCACCGACTGGGGACAGACCGCCGGCGCCTACAAGCGCCTCATGGACCAGTGGCGTCACGCCGGCCGCGCCGGCCGCAAGGACGACGACGCCCTGTGGGAGCGCTTCCGCGCCGCCCAGGACGCCTTCTTCACCGCCAAGGACGAGGAGCAGGCCCGCGAGGACGAGAGCTTCCGTGGCAACCTCGAGGTCAAGGAGCGCCTCCTCGTCGAGGCCCAGGCCCTCCTGCCGATCAAGGACCTCGGCGCGACGAAGGGGGCGCTGCGCTCGATCCAGGAGCGCTGGGAGGCCGCCGGCAAGGTGCCCCGCGGCGACGTCGACCGGATGGAGAAAGGCCTGCGCGCCGTCGAGCAGTCCGTGCGCGACGCCGAGGACACCCGCTGGAAGAAGAGCAACCCCGAGTTGTCCGCCCGCGCGAACAGCCTCGTCAGCCAGCTCCAGGCCAAGATCGCCGAGCTCGAGGAGCAGGTCGCCGCGACCGACGACGCCGGTCGCCGCCGCCGCCTCGAGGGCGAGCTCGAGTCGAGCCGCTCGCTGCTCGCCATGGCCCAGGCCGGCGCCGACGAGCTCGGGGGCTGAGGGGGCTACTCCTCCTCGGCGCCCGGGCGCCCGCCGGTCAGCCGGTAGGCGTCGAAGACGCCGTCGATCCGCTTCACCTGGCCCAGGACATGGGCCAGGTGGGTCGGGTCGCCCATCTCGAAGGCGAAGCGCAGCTTGGCCACGCGGTCACGGCTCGTGTGCACCGTCGCCGAGAGGATGTTCACCGAGCTGTCGGAGAGCACCCGGGTGACGTCGGAGAGCAGCCGGCTGCGGTCGAGCGCCTCGACCTGGATCTGGACGAGGAAGAGGTTGTTGCTGCTCGACGTCCACTCGACGTCGATGAGCCGCTCGGCCTCGCGGCGCAGCGAGCCGGCGTTCGTGCAGTCGGTCCGGTGGACCGAGACGCCGTTGCCGCGGGTGATGAAGCCCATGATCTCGTCGCCGGGCACGGGCGTGCAGCAGCGCGCGAGCTTGACCCACACGTCGTCCATGCCCTTGACGACGACCCCGGGGTCGCCGGAGCTGCGGCGCCGCGTGGCGATCGGGCCGGGCATGGTCGCCTCGGCGAGGTCCTCGGTCGCGCCCTCGCGCCCGCCGGCCGACGCGATGAGCCGCGAGACGACGTGCTGGGCAGAGACGTGGCCCTCGCCGACCGCCGCGTAGAGGCCGTCGACGTCCGGGTGGCGCAGCTCGTCGGCGACGCTCGCGAGGCTCTCGTGGGTGAGCAGGCGCTGGAGCGGCAGGTTCTGCTTGCGGATGACCCGGGCGATCGACTCCTTGCCGGCCTCGGCCATCTCCTCCTTGCGCTCGCGCGAGAACCAGTGCCGGATCTTGTTGCGGGCGCGCGGCGAGCGCACGAAGCTCAGCCAGTCGCGCGACGGCCCGGCACCCTCGGCCTTGCTCGTGAGCACCTCGACGACGTCACCGGTCTCGAGCGTGGAGTCCAGGGGCACGAGACGGCCGTTGACCCGTCCGCCGATCGTGCGGTGCCCGACCTCGGTGTGGACCGCGTAGGCGAAGTCCACCGGCGTCGAGCCGGCCGGCAGGGCGATGACCTGCCCCTTCGGCGTGAAGACGTAGACCTCGCGGGCGTTGATCTCGTAGCGCAGCGAGTCGAGGAACTCGCCGGGGTCGGCGGTCTCGCGCTGCCAGTCGAGCAGCTGGCGCAGCCAGGCCATCTCCGAGACGGCCCCGGTGTCCTCGCTGCCGGCGGCGCCGGCGCGGGCGGTGGGGTCATCCTTGTACTTCCAGTGCGCGGCGACGCCGTACTCGGCGCGGCGGTGCATCGCGTGGGTGCGGATCTGGATCTCGACCGGCTTGCCCTGCGGCCCGATGACCGTCGTGTGCAACGACTGGTACATGTTGAACTTCGGCAGCGAGATGTAGTCCTTGAAGCGCCCCGGCAGGGGGTTCCACCGGGCGTGCAGCGCGCCCAGCGCGGCGTAGCAGTCGCGGACCGTGTCGACGAGCACGCGCACGGCGACGAGGTCGTAGATCTCGCCGAACTCGCGGCCGCCGACGATCATCTTCTGGTACACGGAGTAGTAGTGCTTCGGGCGGCCGGTGACCGTCGCGTTGATCCGCGCCTCGCGCAGGTCGAGGACGACCTGGGCGCGCACCGTCGCGAGGTACTCCTCGCGGGCGGGCGCGCGCTCGGCGACGAGGCGCACGATCTCGTCGTACACCTTCGGGTAGAGCGTGGCGAAGGAGAGGTCCTCGAGCTCCCACTTGATGGTGTTCATGCCGAGGCGGTGGGCCAGCGGCGCGTAGATCTCGAGGGTCTCCTGGGCCTTGCGCTGCGCCGAGCCGGGCGAGACGTACTTCCACGTGCGGGCGTTGTGGAGCCGGTCGGCGAGCTTGATGACGAGGACGCGGATGTCGCGGGCCATCGCGACGACCATCTTGCGCACCGTCTCGGCCTGCGCGGCGTCGCCGTAGGTGACCTTGTCGAGCTTGGTCACCCCGTCGACGAGCTTGGCGATCTCGGAGCCGAAGTCCTCCTCGAGCGCCTCGAGCGAGTACGAGGTGTCCTCGACGGTGTCGTGGAGCAGGGCCGCGGCGAGCGTCACCGGCGTCATGCCGAGCTCGGCGAGGATCGTCGTCACCGCGAGCGGGTGGGTGATGTAGGGGTCGCCGCTCTTGCGGCGCTGGCCCTCGTGGGCGCGCGCGGCGACCTGGTAGGCCTGCTCGATGATCGACAGGTCGGCCTTCGGGTGCGTCGAGCGCACGACCTGGAGCAGCGGCTCGAGCTCGGGAGTGCTCGTCGGCTGCGAGCGGGTGCCGATCCGGGCGAGCGAGGCGCGCGCGAGCTGACGCGGGGAGAAGCCCCCTCCGGCAGACCCCGACGACGCTCTCGGCTCGCTCATGCGCAGAGCCTAGACCGTCAGCAGGGCCCCGACCTCACGCCCCTCCAGACGGGAGCGGCCGGCGAGCGCCGCGAGCTCGACGACGACCTCGATCGCCACGACCTCGGCCCCCACCTGCTCGAGCAGCTCGGCCGCCGCAGCGGCGGTGCCGCCGGTCGCGAGCACGTCGTCGACGACGAGGACCCGCTCCCCCGGCGTGACGCAGTCCTCGTGGACCTCGATCCGGGCGGTGCCGTACTCGAGAGCGTAGTCGAGGCTCACCGTCGCGCCGGGCAGCTTGCCCGCCTTGCGCACCGGCACGAAGCCCGCGCCGAGGGCCAGGGCGACCGCGGTGCCGAAGATGAAGCCCCGCGCCTCGAGCCCGACGACCGTCGTGATCCCGGCGTCGCGGTACGGGGCGGCGAGCGCCTCGCACACCTGGGCCAGCGCAGGGCCGTCGGCGACGAGCGGGGTGATGTCCTTGAAGAGCACCCCCGGCTCGGGGAAGTCCGGGATGTCGCGCAGCAGGCCCGAGACCAGCTCAGCGGTCTGCTCGCGCGACGCGGACGCCGTCGAGCTCATCGCTTCGACCGCGGCGTGCGCCGGGGCTGGTTGCGCGGGCCGGACTGGGCGTAGCGGTGCACGGCGCGCCCGGTGACCGTCTGCTCGGCGTCGGGGTCGGGCGAAGGGGTGACCGGCGCCTCCGCGCCGTCCCCCCGCGTCGGCGTGGTCGCGCTCGAGGACCGCAGCGGGCTCGACGATGCGTCGGACGCACCGGCCCCCGCCGGTGCACCGACCGTGGCCGGCGTGCGGTCGCCGACCCGCTCGTGGTGCCTCGAGGCGACCTTGTCGAGCTCGACGATGTCGGCGTCGCGCCGGCGCAGGAGCACGAGCAGCGGCGTCGCGATGTAGACCGACGAGAAGGCACCGACGACCATGCCGACGAAGAGCGCGAGCGAGAGGTCGAGCAGCGTGCCGGGACCGACCCGCGCGAAGCCGACCGCGAGGACCGCGATGATCGGCAGCACGGCGATGACCGTCGTGTTGATCGAGCGCACGAGCGTCTGGTTGACGGCGAGGTTCGCCGACTCCGCGAAGGTCTGACGCCTCGTCTCGAAGGCGTCGGAGGTGTTCTCGCGGACCTTGTCGAAGACGACGACGGTGTCGTAGAGCGAGTACCCGAGGACGGTGAGGAAGCCGATGACCGTCGCTGGCGAGACCTCGAAGCCCGACCACGTGTAGATGCCGACGGTGATGAGCATGTCGTGCGCGAGCGCGACCATCGCCGCGAGCGACATCTTCCAGTTGCGGTAGTACACCGCCATGAGCGCGGCGGTGATGACGAGGAAGACGACGAGCGCGCGCAGCGCCTGCTGGCTCACCGACGCGCCCCACGACGCCCCGATCGTGTTCTGGGTGACGTCGGAGGCCTGCACGCCGAAGGTCTGCGCGAGCTGGGAGCCCACGTCGTTCATCTCGGTCTCGGGCAGCTTCTCGGTCTGCACGCGGACCTGGTTGCCGCCGATGAGCGTGACGTTCGCCGAGGCCGCCGGGCCGGCGACCTCGCGGACCGCGTCGGTCGCCTCCTGCTGGTAGTCGCCGCTCGTCTGCGTCGTCGAGACGCGGAACTCCGAGCCGCCCTCGAACTCGAGACCGAGGTTGAGCCCGCGCACGCCGAAGCCGGCGAGGGCGATGAGCATGATGACGGCACTGATCGCGTACCAGGTCTTCGCCTTGCCGACGAAGTCGATGGAGCGCTTGCCGGTGTACAGGTCGTTGCCGAAGTCGGCCATGCGGCTCATACGACCGCACCTCCGTCGCTCGTGACGCCGGGTCGGGCGGGCTTGCGCTCCTCCGGGACGTCGAACTGGCCGCGGCCCTTGTAGCGCACGCCGGCGTTGTGCAGGGACTCGACCTCGAAGCCGGACCACGGGTGGCCGGAGGCGAAGAACGTGCGGCGGGCGAGCAGGGTGAGCAGCGGGTGGGTGAAGAGCCAGAAGACCGCGAGGTCGATGGCCGTCGTCAGGCCCAGGGTGAAGGCGAAGCCGCGCACGCCGGAGCTCGCGAGGACGTACAGGACGATCGCGGCGATGAAGTTCACGCCGTCGGCCACGAGGATGGTGCGCTTGGCACGCGCCCAGCCGGCCTCGACCGCGGCCCGCAGGTTCCTCCCTTCGCGCAGCTCGTCACGGACTCTCTCGAAGTAGACGATGAAGGAGTCCGCGGTGACGCCGATCGCGATGATGAGCCCGGTGACCCCCGCCATGTCGAGACGGAAGTTGTAGCCCCACGCGAGCAGCGCGATGAAGAGGTACGTGAAGGCGAAGGCGACGACCATCGAGCCGATCGTCACGAGGGCGAGCGCCCGGTACTGCGCGACCGAGTAGACGATGACGAGGAGCAGACCGATGAGCCCGGCGATGATGCCGTAGCGCAGCTGCTCCGAGCCGAGCGTCGGGCTGATCGTCACGGCCTGGTTGGTCTCGAAGGTGATGGGCAGCGCGCCGAACTTCAGCGACTGGGCGAGGGCGCGCGCCTCCTCGATGGTGAAGTTGCCGGTGATCGAGGCGGTGCCGTTCGGGATCGCCTCGTTGAACCCTGGGGCGACGAGGACGGTGCCGTCGTAGACCGTCGCGAGGGCGTTGTACGACCCCGGCGGGTTGATCGGGCTGGCCTGCGACAGGCTCGGCAGGGCGAGGAGGTCGCGCGAGACCTGCGCGTAGCGCTGGACGCCGTCGCCGCCGAAGGTCAGCTGGATCTCGACGGTGTTGGTGACCTGACCCTGCTGGGTCGTCTGGTACCCGGCCGAGGCGTCCTTGATGTCGGCGCCGGCGACCATCTGCGGGCCGAGGACGTACTTCGTCGCGCCGTCCTCGGAGCAGGCGGTGATCGCCTTCTTCGGGTCGGTCGCGGGCCGCTCGTCGGAGCGCTGCGCGCAGTCGAGCTCGGTGAACTCGCGGTACAGACCGGTCGAGATGTTGTTCGGGTCGGTGGGGCCGTCGGGCTTGGCCGAAGGGGTCCACCCGCCCTGCGCGGGGGCCGTGGGCTCCCCGGTGGCCGAGGGGGTCGACGAGGCCGAGCCGGAGGCGGAGCCCCCCGAGGACGGCGTCGAGGAGGCGCTGCCGGAGGACGAGCCGCTGCCGGAGGGGGTGGTCGACGTCGTCGCGGCGCTCCCGGCGGGAGCCGTGCGGGCCTCGTCGCGGGACGCGGACGTCGGCGAGGCGTTGCTCGCCGAGGGGTTGGACCGGGTCGTCGAGCCGCTCGTGCTGCTCGAGGACGAGCCGGAGCCGGAGGTGGCCGAGCCCGAGGACGACCCGGTGCTGCCGGGGGCGGGCTCGGTCGTGCCGGGCGCGGTCGCGAGGACCGGGCGGAACTGCATCTGCGAGGCGCTCGTGATCGCCTGGCGCTGGGCCTCGGTGGGGCGACCGGCCATCGCGACGACGATGTTCTCGCCGCCGAGGGTGGTCACCTCGGCACCGCTCGTGCCCTGGGCGTCGATGCGCTGGACGATGATGTCGCGGGCCTGGTCGAGCTGCTGCGAGCTCACCCGCTGCCCGCCCTCGACGACGGGCTCGAGGATGAACTGCGTGCCGCCCTGGAGGTCGAGGCCGAGACGGGGCGCCCACGTCGCGTCGGAGCGGGCGACGCCGAAGCCGAGGACGGCGGTCAGAGCGGCGCCCATGACGAAGAGCGCGATGAGGGTGCGCTTGGCCGCGTCCTTGGCCTTCGCGGCGCGAGCCGCGCCGCGGTCGGCCATCACGGCCGGCCCCGCTGGCCCTCGTCGTCCACGGCGCTCTCAGCGGTCACGACGGGCTCCTGGACCGGGTCGTCGGCAGGCTCCTCGCCGCGCGCGGCGGCGGTGCCGGCGACCTGGCCGCGAGACATCTCGGCCTCGCGCACGCCGACGGCACGCCGGTCGACGCGGATGACCGTCCCTGGGGCGATCTCGAGGTGGAGGACCCCCTCGTCGGTGCCGGTGATGGTGCCGTAGACGCCCGAGGTCAGCACGACCTTCTCGCCGACGGCGAGGGAGCTCTGGAAGTCCTGCATCGTCCGCTGGCGCCGACGCCCCGAGAAGACCATGAAGACGATGAGCAGGAGCGGGAGCAGCAGGATGAGCAGGCTGGCGAACGAGCCGTCGTTCATGGGAGTTCAGCAGACCTTCGCAGACGGAGACAGGACACGCCGCCGGACGGCAGCACGGCCCGGGACACCCGGGCCGATCTCGCAGTGTAGGCCAGCGATCTGCGGACCGCCTGACCTGACGCGCCGAGCCCGCTGACCGGTGGCTCAGCCGCCGAAGCGCCCGGGCTCGTCGACCGGAAGCATCCCCTGGGCCAGCCCGTCGGGCACGGCGAGCCCGAGGTGGCGCCAGGCCAGCGCCGTGGCGACCCGGCCGCGGGGGGTGCGGGCGAGGTAGCCGGTGCGCACGAGATAGGGCTCGGCGACCGTCTCGACGGTGTCGGTCTCCTCGCCGACGGCGACGGCGAGCGTCGACAGACCGGTCGGGCCGCCGCCGAAGCGGGTGCACAGGACCTCGAGCACCCCGCGGTCGAGCCGGTCGAGACCGGCGTCGTCGACGTCGAAGAGGGTGAGCGCGGCCTGGGCGGAGCGGGCGTCGACGACGTGGTCGCCGTGCACCTGCGCCCAGTCCCGCACCCGGCGCAGCAGCCGGTTGGCGATGCGGGGCGTCCCCCGCGAGCGGCGGGCGATCTCGGCGATGCCGGCGGCGTCCGCGTCGACCTGGAGCAGCCCGGCCGAGCGGTGCAGGATCGTCTCGAGGTCGGCGGTCTCGTAATAGTCGAGATGGCCGGTGAAGCCGAAGCGGTCGCGCAGGGGCGCGGGCAGCAGCCCGGCCCGGGTCGTCGCGCCGACGACGGTGAAGGGCGGCAGCTCGAGCGGGATCGCGGTCGCCCCGGGCCCCTTGCCGACGACGACGTCGACGCGGAAGTCCTCCATCGCGAGGTAGAGCATCTCCTCGGCCGGGCGCGACATGCGGTGGATCTCGTCGAGGAAGAGCACCTCGCCCTCGGCGAGCGAGGACAGGATCGCCGCGAGGTCCCCCGCGTGCTGGATCGCCGGGCCGGAGGTGACCCGCACCGGCTGGCCGAGCTCGGCGCCGACGATCATCGCCAGCGTCGTCTTGCCCAGCCCGGGCGGGCCGGAGAGCAGGACGTGGTCCGGGGGCGCGGCACGGCGTCGTGCCGCCTCGAGGACGAGCCCGAGCTGGTCGCGCACCTTCGTCTGGCCGGGGAAGTCGACGAGCCGCTTCGGGCGCAGCGCCGCCTCGACCGCGGTGTCGTCCTCGGCCGCGGCGTCGACGATGCGCGCCGTCGCGTCGTACGACCCGTCGGGCAGGCTCGCCGGGCCGCCGGGCGGGCTCACGGGGCCGTCGGCCGGCCCGCCGCCGGCGGGCTCCTCGACCTCGCGGATCTCGGAGGTGAAGCCGTCGCGGCTCATCCGGCGAGCTCTCGCAGGGCGGCGCGCAGGGCGGCGGAGACGTCTGGCGCGTCGCCGAGACCGGCCGCTGCGCGGTCGAGCGCGCCCTCGGCCTGCGACGCCGAGTAGCCCAGGCCGACGAGGGCCTCGAGCACCTGGGTGCGCCACGGGGCGACGACCGGCTCGACCGGGGCCGACGCGACGGCACCGGGCACGACGCCGATCCTGTCGCGCAGCTCGAGCACGAGGCGCTCGGCGCCCTTCTTGCCGATGCCGGGGACTTTCGTCAGGGTGCGCACGTCCTCGCTGCCGACGGCGGCCGCGAGAGTGTCCGGGGTGAGCACGGACAGGATCGCGAGCGCGACGCGCGGCCCGACGCCCGAGACCGTCATGAGCAGCTCGAAGGTGTCGCGCGTGCCGTCCGCGTCGAAGCCGTAGAGGGTGAGCGAGTCCTCGCGCACGACGAGCGAGGTCGCGAGGGTCACCTCGGAGCCGGTGCGGCACGCGGCGGCGACGGCCGGCGGGGTGTGCACGAGCATGCCCACACCGCCGACGGAGACGACGACGCGGTCGAGGCCGACGTGCTGGGCGCTGCCGGTCACGGAGGCGATCACGCGCCGACCCCCTTCGCCGCGAGCCGGGCCCGCTCGGAGGCGACGGCCTGCTCGAGCCGGGCCGACCCCCCGCCGCGCCAGGCGTGGCAGATGGCGACGGCGAGCGCGTCGGCCGCGTCGGCCGGGCGGGGCGCCTCGGGCAGGCCGAGGACGCGGGTGATCATCGAGGTGACCTGCGCCTTGTCGGCGCGTCCCGAGCCGGTGACCGCGGCCTTGACCTCGGTCGGGGTGTGCTCGTGGGTGACGAGACCGCGGCGCGCGGCGGCGAGGTGCACCAGGCCGCTCGCCATCGCGGTCGTCATGACCGTCGGCACGTGCTCGGCGACGTAGACCCGCTCGATGGCGACGACATCGGGCTCGAAGCGGTCGAGCCACGTGTCGAGCTCGTCGGCGAGGTAGGCCAGCCGGTCGCCGGTCGCGCGCTCGGAGGTCGTGCGCACGACGCCGACGGCGACCATCCGCGGGCGGGCCCCGCTCGGTGCGAGGTCGCCCCGGACGCCGACGTCGACGACCGACAGCCCGCACCGGGTGAGACCGGGATCCACCCCGAGGACGCGCACGACATCTCCCTTCGACCGAACACCTGTTCGGGACCAACCTACGCAGACGGGCCGGACGGCGTCGTCAGCGACACGCGTCCGGCCCGGTGCGAGGACCTGCCCGGCGGGCGACCTCAGTCGTCGGACTCGAGCTCGGCGAGGACCTCGTCGGGGATGTCGCCGTTGACGTAGACGTCCTGGACGTCGTCGCTGTCCTCGAGGGCCTCGACGACGCGGATCATCTTGCGCGCGCCGTCGGCGTCGAGCGGGACCTGGAGGTTGGGCACCCACGAGGCCTCGGCCGAGTCGTAGTCGACCCCGGCGTCCTGGAGCGCGGTGCGCACGGCGATGAAGTCGGTGGCCTCGGAGACGACCTGGAAGACGTCGCCGTGGTCGTTGATCTCCTCGGCGCCGGCCTCGAGGACGATCTCGAGCAGGCCGTCCTCGGTCGCGTCGGGCTTGCCCTCGCCCTGGGCCTTGGGGACCATGACGACGCCCTTGCGGTCGAAGACGTAGGCCACCGAGCCCGGGTCGGCGAGCTGGCCGCCGTTGCGGGACAGCGCGGTGCGCACCTCGGCCGCGGCGCGGTTGCGGTTGTCGGTGAGGCACTCGACGAAGACGGCGACGCCGCCGGGCGCGTAGCCCTCGTAGACGATGGTCTCCCAGTCGGCCCCGCCCGCGGTGGCCCCCGACCCGCGCTTGACCGCGTTGTCGATGTTGTTGTTGGGGACCGAGGACTTCTTCGCCTTCTGGATGGCGTCGTAGAGCGTCGGGTTGCCCGCGGGGTCGCCACCGCCGGTGCGCGCGGCGACCTCGATGTTCTTGATGAGCTTGGCGAAGAGCTTGCCGCGCTTGGCGTCGATCGCCGCCTTCTTGTGCTTCGTGGTTGCCCACTTGGAGTGGCCGGACACTAAGACTCCCTCTGCTGCTGCTCGCGGTGACCTGATCGACGGCCAACTGTAGTCGCCGGGTGCGCCGTCGGCGGGCGTGCCTAGGCTGCGGCCATGGACCGACCCCTCGTCATGCGGCCGCGGGCGGCCGCAGACCTGCCCGCCCTCGTCGACCTCGTCGGCGAGCAGCAGCCGCAGAGCCGCTACCCCTACCGGTGGCCGCTGCCCTTCCCCGTCGAGGACTTCCTCGTGCGCCCGGGCGAGATCGAGACGTGGGTGGCCGAGGACGACGAGGGCCTGCTCGGGCACGTCTCGCTCACCCGGGCCGACGTCGACGAGCACGCGGCGGCGTGGTCGCAGGGCACCGGCCGACCGGCCGGGGAGCTCGCGGTCGTCTCGGTCCTCGTCGTCGCGAGCCGGGCCCGGCGTCGAGGCATCGGGCGCGCCCTCATCGGCGAGGCGGTCGCGCGCAGCCGTGCGCTCGACCTCCAGCCCGTGCTCGACGTCCTGCCGGTCAACGACGCCGCGCTGGCGATGTACCGCGGCCTTGGCTGGGTCGAGCTGTCGCGGGCCCGCGCGTCCTGGCAGCCCGACGACGCGCCCGACCTCGTCCTCATGACCCTGCCGGGCTAGCTCCCGGCGGGTGGCACGGCTAGCCCCTGGCAGGTACCGCCACCGGCACCGGGGCCGTCCGGCTCCAGCCGAGGACGACCGCTGCGTCCGTGCGTCGGAAGAGGTCGCGGTCGGCGGCCTTGCGCAGGTCCAGGGTGCGACCGAGCCGGATGCTGTAGAAGCGGTAGTCGGTGTCCCCCACGCCCCCCGAGGCGCCGGCCCGGATGCCGTAGTCGGCCGCGGAGCGGCTCGACACCGTCGTCGTCGTGATGATCGGACCCGACCTCCCCGCCGCGGCCACCACCCGCAGGGTGCCCCCGGGGCCCACGGACACGGACGCCGCGCCCGTGCAGCTGCTCGCGGACGTCGAGATGATCGACGGGTGCGCACCGGTGCCGCCGAAGCGCACCTCGCACCCGGTCTGGCGCACGCCGCCCGCGGGCGCCGAGCCGTGGACGAAGTCGCCGTACTTGTCCAGGGCGGGGGTCGTCGTCGCGTTGGCCAGCCCGGGTCGGGCGGTGGTCTTGGTCCAGGCGACCCACATGTTCGCGTAGGCACCCGCCATGACCTTGCGGTCGGCGGGACGGCGGAGGTCGATCCGCCGCTTCGAGCGCGTGTCGAAGAGGTCGACGTGCAGCTCGGTGGGCGAGGAGCTGATGCCGGTGATGATGCCGCGGCGCACGAGGGTCTCGTCGGCGTCGGCCGAGACGTTGACCGTGCTCCCCCGCTGCTCGTCGGAGTAGCGGATGCGCACCCGGCCCAGGCTGCTGATCCCGACGCTGCGCACCCCGGTGCAGTGGTGGCTGCTGTTGGCGTGGATCTTCGGCCCGGCGGAGCCGAAGCGGATGACGCACCCGCCGGCCACCGTCTGGTCGTCCGTCGCGAGCCGGTCGTGGTAGCGCCCGTACGCGTCGACACCGGGGTCGAGCTGTCGTGCGTCGACGGCGCTGCGGCCGAGCCAGCCGAAGGACGCGCCGCCGCGGACGACCCGGGCGCGCTGCGCCGTGCTGCGCATGTCGACCCGCTTGCCGCTCCTGGAGTCGAAGAAGCGCAGCGCAATCGAGCGGGGGCTGCGAGAGGCACCGACGGTGATCCCTCGTGAGGCCAGGGTCGTGTCGGCGCTAACCAGGAGCCGGGTCTGGGGGTACCGCGCCCCCGGGGCCAGCCGGACCTCGAGGTCTCCCAGACCGGTCCGGGTCACGGAGACGGCGCCGATGCACGGCCGGCCGAGCGACGGCGAGAGGAAGGGCGTGCCCGCCCCGTCGAAGCGCAGGAGACAGCCGCCGATGACGTTGCGGTCCGGCGGCGCCGGGTCGGCCGCGGACGCGGGTGCGGCGGCGCCCCACGCACCGGTGGACATGACGAGCACGGCGAGCAGCACAGCTGCCGCCCGCCGGACGAGCGAACGCATCACGATCCCCAACCCCTGCAACCCCTGCGACGTGGCATCGAGCGACGCCTGGGCGAGGATCGTGCATCACTGTGCATGGTGTCAACCAGATGATGGCATCCTGGGGAGGACGAGCACAGGAGGTGCCCATGGCAGGTCGCAGCGCACGACGCCCGGTGACCCGGTACCGCGCCGGCGAGGTCGACCGGCGGGTCGACACCCTCGCCGTCGAGGAGCCGCTGGAGATCCGGGTCGACGGCGAGCCCTTCACCCTGACGATGCGCACCCCGGGCGACGACGTCGAGCTCGCCCACGGGCTGCTGCGCTCCGAGGGCGTCATCACCTCGCGCGAGGACGTCCAGGTCATGCGGTACTGCTCGGACACCACGACCCTCAACGTCCTCGACGTCGCGCTCACCCGCGCCCCCGGCGTGCCCCTGAGCGGCCAGCGCAACCTCGCCTCTTACGGCGGCTGCGGGCTCTGCGGGTCGAGCACCATCGACGCCGTCGCGGAGCGGGTGCTCCTCGCCTCACGGGTCGAGCACGCCGACGTCGAGGTCGAGCCGGCGGCGATCACCCGGGCCCTCGACGGGCTGCGCGAGGCGCAGACCCTCTTCGGCAAGACCGGCGGCGTCCACGGCGCGGCCGTCGCGAGCGCGCAGGGCGAGGTGCTCCACGCCCGCGAGGACGTCGGCCGGCACAACGCCGTCGACAAGGTGCTCGGCCGGCTCGTCCTCGACGAGGCCCCGCCCGCTCCCCTACTCGTCGTCAGCTCGCGCGCGAGCTTCGAGATCGTCGCGAAGGCCGCCGTCGCCGGCGTCAGCGTGCTCGCCTGCGTCTCGGCGCCCTCGAGCCTGGCCGCGGACGCGGCCGACCAGCTCGGTCTCACGCTCGTCGCCTTCGCCCGCGACGACCGGCTCACCGTCGTCACCTCGCCCGAGCGCGTCCGCCAGGGCGCGGCCGACGCCCCCGCGGCCTCCTGAGGCCGGTCCCGACCGCCTCGACGGGACGACGGGGGCGGGGCCCGAAGGGGTCAGCGTGCGGCGAGCGCGTCGTCGAACTCGACGGTCTGCGGCAGCTCGGCATGACCGGCGAGGCGGAACCATCGCACGACACGCTTGCTGCGCACCCGCTGGACCTCCTTGACCGCGTCGTTGTGGAAGCGACGGGCCAGCTGCACCCGCAGCGCGGCCGCGTGGAGACGCTCGAGCGCCGCGGCGCCCGCTCCCCCGTCGGCCTGCACCTGCGCGACGACCTCGGGGCCGAGCGCCGCGCCCAGGGTCTCGGTGAGCTCGGACTCCACCCCTTCGCGCCCGGCGAAGTGCTGCCCCTCGAGGAGGTCGGTCTCGAAGGTCCGCTCCGTCGTGCGCTCGAGCGACTGGCTCGCCGCCGCCGCGACGAGGAAGCCCGTCGCCGGGTCGACGGCGCCGGAGTTGGCGACCTCGAGGGCGGCCTCGGCACGTCGCACGAGCGCGGCGTCGAGCGCCGACAGCGCGCCCTCGACCTTCGCGTGGAGGCGGTCGAGCCGGGCCGCGGAGTAGCTGAGGTACCAGGCGAGGAGGGAGACGACGGCTGCGGTGACCGCGACCCACTCGAGGACGCTCATCGGCGCTCCCGCAGCCGGGTCGGGACCTCGCGCAGCGGCCGCGCGTCGAGGACCGTCTCGTAGACGGCGGTGATCTCGGCGGCGACGACCGACCAGTCGAAGTCGGCCGCCCGCTCCCGCCCGCACGCCGCGAGCTCCTCGCGCCGGGCGGGGTCGCGCAGCAGGGCGACGAGCTGCTCGGCGAGGTCGTGCGTGCGCTCGTTGCGGAAGGTCGCCCCCGCGCGGCCCCCGTCGAGGACCCGGACGAAGGCGGGGAGGTCGCTCGCGAGCACGGGCGCTCCGGCGGCCATCGCCTCGACGAGGACGATGCCGAAGCTCTCTCCGCCCGTGTGGGGGGCGACGTAGACGTCCACCGAGGAGAAGAAGGCCGCCTTGTCCTCCTCGCTGAGCGCCCCGAGCATCTCGGTCGCCGCGGCGACGTCCTGCGGCAGGCGCGCGTGCGCGGTCTGGCTCGAGCCCGGGCCGACGACGAGCAGGCGGGCGCCGGGGATCGCGCGCAGCACCTCGCTCATCGCCTCCGCGAGGACCGGCAGCCCCTTGCGCGGCTCGTCGACCCGGCCGAGGAAGCCGATCGTCGGACGACCGGGCTCGCCCGACCACTGCGGCCGGCGCGAGGCGGCCGCGTAGGTCTGGGTCTCGACGCCGTTGGGGATGACGACGGCGTCGCCCCCGAGGTGGGTCGTCACCGTGCGGCGTGCGTCCTCGGAGACGGCGATGCGGGCGCTGATCTTCTCCAATGACGGGCGCAGCAGCGGGTAGGCCGCCTGCATCGCCCGGGAGCGCAGGTTCGAGGTGTGGAAGGTCGCGACGACCGGCTGGGTCGCCGCCCACAGCGCGAGGACGGAGACGCTCGGGGTCACCGGCTCGTGGATGTGCAGCAGGTCGAAGTCGCCGTCGGCGATCCACCGGCTCACGCGGGCGGCGGTGATCGGGCCGAAGTTGAGCCGGGCGACCGAGCCGTTGTAGCGGATGGGCACCGCGCGCCCGGCCGAGGTGACGTAGTCGGGCAGGACCGTGCCCTCGTCGGCCGGGGCGAGCACCTCGGCGTGGTGCCCGTCGGCGAGCAGCCGGTCGGCGAGGTCGCGGATGTGGAACTGCACCCCGCCGGGCACGTCGAAGGAGTACGGGCTGACGAGGCCGACCCTCATGCGGCCGCCTCGTCCGGGGCACGGCGTCGCGCCGAGAGGTCGGCGACGAAGACCCGCTGCATCATGTGCCAGTCCTGCGGGTGCTCGCGGATCGCCGCGCCGAGCGCGTCGGCGCAGGCCTGGGTCGCGGCGGCGACACGCTGCGTGCGGGTGCCCTCGGTGGGCACGTCGACGGCCGGGTGGACGGTGATGTCCAGGCCCCACCGGTGCCGTCCGCGGCGCACGTGACGCATCGTCACGGGGAAGAGCGGGACGCCGGTCTCGACGGCCAGGGCCGCGGGACCGGCGGCGACCCGGGCGCGCTCGCCGGCGAGGTCGACCTCGACCCCGCTCGCGGAGAGGTCGCGGTCGGAGAGCAGGGGCATGACGACCGGGTCGCCGGTGCGCAGCTGCGCGAGGAGGGCGCCGAAGGTGCCGCGCTCCGCCGGGTGGATCGTCATGCTGAGCTCGCCCTCGCGGAAGTCGAGGAAGGCCTGGAACATCTCCTCGGGCCGCAGCCGCTCCGCGACGGTGACGACGTGCCCGAGATGACGGGCGCACCATGCGCCGGCGAGGTCCCAGTTGCCCGTGTGGCCGAGGAAGGCGAGCACGGGGCGCCCCTGCTCGAGCTCGGCGAGCATCGGCTCGGTCCCCGTGATGTGCACGAGGTCGTCGACCTGCTCGCCCGACAGGGCCGGCAGGCGGAAGGCCTCGACGTAGTAGCGGAAGGCGCGGCGCACCCCGTCGGCCGTGAGCTCCTGCAGCTCGGCCGGACCGAGGTCGGGCCGCACGCGGGCGTAGTTGCTGCGCAGCCGCTGCACCGAGGAGCCGTCACGGCGGGTGACGACGGAGGCGACGGCGTCGAAGAGGGCGTAGGCGAGCGGCGCGGGCAGCAGGCGCAGCGCGCGCCACCCGGCCCGGAAGGCCAGGACGCTCGCCAGCTCCTGGAGGCGGGGCAGGGCGGGCACCGTGCTCAGCCCCGGGCGTCGAGCGCCGCGGCGGCGGCCATCGCCTGGCTGCGCACGACGAGCATGCGCTGGAGCACGGTGACGGCGCTGGCGACGGCGAGGAGCGCGAGGACGACGGTGAGGACGCGCTCGGGCAGGCCGAGGCCGACGAGACCGGCGGTGACGAGCGCGGTGACGAGCCGGTCGGCCCGCTCGGCGATGCCGACGTCGGCGCTCATGCCCAGCCCCTCGGCGCGGGCCTTCGCGTACGAGACGAGGCTGCCGAGGACCAGGCAGGCCAGGGCGAGGTAGCCGGTGAGCTGGTGCTCGCCGCCGGTGAAGTACCAGATCGCCAGGCCCGAGAAGATCGCCGCGTCGCCGAAGCGGTCGAGCGTGGAGTCGAGGTAGGCCCCCCACACGCCCTTGCGCCCCTGCATCCGCGCCATGACCCCGTCGAGGGTGTCGGAGAAGACGAAGGCGGTGATGACGAGGACGCCGACGAGCAGCTCTCCGCGCGGGAAGAAGAAGAGCGCGCCGAAGCACACCCCGAGGGTCCCCACGACGGTCACGACGTCCGGGCTGATGCCGAGCCGCAGGAGCAGCCGGGCCACGGGTGTGAAGATCGTGGTGAAGAAGGCGCGCGCGTATTTGTTGAGCATGGCCCTGCCAGCGTAGTGGCCCGCAGCCCGCCGCCCGACCACCTGCGGGGCGCGTCGCCTTGCCTGAGAGCGGCCCAGCGGCGAGGGTGGCGCCATGGGCGAAGGGGTGTCGAGGGGCTGGCGGCTGGCCGTCACCGGCCTCCTCGTCGGCGGGGTGGTCGCTGGCAGCCTCGTCGGCGACGACCGGTGGTGGCCCTTCTCGCCGATGTCGCAGTACGCCTTCCTCGTCGAGGACCAGGGCGGCGTCATCAGCTCTCCGTACCTCGAGGCGACGACCGTGCAGGGGCAGGACGTCCGGGTCCGCCTCGACCGCGAGAACCTCGGCATGGAGCGCTCGGAGATCGAGGGCCAGCTGCGCAGCCTGCAGGCCGAGCCCTCCCGGCTGCAGGCCGTCGCCGTGCTCCACGCCCGGCGTCAGCCCGAGCAGCCCCGGTGGTCGCAGGTGCGGCTCATGGACGACCGGCGGGTGCTCGGCGACGACCCGAGCCACGAGCAGGTGACGCTCGCCACGTGGGACGTCGAGCACCCCGAGGACCCGGAGCGCGGCCTGTGAGGGGCCTCGACCTCGCGATGCCCGAGGTGCCGCTCGCCCGGGTCGCCTGGATGCGGCGGCTCGTCTACCCCTTCGTCATCTTCGACGTCCTCGTCAATGTCACCGACCCGATCCCCCACGGCGACGTCCCCGCCGAGCTCTACCGCGAGCTGCCGGTGCGCGCCCTGCTCGGGCTGCCCGCCCCCTCCCCCGGCTACGTCAGGGTGCTCCTCGTCGTCATCGTGCTCAGCGCGCTCGTCGCGGCCCTCGGGCGGCTGCCGCGGCTCGCGGGCGCGGTGTGCGGCCTGGGGATGCTCGACTGGATGAGCAACGCCTTCTCGTACAGCAAGATCGACCACGACCACTTCGCGCTCATGGTCGCCCTCCTCGTGCTGCCGACCGTCGGCGCCGCGCGCGCCGGCGACCTCACCCCGAGCCGGGCCGCGGGCTGGGCGCTGCGGATGATCCAGATGGGCGTCGTCGCGACGTACTTCCTGTCGGCCGTGGCGAAGATGCGCTTCGGCACGTGGCTGTGGGCCAACGGCTCGACCTTCGTGTGGGCCTTCAGCCGGCGCGGCAACGACGTCGCGCAGTGGCTCGCCGGTCACCCCGCGCTCGTCCACCTCACCCAGTGGTCGCTGCTCGGGCTCGAGTTCGTCTCACCGGTGCTGCTGTGGCTGCGCGGGCGGGGTCTGGCGATCGGCATCGGCATCTGCTTCGCCTTCCACGCGACGACGGCCTACCTGCTGCACATCCACTTCCTGCCGCTCGTGGTCTGCCTCTTCGCCTTCCTGCCGCTCGAGCGGCTCGGCGAGCTCAGGCGGGGTCGGGCCAGGCCTGCGCGAGCCGGTCGCGCGCGTCCTCGAGCAGGATCGGCAGCGCCTTCGTCTGCGCGATGATCGGCAGGAAGTTCATGTCGCCGCCCCACCGCGGGATGACGTGCTGGTGCAGGTGCGCGGCGACACCGGCCCCGGCGACCTCGCCCTGGTTCATCCCGAGGTTGAAGCCGTGCGGCGCCGAGGTCGCCTCGAGCACCCGGATCGCCGTCTTCGTCATCGCGGTGAACTCCGCGGTCTCCTCGTCGGTGAGGTCGACGTAGAGGGAGACGTGGCGGTAGGGGCAGACGAGGACGTGGCCCGCGTTGTACGGGAAGAGGTTCATCACGACGAAGCAGTGCTCGCCGCGGGCGACGACGAGGCCCTCGGCGTCCCCCTTCGCCGGTGCCGCGCAGAAGGGGCAGCCGTCCCCGGCCTCGGCGCTCGGCCGCTCCCCCGTCACGTACGCCATGCGGTGCGGGGTCCACAGCCGGCCGAAGCCGTCGGGCACCCCGGCGAGGCCGCGCGCGTCCTCGGTCGGCAGCTCCTCGTGCGTCATGCGCCCGATCCTACGGAGCGCGACGGGGACCGCTCACGGGGTCCACTGCATGACGCGGGGCGAGGGGGCGCCGAAGCCCGTCGCCTCGAAGAGCTCGCGACCGGCGTCGCTGCTGCGCAGCTCGAGCCAGCGCACCCCTTCGTCGCGCGCCGCGCGCTGCAGGCTCGTCATGAGCGCGCGGCCGACGCCGGTGCGGCGGTGGGACGGGGTGACGAAGACGGACTGGACGTACCACCACTCCGGACGGCCCTCGGCCATGAGGGTCGGCAGCTTGCGCACGCGCAGGGCGAGCAGGCACCCGACCGGCGTCCCGTCGCCCAGCTCGGCGATCCACCCGCGGTAGCCGTCGATCTCGGCGAGGAGGGCGTCGGCGTACTCGGTGAGGAACCCCGCACGGGTCGCCCGCCCGACCTCGCGGTCGTGCTGGATCCGCAGCGCGGCCAGGGCGAAGGCGTCGCGGCGCTCGATCGGGCGGATGGTCGCGTCCATGCGCCGAAGACTAGGCCCTGGGCCGGGCGCGCTACGGCGCAGTACTGGTCGCGATCACGACCAGTACTGCGCCGTAGCAGGCGTCGGAGCCGGAGCCCGCGTCGGGGCCCCTGTCAGACCTGGGCGCGGGTGTCGATCGCCTCGCGGATCTTCGCGATCGCGTCGGCGACGGGCACGCCGTTCTCCTGCGAGCCGTCGCGGTAGCGGAAGGAGACCGCGCCGGCGGCCTGGTCCTCAGCGCCCGCGATGAGGGTGAAGGGGACCTTCGACTTGCTCGCGTTGCGGATCTTCTTCGGGAAGCGGTCGTCGCTGCGGTCCATGTCGACCCGCACGCCGGCGGCGCGCAGCTGGTCGAGCACCTCCTGCAGGTAGGGCTCGAAGTCCTCTGCCACGGGCACGCCGAGCGCCTGCACCGGAGAGAGCCACACGGGGAAGGCACCGGCGTAGTGCTCGACGAGCACCCCGAAGAAGCGCTCGATGGAGCCGAACTTCGCCGAGTGGATCATCACCGGCTGCTGACGGGTGCCGTCGGCGGCCTGGTACTCGAGACCGAAGCGCTCGGGCTGGTTGAAGTCGTACTGGATGGTGCTCATCTGCCACGTGCGCCCGATGGCGTCCTTGGCCTGCACCGAGATCTTCGGGCCGTAGAAGGCCGCGCCGCCCGGGTCGTCGACGAGCGCGACGCCGAAGCTCTCGGCCGTCTCGCGCAGCACCTGGGTCGCCGTCTCCCACTGCTCGTCGGAGCCGATGAACTTGTCCTTCTTCTCGCCCTCCGTCGCACGCGTCGACAGCTCGAAGTAGTAGTCGTCGAGCCCGAAGTCCGTGAGCAGACCGGTGACGAAGCGCAGCAGGTGCTCGATCTCGCCCGGCGCCTGCTCGGCGGTGACGTAGGAGTGGCTGTCGTCCTGCGTCATCGCGCGCACGCGGGTCAGGCCGTGCACGACGCCGGACTTCTCGAAGCGGTAGACCGACCCGAACTCGAAGAGGCGCAGCGGCAGCTCGCGGTAGGAGCGACCCCGGCTGCGGAAGATGAGGTTGTGCATCGGGCAGTTCATCGCCTTGAGGCGGTACTCCGCGTGCTCCATGTGCATCGCCGGGAACATCGTGTCCGCGTAGTACGGCAGGTGCCCCGAGGTGTGGAAGAGCCCGTCCTTGGAGATGTGGGGCGTCGAGACGTACTCGAAGCCCTCCTCGATGTGGCGCCGGCGGACGTAGTCCTCCATCTCGCGCTTGATGACGCCGCCCTTGGGGTGGAAGACGACCATCCCGGACCCGAGCTCGTCGGGGAAGGAGAAGAGGTCGAGCTCGGCGCCGAGCTTGCGGTGGTCGCGGCGCTCGGCCTCCGCGAGACGCTCGAGGTAGGCCTTGAGGTCGTCCTTGGTCGGCCACGCCGTGCCGTAGATGCGCTGCAGCTGGGGGTTCTTCTCCGAGCCGCGCCAGTACGCGGCGGCGCTGCGCATCACCTTGTAGGCGTTGCCGATGACCTTCGTCGTCGGCACGTGGGGGCCGCGGCACAGGTCGCCCCACGCGACGCTGCCGTCGCGGCGCACGTTGTCGTAGATCGTCAGCTGGGCGCCGCCGACCTCGACGGAGGCGCCCTCTGCCGCCTCGTCGACGTCGCCGCCGGCGCCGCCCTTGAGCCCGATGAGCTCGCACTTGTACGGCTCGTCGGCGAGCTCGGCGAGGGCGTCCTCGTCGGAGATCTCGCGGCGCACGAAGGTCTGGCCCTCGTTGATGATCCGCTGCATCGCCTTCTCGAGGGCCTTGAGGTCCTCGGGCGTGAAGGGCTCGGCGACGTCGAAGTCGTAGTAGAAGCCGTCGCGGATCGGCGGGCCGATGCCGAGCTTGGCGTCCGCGCGCGCCTGCTGCACCGCCTGGGCGAGGACGTGGGCCGTCGAGTGCCGCAGCACGTCGAGCCCGTCCTGCTCCTGCGCCGTCACCGGCTCGACGACGTCGCCGTCGACGAGGACGTGGGCGAGGTCGCGCAGCTCGCCGCCGACGCGGGCGACGAGGACGTCACGGCGGCCCTCGAAGAGGTCGGCGGCGGTGGTGCCCTGCTCGACCGCTCGCTCGTCTCCGGCGACGTGGACGGTGATCTGGGCTGGCACGGCGGCGCTCCTGGGGTGTGCGGGTACTCGGTCGGCGGTCCGGGGGCGCCGATGACGGCGCGGTGGACCGGGGTCGACTCTATCCGGGGCGAAGGGGTGTCCCCACCTCGCCGGGGCCTCACCCCTGCGCGGTGAGCCGGGGGTCGAGGACCCCGTCGTCGAGGAAGGTCCGCAGCCGCACGAGGGTCGCCGCGAGGTAGGCCTCGACCTCGGGGCGCAGCGCGCTCGTGCTGCTCGCGAGCAGCGAGCTCGTGAGGTGCAGCTGGCGGCCGGCGAGCAGCCCCTCGAAGGTCGCGTCGTCCAGCGGCGGGAGCGGGCGCACGGAGGCGTACCCGGCGAGCAGCGCCGTCGGCGCGTCGTCGTCGGGGCTGCGCCGCAGCGCGAAGGTGGCGACGGCCAGGTCGTGGGCGGCGGGGGCGAGCACCGCGTCGTCGAGGTCGACGACCCACGGGCGGTCGCGCCCGCTCTGCCACAGCAGCGCGTCGGGGCGCAGGTCGCCGTGGACGACGTGCACCTCGTGCTCGCGGGCTCGCGACAGCGCGGTCTGCGCGAGCCGCAGGCTCGTCTCGACGACGGCGACGTCGCGCGGGTCGCCGAGCGCACCGGTGAGCAGCTCGGGGTACCCGGCGAGCGGGTCGAGCAGCTCGGCGAAGGCGCCCTCGGGCGCCGCCCAGCCGCTCGCCTGCTCGTGCATGCGGGCCGCGGTCGTGCCGAGCGCCCGAGCCCGGTCGGCGTCGAGGTCGGTGACCCCTTCGCCCTCGCACCACCACGTCGCGCTCGCCCGCAGCTGCTCGTCGGGCGCGAGGCCGGGCAGGAGGACCTGCTCCTCCCCCGACGGACCGGTCCAGGGGGTCGCGACGTCGACCCCGGCCATGGCCAGGGCCTGCGCCCAGGCGGCGCGACCGTGGACCCGACCCTCGTCAGCGTCCACGACAAGCCGCAGCCGCAGCGCGAGGCGGCCACCGCCGACGAGGTCCACGGCGAAGGTGGTGGCACCCGGTGCCACCGGGCCCAGCCGCTCGGCCTCGATGCCGAGCAGCGGCAGCGCCCGCTCCGCGGCCTCGCGCAGCGCGACGTCCCCGGGAGGGCCGGCGCCGTCCGCGCTCACAGCGTGTCCCCCGAGCGCGGCGCCTCGGTGTCGTCGTCGGGGTCGGGGCCGATCGCCTCGACCGGCAGGGCGATGCCCGGCCGCGCGGCGTCGACGACCTGGAGCATCCGGGTCGCGTCGACGAGCAGCGAGCCGTAGGCGAAGACGCCCGCCCCGGCCTCGTACACCTCGTCGCCGAGCGTCGTGATGCGGTCCTGGCAGCGGTCGAGGATCTCGGTGAGCTCGTCGCGGGCGGCGTCGTCGGTGCGGTCGAGCAGCGACATGCCGCTCGCGAGGTCGAGGAGCACCTCGCCGAAGGCCTCGAGGTAGCGCTCGCTCGGCGGCTGCACGGGGTGCTCGGGGTCGCGCACCTCCGACAGCGTCGCCGCGATGCCGGCGATCTGGGCCTGGATGGCCCGCAGCGCACGGACGGCGTCGCGGTACCCGGTCCAGTCCGCGTCGGTGCGCTTGAGCACCATTCGAGGGTTCATCCGGGTGCTCTCCTGCCCGAGGTCGACGGCGGCGAGCACCGACGGCGCCTCGTCGGCGAGGCGCTCGCTGCGCTGGGCCCACTCCTGGGCCTCCTCGACGGTCCACGCCCCGCCCTTGAGGGCCTCGCCGACGTCGGTGACGAGCTCGTAGGCCTCGCCGGCGATGCGCCGCAGCCGTTGCCTCGAGGTCTCGATGTGGGCGGGCGGGGCGAGGACGGCGTTGACGAGGATGCCGATGGCGCCGCCCATGACGGTCTCGAGCATCGTCGCGACGGTGAAGTCGGTGTCGGTGCCGCCGGCGGTGATGAGCGAGAGCAGGGCCATCGTCGGCACCATCGAGCCGTGGTCGCCGAGCGCCGGGACGCGTCCGATCGCGACGGCCACGGCGAGGACGGGGAGCATCGTCCACCAGTGCAGCCCGACGCTGAGCCCCGCGCCGGCCGCCATGAGCATCCCGATGAGCACGGCGACGAGCCGCTGCACGCTGCCGCTCACCGAGCGGGCGATGGTGCGCTCGACGACGAGCATCGCGGCGAGCGGTGCGTACGTGGGGTTCGAGCTGTCGAAGACGTTGGAGGCGAGGGTCCACGCGGCGGTGCCCGCGACGGCGGCCTTGATCACCAGCATCACCGTGCCGCGGGCCCACGGGTCGCCCTCGCGGGCGTTGCGGGCCGTGACGACGACCGGGGTGACGACCTCGCCCTGCATCCGGCGGCGCCAGGCCGCCTGCTGGGCCGGCGTCGGTTCATCGCTCATGCGAGGGGACCGTAGTCCCCCGTCGCCCCGGTCACCGCATCGGCGTCCCCCCTCTGACCTGGGCGGACGCCCCGCCGACCGCTCAGCGCCCGGTGAGGCAGAAGTCGGCGACCCGGTCCGCATGGGCGCGCATCGAGTCGACGAGCGGCAGCGGCGCGGCGTGGCCGTCGCGGAAGAGGTGCTCGATCTCCGTGCACGCGAGGACGGCGGCCTGGGCCCCGCGGTCGGCGAGCTCTGCCATGACCCGGACGTGCTCGGCGCGGGAGGCGTCGGTGACGACCCCGCGCGTCAGCTCGTCGAAGACGACCCGGTCGACGAGCTCACGGTCGGCGGCGTCGGGGACGACGACCTCGACCCCCTTCGCCGCGAGGCACTGCGCGTAGAAGTCCTCCTCCATCACCCACCGGCTGCCGAGCAGCGCGGCGGTCGTCACGCCCTGCGCGACGAGCCGGTCGGCGACTGCGTCGGCGATGTGGAGCACGGGCACGTCGACGCGCGCCTGCACGGCCGGGGCGACCTTGTGCATGAGGTTGGTGCAGATGGCGATGGCGCGGGCGCCCGAGGCCTCGAGGCGCTCACCGGCCGCGGCGAGGGCGTCGCCGGCGCCGTCCCAGTCCTCGGCGAGCTGGGCGGCCCGCACCTGCTCGAAGTCGAGCGACTCGACCGCCAGGCGGGCGCTGCGGTGCCCGCCGAGGCGCTCCTGCACCCGCGCGTTGACGCAGCGGTAGTACTCGAGCGTGGAGTACCAGCTCATCCCGCCGATGAGACCGACCTTGTGCGTCGCCGGGGCGGCGGCGTCGGCGAAGGGGGACGCCGTCACGGCGTCGGGGGCGGCGGTGAGAGCACTCATGGGTCCATCGTCCCGATGCCGCGAGCTCTACGGAATCCGTCATCTCCTAGGAGGGCCCATAAGCCATGCTTGGGTCATGGACGACGTGCCTGACCTCGACCCCCGCCGGCTGCTCGTCTTCCGCGAGGTCGTCCGCGCCGGCTCGATCAGCGCCGGGGCGCGCCGTCTCGGGTGGACCCAGCCGGCGGTGAGCCAGCACCTCGCGGCCCTCGAGCGGGCCGCCGGGATGCCGTTGCTGCTGCGCGGGCCGCGCGGGGTCGAGCCGACCGAGCCCGGGCGGGCGCTCATGGCGCACGCCGACGCGGTCGCGGCCCGGCTGGCCGACGCGAGCGCCGAGCTCGCGGCCTTCGCCGACCGGGCGACGGGTCGGGTCCGGGTCGCGGCCTTCCCCTCCGGCGCCGCGGTCGTGCTGCCCCCGGCACTGCGGCGGCTCGCCGAGGCGCACCCAGCGATGCGCGTCGACCTCGTCGAGGCCGAGCCCCCGCAGGCCCTCGACCTCGTACGGGCGGGTGACGCCGACCTCGGTCTCGTCTTCGACTACGGCAGCACGGACGAGCCGGCGGGCGACCTCGTGGTCGTGCCGGTCGGCTCCGACGCGACGCGCCTCGTCCTGCCCCGCGACCACCCGCTGGCCGGCGCGAGCGGCCCGGCCGACCTCGGCGACCTCGCCGACGACACGTGGGTCGCCGGGTGCCCCCGGTGCAGCGCGCACCTCGTCGAGGCGGCGGGCGCGGCGGGCTTCGTGCCCGACGTGCGGCACACGACCGACGACTACGTGCTCGCGCAGGCGCTCGTCGCGCAGGGGCTCGGCGTCACGCTGCTGCCGGAGACGGCGCTGCAGGCCTACCGGCACCCCGACGTCGTCGTGCGGCCGGCACGGCGCACCCGGGCGCGCCGCCACCACCTCGTGCACCGCCCCGGGGCGCAGCACCTGCCCGCCGTGGCGGCCGTCGTCGCGGCGCTGCGGGAGTCAGTCCCTGCCGGGCCGGTCAGGCGGACGGCAGGGTGATGACCTGCACGCCGTCTTCGGTGATGGCGACCGTGTGCTCGCTGTGCGCGGTGCGCGCGCCCGTGGCGCTGCGCAGGGTCCAGCCGTCCTCGTCGGTGACGAGACGGGCCGTGTCGGCCATGACCCACGGCTCGATCGCGAGCATGAGGCCGGGGCGCAGCTGGTAGCCGCGACCGGGGCGCCCGTCGTTCGCCACGTGCGGGTCCTGGTGCATCGTCGAGCCGATGCCGTGACCGCCGAACTCGAGGTTGACCTCGTACCCGGCGTCCTTGAGGACCGTGCCGATGGCGTGCGAGATGTCGCCGATGCGCGCGCCGGGGGCAGCGGCCGAGATCGCGGCGGCGAGCGCCCGCTCGGTGGTCTCGATCATCGCGAGGTCCGCCGGGTCCTGGGTCGGGCCGACGACGAAGCTCAGCGCCGAGTCGGCCGCGACGCCGTCGAGGACGACGGCGAGGTCGAGCGAGACGAGGTCGCCGTCGGCGAGCTCGTAGTCGTGCGGCAGCCCGTGCAGGACGGCGTCGTTGACCGAGGTGCAGATGTAGTGCCCGAAGGGTCCCCGCCCGAAGGACGGCGCGTAGTCGACGTAGCACGACGTCGCACCCGCGCCGAGGATCATCTCCTTGGCCCACCGGTCGATGTCGAGCAGGTTGGTGCCGACGGTCGCGCGGTCGCGTGCGGTGCGCAGGATGTCGGCGACGAGCGCACCGGTCCGGCGCGCCCTCTCGACGTCGGCGCGGTCGAGGATCTCGATCATCGTGGGTCCCTCCAGGTCCGCGGCCGGTCGGCCGCCGCCCCCATCCTCTCCCACGGCTCCCCCACCCCTTCGCCGAACCCCGCTCCTGGTCCGCGAGCCCCGGTCGTCGCGGCCCCGCGAGGACCGGGCCTGACGGACGACGACCGGGCCTCGGCGAAGGGGGCGCCCACCTCAGCGGTGAGCGGCCGTCTGCGGGCGACGGGACGGGGCGAAGGGGGTCAGTCGAGCGTGAGGACGAGGTGCTCGACCTCGGGGCGGCGGGCCTTGCGCAGGGCGAGGACGGCCGTCGCGCCCGGCGCGGTGGGGCCCGCGACGAGCTCGACCCGGCCCGGCAGCAGCACCGGCTTCTTGAACCACACGTGGCTGGTCGACGGGCCGTTCACCCGCGGCCCGAGGGTCCCCAGGCACCGGGCGTAGGTCCACATCCCGTGCGCGATCGCCGACGGGAAGCCCATCGCCCGCGCGGTGAGCGCGCTCATGTGGATCGGGTTGACGTCGCCGGAGACCCGCGCGTACTGCCGACCGAGGTCACCGGGCAGCGACCACACCGCGGCGGGGTGACCGGTCGGCGTGGCCGGAGGGGCCTCGCCGCGCGGTGCGTCCGCGTCGCCGCGGCCGCGGGCGAGGTACGTCGAGCGCCCCTCCCAGACGACCTCACCGGCGACCTCGGTCACCGTGACGAGGTCGACCGTGCGCCCCTTCGGGTGCGGGGCGAGCCGCTCCGCGTGCACGGTGATGTCGAGGACGTCGTCGGCGGTCAGCCGGCGGTGCACGGTGATCGCGTTCTCGACGTGGACGAGCCCGACGAGCGGCAGCGAGAAGCCGCGCCGGCTCATGAGCTCCATCTGCAGCGGGAAGCCGAGGACGTGCGGGTAGGTGTGCGGCAGCGTGTCGTCGGCGGCGAAGCCGCACAGCCGCTGGTAGGTGCGCAGGTCGCCCCGGTCGACCCGCTGCTCGGCGAGCCGCAGGGAGACGTCGGGGAGGGTCTCCCCCTTCGCCCGGCCGCCGACCGCCGAGCGCAGGAAGACCGGACCCAGCCGCGGGGTGCGGGTCAGCGTCTCGGTCGCCATCAGGCGCCCAGGAGCATCTGGCCGCAGACCCGCACGACGTTGCCGGTGACGCCGCGGTTGGCGTCCCACGCGAACCAGCCGATGGTCTCGGCGACGTCGACGGTCTGCCCGCCCTGGCTCAGGCTGTTCGTCAGCCGGCCGATCTCGCGGGTGGCGAGCGGGATCTTCGCCGTCATCTCGGTCTCGATGAAGCCCGGCGCCACGGCGTTGACCGTGACCCCCTTCGCCCGGATCTGCTCGTCCTGCGCCAGCGCGGTCGTCATGCCGATGACACCGGCCTTGCTCGCCGCGTAGTTCGCCTGGCCGCGGTTGCCCGCGATGCCGGCGATCGACGCCACGTTGACGACATGGCCGCCCTCCCGGATCGCCGGGACGAGCGCCTCGTTCATCGCGAGGATCGACGTGAGGTTGACGTCGAGCACCGAGGCCCAGCGCTCCGCGTCGGTGTTGGCGAGCAGCTTGTCACGGGTGATGCCGGCGTTGTGGACGACGACGTCGAAGCCGCCGTGCCGGGCCTGGGCGTGCTCGACGATCTTCGCGCCCGCGTCGGGCGAGGTGACGTCGACCTGCAGCGCGGTGCCGCCGATGCGGTTGGCGACCTCGGCGAGCGGGCCGCCGGCGGCGGGGATGTCGACGCAGACGACGGTCGCGCCGTCGCGGGCGAGGACGTCGGCGATCGAGGCGCCGATGCCGCGCGCCGCACCGGTGACGACGGCCACCTTGCCGGCGAGCGGCTGGTCCCAGTCGGCCGGGGCCTCGACCGGCGCGACGGGCTCGCCGACGCGCACGACCTGGGCGTCGACGTAGGCCGAGCGCCCGGAGAGCAGGAAGCGGATCGTCGCGTCGACGCCCTCGTCGGCGCCCTCGGCGACGAGCACGAGGTTGGCCGTGCCCCCGCCGCGCATCTCCTTGCCGACCGAGCGCACGACGCCTTCGAGCGCACGGCGGGCCGCGGACTGGGCGACCGAGGTCGCCTCCTCGACGGGCCGGCCGACGACGACGACGCGGCCGGTCGGGGCGAGCGTCTTCAGCGCCGGCGAGAGCACGGCGCGCAGCGACTCGAGGTCGGCCGGGCTCTCCACCGAGGTCATGTCGACGACGACGCCGGCGACCGAGGTCGAGGCGCTCGTCGCCACGGGGATGCCCTCGGCCTCGAGCAGCCCGCGGACGCGGTCGGCGACCGGCGTCTGCCCGTGGCCGCCGAGCAGGACGGCCCCGTGGATGAGCGAGTCACCGACGCGGTGGCGCCGCAGCCGGGTCGGGCGGGGCAGCCCGAGCGAGGTGGCCAGCTGCTTGCCGATGCCGCCGCTGACGAGCTTGCCGTAGTCGAATGCCATGGAGGGGGTCTCCTCGTGTGTGGTGGGGCGAAGGGGGTGTGCGGCGCGGGCCGGGTGAGGCTCAGGCGCCCTCGAGGATCGCGACGACGCCCTGGCCGCCGGCGGCGCACACGGAGATCAGGCCTCGGCTGCCCGGGCCCTTCTCGTGGAGCATCTTGGCCAGGGCGGCGACGATCCGGCCACCGGTGGCGGCGAAGGGGTGACCCGCGGCGAGCGAGGAGCCGTTGACGTTGAGCCGGTCGCGGTCGATCGAGCCGAGCGGGGCGTCGAGACCGAGACGGTCGCGGCAGAAGTCCTCGTCCTCCCAGGCCGCGAGCGTCGACAGCACGGTTGCGGCGAAAGCCTCGTGGATCTCGTAGAAGTCGAAGTCCTGCAGCGTGAGGCCGTTGCGCGCCAGCAGGCGGGGCACCGCGTAGGCAGGGGCCATGAGCAGGCCCTCGGCACCGTGGACGTAGTCGACCGCGGCAGCCTCGCCGTCGACGAGGTAGGCCTGCACGGTGAGCCCGTGCTCGGCGGCCCACTCCTCGCTGCCGAGCAGGACGACGGACGCGCCGTCGGTGAGCGGGGTCGAGTTGCCGGCGGTCATCGTCGCCTGCTCGCCCTTGCCGAAAGCCGGCTTGAGTGTCGCGAGCTTCTCCATCGACGAGTCCGGGCGCAGGTTCTGGTCGCGGCTCAGACCGGCGAAGGAGGTCATGAGGTCGTCCATGAAGCCCTCGTCGTAGGCGCGCGCGAGGTTGCGGTGGCTCTTCATCGCCAGCTCGTCCTGGGCCTCGCGGGTGATGCCCCACGTCTTGGCGGTGATCGCCATGTGCTCGCCCATCGAGAGCCCGGTGCGCGGCTCGGTGTTCGCCGGCGTCTCGATGCCGATGTCGGTCGGACGGATCTTGCTCAGCGCGAGGGCCTGGTTCTTGGCCCCCTTCGCGCGGTTGACCGCGAGCAGCTTGGTCCGCAGCCGCTCGCTGATGGTGATCGGCGCGTCGGAGGCGGTGTCGACGCCGCCGGCGATGCCGGACTCGACCTGGCCGAGGCGGATCTTGTTGCTCACGAGGATCGCGGCCTCGAGACCGGTGCCGCACGCCTGCTGGATGTCGTAGGCGCTCGTGTGCGGGTCCAGGCTCGAGCCGAGGACCGCTTCACGGGTGAGGTTGAAGTCGCGGCTGTGCTTGACGACGGCGCCGGCGACCACCTCCCCGATGCGCTGCCCGCCGAGGTCGTAGCGGGCGACGAGGCCCTCGAGCGCGGCGGTGAGCATGTCCTGGTTGCTCGCCTGCGCGTACGGGCCGAACTGACGGGCGAAGGGGATCCGGTTGCCACCGAGGACGGCGGCGCGACGCGGGAGGTTCGGGGTGGACGTCACGAAGGACTCCTCGGTGTGTCGTGGGGTGCAGCGGGCCGCGACCGGGCTGCCCGGGGCGGGTCATTTATGCGATACGGACGGTAGCAGGTACTTCTGGTGCCTGCTAGCGTCGAGCGCTGTGAGCACGACCACCGACGGACGCAGCGCGCGCTGGGACGCGCACCGCCAGCAACGACGCGTCGAGCTCGTCGAGGCGGCGCTGCACGCCATCCGCGAGCACGGCGCCTCGGTCGGCATGGATGAGATCGCGACCTCGGCGGGCACGAGCAAGACGGTCTTCTACCGCCACTTCACCGACCGCTCGGGCCTCTACCGCGCCGTCGCCGAGCGGGTCGACGAGCTCATCCTGCGCGACGTCGGCCGGGTCGTCGGGCAGAGCCTGCGCGAGACCGATCTCGCCGAGCTGGACGAGGACCCCCGCTCGCTCATCGCCGCGGCCGTGCGTGCCTACCTCCACCTCGTCGAGCGCGACCCCGAGGTGTACCGCTTCATCGTCTCGGCGCCGATCGTCGTCGCCGAGCGCACCGGCAACGCCGCCGAGGTCGCCGCCGACACGACCGGCCGGATGGCCCTGCAGATCGGCGACCTCATCGCCCAGGGCCTCGTCGCCCGCGGCAGCGACCCCGCCCCCGCCCGGGTGTGGGGGCTCTCGCTCGTCGGCATGGTCCGCGCCGCCGCCGACGCCTGGCTCGCCGGCGAGGTCGGCGAGATCTCCGCCGACGAGCTCACCGAGCAGCTCACCGACCTCGCCTGGCACGGCGCGAAGACCGCGTGGTCACCGGCACACCGCTCCCGGGCCTGAGATCGCCCGTCGCCCTGCCAGGATGCGGCTCATGGGTACCGCCGAGCAGATCCGGACCGTCCTCGACGGTCGATGGGGCGAGGTGCGCCAGCAGGTGCGCACCGAGCTCGACCCCGCCGACTTCGCACCGCCGCGCGACCTGCTGCCGATGGACGAGCACCGCCAGCGCACCCTCGACGCCGTCCTGCGGCTCGCCGGGACGACCGACTTCGCGCGCAACGGGCTGACCCGTGAGCAGGGCGGGACCGACGACCACGGGGCGTCCGTCACCGCCTTCGAGATGCTCGGCCACGCCGACCTGTCGGTCTTCGTCAAGGCCGGGGTCCAGTTCGGTCTCTTCGGCGGCGCGATCGCCGGGCTCGGCACCCAGCGGCACTGGGACGCCTACCTGCCCGGGATGGCCGACGGCTCGCTGCTCGGGTGCTTCGCGATGACGGAGACCGGGCACGGCTCCGACGTGCAGTCCCTGCTGACGACCGCGACCTACCTGCCCGAGAGCGACGAGCTCGAGATCCACAGCCCCTCGCTCGCCGCGCGCAAGGACTACATCGGCGGCGCGGCGCGCGACGCCCGTCTCGCGGCGGTCTTCGCCCAGCTCGTCGTCGACGGCGAGCAGCACGGCGTGCACTGCGTCCTCGTGCCGATCCGCGACGAGGACGGCACCGTCCGCCCAGGGGTCACCGTCGGCGACTGCGGCGCGAAGATGGGGCTGCGCGGCGTCGACAACGGCCGGCTCAGCTTCGACCACGTCCGGGTGCCGCGGCACAACCTGCTCAACCGCTACGGCACGATCGACGACGACGGGCGCTACCACTCCCCGATCGAGAGCGCGTCGCGCCGCTTCTTCACCATGCTCGGCACGCTCGTGCGCGGGCGGATCTCCGTGGCCGGCGGCGCCGGTGCCGCGACCCGCACGGCGCTGACCCTCGCCATCACCTACGCCGAGCACCGCACGCAGTTCCACGTGCCGAGCGGCGAGCGCGAGGTGCACCTGCTCGACTACCGCGCCCACCAGGCCAAGCTGCTGCCCCGCCTGGCCCGCAGCTACGCGCTGATGCTCGCGCAGAACGCGCTCGTCGAGCAGATGCACCGCATCGCCACCGGCGAGGAGGACGGCGAGGACGCCCAGCGCGAGCTCGAGGCCCGGGCCGCCGGCATCAAGGCGCTGACGACCGAGCACGCGACCCAGACCATCCAGGTCTGCCGCGAGGCGTGCGGCGGGGCCGGGTACCTCTCGGTCAACCGCTTCGCCGACCTCAAGGCCGACACCGACGTCTTCACGACCTTCGAGGGCGACAACACCGTGCTCCTCCAGCTCGTCGCGAAGGGGATGCTCACGAGCTACTCCGACGCCTTCCACGAGCTCGACACCCGTGGGGCCTTCTTCTTCGGCGCGCGCCAGGTCACCGAGGCGGTCATCGAGCGCACCGTCGGCGGGTCGATCATCCAGCGCCTCATCAGCGGCAGCCCGGGCCGGGACGGCGACGCGGCGCTCGCCGACCGCGGCGGGCAGCTCGACCTCTTCGAGGACCGGGAGAAGCACCTGCTCGAGACCCTGGCGATGCGGCTGCGCCGTGCGGGCGACGACGGAGCCGACTCCTTCGCGATCTTCAACGACGCCCAGCCGCACCTGCTGCTCGCCGCCCGGGCGCACGTCGAGCGCGTCGTGCTCGAGGCCTTCGTCGCGGCCGTCGACGCGACGCCGCCGGGCGAGGCGCGCGAGCTGCTCGACACGGTCTGCGACCTCTACGCGCTGAGCACCATCGCGCAGGACCGCGCGTGGTTCGTCGAGCACGGGCGCCTCTCGGCCCAGCAGTCCAAGGACCTGCTCGGCGCGGTCGACCGGCGGTGCGCACAGCTGCGACCGCACGCGCAGACCCTCGTCGACGCCTTCGCCATCCCCATGGCGTGGCGCGAGACCGAGCTGCTCGAGGACCTCGGCGACGTCAGCTGATCCCCCTTCGCCCTCCTGCCGGGGACCGGGCGAAGGGGGACCCGGCTCAGCTGCTCGGGATGCTGCGGGTCGGAGCGACGTAGCCGAAGCGCTCGCCGTCGGACCACGCCTGGCGGTCGTTGCCGTACGTCGGCAGCCCGCCGGCGCGGCGCAGCATCGCGGCGGTGTGCATGAGGTTCCACGCCATGATCGTCGAGTTGTGGGCGGTGAAGTCGCTGTCGAAGCCGACCGGCTGATCACCTTCCTGCTCGTCGCCGAAGGACGGGCCGGGGCCGATCTCGCCGATCCAGCCGGCGTCGGCTTGGGGCGGGATCGTGTAGCCGAGGTGGCTCAGCGCGAAGAGCAACGACATCGCCGTGTGCTTCACCCCGTCCTCGTTGCCGGTGATGATCGCGCCGCCGGCGCGGCCGTAGAAGACCGACTGCCCCTGGTCGTTGAGCTCGCCGGACATCGCGTACAGCCGCTCGACCACCCGGCGGCACACCGAGCTCTCCTCGCCCAGCCACAGCGGGGTGCCGATGACGAGGATGTCGGCGCGCTCGACCCGCGGCCACAGGTCGGGCCAGGCGTCGTCGGGGAAGTCCTCGCGCATGTCGGGCTGCACGCCCGGGGCGATGGGGTGGTCCATGGCGTAGAGGGTGTCGACCTCGACGCCGGCGCCGCTCATGATGGCGCCGAGGCTCTCGAGCAGGACGCCGGTGTGGGACTGGGTGGAGTCCTTGGTCAGCGAGCAGTTGATCAGCAGCGCGCGCAGGTCGTCGTAGCGCGGCGCGGTGGGGGTGGTCTGGCTCATGACCTCAGGCTAGGGAGCATCCGCCCAGATGGGGCCCGTGTCGGCGCAGCACTTTCACAGCCGCGACACCTACGCTCCGGGGACCGCCCTCGACCTCAGGAGGCCTCATGGACGGCGCGCTGGTCGTCGACCTCCTCGTCGTGGTCACCCTGCTCACCGCCGTGCTCAGCGGGTGGGCCCGGGGCCTGGGCCGCACGGTCGGGGCGCTCGCGGGAGCCGTCGGCGGCGCGCTCCTCGCCCTCGCCGTCGTCGTCCCGTGGGCCGAGGAGCGGCTCGGGCCGCAGACCTCGCCCACCCTGCTCGTCGTCGTCGCCGGCATCCTGTGCGTCGTCACCGGCGCCGCGCTCGGCACCGCGCTCGGCGGCCTGCTCCACCGTGCGCTCGCCCGCATCAGGCTGGGCTGGCTCGACGCCGCCGGGGGCGCCCTCGCGGGGTCCGTCATCACCGCCGTCATCTGGGTGCTCGTCGCGGCGCTCGTGCCGGTCGTCGGGTCGGCGACCGTCACCGACAGCGTGTCCAGCTCGCGGGCGCTCGCCGCCCTCACCCGCGTCGTGCCCGACGAGCTGCAGGACCGCACCGCGCTCGCCCGCGCCCTCGAGCGCAGCCAGCCGTGGCTCGCGGAGGTCGCCGGCAGCCCGTCGCAGCCCCCCTCGATCCCCGCCGTGGACGTCGACTCGGCCGCCCTGCAGAGCTCGAGCGCCTCGGTCGTGCGCGTGAGCGGGGACGCCCGCGCCTGCCGCAGCGTCGTCACCGGCAGCGGCTTCGTCATCGCGCCCGACCGGGTGATGACCAACGCGCACGTCGTCGCCGGGGTGGACGCACCGGTCGTGCGGGCGCCGGGCGAGCTGCCGGTGACCGGCCGCGTCGTCTACGTCGACGAGCGCCAGGACCTCGCCGTCGTCGCGACCGACGGCCTCGACGCCCCCGCCCTCAGTCTGCGCACCGGGGCCCGGTCCGGCGACGTCGCCGTCGTCGCCGGGTACCCGCACGGGGTGCGTCAGCTCCAGCTCGAGGCGGCGCAGGTCGTCGGCCAGCGCAGCACGATCGTCACGACCGACGGCCAGTCGCGGCTGCGTCGCGTGCTCACGCTCGCCTCGGACATCGAGCAGGGCAACTCCGGTGGCCCGGTCCTCGGCTCCGACGGGCACGTCATCGGCGTCGTCTTCGCCAAGGCGGTCGCGGTCGACCGGGTGGCGTACGCGGTGCCGGCATCTGTCGCCGCGCCGGTCGTCGAGCGCGCGCCGGGGATGACCGAGGCGGTGCCGACGGGCAGCTGCACGGCCGCCTGATGGTGGGTCAGACGCGCTCGGCCACCCGCTGACGCGAGCCGAGCACCTCGTCCATGTGCTCCCGGGCCCAGTCCTCGAGGGCGAGCAGGGGGACGCGCAGCGAGTGACCGAGCGCGGTGAGCTCGTACTCGACCCGCGGCGGCACCTCGGCGAAGACGGTGCGGGTCACGAGCCCGTCGACCTCGAGCCCGCGCAGGGTCTGGGTGAGCATCTTCTGCGAGACGCCGTCGACCCGGCGCCGCAGCTGCGAGAAGCGCTGCGGCCCGTCGGCGAGGACCCCGATGACGAGCACCGTCCACCGGTCGCCGATGCGGTCGAGCAGCGCGCGCGAGGGGCACCCCTGGACGTAGGGGTCGTACTCCTGCGGTGTCGTCATGTCTCTCCTGCTCCTGCGGTGCGTGCTCTGGCCCCGCATGCTGCTGCTGTGCGTGCTGCTGCGGTGGGTCGGTGCGGCTCGAGCGGGGCGACGGCGGCGCGACGGTGACCGCCCGGTGACCTGGTCACCGCGAAGTGCCTTTTTCCCCTTCGATACCAGGTCACCTACGGTAACCAATGGAGCGACCCGGCACCAGGCCGGGCCGCGCTGACGCACCAAGGAGCACACCCATGACCCGCATCACCGTCCTCGGGGGCACCGGCTACACCGGTCGCCACATCGCCGTCACCGCCGCAGCGAAGGGGCACGACGTCACGACGTGGAGCCGCAGCGCCCCGGCCGAGCCGGTCGAGGGCGCCACCCACCGCACCGGCGACCTCTCCGACCCGGCCGTCGTCGCCGCCGCGGTCGAGGGCGCCGACGTCGTCATCTCGGCGGTCTCGCCGCGCGGCGAGCTCGCGGAGCAGGGCGCGCTGCGCGGGATCCTCGCGACCGCGGCGCGGCAGGCCCAGGAGCGCGGCGTCCGCCTCGGCGTCATCGGCGGCGCCGGGTCCTTGCACGTCGCCGAGGGCGGCCCGCTCCTCGTCGACACCCCGGACTTCCCGGAGGCCTTCGCCCCGGAGGCCCGCGAGCTCACCGCGGTTCTCGAGGACCTGCGCGCCTCCGACGAGGCGCTCGACTGGTTCTTCCTCTCCCCCGCCGCGGGCTTCGGCGCGTACGCCCCCGGAGAGGCGACGGGCAGCTACCGCACCGGCGGCGACGTGCTGCTCGCCGACGAGCAGGGCGAGTCCTTCATCTCCGGCGAGGACCTCGCGCTCGCCGTCGTCGACGAGATCGAGCAGCCGGCGCACCGCCGCGCCCGCTTCACCGTCGCGTACTGACCGACCGGGGTCCCCGGCGCGCGCCGTCCCGGTGCGCGCCGGCCCCGCGGTCGCAGGTCAGCGGTCGCAGGTCAGCGGTCGCAGGTCAGCGGACCCCGAGGACCCGGTGCTCGCGGATCGACATGACGAGAGCCACCACCCAGCCGACGACGGTCCAGCCGAGGAGCAGGTTCACCCAGAAGACGCTCCACATGTTGCGGTTGCCCCGCACCGCGGCGATCGCCCACGGCAGCATGTAGCCGGCCGTGACGACCGCGACGACGATCGCGACGAGCGAGCTCACGGGGCGGGACGTCCGGTCGGTGATGACGGTAGGCATGGGCCGACGCCAACGCCCGAGGGTGCGAGGAGGCTGGGTCAGCCCTCTCCCGTGTCCAGGCCCGGACGAGCAGGCTGCACGAGGTCGCGCCGGGACTCCAGGCCGAGCTTGCGCAGGATGCTGCGCATGTGGGTCCGCACGGTCGTCACCTCGATGCGCAGGCGCTGGGCCATCTGGGGGTTGGTCAGCCCGTCGAGGACGAGCTGGAGGATCTGCGCCTCCCGGTCGGTGAGCGGCTCGGCCGGCGTGAGACGCGGGGTCGGACGGTCGGCGCCGGGTCCGAGGTCGAGCACCTCTCCCCCGGCGCGCACCTGGCGCAGGGCGGCGAGGAGCGCGTCGGCCGAGACGGTCTTCGCGACGAGGGCGTCAGCGCCGGCGAGCATCGCCATCTGCACGTCGACGGTGCGGGTGAAGGACGTGAAGACGACGACCCGCGCGGTGCAGGCCGTCTTGATCGAGCGGCACAGCTCGATGCTGGCGCGGATGCCCCCGAGCCGCACCGGCAGGACGACGACGTCGGGCTGCAGCCGGGAGGCCTGCGACAACGCCTCGGCGGCGGTGCCCGCCTCGCCGACGACGGCGACGTCGTCGTGCTCGCGCAGCATCGCCTGCAGCCCGCGCAGCACGACGGGGTGGTCCTCGACGAGGAGGACGCGGATCGGCGGGCTCATGCCCTCACCCCCTTCGTCGACGCCGGTGCGCACCGAAGATCTCACGACGACCTCCGCGGTGCTCCCGATGATCATCCCGAAGGGAGGATGGCACCGGTCACGCGGGTGCCTAGCGTGAGGAGCATGGCCCAGCAGAGCGTCCCCAGCAGCATCTCCGGCCGACCCCGTCGGGTCGGCGTCGTCGTCGTCGGGGCGGGGGTGGTGGGCGCGAGCGTCGCCCGAGACCTCGCGCGGCGCGGCGCCGAGGTCGTCGTCGTGGACGGCGCGCCCGGCATCGGCGGCGGGTGCTCCTACGCCAACGCCGCGATCCTCGCGCCCGGCCACGTGACGCCCCTCGCGACGCCCGCGCTGCTGCGCGAGGCACCGGTGCAGATGCTGCGTCGCCCGGCGGCCGTCGCCGTGCGGCCCGCACGGGGTCTGGCGCCCTGGCTCGGGCGGCTCGCGGCGTCCGCCGCGCCGCACCGCTCCGGTCCCGGCGGCGAGCTCTTGCGCGCGCTGGCCAACGAGAGCACCACGCTGCACCGCGAGCTCGCCGACCGCGGTCTCAGCCCGACCCTGCGACGGACCGGCGCAGTCGACGTCTACCTCCGCGAGGCCCGGGGAGCGGCCCTCTCGCCGGAGCAGCTGCGCGCGCTCGAGCCGATGCTCGGTGAGGTCGCGGGCGGGTCGCACGACGAGGACGAGTGGACCGTCGAGAGCCGCAGCTACGTGAGCGCGACCCTCGAGGACGCCGTCGCGCACGGCGCCGAGCTGCACTTCGGCACCGACGTGCGCGCGCTCGTGCCGCACGCCGACGGCGGGCACCACGTCGTCACCGACCGCACCACCGTGCACGCGGAGCACGTCGTCCTCGCCGCGGGCGTCGAGTCCTCCGTCCTCGCCGCACAGGTCGGCGTCGAGCTCCCCCTTCGCGGCGGTCGCGGCTACGTCGTCGACGTCGCCGCGACCGAGTCGGACCTGCGCATGCCCGTGCGGATCAAGGAGCACCGCGTCGTCGTCACCCCGCTCGAGGACCGGGTGCGGGTGTGCGGGTCGATCGAGTTCGGCGACGAGTCCCGACCGGCCGACCTGCGCCGCGCCGACGCGCTGCTGGAGGTCGCGACGCGGGTGCTGCCGGACCTCGCCGGTCGAGAGGTGCTCGACCGGTGGGCCGGTGAGCGCCCGTGCACCCCGGACGGGATGCCGCTCGTCGGCACCTCGCGGGTCGCCCCGGGCCTGGCGGTCGCGACGGGCCACGGCATGTGGGGGATGATCCTCGCCCCCGTCACCGCACGCCTGATCACCGAGGCGCTCCTCAACGGCACCGCCCTGCCGACCGACGAGTGGCTGCACCCCGACCGCTTCACCCGCGGGTCCCACCGGCGGTCCCTCCCCGGTGGGGCGCGCGCGGGCCTGGCGCGACGCGGGCGGGTCGACGGCGGCGTCCGCGCCGCCTCCTAGACTGCGGACGCGGTGCGCCCCGGCACCCCCTGAGCGCGAGGTGTGAGGCCGACGTCCACGAGCCCCGACGCGTCCTGGCGCGGCCACGACCGCGGCAGCCGCGAGTACCGCCGCATCCTCGTCGCGCTGCTCGGGGCGGGTGTCGCGACCTTCGCCCAGCTGTACTCGCCGCAGGGCGTGCTCCCCCTCCTCGCGGGCGACCTCGACATCGACCCCGCGCGGGCCAGCCTGTCGATCTCCGCGGCGACAACCGGGCTGGCGCTGTCGGTGCTGCCGTGGTCGGTGCTCGCCGACCGCGTCGGTCGGGTGAGCGCGATGCGTCTCGCCCTCGTGAGCGCGACGGTCCTCGGGCTCGTCATGCCGTGGTGCCCGTGGTTCGAGGCGCTCGTCGTCGTCCGGGTGCTCGAAGGGGTGGCCCTCGGCGGCATCCCGGGCGTCGCCGTGACCTATCTCAGCGAGGAGGTCTCGGCCCGCTCCGCCGCCGTCGCCGCCGGGACGTACGTGTCGGGGACGACCGTCGGGGGGCTGCTCGGCCGGCTCGTCGCGGCACCCGTGGCCGACGTCGCGGGGTGGCGCGTGGGGACCTTCGCCGTCGCCGTGCTCGCAGCGGTGGCGACGGCGGTCTTCTTCGTCGTCACGCCCCCGCCGAAGGGGTTCCGCCCACGGCGCTCGTCGGTGGGGACGACCCTGCAGGCGGTGCGCCGGCACCTGCGCGACCGCCACCTCGTCGCGCTCTACGCGCAGGGGCTGCTCCTCATGGGCGGCTTCGTCGCCGTGTACAACTACCTCACCTTCCGTCTCGAGGCCCCGCCCTTCCTCGTGCCGGTGGGCGCGGCGAGCCTGCTCTTCCTCGCCTACCTCGCCGGCACCGTCAGCTCCCGTGTCGCCGCCGGGCTCGTCGCCCGGCTCGGACGACGCGCGGTCCTGCTCGCCTCGACCGGGGTCATGGTCGCGGGCACCCTCGTCACCCTCGCCGACTCGCTCGTCGTCGTCGTCATAGGCCTCGTCGTGCTCACCGCCGGGTTCTTCGGGGCCCACTCGGTGGCGTCGGGGTGGTCGGGCACGGCCGCTCGCGGCGACCGCTCGCAGTCCACCTCGTTGTACACGCTCTTCTACTACGGCGGGTCGAGCATCTTCGGCTACCTCGGCGGGCTGGCCTGGAGCGCGCTGGGCTGGGGCGGTCTCGTGACGATGGTCGTCGCGCTGTGCTGCGCCGCCGCCCTCTGGGCGGCGCTGGGCATCCGGGAGGTCCTGCCCCGATCGGGCTGACGCGGCGCCGGACCCGTGCCAGCATCGAGACATGGAGCTGGCCGTCGAGCTGAGCGACGTCGTCAAGACCTTCGGGCGGGCCCGGGCGCTCGACGGGCTGGACCTGCAGGTGCGCACGGGCGAGGTCCACGGCTTCCTCGGGCCGAACGGCGCGGGCAAGTCGACGACGATGCGCGTGCTCCTCGGCCTCATCCGCGTCGACAGCGGCAGGGCGCGCCTCCTCGGGTCCGACCCCTGGCCGGACCCGGCCGCGCTGCACCGGCGGGTCGCCTACGTCCCCGGCGACGTCACGCTGTGGCCGTCCCTCACCGGCGGCGAGGTCATCGACCTGCTCGGCCGGTTGCGCGGGGGCCTGGACCGACGACGGCTCGACGAGCTGCTCGAGCGCTTCGAGCTCGACCCGACGAAGCGCACGCGCACGTACTCGAAGGGCAACCGGCAGAAGGTCGCGCTCGTCGCCGCCCTCGCCGGCCACGCCGATCTCTACCTGCTCGACGAGCCGACGTCGGGGCTCGACCCGCTCAAGGAGGCGGAGTTCCAGCGGTGCGTGCGCGAGGCCGCCGCGGACGGCGCGACGGTCCTGCTGAGCAGCCACGTGCTCGCCCAGGCCGAGGCGCTGAGCGACCGGGTGAGCATCATCCGGGCCGGTCGGCTCGTGCGGTCGGGGAGCCTGGCCGAGCTGCGCCAGCTGACGCGCACGACGGTGAGCGCGCAGGTGACGTCGCCTCCCGGGGCGCTGGCCGACGTGGACGGTGTCCACCACCTGCGCGTCGACGGCGACCGCGTGAGCCTCGACGTCGACCCCGACCACCTCGACGACGTGCTCGCCGCGCTGTCCGCGCTCGGGGTGCGCTCCCTCGTCGCCCACCCGCCCACGCTCGAAGAGCTCTTCCTGCGTCAGTACTCGGACGCGGACGCGGACGCCCCGGGCGCCCCCGGCGACCGTCCCTCGGACCCGTCATGAACCTCGGGCTGACTGGCACCGGCGAGCTCGCCCGGCTCGTCCTGCGCCGTGACCGGGTGCGCCTGCCAGCGTGGGTGCTCGGCCTGGGCGGGCTCGTCGCCTGGAGCGCGGTCGGCGTGCAGTCCGTCTACGACACCCCGGCGAAGGTCGCCGGCTACGCCGCCACGGTCGGGACGAGCCCGGTGAGCCGGCTGATGTCCGGGCGTCAGGCCGGCATCGACACGATCGGCGGGATCACCGCCAACGAGATATCGCAGGTGGCCCAGCTCGGCGTGTGCCTCATGGTGATCTTCCTCGTCGTCCGGCACACGAGGGGAGACGAGGAGTCCGGTCGCTCCGAGCTCGTGCGCTCCGGGGTCGTCGGCCGCCACGCCGCGACCCTCGCCGCACTCATCCACACCGTCGCGGCCGCGCTCACCGTCGGCGGGATCACCGCGATCTCGATGCTCGGCGTGGGCCTGGGCACGGCGGGCAGCGTCGCCTACGCCGTCGGCCTGGTGCTGCTCGGCGGATGCTTCGCGGCCGCCGCGCTCGTCGCCGCCCAGCTGACGTCCTCGGCCCGCACCGCGCTGGCGCTCGCGGGCGCTGCCGTCGGCGTGGCGTACCTCGTCCGCGGTCTCGGGGCCATCCGCGACGACGCCCTCGTGTGGCTGTCCCCCTTCGGGTGGGCGCAGGAGATGCAGGCCTTCGGCACCGAGCGGTGGTGGCCGGCCGGGCTGCTCGCCGTCGCGACGGCCGCCCTGCTCGTCGGGGCGGCCTGGCTCGAGACCCGCCGCGACCACGGCGGCGCCCTCCTCCACCCCCGCCCCGGGCCGGCCCGCGCCTCGCGATGGCTTGCCTCCCCCCTCGCGCTCGTCCTGCGGGTCCAGCGAGGCGCGCTCGTCGGCTGGGTGGTCGGTCTCGCCGCCCTGGCCGTCATCTACGGGGCGGTCATCCCCACGATCCCCGACCTCCTCGCCTCGAACCCCGAGATCGGGCAGTACATCGGCGCGAGCGGGAGCGCGCAGGAGGCGCTCGTCGACGCCTTCGTGCGCTACGTCCTGCTCTTCCTCGCGGTCGTGTCGACGGCCTTCGGGGTGGCCTGCGTGACCCGGCTGCACGGCGAGGAGGAGTCGGACCGCGGCGAGCTCGTGCTCGCGGCGGCGGTCTCGCGCACCCGGTGGGTCGGCGCCACGGTCGCCGTCGCGTGCGCCGGCTCGATGCTGCTCCTCGCGGCGTCGGGTCTGGGCCTCGTCGTGGGGTACGTCCTCGGCGGCGGCGAAGGGGTGAGCCTCACCGAGGTCGTCGGCGGCCAGCTGAGCTATGTGCCGGCGGTCCTCGTCGTCGTCGGCGTGGCCGTCCTCCTCGTGGGTGCACGACCCCGTGCGGTCCCGCTCGCATGGGTCGTCGTGGCAGCGGTCGCCGTGCTCGCCCTCCTCGGGCAGAGCCTCGGGCTGCCGGAGGGCGTCGAGCGGGTGTCCCCCTTCGCGGTGCTGCCGGGGGTGCCGGTCGAGCCCTTCGACCCGGTGCCCGGGGCGGTCGAGCTCGTCGTCGTCGCGCTCCTCGTCGGTGGGGGCACGTGGGCGTACCGCCGGCGCGACCTCGGCTGATCGGTCAGCCCGCGGTGAGACCGGACCCTGTCACGGTGCCCGCCGGGCTGGTCGCCTCACGGCACATCGACCACACGACCGGCCCGTCCGGGATCTCGGTCGACCCGGTGACGACGAAGCCGTGCCGCTCGTACAGGCGCACGTTGCGCGCGTCCGAGGTCTCCAGCGCGACCGCCGACATCATGCCGTCGACCCGGCGCAGCCCCTCGGCGATCACCGCCGAGCCCAGACCGCGCCCGGCGCTGCCCGGACGCACCCCGAGAGTGGCGAGATCCCAGGCCCCCGCGGGCCGCGGGGGCAGGTCCGCGGACATGACGACAGCCAGGCGGTCGTCCATGAGCTCGGCGACCCGGGCCTGCGTCGCGTCGTCGGGGTCCGGCGCGCCCGGCGGCAGGAAGGCGCCCACCCCGTGCACCTCGTCGTCGACGAGCACGACCCCGTGGCGCAGCGCGTGCGCCAGGTAGAGCAGCTGGAGCTCTTCGAGCCGGGCGAGGTGGTCGTTCGCGGGGATCGACCACCGCGTCCACGGGTAGTGCTCGAAGGCCCGCACGAGGGTGAGGGCCGCCTCGGGCAGGTCGACGGGGGTCGCTGGCCGGACGTCATGACTCACGCGGGCGACCGTACCGAAAGAACGCTCAGCCGCCCTGACGACCCCGACCCAGCCTCCCGGCGCGACCACCCTGGTGCGACGACGCCAGCCGGGTCTGCCCGGCCATCGCGCCTGGTCCGTCTGACCACCGCACCCGGACCTCGTCGGCCCGACCACGACGTGCAGACCTCGCCGGCCCGACCATCACGAGCAGGTCTCCCCCAACCGCACCTCTCCGACCCACCTCTCGGACCGGGGCCGGGTCAGAGGTGCCAGGTCACCCCGGTGCTCGTCACCGTCGCCATGAGGTCGAGCTGGTGCACCCGGGTGTGGTGCCGCTGGCACAGGAGGGCGGCGTTGCTGACGTCCGTCAGGCCGCCACGGGACCACCAGCGGACGTGGTGCGCGTCGCACCACTGCGGCGGGACGGTGCACCCCGGGTAGGTGCACCCCTGGTCGCGGTGCCACAGGACACGCTGCTGGCCCGGGGTGAAGAGACGCACCACACGGCCCATGTCGAGCACCTCGCCGGAGCCGCCGAGCACGACGGGCACGATGCCGGCGTCGCAGGCCATCCGACGGACCACCGACGGTGCGAGGACCTGGCCGGTCGCGGTCGTCGCTCCCCCGTGGGCGTCGTCACCCAGGAGCGTGGAGAGCGGGATCAGCACGTGGACCTGCGCCTTGTCGGTGCGGGCCACCTCGCCGGGCGCGGAGACGCCGCGACGGATGATCTCGAGGAGCGCCTCGGCACGGCGCTGCGCCGGGCTGCGCTCGTCGCGCTCGCCCTCGGGCCCGGTCACCGGACCGGACAGCGCCGCGAGCGCGGCGTCGACGACGGCTGCTCCCTCGGGGTCGAGGACGACCCGGTAGGACGTGAGCCCTGCCGGTCCCTCGTGCCGGAAGAGCGCTCGTGCGGCACGCGCTCGGCGGTCGTCGTGCTCCAGGTCCTCGACCGGCCGCAGCAGGCGCCCGGTCCGGGTGACGGCCTGGGCGAGCTGACGCTCGGTGAGCCCGCTGATGCGCTCGTGCGGCCCGTGCCCGTCGGGCCCTGTCGGGACGACGTCGTCGCGAGCACCGTCGAGCAGGATGCGCATGGCCTCGGCGAGGGACTCGGGCTCGGCGACCGGCGCCACCTGCGTCTCGAGCCGGACGAGCTGGTCGGCCTTAGTCAGCGGGAGGTCTCCGGCCGTGAAGGCCGCGGTCACCTCGGGGACGCGGGTCCGCCCCTTCGCCACCCGCAGCACCCGGGCGACGTGGTGCACGTCGGGCGCGGGTGCTCGCGCTGCCTCGGATCGTGCCACCCAGTCGTGGGCTGACCACGACCGCTCGGCCGGCAAGCCGCGCTCGAGGCCCTCGCGGGCCACGGCGACCTCGGCCACGTCGACGAGCTGACGCAGCTGCCCGACGAGGGCGAGCGCGTCGTGCACCTCGTCGTCGGCGAGCCGCCACGTCTCGTCGCCGAGGTCGTGCTGCAGCTGCAACGACCGGAGGGCGTCGCGGAGCCCGGGGAGGACACCTGCTCCGCCCCACCGCGCCGTCGCGATCGCTGCCATGGAAGAACTCTGCCAGCGACCACCGACAGCGCTGAGCCCCGTCGCGGCGGCTGGCACGATGACGCGATGACCTCGGCAGCTGCGAGCCAGACCCGCCCGATGACCGCGGCCGACTGGCCCGACGTCGAGCGCATCGACCGCGAGGGCATCGCCACAGGCCTGGCGACCTTCGAGACGGAGCCGCCGACCTGGGAGCGCTTCGACGAGCACCGGCTGCACGCCCCCCGCCTCGTCGCGACAGGCGATCGGGGCGAGGGTGGTCGGCTGGGCTGCGGTGACGGCCGTGTCGACGCGCCAGGTCTACCGCGGGGTCGTCGAGCACTCGATCTACGTCGCGTCCGCGGCTCGCGGCCAGGGTGTCGGCGGGCGCCTCCTCGCAGACCTGCTCGCCGCGGCGGACGAGAGCGGGATCTGGACCGTCCAGGCGACGCTCTTCCCCCAGAACCTCTCCAGCCTGGCCCTGCACCACGCCCACGGCTTCCGCACCGTGGGCACGAGGGAGCGGATCGCCCTCATGACGCACGGCCCCCTCGCCGGCACCTGGCTCGACACGGTGCTCGTCGAGCGGAGGAGATGAGCGAAGGGGGGCGGGTGCAGGTGGTCTCGAGGCTCGCTGGCGCTCGCACCTCGACCAGCGAAGGTGGGGCGGGTGGTCTCGAGGCTCGCCGGCGCTCGTACCTCGACTAGCGAACGGGGCGAGATGAGCGCAGGCGCGGGAGGGTTCGCGGAGCATCAAGCGGACCGGACCGGAGCCGAGGGCGCGCAGCGCCCGAGCGAAGGGAGGACCAAGGCTCCGCGGGCCCTGCTGCGGCGGAGCGGTGGGGACGGGTGGTCTCAAGGCTCGCCGGCACTCGCACCTCGACCAGCAACGGCGCTCGCACCTCGACCAGCGAAGGGGGCGCGATCTCGGGGACGAAGAGGGTGGACGTAAAGGGACTCGAACCCCTGACCTCTCGCGTGTGAAGCGAGCGCTCTAACCAGCTGAGCTATACGTCCGTGGTGCTGCCGCGGTGAGGCGGTGAAGCCAGTGCAGAGTACCTGGCGCTCTCCCCCTTCGTCACATCGGGCTACGCACCCAGCCCGGGGAGCATCCGCAGGTACTCCTCGACGACGTCCGGGGTCCACCCCGGGAGCCCGGTGACGAGGAGCGCGAGGTAGAAGCACAGCCAGCCGATCGCGACCGAGACCATGACGAGCGGGATCTTCGCGGCGAGGGGCAGGTGACGGGCCCACTGCTCGAAGGACTTCACCTCGGCCTTGACGAACTGCGTGACCCGGCGGGCCCACATGTACTCCGTCGACCACAGGAAGAGGCCGACGAAGATGACGACCCAGCCCGGGCCGACGAGGGGGACCATGGGGATGCCGACGACGATGAGCGCGAGCCCGGCGACGAAGACCCCGATGCGGTAGACCGGGCCGAGCACCGGGTTGAGGCGCACCGCGCGCCGCCAACGGATCGAGTCCTCCTCGGGGTCGATCATCTGGTTCTCGCCGAAGCGCTCCAGCAGCTCCTCGCGCACGAGCTCGTGCTGGTCGCGCCGGATGGCTCGGTACGGACGACGGTGACCCTGCGCGTCGAGCCCGAGGCCCCGACGCTCCTCCTCCTGCTGCTCCCCCCGCGTGGCCTCCATCGAGGTCACGGGTCCATCCGCTCGGCGGAGCGGGTCGCGAAGATCGCCGCCGCCTGGTCGGTGACCGGGGTCTGCGTGGCCAGCGCACGTCCGTCGACGGTCGCGATCGGCTGGACGTCGCGCATCGTGTTCGTGAGGAAGGCCTCGTCGCTCGTCTCCATCGCGTCCGCCGGCAGGGTCTCCTCCCGGACCTCGAGACCGGCCTCACGGCACCACTCGATCGTCACGGCGCGGGTGATGCCGGCCAGGCAGCCCGACTCGAGCGGCGGGGTGAGGACGACGCCGTCGCGGACGACGAAGACGTTCGACCCCGTGCCCTCGCACAGCTCGCCGCGGGTGTTGAGGAAGATCGCCTCGTCGGCGCCCTGGCTCTTCGCCCGGGCGAGCGCGATGACGTTCTCCGCGTACGACGTCGTCTTCAGCCCCGCGGTCGCCGCGCGCTCGTTGCGGGTCCACGGCACGGTCGCGACGTGGGCGTGGCTGGGCAGCGGCGAGGCGGGCACGAGACCCACGACGTAGGTGAGCGGGGTGTCCGAGCGGTCCGATCCGAGCGGCCCGACTCCCCCGGTCACCGTCCAGCGCAGCCGGCCCAGCGGCATGGGGCCGCCGGCGGCGAGCACCGCCTCGACCCCCTCGTCGAGGTGGTCGGCGTCGAAGCCCGTGAGCCCGAGGCCCTCGAGCGTGCGCTCGAGCCGGCGCAGGTGACGGGTGCGCCCGAAGACGACCCCGTCGACGACCTTGCACGTCTCGAAGCCCCCGTCACCGACGGTCAGACCGTGGTCGAGCGCGGTGAGAGATGCCTGCCCCCCGTCCACGAGCTCGCCGTTGACCCAGACCGTGACACCCATGCTCATACCCCAACTCTTCCAGATGACAGACCGACGAGCCTGCCCGCCTTGAGCTCGGTCTCGCGCCACTCCTGGCCCGGGTCCGACCCCCACGTGATGCCGGCGCCCGTGCCGAAGCGCAGGACGCGCCCGGCGGGCCCCTGCTCGGCGTAGAACGTGCGGATGCCCACCGCGAGTTCCCCCCGTCCCGCGTCGGCGTCGACCCACCCGATCGCGCCGCAGTACGGACCCCTGCGGACCGGCTCGAGCTCGCGGATCACCTGCAGCGCAGAGGACTTGGGCGCACCGCTCACCGACCCGGGCGGGAAGGTCGCCCCGACGAGCTCGGCCCACCCGACACCCGGTCGCAGCCGGGCCGTGACGTCGCTCGTGAGGTGGAGCAGACCCGGGTGCTCCTCGAGCGCGCACAGCGCCTCGACGTCGACCGTGCCGGGGACGGCGACGTGGCTGAGGTCGTTGCGCACGAGGTCGGTGATCATGACGTTCTCGGCGTGGTCCTTCGCCCCGAGGTCCGAGGGCACCCGCCCGGTCCCCTTGATCGGGCGGCTCACCACCCGATCGCCGTCGCGCAGCAGGTAGGCCTCGGGCGAGGCGCACACGACGTCGAGCCCGGCGGAGGGCACGTGGACCAGCCCGGCGAAGGGGGCGGGGTTGCCCTCCTCGAGCACCGCCGCCAGGGCGGGGAGGTGGGCCTGCGGCGCCAGGGGCGCCGTGAGGACCCGGCAGAGGTTGACCTGGTAGACCGTGCCGGCCGCGACGTGCTCGCGGACACGCTCGACCCCGGCGAGGTACTCCCCCTTCGACATCGAGGACGACCACCGACCGGGCGGGACCCACGGACCCGTGGCCGGGGCGTCGGAGGTCTGCTCCGCCCGGGCGAAGCGGACCGCCGTCACCTCGCCCTCGAAGGTCACGACGACCGCCCACTGGCCGCCGTCGTCGAGGTCGGCGAGGTCGGTGCTCACCGCCACGGGGTCGGTGAGCAGCCGGCGGCCGAAGCGGGCGTACTCCACCGCCGCAGCATAGGGGCGCCCCCGAGGCTGGACGGCGCACGCCGCTAAGCCCCACGACGGGGCCGACGTGTGGTGGGTTGTCCCCATGCCGGTCATCGGACACCACTGCAGCCACGAGCAGATCAGCCCCCGCCAGCTCCTCCTCGACGTCCAGCACGCCGAGCGGGCCGGCTTCACCGCCGCGATGTCGAGCGACCACCTCGCGCCGTGGAGCGCGCGGCAGGGCGAGTCGGGCTTCGCGTGGAGCTGGCTCGGCGCCGCCCTCGCGACGACGGACCTCCCCTTCGGCGTCGTCAACGCCCCCGGTCAGCGCTACCACCCGGCGATCCTCGCCCAGGCGATCGCGACCCTCGGCCAGATGTACCCGGGCCGCTTCTGGGCGGCGCTCGGCTCCGGCGAGGCGGCCAACGAGCACGTCACCGGGCAGGGCTGGCCGCGCAAGGAGATCCGCGACGAGCGGCTGCGCGAGTGCGTCGACGTCATCCGCCGGCTCCTGCGCGGAGAGGTCGTCAGCCACGACGGCCACGTCGTCGTCGACCGCGCGCAGCTGTGGACCCTCGCCGACCCCGTGCCCCGTCTCGTTGGGCCGGCCGTCACGCCGCAGACCGCCGCCCGCCACGCCGACTGGGCCGACGGCCTCATCACCGTCAACCAGCCGGTGGAGCGCCTGCGCGAGGTGCTCGCCGCCTACCGCGACGCCGGCGGCCGCGGCCCGGCCCGGCTGCAGGTGCACCTGTCGTGGGCGCCCACGCAGGAGCAGGCCGAGGCGATCGCCCACGACCAGTGGCGCAGCAACACCGTCGGGCCGCCGATCGCGTGGGACGTCGACAGCGTCGAGGGCTTCGACGCCATCGGCGAGCACGTCACCCGCGAGTCCGTCGCCGGGGCCGTGCGCATCTCGGCCGACCCGGGTCAGCACGTCGAGTGGCTGCAGGAGTACCTCGAGATCGGCTACGACGAGCTCTACCTCCACTTCGTTGGGCAGGACCAGCGCGAGTACCTCGACACCTTCGCCGAGCAGGTGCTCCCGCACCTGGGGCCGACCCGCCCCGAGACGACACCCGGCACGACCCAGCCCGACCCGAAGGGAGCCCGGTGAACCTCACCGACACCGCCGACCTGTGGTGGAAGCACGCCGTCCTCTACTGCGCCGACGTGCAGACCTTCGTCGACTCCGACGGCGACGGCTGCGGCGACCTCACCGGCATGGCCGAGCGTGTCGACTACCTCGCCGATCTCGGGATCACCTGCCTGTGGCTCATGCCCTTCTACCCGACGGCCGACCGGGACGACGGCTACGACATCACCGACTTCTACGGCGTGGACCCGCGGGCCGGCACACCCGGCCACATGGTCGAGCTCGTCCACCTCGCCCGCTCGCGCGGCATCCGGGTCATCGTCGACTTCGTCATGAACCACACGAGCGACCAGCACCCGTGGTTCAAGGAGTCGCGCAAGAGCACCGACAACCCCTACCGCGACTGGTACGTCTGGCGCTCCTCGACGCCCCCGGACACCTCCGACCAGGTGGTCTTCCCCGACCAGGAGGACTCGATCTGGGAGCTCGACGAGCGCACCGGCGAGTACTACCTGCACAACTTCTACAAGACCCAGCCCGACCTCAACATCGCCAACCCCGCCGTGCGCGACGAGATCGCCCGCACCATGGGCTACTGGCTCCAGATGGGCGTGAGCGGCTTCCGCGTCGACGCCGTGCCCTTCCTCTTCGCCGAGGACACCCTCCCCGAGTCCGAGCGGAAGTTCCCCACCTACGACCCGCACGAGTACCTGCGCAGCCTGCGCCGCTTCGTCTCGCGGCGCGGGGGCAACGTCATGCTGCTCGGCGAGGTCAACCTCCCCTACCCGGAGCAGAAGCTCTTCTTCGGGGGCACCGACGCCGACCAGCTGACGACGCAGTTCGACTTCGTCGGCATGCAGGCGACCTACCTCTCCCTCGCCCGTCACGACGCCCGCCCGCTGGCCAAGGCGCTGCGATCCCGCCCGCGGCTGTCCGACGAGAGCCAGTGGGCGAGCTTCATGCGCAACCACGACGAGCTCACCCTCGACAAGCTCACCGACGACGAGCGGCAGGAGGTCTTCGACGCCTTCGGCCCCGAGCCGCAGATGCAGCTCTTCGACCGCGGGCTGCGCCGCCGGCTGCCGACGATGCTCGGCGGCGACATGCGCCGCATCCGGATGGCGTACTCGCTGATGTTCTCGCTCCCGGGCACCCCGGTGCTCTTCTACGGCGAGGAGATCGGCATGGGCGAGAACCTCGACATCCCCGGCCGGCTGGCCGTGCGCAGCCCGATGCAGTGGGACCCCTCGGGCGGCTTCAGCCAGGCGCCCGAGCGTCAGCAGGTCCGCCCGATGACCTCGGGCCCGTGGGGGCCGGAACGGATCAACGTCGCCGACCAGCGCGGCGACGTCGACTCGCTGTGGCGCTTCGTCTCCCGGCTCATCCAGCGCTACCGCCAGAGCCCGGAGATCGGCTGGTCGCAGGTCGAGGTGCTGCGCGGCACGCCGCACTCGGTCCTCGCGCACGTGTGCCGCAAGGACGAGTGGCGGATGGTCGCCCTGCACAACTTCTCCGGCGAGCCGGTCGAGATCTCGGTCACCGTGCCCGACCTGCCGGACGAGTGCTCCTTCGTCGACCTGCTCACGCCGGGCGCGCCCCGTCGCATCGAGCCTGGGCCGAAGGGGGTCCTCGAGACGACGATCGACGGCTACGGCTTCCTCTGGCTGCGGATCTGCTCCGCGCAGGACACCCGGGTGGCGTGATGGCGACGGGGGACGACGAGCGGACGGACGGCGAGCGGACCGACGACGGGCGGGACGTCGCCCCGGGCGACGGGCGGGACGAGACGGCGACCGAACGCTTCGACCGCAACTGGGAGGAGCTCCTCCAGGAGCTGCGGGTCGTCCAGACCGGCGTGCAGATCCTCGCCGGCTTCCTGCTCACCCTGCCCTTCCAGGCCCGTTTCACGGTGCTCGAGCCGCACCACCGGGTGATCTACCTCGTCGCCTTCTGCCTCGCGCTCCTCGCGACGGCGCTGCTCGCCGCACCGGTGAGCGCGCACCGGCTGCTCTTCCGCCGGCACGCGAAGCGCGAGCTCGTCGCCTTCGGCAACCGGTGCGCCCAGGGCGGCATGGTCTCGCTCGCCCTCAGCCTGCTCGCCGTGCTCTACCTCATCGTCGAGGTGCTGCTCGGCACTCCGGCCGCGGTCACCGCGATCGTCGTCGGTGCCGCCGTCTTCCTCGCCCTGTGGGTCATGCTGCCCATGCGGATGGGGCGGGCCGCCGGTCATGCCGGCAGCCCGCCCCCTTCGCGGTCCTCGTCCTGATCGCTCAGGTGTAGAAGGGTCGGTCCTCGTGGGCCGGGTCGGTGACGTTGGGGTGGACGCGCTCGACCTCGTCGGCCGGCGCGTCGTAGACGCCGAGGACGGCGCCGTCGTCGGTCTCGATGACCAGCCGCGAGCGGATGCCGCGCTGGATCGCCTCGGCGACCGAGCGGGCGACGACCGTGGGCTGGTCCCCGGCACCGGTCGCGGCCATCGCCTCGTGGACGCGCTCGGTGAGCTCGTCCTGGGTGAGCCCGCCGGCCTCGCCGACGACGCGGAGCAGGGCCGCGGCCTGGGCCCGGACCGCCTCGGTGCCGTCCTCGCCGGCGATGGTGTTGATGACGACCCGCTCGCCGGACTTCGAGACGTGCGGGTGCACCTCGGTGTCGTGCTCGGGGCCGTGGGTGGGGGCGACCTCGACGGTCTCGCCGTCGCGGGTCCCGCGCTCGTCGTGCGCCGCGAGCTCCTCGCGGCGTGGGTCCTGCGTCATCGCTTCACTCCCTTGTCGACGGTGTCAGGCCAGGCTATCCGCGCAGGTGCACGGATCGGCTCCGCGGAGCCCGGCTGTCCAGGGTGGCCTCACCACGCGGGGTCGAGCTGGTCCCCGAGGACGAGGGCGGTGAGCTCGCGGCGGCTGTGCACCCCCGCCTTGGCGAAGATCGCCTTGAGGTGGTCCTGCACCGTGTGGCTGCTCATGTGCAGCTGCTCGGCCACCGACCGCGTGTCCGCGCCCCGCACGACGAGCACGAGGACGTCGCGCTCGCGCGGGGTCATGCCCAGGGCGTCGACGACGAGCGGGAGCAGCTCGCGGGGGCGCGACTCCGTGATCGTCACGCCGACGAGGTCCCCGTCGGGCGAGCCCAGCGGCGTCGCGTGCACCGTGCACCACCGTCCGTCGGCCAGGCGCACCCTCGTCGTCGGGTGGTGCGCCCCCTTCGTCGCCCGGGTCGCCGCGGCCGCCGCGGCGAGCGACGCGAGCAGCCCCTCGCTCGCCTCGGCCCCGTCGCCGTGGTGGAGCGAGACGAGCTGCTCGACGCCCCCGGGCGAGGACAGGACCACCTCCCCCCGCGCGTCGAGGACGACCATCGTGGGGGTGGAGTCGTCGGTCACCGTGCGCCGACCGGCCCACATCCCGAGGACCCCACGGCGCACCGCGCGGGCGAAGGAGGGGCACAGGGCCTCGACGAGCGCGACCTCCCACGGCTCGAAGTGCCCGCGGAGCCGGTAGAGGAAGACGGCCCCCCACGACCGGTGCCCGTCGGTGGCGAGCGCGCGCAGCTCGTCGGCGCAGCCGAGGACGGGGCTCATGAGGTCGCGCATGCGAGGTGAGCGGGAGAGGTCTCCCCCGGTGACGTCGTGCACGCCGAGCGCGGCGCAGCCGGAGCGCGCCATGGCGAGCACCGAGGTGGGGTCGTCCTGGCCGTACTCGAGACGCGCCCACTCGCGGTCGTGCGCCGACCAGGCCACCGCGCAGCCCTCGCGCAGGCAGACCCCCGTGGGCATGAGCGACGCCGGGTCGAGGGTGCCGAGAGACCAGCCGTCGTGCGGCACCGCGCGCTGCAGCGACTGCATCGCCTCGTGCGCGAAGGTCTCGAGGTCGACCTGGGCCCGCGCGAGGACGGCGACATCTGCCACCACGCGGTCGCGCACCAGATCTCTGTCCATCGACGACCACCTCCCGAACGGCGTCACCGGACCCCCAGCATTGTGGGGCAGGTCACCCTCCGCCGGGGCGGAATCGGACAAAGCCGCGGCTCGGGGATGGGCAGGCCCCGGGGGCCTGCACGACCCTTCATGGGATCCGAGCACCGTCGCGAGGCGAGCCCGCCGGGGAGGGCGGGCGCGTGGTCGGACCCCACGTCACGAGGAGCAGCCCATGTCATCGAGCCGTCTGAGAGCCCGTCACCAGCACCCGGGTCGCCGTCGAGGACTCCGACCCGTCCTCGCCGCCGCCGCGGCAGCCGTCCTGGGTCTGAGCCTCGCGCCGCCGACGTCCGCAGCACGACCCCCCGGGGACCCCCAGGGGCACCCGCGCTGGGTCTCGACGATCGACGACAGCGTCCTCGCACCCTTCCAGCTCGCCGTCGAGGGGCGCGACGTCTACGCGACCGACGGCTTCCTCGGCACCCTGACGAAGTACTCCCGCTCGGGCACCAAGACCGTGCTCGCGCGGGTCGAGGGTGGCGAGATCGCCGGCGTCGACGTGGCGAAGGGGGGCCGCACGTGGGCGTACGCCAGCACCTCGTCCGACGGGCGCAGCACCCTGACGATCCAGTCGAAGGGACGGCCGGACGTCGTCGCCGACCTCGGCGCGTTCGAGCAGACCGTCAACCCGGACCAGGGGGTCACCTACGGCATCATCGCCGGCGGCAACCCCTGCGCCGAGGAGGTCTTCGGCGGGCTCACCGGCGGCCAGGCCACGTACACGGGCATCGTCGAGTCGCACCCCTACGCCGTCGCGGCCCTGCCCGACGGGTCCTGGGCCGTCGCCGACGCCGCGGGCAACTCCGTGCTGCGGGTCGACCGCCGAGGACGCATCTCGACGCTCGCCCTCGCGCCGCGCCGGCCGCTGCTCATCACGACGGAGATCGCCGCGTCGATCGGGCTGCCCGACTGCACCGTGGGCGTGACCTACGCCTTCGAGGGTGTCCCCACCGATGTCGAGGTGGGCCCGCGCGGTCGGCTCTACATGAGCTCGCTGCCCGGCGGCCCCGAGGACCCGAGCCTGGGTGCCCGTGGCGCCGTCTTCACGATCGGGCACCACGGCGCGGTGACGAAGGTCGCCTCCGGATTCCTCGGGGCGACGAACCTCGCGGTGCAGGGCGACACGCTCTACGTCGCCGAGCTCTTCGGCGGCCAGGTGACGGCCGTGCACGGCAGGCACCGCTGGGCCGCCTACCGGATGGAGCGGCCCCTGGCCGTCGAGGTGAGCGGGCGCACGATGTACCTCGGCCAGCTCGCGGACATCGACTTCGAGACGGGCACGCCCCGGGCCCCGGGGTCGATCGTCAAGGTGTCCCTGAGGCACCACCATCACCACCACTGATCGCGGTGGGGGGACGCCGGCGGCGCGAGCCCCGGTGGCATGACGAAGGGCCCCGACCTGGTGGTCGGGGCCCTTCGTCTGCGGTGGGCGATACTGGGTTTGAACCAGTGACCTCTTCCGTGTCAAGGAAGCGCGCTACCGCTGCGCCAATCGCCCGGGGTCTTGCTAGGTCCTGCGTCGAGGTGGAGACGGGATTTGAACCCGTGTAGACGGCTTTGCAGGCCGTTGCCTCGCCTCTCGGCCACTCCACCAATGGAGGCGGTGAACCTTCCGAGCGGATGACCGGCCTCGAACCGGCGACCTCAACCTTGGCAAGGTTGCGCTCTACCAACTGAGCTACATCCGCACTTCCGCTCCGGGCTTCCTTGCCCCTTGCGTGCGGTGTGACAGTAGCCCAGACGGACGGTGAACTCCAAACCGACTCCTGGGGCGGTCCTCGCACCCCCGTCGTCAGGCCTGCGCGATGGACCGGTCGGCCGCCGAGTGGGGCCACAGGGAGCGCACGGCGGCGTTGAGCGCGGCCCCGACGAGCACGGAGATCGCGATCGCGTAGAGGCCGACGATGAGGATGATCGGGGTGCTCAGCGGGCCGTAGATCGAGGTGCCGCCGAGGGAGCCGGCGACGAGGGTGCGCACGAGCCAGGCCGACAGGACCCACAGCACGAGGGTGAGGGCGGCGCCGGGCAGGTCGCGGCGCCAGGGGTCGCGCTGCGGGGTCGAGAGGTGGAAGAGGGTCGTGACACCGGCGAGCACGAGGACGGACACGACCGGCCAGTAGAGGGCCACGAGCCAGTCCGCGGGGTCGGGCAGCAGGGAGCCGATCGCGCTCGGCCCGACGAGGACGAGCGGCATCATGACGACGCCGAAGAGCAGCCCGAGGGTGTAGATCGACAGGCTCATCGCCCGCGTGCGCACGATCCCGCGGATGCCGGACTGCCCGTACATGATCGAGATGGTGTCGATGAAGACGTTGAGCACCCGCGAGCCCGACCACACCGACAGCAGGAAGCCGATGGAGATCAGCTCGCCGCGCCCGGCGCGGAAGACCTCGTCGACCGTCGGCAGCAGCAGGTCGTCGATGACCTGCGGGGTGAGGAAGCTGCCGGCATAGCTGGCGATCCGCTCGGTGAAGTCGTCGACACCGCTCTGCCCCACCGCGCTGCCGACGTAGCCGACCCCGCCGAAGAGCCCGAGGACGAGCGGCGGGAGGGACAGCAGCGCGAAGAAGCCGGCCTCCGCGGCCAGCCCGGTGACCCGGTAGCGCAGGCAGATGCGGACCGTCTCGCGCACGAGCCGGACGAGGGCGAGGGCGAAGGGGACGCTCTCGAGCCCGTCGCGCACCCTCACCCGTGTGCTCACGCTCTGCACCGTAGAGCCCGCACGGCCCGACCGGCGTGACCCACGCGGGAGGAGCGGCTCGTCGGGCTGGCCTCGTCCCTCGCACCTCGACCGGCGAAGGGACATCGGTGGTTGAGGTGCGAAGGCCGCCAGGCCCGTGCCTCGAGACCACCGGACCGGCCCCCTATCCTCGCGCCATGCCGACCCACGACGTGACGAACCAGCCGCCCCCCTTCGTCGGGGTCGACGTCTACGGCAGCGACCCGACCCTCATCGAGGCCGTCGAGCGCTGGGTCCCCGGGACCGGGCGGGCCGACGCCCACGCAGCCCTGCACGCGCTCGGCGAGCGGGCGGGCAGCGCGGAGGCGGCCGAGCTCGCGGATCGGGCCGAGCGCAACGCCCCCCGGCTGCGCACCCACGACCGCTGGGGGCACCGCGTCGACGAGGTCGACTACGACCCCGCCTGGCACGACCTCATGCGCGTCGCCGTCGGTGCCGGGCTCACCGCTGGCACCTGGGCGGCCGGACGGGGCGCGGGCGCTCACGTACGGCGGGCGGCCGGCTTCGTCACCTGGTCGCAGGTCGACGCCGGCCACATCTGCCCGGTGACGATGACCCACGCCGCCGTGCCCGCGCTGCGCCACTCCCCCGAGCTCGCGACGCGCTACGAGCCCGGTCTCGCGTCGCGCGAGTACGACCCGGGTCTGCGGGCGCCGGCGCTCAAGGCGGGGCTCGTCGCCGGCATGGGGATGACGGAGAAGCAGGGCGGCTCCGACGTGCGCGCCAACCGCACGCTCGCGACGCCGGCGCCGGACGGGCCGCTGCCCGGGCGCACCTACCGGCTCACCGGGCACAAGTGGTTCTGCTCGGCCCCGATGAGCGACCTCTTCCTCGTCCTCGCCCGCACCGACGGGCAGGACGCGCCGAGCTGCTTCGCCGTGCCGCGCGTCCTCGACGACGAGACGCGCAACCCCTTCGCCCTCCAGCGCCTCAAGGACAAGCTGGGCGACCGCTCGAACGCCTCCTCCGAGGTCGAGCTCGACGGCACGTGGGGCTCGCTCGTCGGCGAGGAGGGGCGAGGGGTGCGCACGATCATCGACATGGTCGCCGCGACCCGTCTCGACTGCGTCCTCGGGTCGGCCGCGACCACCCGCGCCGCCCTCGCCCGGGCCGTGCACCACGCCCGGCACCGTCGCGCCTTCGGCGCGCTGCTCGTCGACCAGCCGCTCATGCGCTCGGTGCTCACCGATCTCGCGCTCGAGTCGGAGGCGGCCACCCTGCTCGGCATGCGGCTGGCCCACGCGGTCGACACCGGCGAGGTCGAGCTGGCCCGCCTCGGCGTCGCCGTCGGCAAGTACTGGGTGTGCAAGCGCACGCCGACCCTCGTCGCCGAGGCGCTGGAGTGCCTCGGCGGGGCGGGCTACGTCGAGGAGAACGGACTGGCCCGTCTCTACCGCCAGGCCCCCCTCAACTCGATCTGGGAGGGCTCGGGCAACGTCAACGCGCTCGACGTCGTCCGGGCGATCAGCCGCGAGCCCGCGAGCCTCAAGGCCCTCCTCGAGGAGGCCGCCGTCGCGCGGGGCACCTCGTCGACGCTCGACCGGGCGCTCGACGCCGTCGAGACCGCCTGCGCCGCCGTCGCGCTCGACCCGCTCGCGGCCCAGGCCGGCGCCCGGCGCCTCGTCGAGGACCTCGCCCTGGTGCTCCAGGGCAGCCTCATGACGCGGTACGCGCCACCGGAGCTCGCCGAGGCCTTCGTCGAGTCACGCCTGGGCGGGGGAGCCCGTCTCGGGCTCGGGTCGATCGACCCCGGTCTCGCGTCGCTCGCGGCGCCCGTCGCGCTCGGACGCTGCTGACGGTGCGCGTCCCGCCTGGTCGCCGCTGACGCTCAGGTGTGCTCGAGGCGCTCCTGCTCGACCTCGACGTCGAAGTCGGCAGCCGGCCACCGCGGGTCCATCGCCTCGAGGTGCTCCTTGAGCAGCTGCATGACGGCCAGACGGGCGTACCACTTGCGGTCGGCGGGCACGACGTACCACGGCGCGCTCTCGGTGGAGGTGCGCTCGAGGACGCTCTGGTAGGCCTCCATGTACTCGTCCCAGTGCTCGCGCTCGTCGATGTCGCCGGGGTTGTACTTCCAGTGCTTGTCGGGGCGGGCGAGACGCTCGGCGAGGCGGGCGCGCTGCTCGTCCTTGCTGATGTGGAGCATCACCTTGATGACCGTCGTGCCGCTCTCGACGAGACCGCGCTCGAAGGTCGCGATCTGGCCGTACCGGCGCGACCACTGCGCGCGCGGCACGAGGTCGTGGACGCGCACGACGAGGACGTCCTCGTAGTGGCTGCGGTCGAAGACGCCGATCTCGCCGGGCCGCGGCAGCGCGCGCCGGATCCGCCACAGGAAGGGGTGACGCCGCTCCTCGTCGCTCGGCACCTTGAAGCTCGTGAGCGCGACGCCCTGCGGGTCCATGGCCCCGACGACGTGGCGCATGATGCCGCCCTTGCCCGAGGTGTCCATGCCCTGGATGACGAGCAGGACGCTGCGCTGACCGCCGCCCTTGGACTCGGCGTACAACCGCTCCTGCAGCTCGCTGACGACGTCCGCGAGCTCGGGCATGAGCTCGGCAGCCGCGGCCTTGTCGCCGTCGAAGCCCGGCGTGCCACGCGTGTCGATCTCGTCGACCCGTGTCGTCGGACCGGCGCGCAGCGCCTCGCCGAAGGTCTGGGGCACGGGTGCCCCCTTCGGCACCGTCGTCTGCACGGGCTCGTCGGCAGCTGACTTCTTCGGACCTGAGCCCGTGCGACCCGCCCCCTTCGGGCGCTTGCCCTTCGAGCGCTCGTCCTTCGCGCTCTTCGCCGACGTCCTCGTCTTCTTCGACCCCTTCGCCATCGGCCCATCATGCCCACCGGTCCGGGCCCGTGGGGCTGCGAGGATGCCGCCATGCGTGCCCTCATCGCTCCCCCGCACGTCGACCTGCCCGACGGGACCCTCGACGACGCCGCCGTCGACGCGCTCTACGCCCACGACGGCGAGCTGCTGCGCCTCAGCTTCGTCTCCACCCTCGACGGCGCCGCGACGGGCGGCGACGGGGTGTCGGGCTCGATCAACACCGAGGCCGACGGCCGTGGGTACCGGGCGATGGGCCGGGCGGCCGACGTCGTGCTCGTCGGTGCCGGCACGGCCCGGGCGGAGGAGTACGGGTCCCGCTCGACACCGCTCGTCGTCGTCAGCCGCCGCGGCGAGCTGCCCGAATCGGTCCGCGAGGGCGACGGCACCGTCGTCCTCGCCACGGTGGCGGCCTCGGGAGTGCCCGAGGGCGAGCACGTGTGGCACGTCGGGCAGGACGAGGTCGATCTCGTGGCCCTCGTGCAGCGGTGCCGCGCGGCCTTCGGCCCGCACGTCCTGTGCGAAGGGGGACCGAGCCTGGCCGGCGACCTCGTCGCCGCGGGCCTGGTCGACGAGCTCGGCCTGTCGTGGGCGCCCTCGCTCGTCGTCGGGTCGCCGGAGGACCACCCCCGGATCCTGCGCGGTCCCGCCGCCGAGGTCGCGCTCGAGCCGGTGCACCTCCTCGAGGAGGACGGCACCCTCGTCGGGCTGTGGCGCGTGCGCCGCTGACGCACCGCGGTCAGAGCACCGGGGCCGGTGCGGGCGCGGGGTGGGGCGCCGGTGCGAGCGCCGGACGACCTCAGCGCACGAAGTCGCCGACGACCCGGTCCCACCGGTGCGGGTCGACGTTCCACTCCTTGCAGTGCCGGGCGAGCGACCACGGCTCGAAGGTCACGAGGTCGGGCCGGGCGGCGGCGAGACGTTCGGAGGGCCCGACCGGCACGAACTCGTCGTCACGGGAGTGGATGAGCAGCAGCGGGTGGTGCAGCTCGTCGGCGCGGCGCACCCAGTCGGTGCGGGTGACGTCGACGGACTCGGTGAGCCCGACGAGACCGCGCGCCCAGCGCTGACCCATGAGGCTGCGTCCGAGGCTGCCGACCGCCCGGGGCACCGAGTGCAGCCGGGCGTGGTGGGCGAGGACGTCGGCCCAGTCGACGACCGGGCCGTCGAGCACGGCCCGGCTGACGAGCGGGGCGAGCTCGGAGCGGTCGAGCACCTGGAGCACGATCGCCCCGCCCATCGACCAGCCGACGAGGACGATCTCCTGGGCCCCTCGGGCGACGGCCAGGCGCATCGCGGCCTCGACGTCACGCCACTCCGACAGGCCGAGGTTGTAGCGCCCGTCGGGGCCCAGGGGGGCCTCGGTGTCGTTGCGATAGCTCGGCACGAGCACGTCGAGACCGGCGGCGTGCAGCGCGGGCACGGCCCGCAGGGTCTCGTAGCGCCGGGCACCGCGCCCGTGGACGAGGACCGCCCAGCGCGAGTGGTCGGCTCCCTCGCTGGGCACCACCCACGCCGGCATCGGCCCGACCTCGCCGTCGACGACGACGTCCTCGTGGTGCAGGCCCAGGTCCTCGCGGGGGTTGCGCGCGTAGTAGTAGCCGTTGACGCGCACCGGCCCGGGTCGGGCGGTGCCCCAGTCGACGCCGACCAGCCGCCGGCGCACCCGCTGGAGGCGATGGTCGTGCTCGAGGACCTCGCCCACCCGGACGTGGCCACCGTCGCCGTCGACCCACAGGCCGTACAGGCCCGGCACGGTCGTCTCCGGCGTGGCGTCGAGGGTGACCGAGTCGTGGTGGAGCACCCGGATCCGCGCGTCGTCGGGCCGGTAGGGGTCGGGCGTGAGCACGCGCCGGGCGAAGTAGGCCGCGGCGCCGAGCCACACCGAGCCGGCACCGGCCAGGGCGCCGCCCACGGCGGCACCGCCGTACGTCGCGGCGCGTCGGGTGGTCGTGCTGGGGCTCACGAGGCGATCCTCTCAGGTCATGATGGCCAGGTGAGGCAACCCATCGCGCTCCCCGTCGACCCCATGCTCGCCAAGGCCGCCGCCGCGGTGCCCGCCGCCGACGCGGTCGACGGGGGGTACGCCTACGAGCCGAAGTGGGACGGCTTCCGCTGCGTCGTCCTGCGCGACGGCGACGAGGTCGAGCTCGCGAGCCGCGGCAAGAAGCCGCTCACCCGCTACTTCCCCGAGGTCGTCGCGGCCTGCCTGGAGCACCTGCCCGAGCGGGTCGTCCTCGACGGTGAGATCGTCGTGCGCTCCGGCGAGCCGGGAGCCCAGCGGCTGCAGTGGGAGGCGCTCTCGCAGCGCATCCACCCCGCGGCGTCGCGCGTGACGAAGCTCTCGCAGGAGACCCCGGCCGAGGTCGTCGTCTTCGACCTCCTCGCCGTCGGCGACGAGGACCTCATGTCCTCCCCCTTCGCCGAGCGCCGTGCGCGCCTCGAGGAGCTCTTCGCGCAGGTCTCTCCCGAGGCGCCGATCCACCTGACCCGCGTCACCCGCGACCCGGACGAGGCGACGGACTGGTTCACCCGCTTCGAGGGGGCCGGGCTCGACGGCGTCGTCGCCAAGGCGCTCGCCTCGCCCTACTCCCCCGGCAAGCGCACGATGATCAAGGTCAAGCACAAGCGCACCGCCGAGGCCGTCGTCATCGGCTACCGCGTGCACAAGTCGGGGCAGGGCGTCGGCTCGCTCCTGCTCGGGCTGCACCACGAGGGGCAGCTCATCGGGGTCGGGGGGATCGCCGCCTTCACGACCGCGCGCCGCCTCGAGCTCGTCGACGAGCTCGAGCCCTACGTGCGCCGAGACGAGGAGGGCGAGGTCGTGCAGGCCGAGACCGACCGCTCGCGCTTCTCCTCGAGCAAGGACGTCTCGTACGTGCCGCTGCGCCCGGAGCTCGTCGTCGAGGTCGCCTTCGACCAGCTCGAGGGGTGGCGCTTCCGGCACGCCGTGCAGCTCGTGCGCTGGCGGCCCGACCGCGACCCGGAGTCGTGCACCCTCGACCAGATCGACCGCGCACCGGCCTACGACCTCGGCGAGGTGCTCCTCGACTAGCCCTCGACCCGGTTGCCGTCCTCGTCCCAGTGCGACGCCACCTTCTTGCTGGGCTGCACCCGCGGGGGCTCGCCGGGCATCTTGGGGTAGTCGGGCGGGAAATTCAGCTCGCCGCCGGGCAGCTCCTCCCACAGCCGCAGGAGCGGCTCCAGGGGGTGGGCCGTGCCGTCCATGTCGGCCCACGGGTCGCCGTCGGCGAGCCGCTCGGGGACGGACAGCAGGTGCAGGCCCGCGGGGTCGTCGACCTCGGCGAGCTGCTCCCACGTCAGCGGGGTGCTCACCGGCGCCCCGGGGCGGGCGCGCAGGCTCCACGCGCTCGCGATCGTGCGGTCGCGGTTGTTCTGGTTGAAGTCGACGAAGATCCGCTCCCCGCGCTCCTCCTTCCACCACGCCGTCGTCACCCCGTCGTCACGGCGCTCGAGCTCGCGCCCGAAGCCGATCGCCGCGTGGCGCAGATCCTCGAAGGAGTGCGTCGGCTCGACCCGGACGTAGACGTGGATGCCGCGGTTGCCGCTCGTCTTGGGGTAGCCGCGCATGCCGAGCTCCTCGAGCAGCTCGCGGGCCACGCCGGCGACGCGCCGCGCGTCGGCGAAGGTCGTGCCGGGCTGGGGGTCGAGGTCGATCCGCAGCTCGTCGGGGTGGTCGACGTCGGGTCGGCGCACCGGCCACGGGTGGAGCGTCAGCGCACCCATCTGCGCGGCCCACACGACCGAGGCGGGCTCGGTGGGGCACAGCTCGGCCGCGGTCCGTCCGCTGGGGAAGGTGATCTCGACGGTCTCGACGTAGTCGGGCGCGCCTCGCGGCAACCGCTTCTGGTAGAAGCCGTCGGCGCCCTTGTCCTGGGGGCCGACGGCCAGGCGCATGCCCTCGCGCCACCCGTCGGGCCAGCGCTCCATCGCCGTCGGTCGCTCGCCGACCGCGCGCATCATCGCCTCGCCGACGTCTGCGAAGTACTGGCACACCTCGAGCTTGGTGATCGGCGGCGTGCGCTCGGTCGCCTCGTAGATCACCCGGTCCGGGCTGGAGACGCGGACCTCGCGCTCACCGGCGGTGACGCTGCCCGCGGGGGTCTTGGCCATGCGCTCACGGTAGTGGCGAGAGGGGACAGCGCGGTCCCCCTTCGCCCCCTGACGAAGTCCTGACCTGGTCTTGGCCAGAGGTTTACCCCGGACGCGGCGTGGCGTCACCCAGGGGTGCCTACCGTCTCTCTCGCCCCCTCTCTCCAGCTCAGGAGCAACCCCCGTGCCCACTCGTCACACCTCGCCCCGACGCCGGCGCGCGCTCGCGGCGCTCACCGCCGTCCCGCTCGTCACCGCCGCCCTCGCCGTCACCGCGCCGAGCGCCACCGCCGTCTCCACGACGGTCGTCATCTCCGAGGCCTACGGCGGCGGCGGCAACTCCGGCGCCCCCTTCCGCAGCGACTTCGTCGAGCTCGCCAACCGCTCCGGCGCGGCCGTCGACCTCAGCGGCTGGAGCCTGGCCTACTACTCCGCGAGCGGCACGACCGCGCAGACGACGCCGCTGAGCGGCAGCATCGCCGCGGGTGGTCGCTACCTCGTCAAGCAGGCCGACGGCGCGAGCACGACCGCCCCCGCGCTGCCCACCCCCGACGCGACCGGCACGGTCCCGATGTCCTCGAGCGGCGCCCGGGTCGTCCTGCGCGACGCGAGCGGGGGCGAGGTCGACCTCCTCGGCTGGGGCTCGGCGACGACCTTCGAGGGCGCGCCGGCCGGGGCGACGAGCAACACGACGTCCGTCGCGCGCCGGGACATCTGCAGCGACACGGATAACAACGCAGGCGACTTCGTCGTCGGGGCACCGACGCCGCAGTCCTCGACGACCCCGGTGACGACGTGCGAAGGGGGCGAGGAGCCGCCGGTCGACGAGCCCGAGACCATCGCGCAGATCCAGGGCGCGGCTCACCTCTCCCCGCTCGACGGGCAGCGGGTCAACGGCGTCGAAGGGGTCGTGATTGCGGTCAGCCGCAACGGCTTCTGGATGCAGTCGACCACCCCGGACGACGACCCCGCGACGTCCGAGGCGATCCTCGTGTACACCCGCACGGCGCCGACCGCGACGGTCGGCGACACCGTGAGCGTCGACGGCGCCGTCGACGAGTTCCGTCCCGGTGGGTCCAGCGGGTGGGACAACCTCACGACGACGCAGGTCGTCGGCCCGCGGGTGACCGTGACCGGCACGGCGCCCGTCCCGGCCCCGGTCGCCCTCGGCGAGGACCGCACCGCCCCGCAGCAGAGCGTCGACGCGGCAGACCCGAAGAACGTCGAGTACGACGGGGCCGAGTTCCGGCCCGAGCGCGACGCCATCGACTTCTACGAGTCGCTCGAGGGCATGCGCCTCGGGGTGCGCGACGCGACCGCCGTCGGCCCGACGAACTCCTTCGGCGAGCTCCCCGTCGTGCCCGGCAGCGGCGTGCAGGCCACCCGCACCGCCTGGGGCGGCGTCGTCTACTCCGGCTACGACCGGCCCAACACGATGCGCGTCATCCTCGACGACTACCTCACCGGCGCCCTCCCGGCGGCCGACCAGGGCGACACCCTGCCGGGGCTCGTCACCGGCGTCCTCGACTACGACTTCGGCAACTTCAAGCTCCACGTCCAGGAGCAGCCGACGGTCGTCGACGGCCCGGCGGAGCGCGAGGTCGCGCCCGTCCAGCGTGACCGCGAGCTGAGCGTCGCGTCCTTCAACGTCGAGAACCTCGCGCCGACGAACCCGCAGGAGAAGTTCGACCGGCTCGCGGCGCAGGTCGTGACGAACCTGCGCTCCCCCGACGTCATCGCCGTCGAGGAGGTCCAGGACGACAACGGCGCCGTCGACGACGGCACCGTCGACTCGACCGCGACGACCGACAAGCTCGCGGCGGCGATCCTCGCCCAGGGCGGACCGCAGTACACGGCGCACTGGGTCAACCCGAAGGACAAGGCCGACGGCGGCCAGCCCGGCGGCAACATCCGCAACGTCCTGCTCGTGCGGGCCGACCGCGACGTCGACGTCATCACCCGCGACGCGGGCGACCCCGAGCACGAGGCACTCGTCGAGACGCGGCGCAAGGGCAAGCGGACCGAGCCCTACCTCACGACCTCACCCGGTCGCGTCGACCCGACGAACCCCGCCTTCGAGAGCTCGCGCAAGCCGCTCGTCACCGAGCTGCGCTACCGCGGCGAGAGCGTCTTCGTCGTCGCCGTGCACCTGAGCAGCAAGGGCGGCGACGACCCGCTCTTCGGGCGCTGGCAGCAGCCGGTGCGCTCCAGCGAGGACGACAGGCACGCCCAGGCGCGCGCGGTGCGCTCCTTCGTCGACGACCTGCTCGAGGCCGACAGCCAGGCCAAGGTCGTCGTCGCCGGCGACGTCAACGACTTCGAGTTCTCGACGACCGCCGACATCCTCGTCGACACCCTCGAGGGCAGCGGCTCGACGGCGCTGACCGACCTGCCGCGCACCCTGCCCGCCGGTGAGCGCTGGACCTACGTCTTCGACGGCAACAGCCAGGTCCTCGACCACATCCTGCTCAGCCCCTCGCTGGTGACGCGGGAGAAGGTCAACGGCCCGTGGCGGCCGGGCAAGCACAAGCACGGCGAGCCGGTCTTCCGCTACGACATCGTCCACACGAATTCCGCCTTCTCCGACCAGGACAGCGACCACGACCCGCAGGTCGTGCACCTGGACCTCAAGAAGTAGGGCTCTGCCCCCTTCGCACCGACGCCCTCACGCCCCGGGAACATCTGGGGCGTGAGGGCGTTGGCATGATGTGATCCACCCCCGACCCGCGAAGGAGACCATCGTGGAGCCCACCGGCCGGCAGTACTCCGTGTCCAAGGACGACGCCCAGTGGCGGTCCGAGCTCAGCGCCGACGAGTACTCGGTGCTGCGTCAGGCCGGCACGGAGCGTCCCTTCACCGGCGAGTACACCGACACGACGACCGAAGGGGTGTACGCCTGCCGCGCGTGCGGCGCGGAGCTCTTCACCTCGACGGAGAAGTTCGAGAGCCACTGCGGCTGGCCGTCCTTCTTCGCCCCGCTCGCGCAGGACCGCGTCGAGTACATCCAGGACGACTCGCTCCCGGGCCGCCCCCGCGTCGAGGTCCGCTGCGGCAGCTGCGGCAGCCACCTCGGGCACGTCTTCGAGGGCGAGGGCTACGAGACCCCCACCGACCAGCGGTACTGCATCAACTCGATCGCCATGACCCTGCGCCCCGCCCAGGGCTGACCCCCCTTCGCCCCACCCGTCACCCGTTTCTCGGGTGACCCGATAAACCCCGGCTTGGCACCAGTAAGAAACTCGTGCGAAGCCGGGGTTTGTCATGCTCAGCGGGTCACGCGGCGACGGCGAGGGCTGCCGTGACGGCGGCGATGATGCGATCGGTGTGGAAGAGGTCGGCCCAGGTCAGCCGCACGACGACGTAGCCGAGGGCGCGGAGCCGGTCCTCACGCTTCTTCTCACGGAAGAGGGCGTCCGTCCCGCCATCGGTGTACTTGACCTTGCCGTCGAACTCCAGCAGCACCCGGGTGCCCTTGATGCGCAGGTCGACCCGCCCGACGAAGACCCCGTCCTGGTCGGCGATGTCCACCTGCGACTCCACCTCGAGCCCCGCACCACGAAGGGCGACCCGGGTCACGCTCTCGCCGAGGGACTCGGCCGCGGCGTCGGCCCACGCGAGCGCGCACGTGAGTCGGGACGAGCGCGGGGTGCCGGCCATGGCCTCTCGGACGGCCTCGAGCTCGTGCATCGAGACCTTCCGCTCGTGGAGGGCGGCGTCGATCGACGCGACGCCGGCGGGGATCCCGTGGTCGACGGCCGTCTGGGCGAGCGCGTCGGGCAGGGGCACCGCCGGACCCCAGGGCGTGGCGACCGGCTCCTGGCGAAGGGGGCGGATGCGCAGCTGCTCGGTGAAGGCCTCGCGGGCGATGGGCCGGCAGATGTCGGTCCGGATCACCGCCACCTCGAAGGTCGGCACGCCATGAGCCTCGACGGCGGTGCCGCTCGCGAGGACGGCGTCCGGGTAGACCCGCAGGGCCGCCCGGGCGAGGAGGCGACGGTGCTCCCCCTTCGTCCACTCCCCGGGTCGGGTGTAGGCGCCCCGGCAGATCCTCACGATGACACCGCGGCGGCACCCGGCGGTGAGGACCTCGTCGCTCATGCCCGTCCGCAGGGCGTCCTGGCGGGTGAAGATGCCGTCCGGCATCGCGAGCAGGCTGCTGAAGATGTCTGGGGTGACGAGATGCATGCGTCACGGTCGCGCTCTGTGCCCTGTCGGCGCCGTGGTCGACCCCGGGCTGTGGACGAGGTTCCCGAGCGGTCGGTGCCTGGGGACAACCACGTCGAGGGCACTGAGCAAGACAAACCCCGGCTCGGCAGGAGTTCGGGACTCGTGCTGAGCCGGGGTTTATCGGGTGACCCGAGAAACTTGGGGCAGGTGGGGCGTCAGCGCAGACGCTCGACGAAGTCGGCCATCTCGACCCTCGGGCCGGTGTAAAAGGGGATCTCCTCGCGGACGTGGAGGCGGGCCTTGGAGGCGCGCAGCTCGCGCATGAGGTCGACGATCCGGTGCAGCTCGTCGGCCTCGAAGGCCAGCACCCACTCGTAGTCGCCGAGGGCGAAGGAGCTGATGGTGTTCGCGCGCACGTCCGGGTAGTCGCGGGCCATGGCGCCGTGCTCGGCGAGCATCGAGCGGCGCTCGGTCTCGTCCATGACGTACCAGTCGTAGGAGCGCACGAAGGGGTAGACGCACAGGTAGGCGCGGGGGTCCTCGCCGGCCATGAAGGCCGGGATGTGGCTGCGGTTGAACTCCGCCTGGCGGTGCAGCGCGGCGACCGACCACACGGGCTCGAGGTGCTGGCCGAGCGAGGTGCGCAAGAAGCGGTGGTAGGCGCCCTGCAGCTGCTCGATGGTGTCGGCGTGCCACCAGATCATGAGGTCGGCGTCGGCGCGCAGACCGGCGACGTCGTACGTCCCGCGGATGCGCACCCCGTCCGCCTCGAGCTCGGCGAAGAGCTTGGCGACCTCGGCCGCCGCGCCCTCGCGGTCCTCGCCGAGCGGGCTCACCGCGGCGAAGACGGAGAACATCGCGTAGTGCACCGAGGAGTTGATCGCCTCGAGCTGCTCGCGCGACGGCTTGGACGGGGACGGACGGGTGCTCATGCGATCTCCTTGGTGTGGCTGAGCTGGTCGTGGGTGGTGTCTGCGGTGGCCCGGGCGTGGGCGATGACGGCGGCGATGCCGACCCCCTCGTAGGTCGCGCCGGTGACGGCGAGCCCGGGCACGTCGGCGAGCCCGGAGACGACGCGGGCGACACGGGCGCGGTGGCCGACCGTGTACTGCGGCAGCCCCCCGCCCCAGCGCTGCACGTGGCTGTCGGCGACCTGCGGCACGGGCCGACCCAGCGCGGTCGCGACGTCGGCGAGGGCACCGCGGACGAGCTCGGCGTCCTCGCGCTGCAGGCTCGTGACGTCGCCGGCGCGGCCGACGGAGGCCCGCAGCAGGAGCAGCCCGTGCTCGCGCGCCGCCTGCGCCGCCCACGCCCACTTCGTGCTGACGAAGGTGCTCGCCTTGATGAGCCGCCCGTCGACTGCGGGCACGAGGAAGCCCGACCCCGGCAGGTCGTCCCACCCGTCCCGACCTGCAGGCACGGCGATCGTCACGACGGCCATCGAGGCGGTCTCGACCTCGGCGAGCGCGTCGGCGGCGCCGGGGGCGACGTCGCGCAGGAGACGGGTCGCGGCGGGTGCGGGGGTCGCGACGACGACCGCGTCCGCGTCGATCGCCTCGGACGCGGTCGTCGGGCCGACGACGACGCGCCAGCCCTGCGCGGTGCGCTCGACGCCGCGGCTGATCGTGCCGAGACGGATCTGCCCGCCGTGCGCGCGCACCCGGTCCGCGAGCGCGAGCGGCAGCTGGTGGACTCCCCCGTCGACGCCGAGCAGGGCGGGTCCGCGCCGGCCGGTCGCCCCGCCTGCGCCCGAAGCGGGTGCCGCCGCGGGGTCGGCAGGAGGAACGAGCGCGCGGGCGCCGGCGGCGAGCGAGCCGTGCTCGCGCGCGGCCTGCCACAGCCCGCCCATCGTCGAGGGGAGCGAGAGCTCGTCGACCCGACCGGCGTAGACCCCGCCGAGGAGCGGCTCGACGAGCCGGTCGACGACGGCGCGGCCGTACTCGGCGGAGATGCCCGCGGCCACGGAGACGTCGGCGTCGGGCCCCTCGCCGAGGGCTGCTGCTCCCCCCTTCGCCGCCCGCTCCTGCTCCTGCTCGGTGAGGACGCCGCCGGTCGTCGCGGCGTCCGCAGGGACACCCATGTAGGTCCGGGTGGGCAGCGGCACGAGCCGGCCGCGGTCCCACAGCTGTGCGGGGACGGGCTCGGGGCGCACCTGGCGCTGCGCGAGGCCGACGCGCTCCAGCGCCGCCGTCGCGTCGTCGGTGATCCGCACGGACTCGGCGCCGACGTCGAGGCGCACCCCGGCGACCTCGGCCGGCGCCACGACGCCGCCCACGCGGTCGCGACCCTCGACGACGAGCACGTCGTGCCCGCGCGCGGCGAGCGACTCCGCGGTGGTCAGACCGGCGATCCCGGCCCCGATGACGACGACTCGAGCCATGCCCCCAACTCTGCCACCCGCGCGTGACCCGATCGTGACCGCCCCGGCCGGAACCCCCCGCCCCGCCGACCCCGTCCCATCCCCGACGGCGCCGCACCCGGCGGTGCCGAGAGAGCAGGGGGCAGACGATGAGCACGCAGGCGAGCAGGACGCACGACGAGGAGAGCACGAAGGGGTGGCGCCGCCCGGCCGTCGGGACGGCCGCCGCGGCGCTGGTGGCGGCGGTGACGCTCGCGGGGTGCGGCTTCGGCGGGTCGTCCTCCGACTCCGGCGTCCCGCGGTCCGAGGGCGCGACGGCCCAGGGCGAGGGAGGCGCCGCCGAGGACTCCTCGGTCGCCGACGACCAGGACGCGAGCCGACCGGCCACCGGGGCGAAGGGGGCGACGGGCGCGCGCTCCCAGCAGCGCACCGTCGTCTCGCAGCAGCGCCTGGCCCGGAGCGCGACCCTCGACCTCACCGTCGCCGACGTCGACCAGGCCGCGGCGAAGGTCCGCAGCGCGGCCGCCCGGGTCGACGGCGCGGTGACCTCGGAGGAGGTCTCCTCGGACGAGGGTCACGCGTGGGGCGAGGTGGTCGTCACCGTGCCGAGCTCACGTCTCGACACGACCCTCGACGCGCTGTCCGAGCTCGGGACCGTCGAGCGGCGCACGACCTCGACGAGCGACGAGAGCTCGACCTACACCGACACCGCCTCGCGCATCAAGACCATGCGGGCCTCCATCGCCCGCGTCCAGCGGCTCATCGCGAGCACGGACGACATCGACCAGCTCGTCACCCTCGAGAGCGACCTGTCGACCCGCCAGGCGGACCTCGAGTCGCACCTGGCCCAGCTCAAGGACCTGGAGCGGCGCACGAGCACCTCGCCGGTGACGGTCAGCCTGTCGCAGGAGGGCGCGCCGGAGCGTGAGGACGAGGACGCGACGGGCTTCCTCGCGGGGCTGTCGGCCGGCTGGGACGCCTTCGGCAGCTCGGCGGCCGTGCTGCTCACGGTCCTGGGGGCGCTCACCCCCTTCGTCGCGCTCGGGCTGCTCGTCACCGCGCCGCTCGTGTGGTGGTGGCGGCGCCGGCGGGTCAGCGCGCCGCTCGTACCGGCTGCTGGTGGACCAGCTCGACGACACGGGTGAGGACGTCGGGGTCGGTGGTGGGCAGCACGCCGTGGCCGAGGTTGAAGATGTGGCCCGGCGCGGCGTGGCCCTCGGCCACGATGCGCTCGACCGCCGCCGCCAGCGGCTCCCACGGGGCGAAGAGGAGGGCGGGGTCGAGGTTGCCCTGGACGGCGTGGCGGCCCTCGAGCCGCTCGATCGCGTCGGCCAGCGAGGTCCGGTAGTCGACGCCGACGACGTCGGCCCCCGCCGCGCCCATGTCGCGCAGCAGCTCGCCGGTGCCGACCCCGAAGTGGATCGTCGGGACGTCGAGGTCGGCGACCATCGCCAGGGCCGCGGCCGAGTGGGGCTGCACGTGCGTCACGTAGTCGGCCCGCGAGAGGAAGCCGGCCCAGGAGTCGAAGAGCTGGACGACGCTCGCGCCGGCCTCGACCTGCACCCTCAGGAAGGCGCCCGCGATCCGCGCGAGACGCTCGCACAGGTCGTGCCACAGCTGGGGGTCGCCGTGCATGAGCGCCTTGGTGCGCTCGTGGTTCTTGCTCGGCCCGCCCTCGACGAGATAGCTGGCGAGGGTGAAGGGCGCCCCGGCGAAGCCGATGAGCGGGACCGGGCCGAGCTCGGCGACGAGGCGGCGCACCGACTCGGTGATGTCCGGGACGTGCTCGGGCGTCAGCTCGGGCAGCCGGTCGAGGTCGGCGCGGGTGCGGAAGGGCTCGGCGACCACCGGACCCCGGCCCGGCACGATGTCGAGGTCGACGCCCACGGCGTGCACCGGCACGACGATGTCGGAGAAGAAGATCGCCCCGTCGACGCCGTGACGGCGCACCGGCTGCATCGTGATCTCGGTGACGAGGTCGGGCGTGCGGCACGCGGCGAGCATCTCGTTGCCCTCGCGCAGCGCGCGGTACTCGGGCAGCGAGCGGCCGGCCTGACGCATGAACCACACGGGCGTGCGGCGCACGGGCAGCCCCCGGGCCGCGCGGACGAGGTCGCTGTCCGCCGAGGTCGTCGCCGCCTCGAGCGGCTGCTGCAGGCCCGGTGCGGCACCGGTGCGGTCGGCGCGGGCGTCGGCGGTGGGGTCGGCGGTGCTCACGCCCCGATCCTCCCCCACGGCCGGGCCGGTGACGAAACCCTCGTCCCCCCTTCGCCCGGGGCTCAGCCGGCGGCGAGCAGGACGACGCCGAGGAGGGCGAGGACGACCCCGATCCCCTGGACCGGCCGCAGCCGCTCGTGCAGCACGAGGGTCGCGAGCGCCACCGTCGCGACCGGGTAGAGCGAGGCGAGGACGCTGACGACCGACAGCGGGCCGCGCGTCGCGGCGAGCGCGTAGAGGACGTTGGCCCCGAGGTCGGCGACACCGACGAGCAGGATCCCGGGCAGGGTCGCGCGGGGCGGCACCCCCACCCGGCGCACGGCGAGCGCGCCGAGGAGCACGACGAGCGCGCCGACGACCTTGAGCGACCACAGGGTGTGCAGGACCGAGCTGTGCGACCCGCGCTCGACGAGCACGAGCGAGGCCCCCAGGCCGAGCGCCGCGAGGAGCGCGAGGAGGACCGGGAGGCCGGCGCGCTCCCCCCTCGCCCCCGTCCGCAGCTCAGGACCGCTCGCGAGGACGATGCCGACGACCGCGCAGAGGAGGCCGATGACGACGAGGACGCCGACCGGGTCGCCGCCGAGCAGCCCGACGACGACGGGGACGACGACGCCGCACGCGGCGACCGGCGCGACGACGCCCATGCGGCCCGCCGCGAGCCCCGCGTACAGCGCGCACAGGCCGAGGGTGCCGACGACCCCCGACAGGCTCCCCCACAGCCACCAGCGACCGGGCGGCAGCGGCCCGGCGGAGAGGACGGCGACGCTCGTGAGCACCGCGGCGACCGCCAGGCTCCACCCGAGGACGACCCCCGCGGGCGTGCGCCGCGACGTCAGCCCGGCGACGAAGTCCGAGCTGCCCCACACCACCGCCGCGAGGAGGCCGAGGACGAGGGTCACCCCGCGAGGTTAGGCGAAGGGGGAGGCCCCGGCCTGGCACCGCGGGGTCCCTGCGACGGGAGCGGGCTCCCTGACGCAGGCCCGGCAGGAGAGGATCGGCAGGTGAGCACTCGCACCGGACCCAGCCGGACGCCGGACCAGCGGTGGTTCGTCGAGGTCGCACGCCGGCCGAGCCTCGGGGTCGAGGTGACCAGCGGGCGAGCGTGGGTCGGCGTGGACCAGCAGGTAGGTCACGGGTCGGCCGACGCGCTGTACGCGCTGACCGACGAGCAGTACCGCACGGGGCTGGCCGAGCCCGACGCGCTGCGACCCTTCCTGGGTGAGTGCTGGTCCGGTCATCGCCCGGACCGGCTGCTCTTCAGCCCGGCGGGCGGTCGGTGGCGTCCCGAGCGCTGGTCGCCGTGGGTCGAGCGGACCGTGCCGCCCCGGGTCGCCGGAGAGATCTGGTGCCATCTCGACGCGCTGGGCGCGGCGGTCCACGACGACGCCGTCGCCCGGTCACGTGCCCTGGCCGGCGGCACGGCCCGGGCCGTCGAGCGCGACGGCGTGCTCGTCGGGGTCGAGCTCGACCTGGCCGGTGAGGCCGCACATCCGCGGACGGGAGCGCTGGTCGTCGGCCTGGACGCCGGCAGCGATCGCGCGCAGGTGGCCGCGGTCCTCGGCGACCCGGTCGGCGACGGGCCCGACGTCCATCGTCTCGAGGGCGATCGACTCACCGCACGCTACGACGACGCCGGCGGGCTCGTCGGCCTGAGGCTCTCCCGTCCGGCTCCGCCCACGGCACCCGTCGGGGCCATCGGGGTCATGCTCCACGCGCTCGGTCAGGACGAGGGCAGCGCGCCGCTCGGGGCGTTGATCGCCCTGCTCGGCGAGCCGCGTCGTCGGTGGACGGACTCGCTGCTGGGGTCGCGGCGCATGATCGAGCTCGCCGGTGGGGTCGAGGTGCTGCTCGAGGACCGGCGCGTGACCGAGGTCCGCACGCCCGCGCTGCACCCCGACGAGGGCCGACCCGCCCTGCTGCCCGGTCTGACCCGACCGCCGTCCCGGGGCGAGGTGGCCGGCGCCCTGGGGCACCCGGTGATGACCACCGCGGACCTGGACCTCTTCCGGTCCCCGGTCGGTGACGTGGTGGTCGGCTACGGAGCCCTCGGGACCGCGGTCGCCCCGAGATCGGTCTCGGTCCGGGCTCGGGGCGGTCACGCGGTCCCCGACCGCCGGTGGCGGGTGAGCGGCGACCTGGTGACCTTCCTCGACACCCTCGGCCGCGGCCGTGACCACCCTCTGGTCGACCGGGTGCGCGCGCTGCCCGGGGTGCGCGTCGGGTTCCGGGCCAACCGGGTCGACGAGATCGAGCTGGGCGGGCGCCATGGCGAGCACCGGTTCGCCGCGGCTGTCGACGGTCTGCCGCCGCAGCCGACGCGGGCAGACCTGCGCGCCCTGCGCCAGGGACTTGCGCCGGCGCGCTCCAATCCTCAGCGGGTCGAGCAGCGACCCGTGGACGGCGGGGTGTGGACCGTCCGCTACGACGACGCCGACCGGGTGACCAGCATGGTCGTCAGCCGGGACTGATCGGCCCGGCGTGGGAAGGCCGAGGACGAGGGTCATCCCGCGAGGCCAGGCGAAGGGGGAGCCCCCGGCGTGGCAACTCCCGCGGGGTCACCGGTCGACCTACCCTCGCGACGTGGCCACCCGACCGACCTCCGCGCAGGGCGCGGACGACTTCGAGCACGCTCTCAGCGCGCTGCACGCGGCGAGCGTGCGGCCCGAGGTGCGGCTCACCGAGGTCCCCGCACCCACCCGGATCGCCCCGCACGCCGTGGCGATGACCGGAGACGTGCTCGACGCGAACGGCGAGGACGAGCTCGCCACCGGACGCTTCGTGCTGCTGCACGACCCCTCCGAGCCCGAGCCGTGGGGCGGCCCGTGGCGGGTCGTCACCTACGCACGCGCCGAGCTCGAGCCCGAGGTCGCGACCGACCCGGTGCTCGGCGAGGTGGGCTGGTCCTGGCTCGTCGACGCCCTGGAGGAGCGTGGTGTCGAGCTCGTCGCCGAGGCCGGCACGGTGACGCGCGTCGTCTCGGAGTCCTACGGCGACCTCGAGGACCGCTCGGTGAGCGTCGAGATGGAGATCCGCGCGTCGTGGAGCCCGCAGGACGCCCAGGTCGGGGAGCACCTCGAGGCGTGGGTCGACCTGCTGTGCACGATCGGCGGGCTGCCCCCGCTGCCCGACGGCGTCGTCGCCCTGCCGGGGAGGCGCCGATGAGCACCGCCGGAGGCGGACCGGACGAGAGCGGTCCCTCCGAGGTCCGTGACCTCGAGGAGGCCGCCGAGCAGCCCACCCCTGCTCCTCTGCCCGTGCTCTCCGAGCCGGCCGAGGGTGTGCCCGACGTCGTGACGACCGAGCGCGGTCTGCTCGAGTGCGCCGAGGCGATCGCCCGCGGCAGCGGCCCCGTGGCCCTCGACGCCGAGCGGGCCTCGGGCTACCGCTACGGCCAGCGCGCCTACCTCGTGCAGGTGCGCCGCGACGACGCCGGCACCTGGCTGCTCGACCCGATGGCCGTGCCCGACCTCTCTCCGCTCGACCGCGCGATCGGCAGCGGCGAGTGGCTGCTGCACGCCGCGACCCAGGACCTCGCCTGCCTCGCCGAGGTCGGCCTGCGGCCGCGCCAGCTCTTCGACACCGAGCTCGCCGCCCGTCTGCTCGGGCTGCCCCGCGTCGGCCTGGCCGCCGTCGTCGAGCACTACCTCGGGCTGAGCCTGGCCAAGGAGCACTCGGCGGTCGACTGGTCGACCCGCCCGCTGCCCGAGCCGTGGCTGCGCTACGCGGCGCTCGACGTCGAGGTGCTCGGCGAGGTGCGCAACCTCATGGGCATCGACCTCGCCGTGCAGGGCAAGGCCGAGTGGGCGCGCCAGGAGTTCGAGGCGCTGCTCACCTGGCAGCCGGCCGTCAAGGACGACCCGTGGCGGCGCACCTCGGGGATGCACAAGATCCGCAAGCCGCGCGTCCTCGCGACCGTGCGCGAGCTCTGGTACGCCCGCGACGCCATCGCCCAGGAGCGCGACATCTCCCCCGGCCGGGTCGTCCCGGACGCGGCGCTCGTCGCCATCGCCATGGAGTCCCCGACGACAGCGGCCGACCTGCCGACCTCGCCGCGCAGCGTGCCGCGCTACGGCCGGCACTGGCTCGCCGCGGTCGAGCGGGCCGCGGCGCTGCCCGACTCCGAGCTGCCCCCGGTGTCCGTGCGCACCGACGCCCCGCCGCCGCAGCGCAGCTGGCCCGACCGCAACCCCGTCGCCGCGGCCCGGCTCACGACGACCCGCGAGATGCTCACGGCCTTCGCCGAGGCGCACACGATCCCGGTCGAGAACGTCTGCGCGCCCGACCCGCTGCGTCGCGTCGTGTGGACCCCCCCGGAGCAGACCGACGCCGCCGGCTTCGAGGCGGCGCTCGCCGCGCACGGCGTGCGGCCCTGGCAGCGAGAGGTCGTCGCCCCGATGCTGGCGGCAGCCTTCGAGGAGCACACGGGCTGACCCCGCTCGGCCGCCGCTCGTCCCCCTTCGCTCCCGCTCTGACGCGCGCTACGACGCAGTAGTGGTCGTGGTCGCGACCAGTACTGCGTCGTAGCGCGCGTCGAAGGGGGCACCGTCACCCGGCGGCGAAGGGGGCACCGTCACCCGGCGGCGAAGGGGGCACCGTCACCCGGCGGCGAAGGGGGCACCGTCACCCCGCGGCGACGGGGTACCGCCATCCGGCGGCGAAGGGGACACCGTCAGCCGGCGCGACGGGGCGCGTCAGCGGGCGCGGGCGGCCAGGTCCGCGAGCAGGTCGGCGACCTCGCCGGGAGCCTCCTCGGCCATGTGGTGGCCCGACCCGACGACGACCTCGACGACGTCGTCGGCCCAGTCCTGCCAGATCCGCACCGGCTCGCCGTACAGCTCGGCGAGGTCGTCGTCGCGGCTGCGGGCGAAGGTCGTCGGCATGCGCAGCCGCCTCCCCGCGGCCTGGTCGGCCTCCTCGTCCGCGCGGTCGACGCCCAGTCCCGCGCGGTAGTCCTCGAGCATCGCCCGCACGACCTGCGGACGCACGAGCGCCTCCTCGAGCTCGGCGAGCGCCACGGCGCCCATGTGCTGCGAGGACGGCGCGTACCAGGCGAGCGGGTCGGCGAGGATCGCGCGCTCGGGCTTGTCGGGCATCGCGAAGAAGAACCAGTGCGGCCACGCCGCGGCGAAGCGTGCGTCGCACCGCGCCAGCGCCTCGCTGATCGGCACCCCGTCGAGCACCCCGAGGGCGGCGACGCGGTCGGGGTGGTCGAGGGCCAGCCGCAGCGCGACGTAGCAGCCGCGGTCGTGCCCGGCGAGCACGACGCGAGGCACGTCGAGGACGTCGAGCAGCCGCACGAGGTCGCCCGCGACGGCGCGCTTGGACTGCTGCCGGTGGTCAGGCAGCGGGTCCGGCGAGGTCGAGGCGCCGTAGCCGCGCATGTCGGGACGACGACGTCGTGCCCGCGCTCGACGAGCCGACGGGCCACCTCGTGCCACGTCGCGCCGGTGCGCGGGTGTCCGTGGACGAGGAGCACCGGCGAGCGCGCGGGGTCGGTGAGCCGGTGACGCACCCGCAGGACGACCTCGCCGACGTCGACCCGCTCGTCGGCGAAGCCCTCGAACATCTCGGCGCCGCTCATCCGCCCACCCTGCCGCACCCCCTTCGCCCCGGCGGTCCCCGCGCTCCCCCGTCGTCCCCCATCCCTGTCCACCCACCCGCCCAGACCCCCACCTACCCCGCCGTACTGGTGGTGATCGCCCCACCGACGGGGTGGTTGGCGGGGGTCTCGGCGGGGCGGGGTGGGACAACTCACCCCACCACCCCTCGTGCGGTGAGCGCTCGCTTAGTAGCCTGACGTCACCCCGCCATCCCGGTGGGGACCCCCGAGCGAAAGTGAAGGCCGCCGTGCCCCGCACCCCGCGTGAGGTCGTCTTCGTCGATGGCGTGCGTACGCCATTCGGCAAGGCCGGTGAGAAGGGCATGTACGCCCAGACCCGTGCCGACGACCTGGTCATCAAGTGCATCCGTGAGCTCCTGCGTCGCAACCCCGACCTGCCGCCGGAGCGCGTCGAGGAGGTCGCCATCGCCGCGACCACCCAGATCGGCGACCAGGGCCTGACCCTCGGCCGGATGGCCGCCCTGCTGTCCGGGCTGCCGAAGACCACCCCCGGCTACAGCGTCGACCGCATGTGCGCGGGCGCGATGACGGCGGTGACCAACGTCGCCGGCGCGATCTCCTTCGGCGCGATCGACGTCGCCGTCGCCGGTGGCGTCGAGCACATGGGGCGTCACCCCATGGGCGAAGGGGTCGACCCCAACCCCCGCGTCGTCGCCGAGAAGCTCGTCGACCCCAGCGCGCTCGTCATGGGCAAGACGGCCGAGAACCTCCACGACCGCTACCCGAGCCTGACCAAGGAGCGCAGCGACGCCTACGCCCTGGGCAGCCAGCGCAAGCTCGCGCAGGCCTACGAGGACGGCAAGATCCAGCCCGACCTCGTCGAGGTCGCGACCCGGCACGCCGAGAAGGGCTGGGGGCTCGCGACGGCCGACGAGCCGCCGCGCCCGCAGACCACCCTCGAGGACCTCGCCGGGCTGAAGACCCCCTTCCGCCCCCACGGCAACGTCACCGCCGGCAACGCCGCCGGTCTCAACGACGGCGCGACCGCGTGCCTCATCGCCTCCGAGCAGGCCGCCGCCGAGCTCGGCCTGCCGGTGCGCATGCGTCTCGTGGACTTCGCCTTCGTCGGCGTCGAGCCGGAGGTCATGGGCTACGGCCCGGTCCCCGCGGCCGAGAAGGCCCTGGCCAAGGCCGGTCTGAGCATCGACGACATCGGCCTCTTCGAGCTCAACGAGGCGTTCGCCGTGCAGGTGCTCGCCTTCCTCGAGCACTTCGGCATCGCCGACGACGACGAGCGCGTCAACCGCTACGGCGGCGCCATCGCCACCGGGCACCCCCTCGCGAGCTCCGGCGTGCGTCTCATGACCCAGCTCGCGCGTCAGTTCGAGGAGGACCCGAGCGTGCGCTACGGCATGACCGCGATGTGCATCGGCATCGGCATGGGTGGCGCCGTCATCTGGGAGAACCCCCACCACGCCGACTACGGCTCCGACACGACGAGCGAGGCCTGAGCCATGACGACCACCGCAGCCCCGACGACCGCGCACGACGAGGTCGTCACCCACGCCCCCGCCCAGGACGTCACCCTCCCCGGCGGCGCCGGGACGATGGCCCTCATCACCCTCGACAACGGCCTCGACCACACCCGGCCGAGCACCTTCGGCCCCCAGGGCCTCGCCGAGCTCTCGCAGACCGTCGCCGAGGCGCGGCGCCGCGCCGAGGCCGGCGAGATCCAGGCCGTCGGCATCACCGGCAAGCCCTTCGTCTTCGCCGTCGGCGCCGACCTCTCCGGGGTCCCGCACGTCACCTCCCGTGACGAGGCGCGCGAGATCGCCCGAGCCGGCCACGCAGCCTTCGCCGCGGTCATGGACCTGCCGGTGCCGACCTTCGCGTTCGTCAACGGCGCCGCGATGGGCGGCGGCGTCGAGATCGCGCTCGCGTGCGACTACCGCACGATCTCCGCGGGTGTCCCCGCGATCGCCCTGCCCGAGGTCTTCCTCGGTCTCGTGCCCGGGTGGGGCGGCTGCTACCTGCTGCCCCGCCTCGTCGGGCCCGAGGCGGCCCTCAAGGTCGTCGTCGAGAACCCCCTCAGCCAGAACCGCATGCTCTCCGGCCCGCAGGCCGCGAAGCTCGGCATGGCCGACACGATCTTCGCCCCCGTCGACTTCCTCGAGGACTCGATCCGCTGGGCCGCCTCGGTCCTGCGCGGCGAGACCACCGTCGAGCGCGCCCCGGTGAGCGACGACGAAGGGGTGTGGGCCGCGGCCTGCGACGCCGCCCGGGCTCTCGCCGACGCGAAGACCTCGCGCACCTCTCCGGCGCCGTACCGCGCCATCGACCTCGTCCAGGCGGCCCGCACGGCCGGCCGCGACGAGGCCTTCGCCGCGGAGGACGAGGCCCTCTCCGATCTCGTCATGGGTGACGAGCTGCGCGCCGGGCTCTACGCCTTCGACCTCGTGCAGAAGCGCGCGAAGCGTCCCGCCGGCGCCCCGGACAAGTCGCTGGCCCGTCCCGTGGGCAAGGTCGGCATCGTCGGCGCGGGCCTCATGGCCAGCCAGCTCGCGATGCTCGTCATCCGCTCGCTCAAGGTGCCGGTCGTCATGACCGACCTCGACCAGGACCGCGTCGACAAGGGCGTCGGCTACGTCCACGCCGAGATCGAGAAGTCGCTGGCCAAGGGCAAGATCAGCCAGGACAAGGCCAACCAGCTGCGCGGCCTCGTGACCGGCTCGACGAGCAAGGACGGCTTCGCCGACGCCGACCTCGTCATCGAGGCGGTCTTCGAGGAGATCTCGGTCAAGAAGCAGGTGTGGGCCGAGGTCGAGGCCGTCGTGCGCCCCGAGTGCGTGCTGGCCTCGAACACCTCGTCGTTGTCGATCACGGAGATGGCCGCCGACCTCGAGCACCCCGAGCGGGTCGTCGGCTTCCACTTCTTCAACCCCGTCGCCGTCATGCCGCTGCTGGAGATCATCCCCGGCGAGCGCACCGACGACGCGACCCTCGCGACGGCCTTCGCCGCCGGCAAGGGCCTGAAGAAGACGTGCATCCTCGTGGGGGACAGCCCGTCCTTCATCACCAACCGCCTGCTGGGCCGATTCATGGGCGAGTTCAGCCGGGTCGTCGACGAGGGCACCCCAGTCGAGGTCGCCGAGCGCGGCGTCGCCGGGCTCGCGCCGATGCCCCCCTTCGTCCTGCTCGGTCTCGTCGGCCCGCCGATCGCGCTGCACAACAGCGAGACCCTGCACCGGGCCCTCGGTGACCGCTTCTACGTCTCGCCGAACCTGCAGACCATGGTCGAGATGAAGAAGCCGGGCTACTACCTGTGGCAGGACGGCACGCCCGTCGCCGACCCGGAGCTGCTCGCCGCCCAGGTCGCGCCGGAGCAGCCCGTCGAGCTCACCGTCGAGCAGGTCCGCGAGCGCGTCCTCGGGGTCATCGCCGAGGAGGTGCGCCTCATGCTCGACGAGGGCGTCGCGCAGGCCCCGATGGACATCGACCTCGCGATGATCACCGGCGCCGGCTTCCAGTTCTGGAACGGCGGGATCACCCCGCTGCTCGACCGCGAGGGCGTGTCCGAGCGCGTCACCGGGCAGCGCTTCCTGCCGCCGGGCGTCGCCTCCGTCCCGGCCTGACCACGCGCTACGGCGCAGTACTGGTCGTGATGACGACCAGTACTGCGCCGTAGCAGGAGCCCGAAGGGGGACCCGCGCACCTCGCGCGGGTCCCCCTTCGTCGTGCCGTCGGGGCTACCCCGCGACGGGGGCGTCGCCGGTCTGCACCGCCCACAGCGCGGCGTAGAGGCCGCCCTGCTCGACGAGCTCGTCGTGGCTGCCGGCCTCGACGACCCGTCCCGAGTCCATGACCCAGATGCGGTCTGCGTGCCGCACGGTCGACAGGCGGTGCGCGACGACGACCGCCGTGCGCCCGCGCGTCGCGGTGCGCAGCGAGCGCTGGATCGCGGCCTCGGTCTCGTTGTCGACCGCGCTCGTCGCCTCGTCGAGCACGAGGATCGAGGGGTCGCGCAGGAGCGCTCGGGCGAGGGCGATGCGCTGGCGCTGGCCGCCCGAGAGCGTCACGCCGCGCTCCCCCACCCACGTGTCGAGCCCCTCGGGCAGCGCGTCGACGACGTCGAGCGCGGCGGCGGCGTCGGCGGCCGCGCGGATCTGCTCACGGGTCGCGTCGGGCCGCCCGTAGGCGATGTTCTCGCCGATCGTCCCGGCGAAGAGGTAGATGTCCTGGGCGACGTAGCCGATGGACCCGCGCAGCGAGTCCCAGTCGAGCTCGCGCACGTCACGGCCGTCGAGGAGCACCCGGCCGGCGCGCGGGTCGTCGAAGCGCAGCAGGTGGCGCAGCACGGTCGACTTGCCCGACCCCGTCGCCCCGACGAGCGCGTGCGTCTGCCCGGCGGGGATGACGAGGTCGATGCCGTGGAGCACGTCGGGGCCGTCGGCGTAGCCCGCCCGCACGCCCTGCAGCTCGATGCGCCCCTCCGCGGGGCCCTCGACCTCCTGCGCACCCGGGCGCACCCCCACCGGCTCCTGCAGCAGCCCGAGCACCCGCACGACGGAGGCCCGCCCGCGCTGGTAGAGGTCGAGCACCTCGGCGACGTCGGTGAGCGGCCACAGCAGGCGCTGCGTCATGAAGACGAGCACCGAGTACAGCCCGACGGCGAGGTCGCCGTCGAGCACCTGCCACCCGCCGACGAGCAGGGTGCACGTGAAGCCGGCGAGGATCGCCATGCGCACGAGGGGCACGAAGGCGGCCGAGGACCGGATGGCCGTGATGTTGGCCTGGCGGTAGGCGTCCGAGCTCGCGCTGATCCGCTCGGTCTCGCGGGGCTCGGCGGTGAAGGCCTTGATCGTCGCCAGCCCGGCGAGGTTGGCCGAGAGCGCGCCGGAGAGGTCGGCGACGGCCTCGCGGACGCGGGCGTAGAGCGGCTGCAGCCGCCGCTGGAAGACGAGAGCGCCGCCGATGACGAGCGGGATGGGCAGGAAGGCGAGGACGAGCAGCTGCCACGACGCGACCGCGAAGACCGCCCCGACGAGCACGACGTTGAGCGCGGTCTGCAGGATCGAGGGCACGCCGACGTCGAGGAAGCGCTCGAGCTGGTTGATGTCGTCGTTGACGACCGCCAGGGTCGCGCCCTGCGGGCGGCGCTCGTGCCAGCCGAGGTCGAGGCGCTGCGCGTGGTCGTAGGCCTCGACCCTCAGGTCGTGCTCGACGGCCTGCGAGAGCCCGCGGAAGAGCACCGCGGCGAGGTACTCCGTGAGCGACTCGACGACCCAGACGACGACGTTGATCGCCGCCAGCCACGCGAGCTGGCCGTAGCGCGACTCGACGCCGAGGAGCTCGCCGACGAAGGACCGGTCGCCCCGCACCACGACGTCGATCGCGGCGCCGATGAGCAGCTCGGGCACGACGTCGGCGATCTTGTTGAGCGTCGACATGAGCAGCGCGAGGACGAAGCGTCCCCGGTAGGCGCGGTAGCGCTCCCACAGCGCGCGAAGGGGGCGGCTCGGGTCGTCGGCGGGCCGCGGGGCGGCCGTCGGGTCGGCCGCGGTCTGCGGCGGGCGGGTGCTCGTGCTGCTGCTCACGGAGGTGATGCGCTCCCATCGGGGGTCGTCAGGTAAGGGTCACCTTAGGGGGCAGCTTGCGGGCGACCGGCAGCGGTGCGCTGCGGCCCGGACAGGCCTACCCTCCCCTGGTGGAGACCGCGATCACCCTCGTGCTGCTCGCCGTGACCGTCCTCGCCGGCACCGCGGTGAGCGAGCGGCTCCGGGTGCCGGCACCACTGCTCCTCGTCCTCGTCGGCGCGCTGGGGTCGCTGCTCCCCTTCGCCCCCACGATCGAGCTGAGCCCCGAGGTCGTGCTGCTCGGGCTGCTGCCACCGCTGCTGTACTCGGCGGCGCTGCAGACCTCGCTCGTCGACTTCCGCGCCAACCGTGGCGCGATCCTCGCCCTGTCCGTCGGGCTGGTCCTCGCGACGACCGCCGTCGTCGCCGTCGTCGTGCGCCAGCTCGTGCCCGACCTCTCCTGGCCCGCGGCCGTGGCCATCGGCGCCGTCGTCGCCCCGCCCGACGCCGTCGCGGCGACCGCCGTCGCCCGCCGGATCGGGCTGCCCCGGCGGGTCGTGACGATCCTCGAGGGCGAGTCGCTCTTCAACGACGCGACCGCCCTCGTCGCGCTGCGCACCGCCATCGCCGCGACCGCCGGCGGCGTCGCGGTCCTCGACGTCGCCCTCGACTTCGTCGTCGCCGCCGGCGGCGGCGCCCTCGTCGGCCTGCTCGCCTTCGTCGTCGTCGCGAAGGTCCGCCGGCGCGTCACCGACCCCCTCCTCGACACGGCGATCTCGCTCGTCACCCCCTTCGCCGCCTACATCTGCGCCGAGGAGATCGAGGCCTCCGGCGTCATCGCCGTCGTCGTCGCCGGGCTGCTCCTCGGCCACAAGGCACCCCTCGTGCAGACCGCCCGCTCCCGGATCACCGAGCAGATGACGTGGGCGAGCATCGCCTTCGTCCTCGAGGGCGCGGTCTTCCTGCTCATCGGCCTCCAGGCGAGCGCCCTCGTCGACGAGGTGCGCCGCAGCGACATCGGCGTCGGCCGGGTCGTCCTCGTGTGCCTCGCGGTGCTCGCGACCGTCGTCGTCGTGCGCGTCGCGTGGGTCTTCAGCACCCGGGCGCTGCTCGGCCGCACCCGGCGGGCCGCGGCCCTGCCGCCCCGCCAGGCCCTCCTCGTCGGCTGGGCCGGCATGCGCGGCGTCGTCACCCTCGCGGCCGCCTACGTCATCCCCGACGACACGCCGCACCGCGAGGTCGTGCTCATGATCGCCTTCACCACGGTGGCCGGCACGCTCTTCGCCCAGGGGCTCACCCTGCCCCTGCTCACCCGTCTGCTCGGCGTGCCGCCGCCCGACCCCGCCTCCGACGCGCTCGCCCGCGCGACGGTCCTGCAGCAGGCCGGCGAGGCCGGCTTCGCCCGGCTCGACGAGCTCGACCCGGCCGAGCTCGGCCCGGAGGAGCACGGGGTCGCCGAGATGGTCCGCACCCGGGTCGAGCAGCGCAGCTTCGCCGCGTGGGAGCGGCTCGGCACGCGTGACGGCGCGCAGAGCCCGGCCGCCCTCTACGCCAGGGTGCGCCAGGAGATGCTCGCCGCCGAGCGGGAGCGGGTGCTCCAGATCCGCAGCGAGGGCGAGATGCCCTCGCAGGTCATCCGCGAGGTCCTCGCGATGCTCGACATCGAAGAGTCGATGGTCGAGGCCGCGCGTCAGGACGAGCCCGCCCCCGCCCCCACCGCCGACACCGTCGCCGCCGGCGCCTCGTGCGACGACCTCGACGCCCATCCCGCGCTCGACGAGGCGACGGCGCAGACCTGCCCGGCGTGCGAGGCCGAGGGCACGCCGTGGGTGACCCTGCGGCGCTGCCTCGGGTGCGGCGAGGTCGGCTGCTGCGACTCCTCGCCGCAGCGGCACGCGTCGCGCCACTTCGAGCACACCCAGCACCCCGTCATGCAGTCCGCCGAGCCGGACGAGTCGTGGCGGTGGTGCTTCGTCCACCAGCTGAGCGGCTGAGAGCAGGCACGTCATGAGCGACCCCGCGATCATCGTCATCGCCCCCGAGCACGGCGACGAGCTGCGTACCCAGTTCCGGCGCTACGAGGGCGAGTACACCGTCGTCGTCGCCCCCGACCTCGCCTCCGCGGAGGCGCACGGACGCGCGCTCCAGGACGCCGGCACCCCGGTGGCGCTCTTCGTCACCGAGTCGCTCGTCCCCGGCACCGACATCCACGCCCTGCTCGTCAAGCTCCGCGGTGTCGTGCCGACGGCGCGCCGGGTCGTCCTCTCGCCGTGGGAGCGCTTCCGCGCCGAGGCCCCGGCGCTGCGCCCCGGGCTGGCGAAGGGGGTGTACGACGCCTTCCTCCTCCTGCCGCGCGGGGTGCGCGACGAGGAGTTCCACAGCGCGGTCGGCGAGCTGCTCAACGACTGGAACGCGACCGTCGGCGCGCCGGTCGTCGAGACGGTCTCGATCATCGCCCCGTCGCTCACCGGCGTCGCCCTCGACGTCCGCGGGCTGCTCGAGCGCACTGGTCTGCCCGTCGGGGTGCACACGCCCGACAGCCCCCGGGGGCGCGAGGTGCCGGCGTCGACTACCGGCGCCTCGGGGTGCCCTCGGTCGAGGCCTTCGTCGGTCGGGGCGTGCACTACGGCGCCGCGATGGCGGTCGCCCGCGAGATGGAGGGGCTCGACGCCTACGTCGTCGGCGGCGGCAACTCCGCCGGCCAGGCCGCCGTCCACCTCGCCCGGTACGCACGCTCCGTGACCGTCGTCGTCCGACGGCCCGACCTCTCCTCGACGATGTCCTCCTACCTCGTCGGCGAGATCCGGCACAACCCGCGCATCACCGTCCTCGGGCGCACCGAGATCACCGACGCCGGTGCGCAGGACGCCGACGACGCGGCCCGGCTCGAGTGGCTGGAGCTCACCGACTGCGACACCGGGCAGAGCCGGCGCGTCCCCGCCGGCGGCCTCTTCCTCCTGCTGGGCGCGCGGACGGCGTGCGACTGGGTGCCCGATGCCCTCGCCCGTGACGAGCGCGGCTTCGTCCTCACCGGTCGCGACGTGCCCCGCGACGCCTGGGTCGACGACCTCCCGCCGGCCGACCTAACGACGACGGTGCCGGGCGTCTTCGCCGTCGGGGACATCCGCGCCGGCTCGATGAAGAGGGTCACCTCCGCCGCCGGCGAAGGGGCGTCCGTCGTCCCCCAGGTGCACCTCCACCTCTCCCCGGAGGCTCCCCCTTCGCCCGGGATGCCCACCGACGGCAGCCGCGCCACGCCGGACGTCGACTTGAGTTAACTCATATATGAGTTACCTTGGACGACGTGAGTGACGACTACCTGAACCGCATCGGCCTGCTGATCCGCGACGCCCGCGTCAAGCGCGGCATGTCCCAGTCCGAGCTGGCCGGCGTCCTGGAGACCAGCCAGGGCGCCGTGACCCGCGTCGAGTCCGGCAAGCAGAACCTCACGCTGGACTCCCTGGCCAAGATCAGCGAGGCCCTCGACACCGAGTTCCTCTCCTTCGGCAAGTCCGGCGTCGACGGCGCCGTGCACCTGCGCATCGAGGGCGGGCGGCAGCTGTCGGGCGCCATCGACGTCAAGACGAGCAAGAACGCCGCCGTCGCGCTGCTGTGCGCCTCGCTGCTCAACAAGGGCACGACGACCCTGCGCAGCCTGGCCCGCATCGAGGAGGTCAACCGCATCCTCGAGGTGCTGCACTCCATCGGCGTGCAGACGCAGTGGCTGCCCGACTCCAACGACCTGCGGATCACCCCGCCGGCCCGTCTCGACCTCGCGAGCATGGACGAGGCCGCGGCCCGCCGCACCCGCACGGTCATCATGTTCCTCGGCCCGCTGCTGCACGACATGCCGCAGTTCCGCCTGCCCTACGCCGGTGGCTGCGACCTCGGCACCCGCACGGTCGAGCCGCACCTCGCCTCGCTCAAGCACTTCGGGCTCGACGTCGAGGCCACCCAGGGCTTCTACGAGGCCCGCGTGAGCGACGCCGTCGGCACCGACAAGACGATCGTGCTCACCGAGCGCGGCGACACCGTCACCGAGAACGCCCTCATGGCCGCTGCCCGCGACACCGGCACGACGACCATCCGCAACGCCAGCCCCAACTACATGGTCCAGGACCTGTGCTTCTTCCTCGAGAAGCTCGGCGTGAGCATCGAGGGCATCGGCACGACGACGCTGCGGGTGCGTGGCGTCGCCGAGATCGACGTCGACGTCGAGTACAGCCCGAGCGAGGACCCGATCGAGGCGATGAGCCTCATCGCGGCCGCGGTCGTCACCGGCAGCGAGATCACCATCCGCCGCTCCCCCATCGAGTTCCTCGAGATCGAGCTGGCGACGCTCGAGCAGATGGGCATGCGCTACACGCTCTCGCCGGAGTACACGGCCGCCAACGGCCGCACGCGCCTCGTCGACATCACGACCCACCCCGGGCCGCTCAAGGCGCCGATCGACAAGATCCACCCGCTGCCCTTCCCGGGTCTGAACATCGACAACCTGCCCTTCTTCGCGCTCATCGCGGCGTGCGCCGAGGGCACGACGACGATCCACGACTGGGTCTACGAGAACCGCGCGATCTACCTCACCGAGCTGACGAAGATCGGCGGGCACGTCACCCTGCTCGACCCGCACCGCGTGCAGATCACCGGTCCGACCCGGTGGCGCGCGAACGAGGTCGCCTGCCCGCCGGCGCTGCGCCCCGGCGTCGTCGTCCTGCTCGCGATGCTCGCCGCGCCGGGCGTGAGCTTCCTGCGCAACGTCTACGTCATCAACCGCGGCTACGAAGACCTCGCCGAGCGCCTCAACGCCCTGGGCGCCGACGTGCGCCCCTTCCGGGACATCTGAGCCCGGTCCACCCGCGCCACTCGCACGAAGGGAGGGCCCGTCACCTCGTGGTGACGGGCCCTCCCTTCGTCGCCGGTGGGGCGACCGCCGGTCAGCGGCTGCGGAGCAGCTCTTCGACGATCGGCTCCGGGGTGAGGCCGACGGCCTCGAGCACCTGGCCGCGCGACGCGTGCTGGATGAACTCCTTGGGCAGGCCGAAGCGGTGCACGGGCACGCCGACCCCGCCGTCCTGCAGCGCGCGAGCGACCTCGGAGCCGACACCGCCGGCGACCGAGTTGTCCTCGAGCACGGCGACGCGGCCGCTGCGGGCGGCGAGCGCGACGAGCGCCTCCGGCACGGGGAGCACCCAGCGCGGGTCGACGACGAGGGTGGTCAGCCCCTCGGCCGCGAGCTTCTCGGCGACGGTCGTCGAGGTCCCCGCCATCGCGCCCACCGAGACGACGAGGACGTCGGGGTCGACGTCGGGGTCGCCGAGCAGGACGTCGAGACCCTCGTGGGTCGCCACCGCCTCGATCGGGTCGGCGACGCTGCCCTTGGGGAAGCGCACGACGGTCGGGCCGTCGGTGACGTCGACCGCCTCGCGGACCGCTCGGCGGATCTGCTGGCCGTCGCGGGGAGCGGCGAGGCGCAGCCCGGGGACGATCGCGGCGAGCGACATGTCCCACATGCCGTGGTGGCTCGCGCCGTCCGGTCCGGTGACCCCGGAGCGGTCGAGCACGAAGGTGACGCCGGCGCGGTGCATCGCGCAGTCCATGAGGAGCTGGTCGAAGGCGCGGTTCAAGAAGGTCGCGTAGATCGCGACGACGGGGTGCAGGCCCGCGTACGCGAGGCCGGCGGCCATCGTCGTCGCGTGCTGCTCGGCGATGCCGACGTCGAAGATGCGGTCGGGGTAGGCGTCGGCGAAGGGCTGCAGGCCGACCGGCATCATCATCGCCGCGGTGATCGCGACGACGTCCTCGCGCTCGGCGCCGAGGGCGACCATCTCGTCGCTGAACTCGTCGGTCCAGCTCCGCCCGGCGATCTCGAGCGGCAGGCCCGTCTCGGGGTTGATCTTGCCGACGGCGTGGAACTGGTCGGCGACGTCGTCGACGGCGTGGTCGTAGCCACGTCCCTTCTGCGTGATGCAGTGGACGAGCACCGGTCCGCCGAAGGCCTTGGCGCGGCGCAGCGCCTGCTCGAGCGCACCGAGGTCGTGCCCGTCGACCGGGCCGAGGTACTTGATGCCGAGGTCCTCGAACATCCCCTGCGGCGCCCAGAAGTCCTTCGCGCCCTTCTTCATCGAGTGGAAGGCCTGGTAGGCGGTCCGCCCGACGACGGGGGTGCGGGTCAGCTTGTCCTTGCCCCAGTCGAGGACCTGCTCGTACTGGCGGTTGGTGCGCAGCATCGCGAGGTGGTCGGCGAGCCCGCCGATCGTCGGGGCGTAGCTGCGCTCGTTGTCGTTGACGACGATGACGAGGGGCAGGTCCTTCTCGGAGGCGATGTTGTTCAGCGCCTCCCAGGCCATGCCGCCGGTGAGGGCCCCGTCGCCGATGACGGCGACGACGTGACGGTCCTCGCCGCGCAGCCGGTAGCCGGACGCGATGCCCTCGGCCCACGACAGCGAGGTCGAGGCATGGCTGTTCTCGACGACGTCGTGCGGGGACTCGGCGCGGCTCGGGTACCCCGAGAGGCCGTCCTTGACGCGCAGGGCGGAGAAGTCGCTGCGGCCGGTGAGGATCTTGTGCACGTAGGACTGGTGCCCGGTGTCGAAGACGAGCGTGTCGCTCGGGCTGTCGAAGACGCGGTGCAGCGCCATGGTCAGCTCGACGACCCCGAGATTCGGACCGAGGTGACCGCCGGTGCGCGACACCTCGCGCACGAGGAAGGCCCGGATGTCGGCGGCGAGCGTGTCGAGCTCCTCCGGCGTCATCTCGTCGAGGTCGCGAGGACCGCTGATGCGCTCCAGGTCCGTCACCGGCTGTGTCCTTCCGAGGGGTGGGCGCACGGGTGCGTGCACACGAGCGACCAGTCTAGGTGTCCTCGGCTGGGCGCTCCCTGCGAGGCGGGCTCGGCGTGGCGGGTGCCGCCGACGTCACATCCGCGGCACGTAGGTGCGTCCGGCGAGGGCGTCGCGGACCAGCTCGACCCCGCGCTCGGCGGTGCGCAGCCGGCGCCCCTCCGCCTCGAGCGCGGCGAGCAACGGCTCGAGGGTGCCCGCGGGCAGCTCGGCGACCATGGCGACCCGGGCCTCGCGGTAGGCCTGCCGCGTCGCGTCGACCTGCGCGCGCACGTGGAGCCGGGCGAGCCAGGCGAGGGCGACGGGGTGGCGACGCAGCACCTCGTGCCCGCGGTAGTCCGGCGGGCACTGGTCGAGCAGCCAGCCGGCGACGTCGCCCTGCCAGCCCGTCGTGCCCGGCGGGCGCACGCCTGGTGGCCACCCCGGGGGCAGGTGCTCGAACATGCGTTCGATGCTACTCGCCACCCCCGACGACGCCTCGCCCCTCCCCCTTCGCCCCTCCCCCTTCGCCGAGGTATGGAGATCGGTCGCCCGGACGGGGTCCGTGGCGACCGATCTCCATACCTCGCGGGGTCAGGGGTGGACGGGGCGGATGCTCAGCTCCTCGACCATCGCCTCGGGGCTCGCGTCGACGGCCAGACGGACGGTCGCGGCCACAGAGTCGGCCCGCAGGTGCTCGTCCGGGTCGTAGGCGCGACCCTTCGAGCGCTGGAGGTCGACCTGCATGTCGGTGTCGACCCGCCCCGGGTGGATCGAGCACACCCGCACCTGGCCGCGCTCCTCCTCGCGCAGGGCGTCGGTGAGCGCGCGGACGGCGAACTTCGAGGCGGAGTACGACCCACCCCCGGCACGGGAGACGAAGCCGGACCCGGAGTTGATGACGACGACCTGCCCGCGAGCCTCGCGCAGCGCCGGGAGCAGCCGGCGCGTGAGGTCGGCGACCGCGACGACGTTGACCTCGAGCTGCACCCGCCAGTCCTCACGGGTGAGCTCCGCGAGCGGTCCGCCGCGGGCGATCCCCGCGCTGTGGACGAGCACGTCGAGCCGCCCGTCGAGGACCTCGGCGGCGCGCTCGACCGCGGCCGCGGTCTGCGCGTCGTCGGTCAGCTCGGCGACGAAGGGGTGAGCCGTGCACCCCTTCGTCGACAGGGCGGCGACCGTCTCGGCGACGGAGGCCTCGTCACGCCCGCCGACGAGCAGGTCGTGGGTCGGGGCGAGGACCTCGCAGATCGCGCGGCCGATGCCGCGGGTGCCGCCGGTGACGAGGGCGAGGGGACGTCGGGTGGGCTCGGTGGTCATGGACCCACCCTAGGGACGCCGGCGGCCCGGCCCCCACGAAGGGGGACCGGGCCGTCGGGCGTCGGGCGTCGGACGCAGGTCTCGTCAGGCGACGAGCGAGCGCAGGACGTACTGCAGGATGCCGCCGTTGCGGTAGTACTCCGCCTCGCCGGGGGTGTCGATGCGCACGACCGCGTCGAAGGAGACGGGCTCGCCGCCGTCCTTCGTCGCCGTGACCTTGACGGTCTTGGGCGTCGTGCCCTCGTTGAGCGCGGTGATCCCCTCGAAGTCAAAGGTCTCCGTGCCGTCGAGGCCGAGGCTCTCGGCGCTCTCGCCCTGCGGGAACTGCAGCGGGATGACCCCCATGCCGATGAGGTTGCTGCGGTGGATCCGCTCGTAGGACTGCGCGATGACGGCGCGGACGCCGAGCAGGCGCGTGCCCTTCGCGGCCCAGTCGCGCGAGCTGCCCGAGCCGTACTCCTTGCCGGCGAGGACGACGAGCGGGGTGCCCTGCTCGGCGTAGGACTCCGAGGCCTCGAAGATCGAGGTCTGCTCGCCGCCGTTGGTGAAGTCGCGCGTGAAGCTGCCCTCGACGCCGTCCAGCAGCAGGTTGCGCAGCCGGATGTTGGCGAAGGTGCCGCGGATCATCACCTCGTGGTTGCCACGGCGCGAGCCGTAGGAGTTGAAGTCCTTCTTGTCCACGCCGTGCTCGGCGAGGTAGCGGCCCGCCGGGCTGTCGGCCTTGATCGAGCCGGCCGGGCTGATGTGGTCGGTGGTCACCGAGTCACCGAGCCAGGCCAGGACGCGGGCGCCGGAGATCTCCTCGACCGGCTCGGGCTCGCGGCCCATCCCGTCGAAGTAGGGCGCCTTGCGCACGTAGGTCGAGTCCTGCGCCCACTCGAAGGTGTTGCCCTCCGGGGTGGGCAGGCCCTTCCAGCGCTCGTCGCCGGCGAAGACGTCGGCGTACTTGCTCGAGAACATCTCGGTGCTGATCGCGTGGTCGATCGTGCTCTGCACGTCCTGCGGGCTGGGCCAGATGTCCTTGAGGTAGACGTCCGTGCCGTCGCTGCCCTGACCGATGGGGTCGGCCTCGAAGTCGAAGTCCATCGTCCCGGCGAGCGCATAGGCGATGACGAGCGGCGGCGAGGCGAGGTAGTTCATCTTGACGTCGGGGTTGATCCGGCCCTCGAAGTTGCGGTTGCCGGAGAGCACCGCGGTGACGGCGAGGTCGCCCTGCGCGACGGCCTCGGAGACCTCGGGCACGATCGGGCCCGAGTTGCCGATGCACGTCGTGCAGCCGTAGCCGACGAGGTGGTAGCCGAGCTTCTCGAGGTAGGGCCACATGCCGGCCTTCTCGTAGTACTCGGTGACGACCTTGCTGCCCGGGGCCATCGAGGTCTTGACCCACGGCTTGACCTGCAGGCCACGCTCGACGGCGTTCTTGGCGAGCATCGCGGCCGCCATCATCACCGACGGGTTCGAGGTGTTCGTGCAGCTCGTGATCGAGGCGATCGCGACGTGGCCGTGGTCGATGGTGACGTCCTGGCCGTCGATGCTCACCTGGACCGGGTTGCTCGAGCGACCGTCGGCGACGCCGCCGGAGTGGGTCGGGCGACCGGCCTCCTGCGACTCCTCACGCGCGTCGTGCGACGGCGCGTCGGAGGCGGGGAAGGTCTCGGCGAGCTCGGCGTCGACGGCGCTCTTGTCGATGCCGTTGCCCTCGACGACGTAGTTGCGCAGGTCCTTGCGGAACTGCGGCTTGGCCTCGGTGAGCGAGATGCGGTCCTGCGGACGCTTCGGGCCGGCGATCGAGGGGACGACCGTCGACAGGTCGAGCTCGAGGCGCTCGGAGTAGCGGGCCTCGACGCTCGCGTCGAGCCACATGCCCTGCTCCTTGGCGTAGGCCTCGACGAGGTCGAGCTGCTCCTGGGGGCGACCGGTGAGACGCAGGTAGTCCATCGTCACGTCGTCGATCGGGAAGATCGCGCAGGTGGAGCCGAACTCGGGGCTCATGTTGCCGATCGTCGCGCGGTTCGCGAGCGGGACCGCCGAGACGCCCTCGCCGTAGAACTCGACGAACTTGCCGACGACGCCGTGGTCGCGGAGCATCTCGGTGATCGTGAGGACGACGTCGGTGGCCGTCGCACCCTGGGGGATCTCACCGGTGAGCTTGAAGCCGACGACGCGCGGGATGAGCATCGAGATGGGCTGGCCGAGCATCGCGGCCTCGGCCTCGATGCCGCCGACGCCCCAGCCGAGCACGCCGAGGCCGTTCTCCATCGTCGTGTGGCTGTCGGTGCCGACGCAGGTGTCGGGGTAGGCCTGCAGCGAGCCCTCGACCTCACGGGTCATCGTCACGCGCGCGAGGTGCTCGATGTTGACCTGGTGGACGATGCCGGTGCCCGGGGGGACGACCTTGAAGTCCTCGAAGGCGGTCTGGCCCCAGCGCAGGAACTGGTAGCGCTCCTCGTTGCGCTCGTACTCGAAGTCGACGTTGCGCTCGAAGGCGTCGCGCTGGCCGAAGACGTCGATGATCACCGAGTGGTCGATGACGAGCTCGGCCGGGGCGAGCGGGTTGATCTTCGTCGGGTCGCCGCCGAGGTCGGCGACGGCCTCGCGCATCGTCGCGAGGTCGACGACGCAGGGGACGCCGGTGAAGTCCTGCATGATGACGCGGGCAGGGGTGAACTGGATCTCGGTGTCGGGCTCCGCGGTCTCGTCCCACTGCCCGAGGGCGTTGATGTGGTCCGCCGTGACGTTCGCGCCGTCCTCGGTCCGCAGGAGGTTCTCGAGCAGGACCTTGAGGCTGTAGGGCAGCGTCTGCGAGCCCTCCACCTGCGCCAGTCGGAAGATCTCGTAGGACGCGTCACCGACGCTGAGCTCGCCCTTCGCACCGAAGGTGTTCGCACTGGGCACTGTCGACTCCTCTGTCGTGGTTTTTATCTTGACGTCAAGATAAACCTATCACAGCCCCCGTCCGTCACGGGGTCCGGTTCCGCTCCCACTGTCTCGCACACGGGGCCGCTCTGCGCGCCGAGCAGCAGGCCTCGTCGGCGGGCGGACAGGGCGCTCTCAGCCCGCCGGGACGAAGGTCGCGACGCACTCGACGTGGTGCGTCATCGGGAAGGCGTCGAGCGAGCGCAGCGCGTCGAGCTCGTACCCGCCTGCCCGCAGGGTGGCGGTGTCGCGCCCCAGCGCGGCGGGGTCGCAGGCGACGTAGACGAGGCGCCGAGGGCGCATCGCGAGCAGCGCCTCGACGATCCCGCGACCGGCGCCGGTGCGGGGCGGGTCGAGGACGACGACGTCGGCGCTCGGCGGCAGCAGCTGGGAGCGGGCAGGAGCGCGTCCCCCGCGCTGTCCGCGGCGACGCCCCTGCCGGGGCACCCCCAGCAGGTCGTCGACCCGACCGGGCACGACAACGGAGTGCCGCTGCTCGGCAAGGTTCTCGGCGAGGTGGTCCAGGGCGAGCGGGTCCGACTCGACGGCGAGCAGCTGGCCATCCGGCCCGCTCGCCTCGGCCAGCGGCAGCGAGAGCAGGCCGACCCCGCTGTAGAGGTCGAGCACCCGCTCCCCCGGCTGCACCTGCGCCGCCTCGAGGACGGCCTCGACGAAGGCGCGCGGCGCGTCGGCGTGGACCTGCCAGAAGCCGCGCGCGTCGACGCTCATCTCGCGCTCCCCCGTGGGCGTGGCCACCCGCTCGGTGAGGGTGATGCGCTGCGCCCGGCCCTGCGGGCCGACCTCGACGAGCGCGACGTCCTCCTCGCCGGAGGCGGCGGCGATGTCGACGGCCACCGCGTCCTCGAGGCCGCCCTCGGCGGCCTCCTGCGCGGCCGCGGCGATGCCCTCGTCGACCCTCGGGTGCGCGATGGGGCACCCGGTGATCGGCACGAGGTCGTGCGAGCGGTGCTTGCGCAGCCCGACGAAGGGGGTCCCCCCGCCCTCTCGACCGACCGCCACCTCGACCCGGGTGCGGTAGCCCAGCCCGTCGGCGTCGGCCAGCGCCTCGACGACCACCTCGCGCTCGACACCGCCGAGGCGCTGGAGCTGCTCGACGACGACCTGCGCCTTGAGGGTGCGCTGGTGCTCGGTGCTCACGTGCTGGAGGTCGCAGCCGCCGCAGCCCCCGGGCCCGGAGACGGGGCAGCGCCGCGGCACGCGGTGCTCGGAGGCCTCGAGCACCTCGACGGCGTCACCGCGCACGAAGCGGTCGCCGGGTCCCCCTTCGGTGATCCTCACGACCACCCGCTCCCCCGGGATGGTGTGGCGCACGAAGACCACGCGCCCGTCGTGGCGGGCCACGCAGTGCCCGCCGTGCGCGACCGGGCCGACGACGACCTCGATCTCGTCGCCGACGGCCAGCTCGTCTCCTGCAGGTGTCGTCATGCTCACTTCTCTCCTCGTCGCACGTCGCCCGCGACGGGTCCGTCGAAGCGCTCCTCGGCCCCCTGCGAGCTCGCGAGCTGCCACGGCACCGAGCTCACCATGACCCCTGGTGTGAAGAGCAGGCGCGACCTCAGCCGCAGCGCGCTCTGGTTGTGCAGCAGCTGCTCCCACCAGTGCCCGAGGACGTACTGGGGGATGTAGACGACGACGAGGTCACGCGGGTTGCCCGAGCGGATCGACTTCACGTAGTCGACGACCGGCCGCGTGATCTCGCGGTAGGGCGAGTCGAGCGACTTCAGCGGCACGGGGATCCCCCGGCGCAGCCACTCGGCCTGGATCTGGGCCGTCTCGTCCGGGTCGACGTCGACGGTGACCGCCTCGAGGCGCGAGGGCCTGGTCGCGGCGGCGTAGGCGACGGCTCGCAGCGTCGGCTTGTGGATCTTGCTGACGAGGACGATGGCGTGGACCCGCGAGGGCAGCAGCTGCTGCTGCGTGTCGTCCTCGCGGACCGCGAGCTCCTCGCGCACGTGGTCGTAGTGCCGCCGGATCGCGATCATCAGGGCGAAGAGCACGCCCATCGCCGCGAGCGCGTAGCCCGCCCCGTGGGTGAACTTCGTCAGCAAGACGACGACGAGCACCGTGCCCGACATCGCCGCGCCGACGGCGTTGATCGCCCGTGAGCGGCGCATCCGGCGGCGGGCCCGCTCGTCCTTCTCGACCGCGAGGTGGCGGTTCCAGTGGCGCACCATGCCGGTCTGGCTCAGCGTGAAGGAGATGAAGACCCCGACGATGTAGAGCTGGATGAGGGCCGTGACCTCGGCGTCGTAGGCGACGATGAGCGCCGCTGCGGCGGCCGCGAGGATGACGATGCCGTTGCTGAAGGCGAGGCGGTCGCCGCGGGTGTGCAGCTGGCGCGGCAGGTAGCCGTCCTTGGCGAGGATCGAGCCCAGGACGGGGAAGCCGTTGAAGGCGGTGTTCGCCGCGAGCACGAGGATGAGCCCGGTGACGACCGAGACGAGGACGACGCCGGGGTGGAATCCGGAGAAGACCGACTTCGCGACCTGGCCCATGACGGTGTCCTGGACGTAGGAGTCGCCGACGGGCACCCCGTCGCGCAGCAGCTGGCGCTGCGGGTCGTCGGCGAAGTGGACCCCGGTCCACGTCGCGAGGCTCATCATCGACAGGAGCATCGTCGTCGAGACCGCCCCCATGAGGAGCAGCGTCGTCGCGGCGTTGGTCGACTTGGGCTTCTTGAAGGCCGGCACGCCGTTGCTGATCGCCTCGACACCCGTGAGCGCCGCGCACCCGGACGAGAAGGCGCGCAGGAGCAGGAAGGCCATCGCCAGCGTGCCGAGCTGCTCGTACCCGGCCTCGGGGGCGAGCGTGAGGTCGGCCGACTCGGCCTGCGGCAGCTCGCCGAAGGTGCGCCGGGCGAAGCCGACGAGCGCCATGCCGAGCACGGCGGCCATGAAGAGGTAGGTGGGGATCGCGAAGGCGGAGCCCGACTCGCGCACCCCGCGCAGGTTCATCGCGGTGAGGGCGACGACGATGCCGACGGCGACGAGGGCCTCGTGCCCGCGCAGGAAGGAGAAGGCGGACGCGGCGTTCTGCACCCCCGAGCTCACCGACACGGCCACCGTGAGGACGTAGTCGACGAGCAGCGCGCTCGCGACGGTCAGCCCGGCGCGCGGCCCGAGGTTGACGCTCGCGACCTCGTAGTCACCGCCGCCGGAGGGGTAGGCGTGGACGTTCTGGCGATAGCTGAGGACGACGACGACCATGACGACGACGACAGCCAGCGCGATCTCCCACGAGTGGGTGAGGGCGAGCGCGCCGCCGGCCAGACCGAGGGTCAGCAGGATCTCGTCCGGGGCGTAGGCCACGGAGGACAGCGCGTCGCTGGCGAAGACCGGCAGCGCGATCTTCTTGGGCAGCAGCGTCTCGCCGAGACGGTCGCTGCGCATCGCTCGGCCGACGAGCACCCGCTTGAGCAGACGACCCCTGGACACGAGGCAGAACTGTACGCGGGCACCGGGCCCGCCGCTGCGCGACGACGAGGTGCCGCGTCACCCCTTCGCCCCCCCCGGCCGCCGCACGTGCCGGCGTGTACCGTCGCACCGTGCATTTCGTCATCATGGGGTGCGGTCGCGTGGGGGCCTCGCTCTCCCGGTCGCTGGAGCGCGGCGGCCACGACGTCGCCGTCGTCGACCAGGACCCGGCGGCCTTCCGCCGGCTCGGCCCGGAGTTCGCCGGGCGACGTGTCGAAGGGGTCGGCTTCGACCGGGACACCCTGCTGCAGGCCGGCATCGAGCAGGCCTACGCCTTCGCCGCCGTCTCCAGCGGTGACAACTCCAACATCCTCGCGGCCCGGGTGGCGCGCGAGACCTTCGGCGTCGAGCACGTCGTCGCCCGCATCTACGACCCGGACCGCGCCGAGATCTACCAGCGCCTGGGCATCCCCACGGTCGCGACGGTGCGGTGGACCGCCGACCAGGTGATCCGCCGGCTCCTGCCGCAGGGCCACGCCCCCGAGCACACCGACGCCTCCGGCGCCGTCATCATCGCCGAGGTGCAGGTCGACCCGTCGTGGGTCGGTCGTCGTCTCTCGCAGATCGAGTCGGCGACGGGCACCCGCGTCGCCTACCTCACCCGGCTCGGCGAGGGCACGATCCCCGGGCCGGACACGGTCTACCAGGAGGGCGACCTCGTCCACCTGACCATCCCGCGCACGCGCGTCGGAGACGTCGAGCGCGTCCTCGACAAGGCCCCTCCGGCGCAGGACTGAGAGGACACCATGCGAGTCGTCATCGCCGGGGCCGGCAGCGTGGGCCGCTCCATCGCCCGTGAGCTGCTCGACAACGAGCACGAGATCCTCCTCGTCGACAAGCACGCCGACGAGGCCCGGGTGGCCAAGCTGCCCGAGGCCAGCTGGCTGGCCGGCGACGCGTGCGAGATCTCCACCCTGCTCGAGGCGGGCCTGGCCGACTGCGACGTCGTCGTCGCCGCCACCGGCGACGACAAGGTCAACCTCGTCGTCTCGCTGCTCGCCAAGACCGAGTTCGGCGTGCCGCGCACCGTCGGTCGGGTCAACAACCCCAAGAACGAGTGGATGTTCGACGAGTCGTGGGGCGTCGACGTCGCCGTGTCGACCCCACGCATCATGACCGCGCTCGTCGAGGAGGCGGTGAGCGTCGGCGACCTCGTGCGGATCTTCGAGTTCCAGCAGGGCAGCGCGACGATGGTCGAGATCACCCTGCCCGCGGACAACCCCTACGTCGGGCGTCGGGTCGGCGACATCACCTTCCCCGTGGACACCGTCCTCACCGGGATCATCCGCGACGCCCGCCCGATCCACCCCTCGGTCGACGACGCCCTCGAGGCGCTCGACGAGCTGCTCTTCCTCACCACGGCCGAGGCCGAGCCCCAGCTGGCGCACATGATGAGCCCGCGGCGCGGCGCGACCGCCTGACCGACCGGGGCGTCCGCGAGCCCCGAGCTCAGCGCGGCGGGTACGGGCCGGCCGGCTCCTGGAGGAGCTCGTCGCCGGGGTCGATCGGGGTCTGGCCACGCAGGAGCATCGCGCCCATGAGGGCGACGGCGGCCGCCCACAGCGGCCAGCCGAGGACGACCTTGCTCACGGTCAGGCCCGCGACGTTCTCGGCGAGGTAGAGCGGACCCATGATCGCCACCCGGATCGCGTAGACCGCGACGAGCACGAGGGTGAGCCGGCTGCACACCCGCACGGCGGCGGGGTTACGGCGCCAGCGGGTGAAGTCGCCCTCGCGAGCCGCCGGGTCGGTGGCGCCGATCATCAGGCCGACGAGGGGCCAGCGCAGCACGACCGACAGGGCCGCCGCGACGCCGTAGGCCAGGCTCGTGAGGATCCCGGGCAGGAAGGCGTCCTCGGCGTTGCCGGAGCGCAGCGCGAAGAAGGCGGCGATCGCCGCGGCGAAGACGCCGGAGACGACGAACTGCACGCTCGAGCGCGAGGCCAGACGGGCGAGGAGCAGGACGACGACGAGCACCCCGGCGGCGCCGAGGGAGATCGTGCGGTCCTGCGTGATCGACCACGAGATGACGAAGGCGAGCATCGGCAGCGTCGTCTCGAGCGAGCCCCGTATCCCGCCGAGGGCGTCCGACAGCCGCTGCCGGATGAGCCCCTCGACCGTCGTCGGCACCGGGCGCAGGGCCTCGGGCGTACCGGCCGGCGCGTCCGCGTCGCGGCTCATGAGGGCGGGGGGACGATGTCGTAGGACGGGTTGTAGATCGTGCGGTTGCGCGTCCCCTGGCACAGCCGGCCGTGGGCACGCACGTAGGTGCCGGGGCGGATGCCGCCGATCTCTCGCCGGCCCAGCCAGACGAGGTCGACGGGGCACGTGCCGTCGTAGAGCTCGGCGACGAGCGCGGGCACCGTGACCCGCGGGCGCAGGGTGACGCTGCGGATCGTGCCGGCGACGGTGACGACCTCGCGGTCGGGTGCCTCGTCGAGCGCGGTGCAGCCGAGGTCCTTCGCACCCGTGCGCAGCTCGTCGTCGACGAGGTCGTCGTCGGAGCGCACGATGTCGCGCAGGCGGCGCAGGACGGTGCTCATGACTGCTCGGTCGCCGGCATCTTCAGCTCGAGCATCTCGCGCGGCGCCATCGGGTCGGCGCCACGGACGACGACGAGGTCGCGCACGACGTCGTCGAGGCGGGCGCGGGCCGCGTCGTCGACCGCGGCGCGGCCGGAGTACACGGCACGCAGGAACCACCGGGGGCCGTCGACCCCGGCGAAGATCGCAGGGGCGAAGACCGTGCGGCCGTCGCCGCCGGGCTGGGGCAGCCGGGTGCGCAGCTCGGTGCCGAAGGGACCGGTGCCCTCCTCGACGGTGCCGCGGTTCTTCTCGATCATCTCGGCGATCTCGCCGCGGATCTCGTCCCAGATGCCGCTGGAGCGGGGCGCGGCGAAGGCCTGGAGCTGGACGGTGGCGTCGTCGACGCCGACCTGCACGGCGGAGACAGCGTCGGACGTCGGGTCGACCTCGAGGCGCAGCTCCATGCCGGGGCCGGGGCGCAGCCACAGCCCGCCGAAGTCGACGCGGCCGTCGGCCTCGCCGACCTGGGACTGGTCGAAGGGACCGCTCTCGCCCGCCGCGACGGCGGTGCCGTCCGACGTCTCGTCGGCCGTCGTCGAGCCGTCGGCGTCCTGGGTCTGCGGGGCGTCGCCCTGCTCCGACGCCTTCTTCTTACGACCGAACATCGTGTCCTGGACCTTCCTCGATGGTGAAGCCCCCGCTGGAGCCGTGACCAGTCTCGCCCCGGAGCGACCCGGGGAGCGAATCGACCTCGACGAAGTCGCCGGTGCCGACCTCCTGGAGCACGAGCTGCGCGATGCGGTCGCCGGCGGCGAGGGTCACCGCGCGCTCACGGTCGAGGTTGACGAGGTTGACGAGGATCTCTCCCCGGTACCCCGAGTCGACCGTGCCGGGGGCGTTGACGACCGAGACCCCGTGCCGGGCGGCGAGCCCGGAGCGGGGGTGCACCAGACCCACCCAGCCCGGCGGCAGCGCGATCGCGACCCCGGTGGGGACGAGCGCACGCTCGCCGGGCGCGAGGGTGACCTCGGCGACGCTGGTGAGGTCCGCGCCGGCGTCGCCGTCCTTGGCGTACGTCGGCAGCACCGCGTCGGCGTGGAGCCGAAGGACGAGGACCTCGGGTCGGGCAGCCATGCTCAGGCGGCGCACTCCCGGCAGATCGGGCCGGACGTGCCCTCGCTGGCGAGCTGGCTGCGGTGGTGGACGAGGAAGCAGCTGGTGCAGGTGAACTCGTCGGCCTGACGAGGCAGGACCCGCACCGACATCTCCTCACCGGAGAGGTCGGCCCCGGGCAGCTCGAAGCCCTCGGCCGCCTCGGTCTCGTCGACGTCGACGTTGCTCGACTGCTGGTCGGCTCGTCGAGACTTCAGCTCCTCGATGGAGTCCTCGGAGATGTCGTCGTCGGTCTTGCGTGGAGCGTCGTAGTCGGTTGCCATTGTGGTGGTCATTCCCCTCAGCGCGCGTGGTAGATCGTGGTCGGGTCGTGCAACGCACGACCCCGCAGTTTTGTGCCCGGCGGGGCGGATTGTGCCTGAGCGGGGGGCACGAGCGCCACCTGGGTTCGCAGGGGGAGACCGTGAGCCCTCACAGGAGGGAGAAACCTGGAGCAAGGACAGTACGCCCGGTGAGGGCGAGCAGCACCTGCGGGGCCTGCCCCGGCGCGATCCGCGCGCAGAGCGCGACAGCGGGCACGCACGCCTCGACGAGCTCGGCGGGCGGCTCCTGCCCGGTCGCCCGGGCGAGGTCGAGCCCGTGGACCGTGAGCTCGAGGGCCCGCGTCGGCAGGTAGTCGGCGAGCACGAGGGTGCCGAAGGGGGTGACCGCCGGGGTGTCGTCCGCGCTCTCGTGCACGACGCGCAGGGCGCGGTCCGCGGCTGCGTGCACGGCCGACCAGGGGTCGTCCCCGAGGGCCCGGCCGGCCGCACGGCCGCGCTCGGCGACGGCCGCGTCACCGGAGGGCAGCGCGCGCGCCGCGGCGTAGTAGCCCGCGGTGCCGAGGAGCTCGAGGTCCCGCCCGGGCTCGCGGCCCACGTAGTCGACGAGCGTGACGAAGGCCCGCGACGTGTGGCCGAGCAGGGAGCGCACGTCCCACTCCCCCAGCCCCGGCCGGTCGAGCTGCTCGGACGAGATCGCGTCGACGACCGCGAGCACGCCCGTGCTCGCGAGCTCGAACCAGGCGCGGGGGCCGACCTCGTTCATGACCGGTCGTGCTCCTCGCCCACGGCGTCGACCGCCTCGAGGACGGCCTCTCGCAGGGCCGCCTGGGTCCGCGGGGCGCCCGCGAGCGTCATCGCGCTGCTCGGGTCGCCGCCGTCGAGATCGGTGACCGCCGCCCCGGCCTCGGTGGCGACGAGCCAGCCTGCGGCGAGGTCCCACGGGTTGAGCCCGCGCTCGTAGTACACGTCGACGGTGCCGTCGGCGACCCGGCACAGGTCGAGCGCGGCGCTGCCCAGGCGGCGGATGTCGCGCACCTGCGGGAGCAGACGGGCGAGCACCTGCCCCTGCCAGGCGCGTCGGTCGGCCTCGTACCCGAAGCCCGTGGCGCACAGGGCCAGACCCAGCCCCTCCGCCTCGGCGACGCGAAGGGGGCGCGGCGCGCCTCCCCCTTCGCTCACGGTCGCGCCCTCGCCGAGGGCGGCGACGTAGGTGCGGCCGGCGACCGGGTCGACGACGGCGCCCGCGACGGGTCGCCACGCACCCGGCCGGGAGGGGTCGCCGACGACGACCGCGACGGAGACCGCGTAGGCGGCGAGGCCGTAGAGGTAGTTGACGGTGCCGTCGATGGGGTCGACGACCCAGGTGAGCCCGGAGGTGCCGGCGCTCCCGCCCTCCTCCTCACCGGCGAAGGCGTCCTGCGGCCGACGCTCGCCGAGGAGCGAGCGCAGGAGGTCCTGGCTGGCCTGGTCCATCACCGTGACGACGTCGGTGAGCGAGGACTTGGTCGTCGCGACACCGAGATCGGCCGGCCGGCGCTGGACGATCATCGTCGCGGCCTCCTCGGCGACCTCGCGGGCCACCTCGGCGAGGGCGCGGACATCGGTGCCCTCGGGCAGCGCGGGCGCGGTGCTCATGCGTGCTCGCCCACGGCGGGCAGCGCCTCGCGCAGGTTCGGGCAGCAGCCCGGCCGGCACGGCGTGGCCGCCGCCACGAGGCCCGCCCACGCCCGCGGCTCGACGTCCTCGCCGCGGCGCATCGCCGCCCGCTCCTGCGCGAGGTCGGCCAGACCCTCGACGAAGGCGGGGTGGGTGCCCACGGTCGGCACCCGCACGAGGCGCACGCCGTGCTCCTTCGCCGTCGCGGCGGCCTCGGTGTCGAGGTCGTAGATGACCTCCATGTGGTCGCTGACGAAGCCGATCGGCACGACGACGACGGTCCGCACGCCCTCAGCAGCGAGCTCCTCGATGCGGTCTCCGACGTCGGGCTCGAGCCAGGGCATGCTCGGCGGGCCCGAGCGGGAGCAGAAGGTCAGCTCGCCGGTGATCTCTCGGCCGAGCTGCTCGCTCGCGTGATCGCAGATCGCGGCGCCGAGGTCGGCGTGACCGCGCGAGTAGGCCCGCTCCTCGGCGTCGCCGGGGCCGGAGGTGATGTCCATCGTCTCGGGGATCGAGTGGGTGACGAAGAGCAGGGCGGGCGCCTCGTCGTCCTCGAGCACCTCGCGCAGGGCGGCCGTGACGAGCTCGGCGTTGGTCTGAGCGAAGCCGGGGTGCTGGCCGTAGGGGCGGACGAACTCGAGGTCGACGTCGAGCCCGTCGACGCGCACGTCGGCGAGGGCCGCGGCGAGGTCCTCGCGGTAGGAGCGGCACGAGGAGTAGGACTGCCAGGCGCTCGTGCGGATCGCGAGCACGTGTCGGGCGCCCTCGTCGGCGAGCTCGGCGAGGACGTCGGCGGTGAAGGGCGGGCTGTGCCGGTTGCCGAGGCGGACCGGCACGTCGATCTCGCGGCGGCGCAGCTCCTCGGTGAGCTCGGCGACGAGACGGCGACCGTGGTCGTTGATCGGCGATCGGCCGCCGAAGAGGTCGTAGTGCGCGCCGACCTCCCGGAGGCGCTCGTCGGGGATGCCCTTGCCCCCGGTGACACGGCGCAGGAAGGGCAGGACCTCGTCGGGCCCCTCGGGCCCGCCGAAGGAGTGGAGGATGATCGCGTCGTACGGGGCGATGGCGTCGTGCGGCATGGAGCCAACCGTAGTCGCGCGGCGTGGTGGCCCCGCCGCACGGGACGGGGGTGGCAGAGTCGCACCCGACCCCCGAAGAGCTGAGAGGACAGTCATGCGAGACCTTCGACTGATCGGCGTGCACGGCGACGGTGAGCACCTCGTCGTCGCCGACGGCGACGGCCAGGAGTACCGCGTCCGCATCGACGACCAGCTGCGCGCCGCCGTGCGCCGCGATCGTCCGCGCCTCGGGCAGCTGCAGATCGAGATGGACAGCACCGTGCGCCCGCGCGAGGTGCAGGCGATGATCCGCGCCGGGGCCTCCAGCGAGGAGGTCGCGGCCCGCACGGGCTGGAGCATGGAGAAGATCGCCCGCTTCGAGGGCCCGGTGCTCGACGAGCGCCAGCACGTCGCGAGCGCCGCCCAGCGGGTGCGCGTGCGCGGCCAGGGCTCGGGGTCCGACGAGACCCTCGGCGGCCGGGCTGCCTCGCGGCTGGCGTCGCGCGGCGTGCCGGAGGAGGCCGTCCTGTGGGACTCCTCGCGTGACGCCGAGGGGCAGTGGAGCGTCACCGTGACCTTCGCGGCAGGGGGCAAGGAGCGCACCGCGCGCTGGTGGTTCGACCGGGCCGGCATGAGCGTCGTCGCCGCCAACGACGAGGCGCGCTGGCTCTCCGAGGCCGACGCCGCCGAGAGCGCCGTGCCGACCCCCCACCGGCCGACCGCCGTCTTCGACGTCGAGGCCCAGGAGCGACGCGAGCCCGACGAGCTCATGGCCTCGATGCGCGAGGCGGCCCGTGGCCGCCGTCGTGGCCGTCGCCGCCCGAACCACGTCGAGCCCCCGCTCCCCCTCGAGGGCGACGAGGCCGGCACCCCGCTGCCGACCGAGCTCCCGCCCGGGGCGAAGGGGGTCCACCCCCGTGACGAGGATCGCGCGGCTGCGGCCGCCGAGCCGGTCGAGGCCGTGGAGCCGCAGGACGCCACCGGCCCCCAGCAGAGCGAGCAGCTGCTCGAGGTCGAGCCGGTCGTCGAGCCGGCCGAGCCGGTCGAGCCGGTCGTCGAGGACGGCGGGGCACCTCACGCCGACGCGACGGCGCAGGCCGGCGTTCTCGAGGACACGACGCCCGAGCCGGTCGGCGAGGACGCCGACGAGGAGCCCGAGACCCCGGAGGCCGAGACATCTCGACCCGAGACCCCGGAGGCCGAGACATCTCGACCCGAGACCCCGGAGGCCGAGACCCCTCGGCCCGAGGCGCCGGAGGCCGAGGCACCGCAGCCCGAGGCCCCGGCGGCCGCCGGTCCGGACGAGGCCGACGCCGCGGTGGGCGCCTCGGAGGATGCCGAGACGACCCCCCAGCCCGACCCCGAGCCCGAGCCCGAGCCGGCCCCCGAGGCCCCTGCTCCCGGGCCCAAGAGCTCCGGCGGTCGCCGCAAGGGTCGCGCCAGCGTCCCGAGCTGGGACGACGTGATGTTCGGCGCCAAGCGCGGCGAGTGACCCGGTGACCGCCGCAGCCACGACGGCTGCGCTCGTCCTCGAGACCGATCTCACCGCGCTCGTCTGGGGCGTGCGCATCATGCTCGTCGTCGTCAGCCTGGGCCTCGCGCTCGTGCTCGTCGGCATGCCCGTCGTCTTCTCCCGCCCGGTCCTCACCGAGCTGCTGCGCGCACGCGCCCTCGGCGACCCGTGGGCCCCCTTCGCCCCCGACGGGGCGGGCCGCTACGGGCCGCTCGCGCAGAACCGCCACTGGGCGGTCAGGCGCGCCCCGGCCCGCCGCACGACCGCCGGGCTCGCCTGGCGGTGGGGCTGGTGGGTCGTCTCCGCCGTCGTCCTCGTCGGCGGGGGCCTCGTCGGCTTCGTCAGCTTCATGAGGCTCGTCGTCACCTTCTGGATCTGATCGACCCCGCCCCGGGCCGGCACCGCCTCTGCGGCGACCTCGGGGGCCCTCAGGCGCGCGGCGGCACCGGGCAGGCGTCGAGGTCGAAGGGGAGGACGTCGGCCGAGAGCGCGGCGGCGTGGGCCGCGTGCGAGCTCATCCGGCGCATGTGGTGACGACGGCAGAGCACCTCGTACTCGACCTCCTGGGTCCCGTCGGTCGTGTCACCGACGACGACCTGCTCGCCCTCGACGACCATCGAGCCGTCGACGACGCGGGCGTTGTGGGTGGCCCGGGCACCGCACCAGCACAGCGCGGCGACCTGGAGGACCTGGGTGCGGTCGGCGAGCTCGACGAGCCGTTGCGACCCCGGGAAGAGCTGGGTGCGGAAGTCGGCCATGATGCCGAAGGCGTAGACCTCGATGTCGAGCTCGTCGACGACGCGCGCGAGCTGCTCGACCTGGGCCGGTGAGTAGAACTGCGCCTCGTCGCAGATGAGGTAGTCGACCTTGCCCCCGCTCGTCAGCTGGGCGACGACGACCTCCCAGAAGTCGAGCTCCTCGTGGACCTCGACGGCGCCCGTCGACAGGCCGAGGCGCGAGGACAGCACCGAGTCGCCGGCCCGGTCGAGCCGGGTGAAGATCAGACCCTCGCGGCCGCGGGCGCGGTGGTTGTGGTCCATCTGGAGGGCGAGGGTGGACTTGCCGCAGTCCATGGTGCCGGAGAAGAAGACGAGCTCAGCCACGGTCGGACAGCCTAGGCCCGTCGCGCCGGCGCGCAGAGCCACGGCACGGCGACCTCGTCGAGGGTGACCGACCCGTGCAGGCCGACGAGCGCCAGCAGCTCGGGACGGTGACGGCGCGAGTCCCCCACGGCGAGCTCGCCGGTCATCGTCGCGACCACCTCGCCGATCCGGGGCCGCACGCGGTCCTCGACGGGACCGAACCACCCGGCCGAGACGGCCTCGTCGCGGGTGACGACGACGGCGTCCTCGCCCAGCCGCTCCCGCCACGCGGCGAGCACGTCGTCGACGGCGCCGGGCAGGCAGTGCAGCTGCACCGAGCGCGGCTCGCCGGACACCTCGGCCACCCCGGCCGCGAGATCGGGCTCGTGGGCGACGTCGAGACGGCGGTCCATCGCGACGTCGACCATGCCGTGGTCGGCGGTGACGTGCAGCGCGCAGTCGGGCGGCAGCGAGGCGGCGAGCCGCCGCAGCTCGGCGTCGACCGCCTCGAGCTCCTCGCCCCACTGCCACGAGCCGCAGCCGTGCACGTGCCCGACCTTGTCGAGGTCGCCCCAGTAGAGGTAGACGAGGGCTCGCGAGCTGGTGCGCAGCGCGGCGAGGGTCGCGTCGACCCGCTGCGCGAGGCTGGAGGCGGCGACGAAGCGGCCGCCGCGCAGGGCGGCCTCGGTGAGGCCGGAGCCGTCGAAGAAGCCCGGGCCGACGCGGACCGTCTCGACCCCGGCCGCCGACGCGGCCTCGAAGACGGTCGGGTGCGGCTGCCAGTCACGAGGGGCCGGGCCGTCCTCCCAGGACAGCTCGTTGAAGGCGCGCCCCGTCGCCGGGTCGTACGCCTCGTAGCCGACGAGGCCGTGCTCGCCGGAGAGCCGGCCGGTGCCGAAGGTCGCCATCGACGTCGCGGTCGTCGAGGGGAAGCCGCAGGCCACCGAGCGCGACCCGGGCGCCGCGGCGAGCCCGCGCAGGTAGGGGGCATGACCGCCCCGCCGGGCGAGGAGCTCGGCGCCGAGCCCGTCGACGAGCACCACGACGGCGCGCCGGGCGGGCTCGAGCACCCGGTCACCAGGGCGGGCGAGACCGGCGACCCCGAGGCTCGTCGCGACGCTGGGCAGCAGACGGTCGAGCAGACCGTCGCCGACGACCGGCAGGGCCGGGGCGGGGGGCACGCTCAGACGCCGACGCGGGCCGAGAGGTCCCGGGCGAAGGTCACCGCAGCGTCGAGCGCGCCACTGCCCTCGGCCTCGGCGCTGATGCGCAGCGAGATGTCGTCGGCGGCGATCGTGCCCTCGTAGCCGTGGTCGGCGTCGCACGAGGGGTCTGCGCACACGGCGGGGAGCAGGTCGACCCGGCTCACGGTGCCCCAGCCGACGGTAAGGGTGAGCTCGCGCCCGAGGGACCCGGGCACGTACTCGCTCGGCTTGGGCACGACGTGGGTGAGCATGACCCCGCGCACGGCGCGAAGGGGGATGCACTCGGTCGTCGCGGTCGCGACGTCCTCGCGGGTGGTCTCGTCGTCGGGGAAGTCGTCGGCGTGGGCGATGACGAGGCGGGTGCTCGTCGTCACCAGCGCGGTGATGTGCCGGCGCACCGACTCCTGGTCGAAGGTCGTCTCCTGGTGCACGAGGTGGGAGATGACCTCCTCCTCGCCGACGGCGGCGCGGATGATGTCGGCGACGAGGTCGGGGTAGTACCCGGCCCGCGCGATCGCGTCGAGGAGGGGGGACGGCAGGACGATCCTGGTGAGATCGGTGGGCACCTGGGACATGACCCCCATTCTGCCGCAGGGCGAGGACACCCCGGACCACCCGCAGGGCTCAGGTCATCGCCCGGCGACCGGGGTCCTTGCGGCGCAGCGGCGGGGCGAGGTGGATCTGGGCCCCGAGGACGCTCGCCCCCTTGCCGTGGGCCATCACCGGGTCGAGGACGACGGAGGCGATCTCGACGAAGTCCTCGGACATGAGCGACAGCCGCCCGAGGACGTCCTCGAGCGCGCCCCGGTCGACCGGGGTCGCGCCCTTGTGACCGTGCAGGAGGGGCGCGAGCTTGATGTCGTCGACGATCTCGCGCACGTCGACGTCGGTGAGCGGCGGGATGCGGTAGGCGATGTCGTCGAGCAGCTCGGTCGGCGCACCGGCGAGGCTGAAGGAGATGACCGGGCCGAAGAGCGGGTCCTCTACGGTCCCGAGGACGCACGACGTGCCCTGCGGCGCCATCCGCTGGACGACGAAGTAGTTCGCGTCGAGCGGGGCGAGCCGGGCGTCCATCGCCTCGAAGGCCGCCCGCACGTGCTCCGGCTCGGTGAGGTCGACGCGCACGGCGTCGAGCAGCGAGTGCCCGCGCACCAGGGGCGAGAGCGACTTGAGGACGACCGGGTAGCCGACCTCCTCCGCCGCGGCGACCGCCTCGTCGGCGCTCGCGACCTCGATGCGACGCCACAGGTCGATGCCGTAGGCGGCGAGCAGGTCATGCGACTCGTCGTCGGTGAGGGCGCGCCCCTCCGGGTACTCGGCGAGCACCGAGTCGACGAGCTCTCGGGCGGCGGTGCGGCGCACCCCGTCGCGCACGACGGGCTCGCCCTTGTCCTTCGTGCGCCACCGGCCGTACTGCGTGGCCAGGCCGAGCGCGCGGATGGCGTCCTCGGGCATCGCGTAGAGCGGCACCGCCTCGCGCGGCACGTCCCCCGAGCTCGCGCCGGGGTCCTCGGCGACGAGCGACCCGGTGTCGACGCCCCGCATGCCGAGGAGGTTGCCGACGCAGGGCTTGCTCGAGCGCTTCGCCGCGTAGCGCACGGCCTCGACGACGTCGTGCTCGACGGCGCCGATCGGAGGGATGAAGGACACGACGACGCTGTCGACCTGCTCGTCGGCGAAGGCGGCGTCGACCGCGGCCCGGAACTCCGAGGGCGTGGCCTCCGTGCGCACCGACACCGGCCCGTGGGTGACCTCGAGCCCCCACGCCGCGGCGCTGCCGGCGCTGATCGTGCCGAGCTGGTGGGAGTTGGAGACGATGGCCACGCGGTTGCCCTCGGGCAGCGGCTGGTGCAGGAGCAGCTGGGCCGCGTCGAACATCTGGTGGACGTTCTCGACGTGGATGACACCGGCCTGCGCCATGATCGCGCGGAAGGCGTGGGGGCGCACGGTCGTCGAGCGCACCCGGTGGCCCGGCACCTCCTCCATCGGGGACTTCACGACGATGACCGGCTTGGTCATCGCGAGCGCCCGGGCGATCCGGGAGAACTTGCGCGGGTTGCCCATCGACTCGAGGTAGAGACCGACGGCGTGCGTGCTGTCGTCGTCGACCCAGTACTGCATGACGTCGTTGCCGGAGACGTCGACGCGGTTGCCCGCGGAGAGGAAGACCGAGACCCCGAGGTTGCGTCGGGCAGCGGAGTCGAGGTTCGCGACCGCGAGGGCCCCGCTCTGGGAGTACAGCCCGAGGTGGCCGGCGGGCGGGGTCGTCGGGCTGAGACTGGCGTTGAGCCGGACGCCCTCGTCGTTGTTGAGGATCCCGAAGGAGTTCGGCCCGATGACCCGCATGCCGTTGTCGCGCGCGACGCGCAGCACCCGCTGCTGCAGCGCCGTGCCCTCCTCGCCCTCCTCCGCGAAGCCCGAGGAGATGACGAGGAGGCCGCGGACCCCCTTCGCCGCGCACTCCTCGACGACCCCGGGCACGGCGCTCGCCGGCACGGCGACGACGGCGAGGTCGACGGCCTCGGGCAGGTCGGTGATGCTCGGGTAGGCGGGCACCCCGAGCAGACGGTCAGCCTCGGGGTTGACGGGGTAGACCTCGCCGGTGAAGCCGCCGTCGAGGACATGACGCATCACCTGGTGGCCGATCGCGCGCTCGCGCCGGCTCACGCCGACGACGGCGATGCTGCGCGGGTGGAGCAGGGCCGACACGCTCTCGGCCTCGGCGCGGTGCTCGCGGGCGAAGCGCACCGACAAGGACTGCGCGGTCGGCTCGATGTCGAAGTGGAGCATGACGACGCCGTCCTCGAAGCGTCGGCTCACCTCGTAGCCGGCGTCGGAGAAGACGGAGAGCATCTTGCGGTTCTGCGGGAGCACCTCCGCCTCGAAGCGGGTGATGTCGTGCTCCTGGGCGATCGCCGCGAGGTGCTCGAGGAGCACCGAGCCGATGCCCTTGCCCTGGTAGTGGTCGCTGATGTTGAAGGCGACCTCGGCGCTCGTCGGCGCGATCCGGTCGTAGCGGCCGATCCCGATGATCTCGTCGCGGATGAGCGCGACGAGCGCCATCCGGTCGACGTAGTCGACATTCGTGAAGCGCTCGACGTCGCGCTCGCTCAGCCGCCGGATCGGCGCGAAGAAGCGCAGGTAGATCGACTCCTCGGACTGCCCCGCGTGGAAGCGGTGGATGCCCTCGGCGTCGCTCGGACGGATGGGTCGCAGCCGGGCGACGGTGCCGTCGCGCAGCACGACGTCAGCCTCGGCCAGATGGGGGTACCCCGGTGGGAGCGCCTCGCTCATGCGTCCGATCCTGCCATGCCCCTCGCCCGTCGAGCGCGACGCTCAGGGCGCGAGGACCTCGACCCGCCAGGACTGGCCGCCGTCGGTGCTCTCGAGGAAGCCCTCGGAGTCGTCGGCCAGGCCGTAGACGCGGTCGTCCCCGCCCGCGGCCACCCACGACCACTGGACGGAGTCGGCCTTCGCCACCCGCCAGCTCGCACCGCCGTCGGTCGTGCGCAGGGCACGGCCTCCGGCCTCGCCCCGGGTGACGGCGACCGCCGTCCCGGGCTGGGTCTGCGCGTACCCGGCGACCGTGCCGCCGACGGCGACCGAGGGGCTCGCCGGCGACCAGTTGACCCCGTCGTCGGTGGAGGTGCGCACCCGGATCGAGGTGCCGCCGTCGTCCCCGGGCGTGCCGCACAGCGCGCTCAGCGGGCCCTCGCCGTCGGCCGGGGTGCCGAAGAAGACGGTGTCGCCCTCGTCGCACGGCTCGAGGTGCTCGGCCTGCTCACCGATCCGGTAGGTGCGGCTGCCGTCAGCGGTGCCGACGGAGAGGTAGGCGCGAGGTCCGCGCACGACGAGCTGCGCCCCGGTGATGCCCGAGACGTCCTCGTCGAGGACGACGACGTCGGCGCTGCTGTCACCGGTGCCGGCCCGGTAGACGCGAAGGGGGCCGGCGCACCCCTGCTCGGTGCACTCCCCCGCGCTCACGAGGTGCACGACGCCGTCGTCGACCTCGGTGGCGACGATCGTGCCGCCCGGGTAGGGCATGTCGGCCCACGTCGTGCCGCCGTCGGTCGTGCGTCGCAGCACCGACCCGGCGAGGTAGCCGGTGTCGGCGCTCGCCCAGCGCAGGATGCCCACCTGGTCGGGCTCGACGGCGATCCCGCCGGGCGGGGCGACGGAGAGGTCGGGCAGGGCGGCGGTGTTGATCCAGCTCTGGCCGTCGTCGGTCGTGCGCAGCAGCAGCGGGCAGGTGGTCTCGGCGCTGCACCGCGCCTCGCCCAGCACCGCGCGGGTGCGGTCGTCGCCGGCGCTCACCGAGCGGGCGAGGAGCTGGCCGTCGGCCGGCTCGGCGCGTGAGGCGGTCGGGGCCGGGGTCGTCGCCTCGCTCGGCTCGGGCAGGCTCACCGTCGTCGGGTCACCGGCCGGTCGCAGCTCCCCCTGACCGGTCCCGAGCACCCCCACGCCGACGGCCGTCGCCACGGCGGCGACGGCGGCGGCCCCGGCGACGAGCCAGCCGGTGGAGCGACGCCGACCGGTCCGACCGGCGCGCAGCACCCCCTGGAGGTGCACGTCGTGCCCGGGGAGCTCCTCGACGAGCTCGCGCTCACGGGCGAAGAAGGCGTCGACGGGGTCGTCGCGCCGGGTGGGGTCGTCCATCAGCCTGCCGAACGTCTCGAGGTCGTCGTGCTCGTCACGGGGGATCATCGGGCGCCCTCCAGCATGGCAGCCAGGGACGTGCGGGCCTCGAAGAGGTCGCGCTTGACCGCGCCCTCGGACTTGCCGAGCTGGGTGGCGACGGAGCCGACGGAGAGGTCGGCGAAGTAGTAGAGCAGCACCGCCACGCGCAGCCGGTCGGGCAGCGACTGGACGGCGGTGCGCACGGAGACCTGGGTCGCGACGTCGGGGTCGTCCCGCCCCTCGGCCGGGGCTCCCCCTTCGTGACGCAGGTAGGCGGAGTGCTCCCGCCCGCGCTTGCGCCAGTGGTCGCGCACGAGGTTGGCGGTCACCGCGTAGAGCCACGCCTTGGGCTCGTCGACCCGGCCCCACTCGCGCACGAGCTTGACGAAGGCCTCCGTCGCGAGGTCGTGGGCGAGATCGGGGTCGCCGACGAGACGGTTGGTCCAGCCCGCCAGACGCCCGTAGTGCGCGTCGTAGACCTCCCGCAGCTCCGCATCGACGTCCGTGCGGGCTCGCGCCATCGTCACCCCTTCGCTCCTCGGGAGGACGATGCTCATGGCGGTCATGCCTGTGAGACGCCGCAGCCCCCTGCGTGGTTCGGGGTGATCTTGGCAGAGTCCCCCCGGCGGCGCAGGCGGGCACCCCGCGACCCGCCGTCGGGGTGTCATCACGGGGCTGACGGTGCGATCGGCGAAGATGGGGTCCTCCCCTGCCCGACGAAGGAGCACCCGCACGCATGGCCCGCCGCACCACCACCCCCGCGCCGCCCCCCGTCCCGGAGCGGATCGTCGACATCGACGTCGCGGACGAGATGCGCGGCGCGTTCCTCGAGTACGCGGTCTCGGTCATCCACGCACGCGCGCTGCCGGACGCCCGCGACGGGCTCAAGCCGGTGCACCGCCGGATCCTGTACTCGATGAGCGAGATGGGGCTGCGTCCCGAGCGCGGCCACGTGAAGTCCAGCCGCGTCGTCGGCGAGGTCATGGGCAAGTACCACCCGCACGGCGACACCGCGATCTACGACGCCCTCGTGCGCCTCGCCCAGCCCTTCGCCATGCGGCTGCCGCTCGTCGACGGGCACGGCAACTTCGGCTCGCTCGACGACGGCCCCGCGGCCTCGCGCTACACCGAGGCGCGGATGGCGCCCGCGGCGCTGCTCATGGTCGCCAGCCTCGACGAGTCCACCGTCCCCTTCGTCCCCAACTACGACGACCAGCTCACCCAGCCCGAGGTGCTGCCGGCGGCCTACCCGAACCTCCTCGTCAACGGCACGACCGGCATCGCCGTCGGCATGGCCACCCAGATGCCGCCGCACAACCTCGTCGAGGTCATCGGCGCGGCCCGGCACCTGCTCACCCACCCGCAGTGCTCGCTCGACGACCTCATGCGCTTCGTGCCCGGCCCCGACCTGCCCGGCGGCGGGCGCATCGTCGGTCTCGACGGCATCCGCGACGCCTACCTGCGCGGTCGCGGCAGCTTCCGCACCCGGGCCACCGTGCGGGTCGAGAAGGTCTCGCCGCGCCGGCAGGGCATCGTCGTCACCGAGCTGCCCTACCTCGTCGGCCCCGAGAAGGTCATCGAGAAGATCAAGGACGGCGTCCAGGGCAAGAAGCTCGAGGGCATCGCCGACGTCAAGGACCTCTCGGACCGCACGAAGGGCCTCGGCCTCGTCATCGAGATCAAGAACGGCTTCAACCCCGAGGCCGTCCTCGAGAAGCTGTACAAGCTGACGCCGATGGAGGAGAGCTTCTCCATCAACAACGTCGCCCTCGTCGACGGCACGCCCCGCACGATGGGCCTCAAGGAGCTGCTCACCGTCTACGTCGACTTCCGGGTCGACGTCGTGCGCCGCCGCACCGAGCACCGGCTGGGCAAGAAGCGCGACCGCCTGCACCTCGTCGACGGCCTGCTCGTCGCGATCCTCGACATCGACGAGGTCATCCAGCTCATCCGCAGCAGCGACGACGCGGGCACGGCCCGCCAGCGCCTCCAGGAGGTCTTCGACCTCAGCGAGGTCCAGGCGAGCTACATCCTCGACCTCCAGCTGCGCCGCCTGACGAAGTTCTCCCGGATCGAGCTCGAGCAGGAGCAGGAGGACCTGCGCCGCCAGATCGCCGAGCTCGAGGAGATCCTCGGCGACGAGCGCGTGCTCACCCGCCTCGTGTCCTCCGAGCTCGCCGAGGTCGCCAAGCAGCACGGCACCCCGCGCCGCACGGTGCTCCTTGAGTCCGCGGGTGCGCCCGCGGCGACGAGCACCCCGCTCGAGGTGAGCGACGACCCGTGCTGGGTGCTCCTGTCGAGCACCGGTCTGCTCGCCCGCACGACGAGCGAGCAGGAGCCGTCGCGCGAGGGCTCGCGCTCGCGCCACGACGCCGTCGTCTCCGCGGTGCGCAGCACCGCCCGCGGTGAGATCGGGGTCGTGACGAGCGCGGGTCGCGTCGCCCGGGTGAGCGCCCTGGAGCTGCCGACGCTGCCCCCGACGAACGACGCCCCCTCCCTCTCCGGCGGCGCGCCGGTCGGCGCCTATGTCGACCTCGGCGCCGACGAGCGGGTGCTCGCGCTGCTCTCCCTCGCCGAGGACTCGCCCGGCCTGGCGCTGGGCACCGCGAGCGGTGTCGTCAAGCGGGTCTCCCCGGAGGTGCCGAAGGGGGCGCTGTGGGAGGTCGTCTCGCTCAAGGACGGCGACGAGGTCGTCGGGGCCGTCGAGCTGCGCACCGGCGAGGAGGAGCTCGTCTTCGTGACGAGCGACGCCCAGCTGCTCCACTTCTCCGCCTCGACCGTCCGCCCGCAGGGCCGCGGCGCCGGAGGCATGGCCGGCATCCGCCTCTCGTCCGGCGCTCGGGTGATCTACTTCGGGGCGGTCGACCCCGCGCGTGATAACGTCGTCGTCACCGTGAGCGGGTCCTCCGACGCGCTGCCCGGGACCGACCCGGGCGCGATCAAGGTCACCCCCTTCGCCGAGTACCCGGGCAAGGGCCGCGCGACCGCCGGCGTGCGGGCGCACCGCTTCCGCGGCGGCGAGGACACGCTGCTCCTCGCGTGGGCCGGGCGGGCGGACGCCCGCGCGAGCGCGTCGAACGGCGTGGCCGTCGACCTGCCGGTGGCCGACGGCCGCCGCGACGGGTCGGGCACGCCTGCCCAGCGCGCCATCGGGGGCATCGGGGGTTGGTGAGCGCCGGGGGCTGGTGACGGCCGCGTCCGACGGGCGGACATGACGACGGGCCGGGGCAGATGCCCCGGCCCGTCGTCGTGCGATCGGTGGATCACTCGTGGTCGATGTGCTCCGGGTCGCGCATGAAGGTGCGCTTGCCGTAGACCGCCCGGTTGACCACCCAGGTGATCGCCCAGAGGACGACACCGACGGCGAGCAGGCCGCCGGCGATCTCGTACTGCTGCTGCTGCTCCTCGCTACGGGCCCACGGACCGGCGAGGAAGGCGCAGAGCACGGCGCCGATGACGGGCAGGACCGTCGGCGCGTTGAAGTGCGCGCGGCCGACGTGGTCGCGCCGCAGCACGAGGACGGCGATGTTGACGACGGTGAAGACGCACAGCAGGAGCAGCGCGGTGGTGCCGCCGAGCAGCGAGACCGTGCTGGCGCCCTCCTCGCTGCCGTTGGCCCGCACGACGTAGGTGATGAGGCCGAAGGCGAGGACGGTCGTGAAGACGATCGCGAGCCACGGGGTCTGGCGGCCGCGGTGGACCATGCCGAGCGGACGCGGCAGCACCTCCTGGCGCGCCATGCCGTAGACGAGCCGGCTGGCCATGAGCATGTTGATGAGCGCCGAGTTCGCCACGGCGAACATGCCGATCCACGGGAAGATCTTGTCGAAGGGGATGCCCGGGGCTCCCGCGGCGACGACCTGGGTGAGCGCCGAGGGCTTCTCCGGGTCGATGAGCGAGCCGACCGGCACGAGCGCGACCGCGGTGATCGCGACGAGCACGTAGATCAGACCGGTGATGCCCAGGCCGGTGAGCATGACCTTCGGGAAGATCCGCACGGGGTCCTGGGTCTCCTCGGCCATGTTGACAGAGTCCTCGAAGCCGACCATCGCGAAGAAGGCCAGCGAGGTGGCCGCCGTGACGGCGAAGAAGGTGGACTTGTCGCTCGGGCTCTCGAAGACGACGACCCGGCTGAAGTCGGCCTTGCCCTGGGTGACGGCGTAGAGACCGATGAAGATGATGAGGAGCAGACCGGAGAGCTCGACGAGCGTGAGCACGACGTTGGCCTTGACGCTCTCGCCGACGCCGCGGAAGTTGATCGCCGCGACGAGGGCCATGAAGCCGAGCGCGATGAGCAGCAGCGGCGTCGAGCCGGCCGCCCAGTCGGCACCGATCCCGTCGCGCAGGAAGCTGGCGAAGGCGTTCGACGCGGTGGAGGCCGAGGTGATGCCCGAGCACATGACGGCGAAGGCGACGATGAAGGTGACGAAGTGGATGCCGAAGGCCTTGTGGATGAAGGTGGCGGCTCCACCGGCCTGCGGGTACTTCGTCACGAGCTCGAGGTAGGAGAAGGCGGTGATCGTCGCGACGACGAAGGCCGCGAGGAAGGGCGCCCAGGCGGCGCCGCCGACCTCGGCCGCGACCTGTCCGGTCAGCGCGTAGACGCCGGTGCCGAGGATGTCGCCGACGATGAAGAGCAGGAGGAGCTTGGGCCCCATCACCCGGCGCAGCTCGGTGCGCTCCTCCCCGGTACCGGGGTCCGATGTGGCGGTCTCGGACATGTGGCCTCCCAGGTGTGCGTGCTCGCAGACGGACGTCCGGAGTGTGGCTAACCGTGGCCCAGATCACCGGTCGGGGCAACAACGTCGCGCCCGGCGTGTCGCACTCGTGACCCCCACGGTGGCCGAGCCCTTCGCTGGTCGAGGTGCGAAGGGCGCGCAGCGCCCGAGCCCTTGATGGTCGAGGTGCGAAGGGCGCGCAGCGCCCGAGCCTCGAGACCACTGGCCCCGACGAAGGGGTGGTCTCGAGGCTCCTTCGTCGCACCTCGACCACCAGGGTCCCGTCGCGGGGGGCTCAGCGGGACACGACGCGCAGGGTGGCGAGGGTGGGGTCGGCGGCGTAGGCGATGCGGACCCCTGCCCGCCGCGCCTGGTCGAGCGCGTCGAGGCTGTCCTGGGTCACGAGCTCGCCGGGGGCGAGCACCGGGATGCCGGGCGGGTAGGGCGCGACGAGCTCGGCGCACACTCGGCCCACGGCCGCGGCTAGCGGCACCGCCTCGTGCGGGGCGAACCACGCCGCCCGAGGAGACATCGCGACGACCGGCTCGACGCGGTACATCGCCGGCCCGGTGACGGCGCGTGGCGCGCCCCGGTGCCGGTCCACCGACGCGACGAGCGCGTCGCCCAGCGGCTCGAGGGTCGAGCCGTCGTCGGCGAGAGAGACGACCGCGACGAGCACGTCGCGGTCGGCGGACTCGACCGGCATGCCCTGGGCGATGAGGTCGGCCTCGACGGCGTTGCCGTCGACCCCGGCGCCCGACAGGACGAGGGTGAGCTTGAGCGGGTCGACGCCGGGCCCGTCGAGCACGACGAGCCCCTCGACCCCCCGGAGCCGGTCGCGCACCCGCGCGGTGGCCTCGATCGCGCGACCGAGCAGCTCCTCGCCGTCGCGCTCCAGCAGCGCCCGGGCGGCATCGGTGCTCGCGAGCACCGCGCCCGCGGGGCTCGTCGTCGCCCCGGCCTCGACGGCGGCGTCGAGCCGGGCCGGGTCGACGCGCTCGGTGCGGGCGAGGACGAGGGCGGCCTGGCTCCACGCGGGCAAGGTCTTGTGCGCGCTCGTCACGACGAGGTCGGCCCCCAGCCGCAGGGCGTGCCGCGGCAGGTCGGGGTGGAAGCCGAAGTGCGCGGCCCAGGCCGCGTCGACGACGAGGGGCACGCCGTGCTCGTGGGCGACCGCGGCCAGCCCGGCCACGTCGCCGGTCGTGCCCACGTACGACGGGTCGCCGACGAGGACCGCGCGAGCCCGGGGGTGCTCGGCGAGCGCCCGGCGCACGGTGGACGGCGAGACCCCGGCCGGCAGCCCCGTGGTCGCGTCGACGTCGGGCCGCACCCACACGGGCGTGAGCCCGGCGAGGACGAGCCCGACGAGCACGGAGCGGTGCAGGGTCCGGCTGACGACCACCTCGTCGCCGTCCCCGGCCACGGCGAGCACCGCCGCCTGGTTGGCGTGCGTCGCGCCACCGGTGGAGAAGCGGCACACGTCGGCTCCCCACAGCCGAGCGGCCCGCCGCTCGGCCTCGACGAGCACGCCCGTCGTGAGCTTCATCGTGTCGAGGCCGGCGTAGAGCGGCACGTCACCGGCGACGACGTCACCGACGAGATCGGTGCGCTGCTTGTGGCCGGGGATGGTGAAGGGCGTGGGCGGGTGCTCGCGCTGGCGCAGCCACGCGTCGAGCAGGGGCGCGTCAGCGCGCAGGCCGCGGGGGTCAGCCGGCATCGCGCGCCCACCCGACGAGGACGTCGCCGAGGGTCCTGGCGAGCGCGCGCACCTGACGCAGGTCGACCCACTCGTCGACGGCGTGGAGCCCGCCGCCCGACGGCCCGCACACGAGGGTCGGGCACAGCTGCTGCCACATCGGCGCCTCCGTCCAGTACGGCGCGTCGAAGGTCGCGTCCGTGCCGAGCGCCCCGCCCAGCCGTCGCGCGAGGTCGGCGGCCGGCCCGTCGGCGTCGAGCCGCCAGCCGTCGCGGTGCGCGACGAGCTCGACGGTCGCGCCCCACGCGGGGTCGAGGAGCGCCCGGACCTCGTCGAGCGCCTCCTCGCTCCCCCGGTCCGGGGGCAGCCGCATCTCGACGACGCACGACGCACGGTCCGGGACGGCGAAGGGGGACAACCCCCCGCTGACGACGGTCGCCATGAGGTCGCCGCCGGCCGCGCGCACGGCGTCGGCGCGTGCGTCCACGGCGTGCAGGAGACGACCGAGGTGGGTCACGGCGTTGACGCCCAGCTCGGCCTGCGAGCTGTGCGCGGCGCGCCCGGGCAGCTCGACCCGGACGACGGCGAAGCCCCGCAGCGAGCGGCACAGGGCGAGGTCAGTGGGCTCGGCGACGAGGCACACGTCCGGGCGAACGCCTCGGCGCCGCAGCGCGCGGAGGACGGCCTCGCTGCCGAGGTTGGCGTCCTCCTCGTCCGCGACGAGCGCGAGGACGGGCCGCACCGGCGCCCCGGTGGCGACGAGGTGCTCGGCCACCGCCACGACCGCGGCGATGCCGCCCTTCATGTCCGCGGCGCCGCGCCCGAGCAGCCGGTCGCCCTCGACGCGCGCCTCGAAGGGCGCGTCCATCCCGCTCACCCCCACGGTGTCGAGATGCCCGTTGAGCACGACGGTGGGCAGGTCCTCGCCCCCGCGGGGCATGGCGACGAGGCTCGGCCGGTCGTCCAGGCCCGGTGCCGGGACGACGGTCGTCACCAGACCGGCGGCCTCGAGCCGGTCGCGCAGGTGCTCGACCACGCGCCCCTCGCCCGCAGCCCCGGGCACGAGCCCCGGGTTGACGCTGTCGACGGCGACGAGCTGCTCGAGCAGCGCGACCGCCGCGGTCCCGGGGTCCGTCATGGGCCTAGGCGTCGATGCGCTCGCGGTCGAGCTCGCTGGCCGAGGAGACGATGAACTCACGACGCGGGTCGACGTCCTTGCCCATGAGCAGCTCGAAGACCTCGGCGACCGCGTCGACGTCGGCGAGCGTGACCCGGCGCAGCGTGCGATGGGCGGGGTCCATCGTCGTCTCGGCGAGCTGGTCGGCGTCCATCTCGCCCAGGCCCTTGTAGCGCTGGATGGGCTGCTTGATCGAGCGGCCCTTCTTCTGCAGGCCGGCGAGCGTCGAGCGCATCTCGGCCTCGGAGTAGGTGTAGATGAGCTCGTTCTTCTTCGACCCGGGGTGCACGACCTCGATGCGGTGCAGCGGGGGCACCGCCGCGTACACCCGCCCGGCCGCGACGAGCGGCCGCATGTGGTTGAAGAAGAGGGTGAGCAGCAGCGTGCGGATGTGGGCGCCGTCGACGTCGGCGTCGGTCATGATGACGACCTTGCCGTAGCGGGCCGCGTCGAGGTCGAAGGATCGCCCCGAGCCCGCGCCGATGACCTGGATGATCGAGGCGCACTCCGCGTTCTTGAGCATGTCGCCGATCGCGGCCTTCTGGACGTTGAGGATCTTGCCCCGAATCGGCAGCAGCGCCTGGAACTCGCTGTTGCGGGCCTCCTTGGCCGTGCCCATCGCCGAGTCGCCCTCGACGATGAAGAGCTCGGTCGCCTCGACGTCGTTGCTGCGGCAGTCGCGCAGCTTCGGCGGCAGGGTCGAGCTCTCGAGCGCGTTCTTGCGGCGCTGCGTCTCCTTGTGCACCCGCGCGCTGATGCGCGACTTCATCTCGGCGACGACCTTCTCGAGCAGCTGGGCGGACTGCTGCTTCTCGCCCCGCTTCGTGCTCGTCAGCTGCGCCGTGAGCTCGGTCTCGACGACCTTGGCGACGATGGTGCGCACCGCCGACGTGCCGAGCACCTCCTTGGTCTGGCCCTCGAACTGCGGCTCGGCGAGGCGGACGGTGACGACCGCCGTCATGCCGGCGAGCACGTCGTCCTTCTCGACCTTGTCCGAGCCGACCTTGAGCTTGCGCGCGTTGACCTCGAGCTGCTTGCGGAAGACCTTGAGCAGCGCCTGGTCGAAGCCGGTGAGGTGGGTACCCCCCTTCGGCGTCGCGATGATGTTGACGAAGCTCGACACCCGGGTGTCGTAGCCGGTGCCCCACCGCAGCGCGATGTCGACACCGCACTCGCGCTCGACCTCGGTCGGGGACATGTGCCCCGAGGCGTCGAGCACGGGGACGGTCTCGGTGAAGGTGCCGCTGCCCTGGAGCCGCCACACGTCCGTGACCGCGGGGTCGGGGGCGAGGAAGTCGACGAACTCGGCGATGCCGCCGTCGTGGACGAAGACCTCCTCGACCGGGCCGTCCTCCCCCTTCGTCCCGGGCAGGCGGCGCTCGTCACGGATGACGAGGGTGAGCCCGGGCACGAGGAAGGAGGTCTGCCGGGCCCGGGCGACGAGCGCGTCGTAGTCGAAGCCGGACTCGGTGGGGAAGATGTGCGGGTCGGCCCAGTAGCGGATCCGGGTGCCGGTGGCGCCCCGCTTCGCCCTGCCGACGACGGCGAGCTCGCTGCCCTTCTCGTACGGCGTGAAGTCGTGCTCGGGGTCCTTCGCGCCCTCCGAGCCCGCGACGTCGGAGAAGACACCGGGCTCTCCGCGGCGGAAGGACATCGCGTAGGTCTTGCCCGCCCGGTCGACCTCGACGTCGAGCCGCGCCGAGAGCGCGTTGACGACGGAGGCGCCGACGCCGTGCAGCCCGCCGGACGCGGTGTAGCTGCCCCCGCCGAACTTGCCGCCCGCGTGCAGCTTGGTGAAGACGACCTCGACACCGGTGAGCCCCGTGCGCGGCTCGATGTCGACGGGGATGCCGCGCGCCTGGTCGCGGACCTCGACGGAGCCGTCACGGTGCAGGACGACGTCGATCCGGTCGCCGTGGCCGCCCAGGGCCTCGTCGACGGCGTTGTCGATGATCTCCCACAAGCAGTGCATGAGACCGCGGCTGTCGGTGCTGCCGATGTACATTCCGGGCCGTTTGCGGACCGCCTCGAGCCCCTCGAGCACCTGGAGGTGGTGCGCGGTGTAGTCCTGGGCGGTCTTGCTGCTCGCCCTCTTGGCGGCGGTCCTGGTCGCGGCTGGCACGGGGTCGGTACGTCCTTCGGCTCGGTCGGCGGGGTGGATGCGTCCGCCACGTGCAGGGTAGTCCGGGCCCTCTGACAACCCGAGCAGGCGCGCGAAGGGGGACCCTCGGCCACCCGTCTGCGGTCACCTCGGACGGGTCGAGGCCGTGCGGGAGCCGTCCCGCAGCCTGGACAAGGGGCGCGCCTCACGCGCCCGATGCCCCTCGGGAAGGGATCGGCGTGCTTGACTGTTGGACACCTCGAGACCCTCCCGGTCTCGAGCAAGTGTCATTGAAAGAAGGAACGACGTGAACGCGACCCTGGTCTCTCCCCTGACCGCGGCCGACCGCTGCGACCGCTGCGGGGCTCAGGCCTACGTCCGCGCCCGGCTCCACGCCGGCGGTGAGCTCCTCTTCTGCGCCCACCACGGACGTGAGCACCTGCCCAAGCTGCGCGACCTGGCCGACATCGACGACCAGAGCGAGCGACTCGAGGAGACGCCGGCACTCGCCGCTGACGACGAGCGCTGAGCGTGACCGGTCTGCTCGACCTGGCCGGCGTGGCACCTGATGCCACGCCGGCCGCTCTGTGGCTGCTCGTCCCGCTCTTCGCCGTGGGGGTCTTCGGGATCGTCTTCCCGATCCTGCCCGGTCTCATCGTCTGCCTCGGCACGGTGCTCGTCTGGGCCCTCGAGGTCGGCGGCACCCGCGCCTGGGTGACCTTCGGCGTGGCCGCCGCGATCTACCTGCTCGCCGTCGTGCTCCAGATCACCATCCCCGGCCGCAAGATGAAGGCCGAAGGGGTGGGCGGGGCCACCATCCTCCTCGGTCTCGCCGCCGCGGTCGTCGGCTTCTTCGTCGTCCCGGTCGTCGGGGCGCCGCTCTTCTTCGTCGCCGGGATCTACCTCGTCGAGCTCTCGCGCTACCGCGACGGCCAGCGGGCGTGGGCCGCGACCCGCTCCGCCCTCAAGGGCGTGCTGCGCAGCATGGGTGTCGAGCTGAGCGCCGCGATGCTCATCGCGATCACCTGGGGCGTCGGCATCGTGAGCCACTCGATCTGAGCCGCACGGCAGACCGGTCGCACGACGTGCACGAGCCGGGCCCGACAGGGCCCGGCTCGTCGTGCGTGCGCGGCAGTCGCCGATGGGTCCACCCACGGCTGCTCCGATGATCAGCACCTGTTGGTGATCAGCACCTTCTGGTGATCAGCACTTTCCGGTGATCAGTACCCGCCGCCGCCGTGTCGGCGCTGCTCCCAGCGCTGCTCGAGACGCTGCATGAAGGTCCCGGCCTTCTGCGGGCGGGCGGCCCGACCGGGTCGTGCGGCCCCCTTCGCCGGTCGTCCGGCACGCGCGGCCCGGGGGACGCGACCGCCGGGCTTGTGCGGGGCGCCGAGCGAGCCGTCGGCCTGCACGGCCTGGAGCCCGCCCTCGCGGCGCGGCGCGAGGGCCACGGCGAGAGAGGCGACGATGACGACGAAGCCGACGACGCCGACCCACACCGAGGTCGAGACCCCGAGGAGGACGAGACCGAGACCGGCGACGACGCCGACGGCGCCGATGATGCGACGGCGGCGCAGGTCACCCCCGAGGGGCCCGCCCTTCATGCTCGTCGCGAAGCGTGGGTCCTCCGCGTAGAGGGCCTGTTCCATCTCCTCGAGCATCTGCTGCTCGCGCTCTGACAGAGCCACTGATCCTCCTGCACGTCTGCGACCCACGACCTTGGTCGGTACCGATCAGTCTAGGTCGCGCTCGCCGCTCGTGGTAGACCGGCCACCCCTGATCAGGCTGGCGGGCTGCACGCTGCCCGTGCCGAAGCGCGCGGAGGCCCTGTCCACCGCCCGGTCCGCGTCGCGCCAGCCGTGCTCGGGCTCATCGAGCAGACCCTGGACAGGGGTGCTCGCAGAGTCGCTCAGCCCCTCGACCCGGACCCCGACGAGACGGATCCGCGCCTTCTGCACCCCCTGGCCGTCGTAGAGCTCGCGGGCGACGGCGTAGATGTCGCGGCTGACGTCGGTGGGGGTCGACAGCGAGCGCGACCGGGTGATCGTCGTGAAGTCCGAGAAGCGCACCTTGATGCTCACCGTGCGCCCGACGAGGGCCTGGGCGCGCAGGCGTGCGGCAGCCTTCTCGGCCAGGCCGAGGAGCACCCGGCGCACGACCTCCGGGTCCCCGACGTCGCTGGAGAAGGTGCGCTCGTGCCCGATGCTGCGCTCGCGGTGCACGGGCTGGACGTGGCGCGGGTCCCGACCCCACGCGAGGTCGTGCAGGTGGGCGCCGGTCGCGGCGCCGAGGTCGCGCACGAGCTGCTCGCGCGGGGTGCGGGCGATGTCGGCGACGGTGCGCAGCCCGAGCCGGGCCAGCGTCTCCTCCGTGCGGTCGCCGACGCCCCACAGCGCGCCGACGGGGAGCTGCTGGACGAAGTCGACGACCTCGTCCGCCGGCACGAGCAGGACCCCGTCGGGCTTGGCCAGGCCGGACGCGAGCTTGGCGACGAACTTCGTGCTCGCGATGCCGACGGAGCAGGTGATCCCCTGCTCGGCCCGCACCTGGGCGCGGATCCGCTCCGCGATCGCCGTCGGCGCCCCGAGCAGGCGCGTGGCCCCCGAGACGTCGAGGAAGGCCTCGTCGAGGCTGATCGGCTCGACGAAGGGGGTGATCCCCTCGAAGATCCGCATGACCCCCTTCGAGACCGCGGAGTACTCGTGGTGGTCGGGGGCGAGGACGGTCGCCCGGGGGCACAGCCGGCGGGCCCGGACCATGGGCATCGCCGAGGTCACGCCGAAGGCGCGGGCCTCGTAGGTCGCCGACAGCACGACGCCGCGCTCTCCCCCGCCGATGATCACCGGGGTCCCGACGAGCTCGGGGTGGTGGCGCAGGGTGACGGAGGCGTAGAAGGCGTCCATGTCGACGTGCATGACGCCGCAGCCGGTCTCGTCGAGCGGGCGGTCGTGCGGGCCCTCGGGGACCCGGAACTGCCGCCGGCTCATCGCCGCGCACCCCGGATCACGCCGTCAGTCCTTGCGGGCGAGGGCGTGCAGCTGCGAGCCGAGGTGGCTGAGCACCGAGCGCTCCTCGTCGGCGACGCTCGCCTGCTCGAGCGCGAGCACGTCGGCGCGGTCGGCCTCGGAGTCGAGCAGCGCCCCGGGCACGAGGTCGCTGAAGATCCGCACGCCGTGGATCGCCTCGACGGTGAATCCGGCCCGACCGAGCCGGGCCACGACGTCGCCCTGGTCGAAGCGACGCGGCATCGGGTCGCCGCTCCCCCACCGCCCGTCCGGGCTCGCGAGCGCGGCCCGGGCCTGGTCGAAGCGACCGGCGAGCGCCCGGGCGACGACGGCGGCCAGGCGCTGCGCGGTGACGAGGCTGAGGTAGCCGCCGGGCGCGAGGACGTCGGCGATCCGGCACAGCGTGGTGTCGGGGTCGTCGACGACCTCGAGGGTCCCGTGGCAGCACACGAGGTCGACGCTGCCGGCGGCGAGCACCTCCGAGAGGGTGTCCGCGTCGCCCTGGACGGCGCTGATGCGGGCCGAGGCGCTCGACTCGGCGCTGCGCCGTCGTAGCGAGGCGAGGGCGTCGGCGCTCGGGTCGACGACGGTCACGGTGTGCCCCTGCTCGGCGAGCGGCACGGCGAGCCCACCGGTGCCACCTCCGAGGTCGAGGACCCGCAGGGCACGGCCGAGCTCGCGCTGCCGCTCGGCGGTCAGCGTGGAGACCTCGGACCACACGGCGGCGGTCCGCAGGTTGCTCTCGACCCCCCGGCGGCGGGCGGGTCGGCGTTCGTCGCTCACGGTGCTCCCTTCGTGCGCCACGGGTGCGGCACGTGGATGCCCCAACCCTAGTTCGGCCCGGGCCACGGGTGCGACCACCCCGCGGGCGGGGTCACGACGCCTCGGCGTCCTCGACCCGCCCGGCGCCGCCCGGGCCCGTCGCGGGCAGACCGGTGCTGCTCAGGCTGACGGGCACGAGGGTGGCGGGCAGGCTCGGCGCCGGCAGCCCGAGCGTCGCCGCGGCGACGAGGAGGAAGTCCTCGCCCGCGCGCAGCAGGTCGTCGACCCCGCGGACGTCGTGGGGAGGTCGACGCTCGGCCCGCTCGAGGTGCGCCGCCCACTCCGAGAGCTCGGGGGCGACCCGTGCGAGCACCTGCCACGTGCTGCTCGGGCTGCCCGCCGCCTGGCCCGGGCGCCCGCGCGCCGCGAGGACGGCCGCCGCCACCCGCAGCGTGCCGAGCCGGGTGGCGGCGAGCCGCTCGGGGGCCTCGCGCACCCAGTGCGCCTCGGTGAGGGCGTCGGCGGCGTCGGCGAGGAGCCGGCCGACCTGCTCGATGTCTGCCATGCCGTGCACGACCACCCTCAGCCCAGCGCCGCCACGAGCGACCAGGCGACGGCCGCCCCGCCGTCCCCGCGGTCCGCCCGCAGGTCGAAGACCTCGTCGGCTCCTCGGCCCGAGCTCGCGCAGACCTGCCAGACCTCGCCGGCCCGGTCCTCCTGCCAGCGGTCGACGACCCGGCTCACCCGGTAGAGGCGCCCCCTCCACAGGAAGGCCCGGGGCGCTCCCCCGTCATCCGAGCAGTCACCACCCGGAGCCCCTCGCACCTCGATGCTCTCGCCCGCCACCCGCGTCGTCACCGCGTCCTCCGCTCGTCGCCGTCACCCACGATCGAACACATGTTCGAACTGACGGCCACACTAGCGCGCGGGACGACGAGGTGGTCAAGCCCGCCGGGGGGCGGGGGCGGGACGTGCGCCGAGCGGTCGCTCAGGCGCGCAGGTGCGAGAGGTTCTGCAGCACCTCGAGGCTGGCCGTCGAGCGGTTCATCGTGATGAGGTGCAGGCCCGGGGCGCCCTCCCCGAGCATGCGGTCGGCGAGCTCGGTGGCGATCTCGACGCCCACGGCCCGCACCGCCGCGGGATCGCCGTCGACGGCCTGGAGACGGTCGACGACGGCCGCGGGCAGGGGCGTGCCCATGAGCTGGGCCATCCGACGGATCTGCTTGACGCTCGTCACCGGCATGAGGCCGGGGGTGATCGGCAGGTCGCGGCGGGCGGCGACCTCGTCGCGCAGCCGCAGGTAGGACTCGGCGTCGAAGACCATCTGGGTCACGGCGAAGCTCGCGCCGGCGTCGGCCTTGCGCACGAGGGTCTCGACGTCGTCGCGCAACGAGGCCGAGCTCGGGTGCACGTCGGGGAAGGCCGCGACTCCGACCTCGAAGCCGCCGACCTCGCGCACGAGGGCGACGAGGTCCTCGGCGTGGTCGAGCCCCTGCGGGTGCGCGGTCCACTCGCCACGGGGGTCACCGGGCGGGTCTCCGCGCAGGGCGAGGACGTGGTCGATGCCGGCGGCGGCGTACCCGGCGAGCACCTCGCGCAGGTCGTCGACGCTCTGGCTGACGCACGTGAGGTGCGCCATCGCGGTGAGCGAGGTGCGCTGGCCGATCTGCTCGGTGACGCGCAGCGTGCGGTCCTGGCTCGAGCCGCCCGCGCCGTACGTCACCGACACGAAGTCGGGGGCGAAGGGCTCGAGGCGCGCGATCGCCTCCCACAGCACCGCCTCGCCCGCGTCGTCCTTGGGCGGCATGAACTCGAAGCTGATCGAGGGACGCGTCGAGGAGAGCCGCTGCGGGATGGTCCCGCCGGGTGCGCTGGGCGACGTCATGGCGGCGACCATAGCCCGCGGGCCTGCCCGTAGGCTGGCGCGTACCTGCTGCTGAGACCGCCGCCGACGTCGCCGCTCGCAGCACAGACCGCACCGCCCGACCCCACCCTCGAGGAGCCGACGTGCCCGACCCCTTCGCCGCCGACCTGCGGGGCCGGGTCCAGGCCCAGCTCGACGCCGAGATCGCCCGTCAGCAGCGTCATCTCGACGAGATGGGTCCGGACGTCGCCGACCTCACCGACGCGATCAGCTCGCTCGTGCGCGGCGGCAAGCGGCTGCGCGCCGCCTTCGCCTACTGGGGCTGGCGCGCGGGGGGCGGCGAGGACGGGCACGTGCCGGTGGCCCTCGCCTCGGCGATGGAGCTCTTCCAGGCCGCGGCCCTGCTCCACGACGACGTCATGGACGACTCCGACACCCGCCGCGGCGCCCCCGCGGCGCACCGGGCGCTCGCCGCCGCGCACGCGCAGCGCGGGTGGCGCGGCGACGCCGACCGCTTCGGCCTGTCCGGGGCGATCCTCGCCGGCAACCTCTGCCTCGACTGGTGCGACGACCTCGTCGTACGCTCGGGCCTGCCGGCCGACCGTCTCGCCGCGGCGTGGGAGGTCCTCGAGCGGATGCGCACGCAGCTCATGGCCGGCCAGTTCATCGACGTCGTCGAGTCGATGCAGCCGTGGTCGGCCGCCGACGGCCCGGAGCGCGTCGAGCGCGCCCGGCGGGTGCTGCGCTACAAGAGCGCGAAGTACTCCGTCGAGCACCCCCTGCTCATCGGCGCGACCGCCGCGGGAGCCTCGCCCGCGACGCGCGAGGCGCTCTCGCGCCACGGGCTCGCCCTCGGCGAGGCCTTCCAGCTGCGCGACGACCTCCTCGGCGTCTTCGGCGACCCCGACGAGACGGGCAAGCCGGCGGGCGACGACCTGCGCGAGGGCAAGCGCACGGTCCTCGTCGCCCGGGCCTGGCTGGGCGCCGACGTCGCGCAGCGGGCCTGGCTCGAGGAGCACCTCGGCGACCCCCAGCTCGACGACACGCAGGTGGCGCGCTTCCGCGAGCTGCTGACGAGCACCGGCGCGGTGGCCGAGGTCGAGGCCGAGATCACCCGGCTCGTCGACGCCTCGCGAGCTGCTCTGGACGAGGTCGCGGGCCTGCCGGGGTCGCGGCCCGAGGCGGTCGAGGCCCTCGCCGAGCTCGTCGAGCTCGCCACCGCGCGCACCGCCTGACCCCTACCCTGAGGGGGTGGCGCTGCTCTTCCTCCACGGGGCCGGCGGGCACGACGAGGACCAGGACCTCGTGCGCGCCCTGCGGGAGGGGCTCGCCGAGCCCGTCCTCGCCCCGCGGCTGCCCGACGAGGACATGAGCCACGACGCCTGGGCGGCGTGCGTGCGCACCGCGCTCACCCCGCAGGTGCGCACGGTCGTCGGTCACTCCTTCGGCGGGTCGACCGTGCTGCGCATGGCGACCGAGGCCGACCTGGGTGTCGACCACCTCGTGCTGCTCGCCGCGCCGGACTGGGGGCCGAAGGGGTGGGACGTCGCCGACTACGCGCTGCCGGACGACGCGGCGGAGCGGCTCGACCCCGCGCTGCAGGTCACCCTGCACCACTGCGCCGACGACGAGGTGGTGCCCGCCGGGCACCTCGACCTGCTGAGCGCACGGCTCCCGGCCGCGCGGCGGGTCCTGCACGACCGCGGCGGTCACCAGCTGACGGGCGACGCGACCACGGTCGTCGTGGCATCGCTCCCGCCCGCGCCGTGACGGCGCGGCGCGGACCGACCGGCTAGAGCGCCTCTTCCATCGCCCGGCGGCGCACCTCGGTCTTGAAGCCCGCGCGGATGGCCTCGATCGCGGTGGTCGCACCCCCGGGCAGCGTCTCGTCGCGGGCGAAGAGCCAGGCGACGACCTCGTCGTCGCTCATCCGGGCGTCGCGCAGCACGGTGAAGGTGCCGCGCAGCGCCGGGAGCGGGCCGTCGTCGTCGACGAAGGCCGCCGGCACCTGCAGCACGCGGCGCTCGCCGACCCGGACGGCGACGAGGTCGCCCTCCTCGATCATCCGGCGCACGTCGGTGAGACGGACACCGAGCCGCTGGGCGACGTCGGGGATCGCGAGCCACTCGCCGACGAGGTCCTCGAGGGCGTCGTGACCGGGGACGGGGGCGCCCGGCTGGGAGAGGTCCTGGGGCTGCTCGGTGCTCATCACACCAGTCTCCCAGAGCCCGGGCCCCCGGCCGCACGCCGCACCGGGCCTCGCGTCGCCGCGCGAGGTCGGCCGAGCTGGGGTAGCGTCTCGCGCGAACGATTCACACGAGTCAGCACACGCCACACCCGCCACACACAGTCCCGACGGTCGCCACCGGCTCGCGGACGCGACGCGCCACCCCCTTCGACCGACGTCGCGACCACCGCCCTCGGCGAGTGACCTCGGGTACCGAGGAGAGCACCATGGTCCTGCCGATCGTCGTCCCCCCTGCCACGGTCCCGCCCGTGCTCGACCTGCCCGCGCTGCCGGCCTCCGTCCACAGCGAGGAGCGGGCCGGGCGCACCCATACCGTGCGCAGCGGCGAGACCCTCTACGACATCGCCGAGCGCTACGGCACGAGCGTCGGCGCGCTGCGCCGGCACAACCAGCTCGACGCGGGCTTCATCTACCCCGGTCAGCACCTGCGCATCCCCTCCGGCGGCGCCTCGAGCCCCGCGGCGAAGCCCGCCCGCAGCGCCGCGACCCGCGGGTACACCGTGCGCAGCGGCGACACCCTCTACGGCATCGCGGCGCGCCACGGCATGTCCGTCGGGCGCCTCGCCTCCCTCAACGGCGTCTCCAGCGAGTCCTTCATCCACCCGGGTCAGACGCTGCGCGTGCACGGCACCGCCGCACGCCCCGCGAAGCGTCCGGCCGCCCGCACCAGCGGGTCGCGCCACACCGTGGCCGCCGGCCAGACGCTGTCGGGCATCGCCTCCCAGCACGGCATGTCGGTGACGCGCCTGGCCAAGATCAACGGGCTGTCCGCCCGCTCCTTCATCTACCCCGGTCAGCGCCTGCGCGTCGCCGGCACGAGCCGCCCCGCCGCGACGACGACCGGCGGTGCCGGCTTCGACCACAACACCTTCGCCGGGCGCACCTACCCCAGCGAGATCGTCTCCGCCGCCAGCCGCAACCGTCAGACCCTCGCCGGACGCCCGGTGCCGAGCCGCTCGCAGGTCCGCGCGAAGATCGTCGCGACCGCCCAGCGCTACGGCGTCGACCCCTCGCTCGCCCTCGCGATCTCCTACCAGGAGTCCGGGTGGGACCAGCGCCAGGTCTCCGTCGCCAACGCCGTCGGCGTCATGCAGGTCATCCCGTCCTCGGGCGACTGGACCTCGGGCCTCGTCGGGCGCCGCCTCGACCTGCTCGACACCGACGACAACATCACCGCCGGCGTCGTGCTCCTGCAGCAGCTGACCCGGATGGCGTCGAGCGACTCGCAGGCGATCGCCGGGTACTACCAGGGGCTGGGCTCGGTGCAGAAGCACGGGATGTACGCCGACACGCGGGGGTACGTGAAGAACGTGCAGGCACTGCGCGCCACAATGTGAGGTCATGGGGGCACGCAGCGGCGTCGAGGACCTCGTCGGCATCACGCTCGACGGGCGCTACCGCGTGCTCGAGCACCTCGCCGACGGCGGCATGGCCTCGGTCTACCGCGGGCTCGACACCCGTCTCGAGCGCGATGTCGCGATCAAGGTCATGCGCCCCGACCTCGCGGCCGACGACACCTTCGTCTCCCGCTTCCGGCGTGAGGCCCGCAGCGCGGCCCGCCTGGCGCACCCGCACGTCGTCGGCGTCCACGACCAGGGCGAGAGCGACGGCCTCGTCTTCCTCGTCATGGAGCACGTGCCCGGGCAGACCCTGCGCGAGGTGCTGCGCACCGAGGGGGCGCTGAGCCCGCGCGCGGCGCTCGACCTCCTCGAGCCGGTCCTCGCCGGACTGGCCGCCGCGCACGACGCCGGCCTCGTCCACCGCGACGTCAAGCCCGAGAACGTCCTCATCCGCGACGCCGGCACGGTCAAGGTCGCCGACTTCGGGCTCGCCCGGGCCGTCTCCTCGCAGACCGCGACCGGCACGACCGGGGTGCTCCTCGGCACGGTGAGCTATCTGTCGCCCGAGCAGGTCGAGCGCGGCATCGCCGACCCGCGCAGCGACGTCTACGCCGCCGGGCTGCTCCTCTTCGAGATGCTCACCGGCCGCAAGGCCGTCGACGGCGAGACCCCGATCCACGTCGCCTTCCAGCACGTGCACGGCGACCTCCCGAGCCTGCGCACCACCCGCCCCGACGTGCCCGTCGCCCTCGACGAGCTCGTCGCCGCGGCGGTCGCGCGGGACCCCGACGAGCGTCCTCGGGACGCCTCGACCTACCTCGGGCTCGTGACCCGCGTGCGTCGGCAGCTCGGCGACGCCGAGCTCGACGCCCGGCCGGCACCGGGCAGCGCGCACGAGCGCAGCACCCGCAGCGACGAGACGGCGCTGCTCGACGCGACCGCCGGCAGCTCGCGCCGACCCGACGTCGTGGGTCCCCGGGCCGAGCGGTCGGGGGCGACCGAGGCGACGCGCACGAGCCCCACCACCGCGACCGACCTCGCGACCGGGCCGCAGGACCCGCCGGCGCGACGCCGCTCCCCCTTCGCCCTCGTCGGTCTCGCCCTGCTCGTCGCCGCGCTCGCCGGAGGTCTGTGGTGGGGCACGCTCGGCCAGCGCACCACGGTGCCCGAGGTCGCCGGCGCCGACGCGAGCACCGTCGAGGCGCGCCTCACGGGCGCCGACCTGCGGCTGAGCACGAAGCAGGCCTTCGACGAGGACGTCGCCCCCGGCGTCGCCATCGGCTCGACCCCGGCCGCCGGCCAGGAGGGGCGGCGCGGCGACGAGGTCGTCGTGACCTTCTCGAAGGGGCCGGAGCGCTACGAGGTGCCCTACCTCACCCGCCTGACGAAGGACGCGGCGAGCGCCCGCCTGGCCCGCGACCACCTCGTCGTCGGCTCGACGACGAGCGAGCACCACGAGTCCGTGCCGCAGGGCCAGGTCATCCGCACGGACCCGACGACCGGCACGAAGATGCGCCGCGACGCGAAGGTCGCCCTCGTGCTCTCGAAGGGCCCGCAGCCCGTCGCCATCCCCTCCGTCACCGGTCAGCCCTACGAGAGCGCGAAGACCACGCTGGAGGAGGCCGGCTTCGTCGTCGAGCGGGCGGCGGACGTCAACGACCAGTCCGTGCCGAAGGGGTCGGTCGTCTCGCAGGACCCCGCCAGCGGCGGCACCGGCGTGCGTGGCGACGCCGTGACGCTCGCGGTGTCCAAGGGGCCGGTCATGGTGACGATCCCCGACGTCGAGGGCAAGAGCGAGAGCGATGCGAAGAGCGCCCTCGAGGGCGCCGGGCTCGCGGTGAAGGTCCAGCGCTTCTTCGGCAGCCCGCTGGACCAGGTCCGCGCGACGAGCCCGCGGGCCGGCACGAGCGTGCCGAAGGGGAGCACCGTCACCATCCTCGTCGTGTGATCCGGCCCCACACTGGGCTCATGACGCCCGACCCGCGCCCTCCCGTGAGCCGGCCCCGCCGCTGGCTCGTCCCCCTCGCGGCCACCGCGGTGGTCCTCGGCGTCCTCGACGCGCTGTGGATCTCGCTCGTGGCGCGGGGCCTGTACGAGGACGGGCTCGGTGACCTGCTCGCCGACCCGCTCGTCGGCTGGGCGGCCGGGGTCTTCTACGTCGTCTACGCCGTCGCGGTCACCGTGCTCGTCGTGCGTCCCGAGCTCGACACCGGCACGACCGGCACCGCCGCGGCGAAGGGGGCGGTGCTCGGCGTCGCCGCGTACGCGACCTTCGGCTTCACCGACCTCGCGATCGTGCAGGGGTGGCCGGTGCGGCTCGCCGTCGTCGACACGGTCTGGGGCGGGGTGCTCACGGCCGCGACCGGCGCCGCGGCCCACGCGGCCTCGCGACGGGTGGGTGCGTGATGGTGAGCCGGATCAGCGCCACCGGGCCGGCCCCGGCGAGCACGGCGTGGTCGCGCTACGTGACCCGTGAGGCGTGGCCGACGTGGGCGCCGCACATCCGTCGGGTGCGTCCTGAGGGCGAGATCCGCCCCGGTGACCGCGGGGTCGTCCTCGGGCCGCTCGTCAGCCTCGTGCCGTACACGATCCTCGAGCGGGACGACGCCCTGCGCCGGTGGTCCTGGTGGGTCGGGGTGGGCCCGGTCGGGGTGCGCCTCGACCACGGCGTCGACGAGGGGCCGGAGGGCACGACCGCGTGGGCCGACGTGCACCTCCCGGCGCCCGTCGTCGCGATCTACCGGCCGCTGGCCGGCAGCGCGCTGCGCCGCCTCGTCGGGGGCTGAGCGGGCTCAGCCCCCGGGGGTGCTCAGCGGGCGCTGAGCATCTCCGCGACGAGGAAGGACAGCTCGAGGCTCTGCTGGTGGTTCAGACGCGGGTCGCACACGCTCTCGTAGCGCTTGTTGAGGTCCTCGTCGAGGATCCGCTCGGCGCCGCCGAGGCACTCGGTGACGTCGTTGCCGGTGAGCTCGACGTGGATGCCGCCGGGCACGGTGCCGACCTCGCGGTGGGCGTGGAAGAAGCCGCGGACCTCGTCGACGACGTCGTCGAAGTCGCGGGTCTTGTAGCCCGACGCCGACTCGAAGGTGTTGCCGTGCATCGGGTCGCAGATCCACGTGACCATCGAGCCGCTCGTCTTGACCGCCTCGAGCAGCGGCGGGAGCGCCTCGCGGATCCGGCCGGCGCCCATGCGGGTGATGAGCGTGAGGCGGCCGGGCTCGCGACGCGGGTCGAGCCGGTCGATGATGCCGAGCAGGTCCTCGGGGGCGAGCTTGTCGCTGACCTTGAGACCGATGGGGTTGCGGATGCGCGAGACGAAGTCGAGGTGCGCGTGGTCGGTCTGGCGCGTGCGCTCGCCGACCCACACGAAGTGGCCGGAGGTGTTGTAGAGGTCGCCGGTGCGCGAGTCGACCCGGGTCATCGGGCGCTCGTAGTCGAGGAGGAGCGCCTCGTGGGCGGACCAGAACTCGGTCCCCTTGAGCGCGTCGAAGTCGACGCCGCACGCGGCCATGAACTTCATCGCCTTGTCGATGTCGCGCGCCAGGCCCTCGTACCGGGCGTTGGCGGCGTTGGCGACGAAGCCGCGGTTCCAGTCGTGGACGTGGCGCAGGTCGGCGAAGCCCCCGCGGGTGAAGGCGCGCACGAGGTTCATCGTCGCGGCGCTGCTGTGGTAGCCGCGCAGGAGACGCTGGGGGTCGGGGCGACGGGCCTCGGGGGTGAACTCGAAGTCGTTGACCATGTCGCCGCGGTAGGCCGGCAGCTCGACGCCCTCGCGGGTCTCGGTGTCCTTGCTGCGGGGCTTGGCGTACTGCCCGGCCATGCGCCCGATCTTCACGACGGGCATGCCGGCGCCGTAGGTGAGGACGGCGGCCATCTGCAGGATCGTCTTGACGCGGTCACGGATGTTGTCGGCGGTCGCGTTGACGAAGGTCTCCGCGCAGTCGCCGCCCTGGAGCACGAAGGCCTCGCCGATGGCCGCGGACGCGAGCCGGTCGCGCAGGTCGTCGCACTCCCCCGCGAAGACGAGCGGGGGGTAGCTCTCGAGGGTCGCCACGACATCGGCGAGCGCGGCCTGGTCGGGCCAGGTCGGCTGCTGCGCGGCGGGCAGGTCTGCGGACAGGGCCGCGCGGATCTGAGCGGAAGGTGCTGCGGTGGTCACCGGCACAGTCTAGGTACCGCCGCAGAGCTCAGCCCGGGGTGTCCAAGCCGCGGCTGATCGCGAAGCGCGTGAGCTCGACCCGGTTGTGCAGGTGGAGCTTGCCGAGGATGTTCTGCACGTGGTTCTGCACCGTGCGGTGCGAGAGGACGAGGTCGGCGGCGATCTCCTTGGCGGTCATGCCCATCGCGACGTAGCGCAGGATCTCGGTCTCGCGCTCGGTGAGCTCGGGGACCGCGCTGACCTGCCCCTTCGGCTCCGGCTCGGGCTGCCCCGAGCGGGCCTTCATGTCGCGGAACTCGCCGAGCACCATCCCGGCCAGACCGGGGGTGAAGACGGCCTGGCCCTGCGCCGTCTCGTGCACGGCACGGCGGATCTCCTCGCCGGAGGCGGACTTCACGAGGTAGCCCGACGCCCCCGCCTTGATCGTCGCGAGGACGTCGCGCTCCTCGCCGGACGCGGAGAGGATGAGGATGCGGGTCGGCAGGTCGGCGATGGCGGCGCACACCTCGTCGCCGCGCAGGCCCGGCAGGTTGAGGTCGAGGACGAGGACGTCCGGTGTCGTCGCCCGGGTGCGCGCGACCGTCGAGGGCCCGTCACCGGCGGTGCCGACGACGCGCAGCCCGTGGTCCTCGAGATCGGCGACGAGGGCGTCCCGCCACAGCGGGTGGTCGTCGGCGACGAGGACGGTGGTCGGCTGCTCGCTCATGGCCGTGAGCCTGCCACGTCGGGGCGCGGCACGCGCAGGGTCACGGTGCACCCGGAGCCGGGTCGTGATCTCCAGCCCGCGCTGCCCCCGAGGTCGCGCACGCGCCCGGCGATCGAGGACGAGCAGCCCAGGCGGCCCTGGTCGGCGGCCTCGTCGAGCCGCTCGTCGGTCATGCCCGCACCGTTGTCGCGCACGGTGACGACGACCTCCTCGCCCGTGTCGTCGAGCAGGACCCAGGCCCGCGCGCCCTCCCCCGCGTGCCGCTCGACGTTGTCGAGCGCGGCGGCGACGGCGGCGTCGATCTCGTCGACGTGGTGAGCCGGCAGCACGACCGTGCGGGCCGGCAGGACGACCTCGACCGACGCGGTGCGTCGCTCCGCCAGCCGGCTGGCGAGATCGGCCCGGTCGTCGTGCGCGTCACGGGACGGGGTCGCGGGTGACGTGGCGAAGGGGACGTGCCCCCGCCCGCCGCGCACGTCCGGGTGGGCCGCGTCGAGGAGCGCGGGCTCGACCCGGGTGATGAGGGTGCGCAGCGCCCGCTCCTGGTCGGCGGCGAGCTCGGCGAGGGCGAGCGACTCTCCCCCGATCTCGCGGCCCCGCCGGTTGATGAGGGCGAGCGCCTGCAGGACGCCGTCGTGCACCTGGCGCCCGATCCGCTCGCGCTCGGCGAGCCGCTCCGAGGCGGTGATCGCGGCCTCGAGGCGCACCTGCGACTCCCGGGCGAGGTTGACGGCCAGGCCGACGAGGGCGCCGAGCAGGAGGAGCAGGACGATGTTGTGGTAGGTCAGCGCGCTGTCGGGATCGGCCTGCACGAGGTTCGAGACGGCGACGACGACGGCGACGAGCAGACCGCCGCGGATCCCGGAGTACAGGGCACCGGCCATGACCGCGCCCGCCGACCAGTTCGTGGGGATCGTCGGCACCCCGCCGGCGACGGCGTCGGGGCTGTAGGCGAGGTTCGTCGCGAGGATCGCGCCGACGGCGATCGCCGTCTCGACGACGATCGCCAGACGGGTCGGCCGGGGCAGCAGGGGCGCGACGAGCGACCACGCGAGGAGCACGAGGAGCACGGCGACGGCCACCCACGGGGCGTCGAGGTCGGCGCGGTGGGTCCACACGACGACGCTCGCGTAGAGCAGGGACAGCAGCCGGTAGATCGCCAGGCCACGGCCCGCGGCGGAGTCGATGAGGGGCGAGGGGGCGTACCGGGTGGTCGGCACGGCGGGGGGCACCTCTGCCTGCCTCAGGAGCCCTCGGCCCAGGGCGACGGGGTGCCCTGGGGCTGGTCGGCCGCGTCCAGGGCCTCCTCGAGCTCCTTGGCGGCCCGGCCGGGCTTGGCCGCCTCCTGCAGCTGGCGCGCCCGGTTGCGGGCGCGGGTGAGCAGGCGCTCCTTCATCGCCGTCGCGTACATGTCGACGTACTCCTGCTCGGAGAGCTGCATGAGCTCGTACATGATCTCGTCGGTCACCGAGCGCAGGACGAAGCGGTCGCCCTCCATGCCCTCGTAGCGCGAGAAGTCGAGCGGGGCCCCGATGCGCACGCCGATCCTCATGATGTTCGGGACGAGCTGGCCCGAGGGCTGGGCCTTGTCGGTGTCGATCATCGCGACCGGGATGACGGGCACCCCGGCAGTGAGGGCCATGCGGGCGACCCCCGTGCGCCCGCGGTAGAGGCGCGAGTCCGGCGAGCGGGTCCCCTCCGGGTACAGGCCGAGCAGCTCACCGCGCTCGAGCACCCGCAGGCCGGAGCGCAGCGCCGCCTCGCTCGCCTTGCCGCCGGAGCGGTCGATGGGCAGCTGGCCGACGGCCCGGAAGAAGAAGGCGGTGAGCCGGCCCTTGACCCCGGTGCCGGTGAAGTAGTCGGCCTTGGCGAGGAAGGTCACTCGTCGGTCGACGACGAGCGGCAGGAAGATCGAGTCCGAGAAGGACAGGTGGTTGCTCGCGAGGATGGCCGCGCCGTCGGCGGGGACGTGCTCGAGCCCCTCGACCTGGGGCCGGAAGAGCACCCGGAGCAACGGGCCGAGGACGACTCGCTTGAGTATCCAGTAGAGCAACGGTGCTTCCCTCCTCGTCGGCGGCTCGCACTCTACCGGCCGCTGACGCGGCGCGACGGACGTGCGACGATGACAGGCGTGAGCCCGTCCTCGATGGAACCCGACGAGGTCGACGCCGCCTTCGCCGACATCGTCGCCCGGCTGGAGGCCGAGCGTGGTCCTCGTGATGCCCCTCGTGCCGACGAGGACGGCGACGCCGCTCGCCCCGACGGGCCGGACGACGCCGCACGACCTGCCCCCAGCACCCCGCAGCGACCTCTCGACTACCCCCGTGCCGTCGACCCGCGCAGCTTCCGCAGCCCGCCCCCGGCCCGCGAGCCGCGCGAGGACGACGACGTCGAGCCGCCCCGGCCGGCAGCGCCCGCCGTGCCCCCGACCCCGTGGCGTGCCGACGCCACCTCGGTCGTCGACGCGGTGCTCGGCGACGACGACGCCGAGCCCTTCGTGCCCGGTCCGACGGCAGCCCTCCCGCCGGCGACTGACCGCACCTTCTGGCTCGCGGTCGTCGGTCTCGTCCTCGGCCCGGTGATGCTCGTCGTCGCCGTCCTCGGACGCGACGGCGTCTCGCCGTGGTGGGCCTGGCTCGGCATCGGCCTCATGGTCGTCGGCTTTGGCGCGCTCGTCACCCGTCTGCCGCGCGAGCGCGACGACGGCGACGACGGCGCCCGGCTCTGACCTCGCGCCGGGTCAGCCGGCGCCGGACGCGGTCGGGGCGCCCGTCACCTCGAGGTCGACCCACACGGGTCGGTGGTCGCTCGCGGCGACGAGGTCCTCGTAGAGCCACGGCACCTCCTGGTGCGGCAGCACCGTGAGGTCGGGGGTCGCGAAGACGACGTCGAGGACGCGGTCGGGCAGGTTCGCCGGGTAGGTGGGGGTGAGCGGGCTGACCACCCGCATCCGCTGGCCGAAGAGCTGCCAGGCCTGCCCGTCCTCCTGCTCGTTGAGGTCGCCCGCGAGGACCGCCGGGCCGGGGAGCGCGTCGAGCGAGGCGAGGATCTGGCGCGCGTGACGCACCCGCTCCGGGGCGTCGAGCGAGAGGTGGACGCTGACGACGCTCACCGCCGGACCGCCGAAGGGGGCGACCCGCGTCACCGCGTAGCCGCGCCGGTCCCCGCGGCGGGCGGGCAGGGGGTGGTGGGTGACCGAGAGGACCTGCGTGCGCAGGCTCGTCAGCACCGAGGTCTGCCCGCTGCGGTGGTCGCGGCCCGACCACACGAGGCCGCAGCGCCGCGCGAGGTCGGTGACCCGCGTGGCGACCGGCGGGATCCACGGCACCTCCTGCAGGCACAGGACGTCCGGGTCGACCGCCCGCACGGTGCGGGCCAGCGCCGCGACGTCGTCCTGCAGCGCACGCAGGTTGTACGACGCGACGCGCAGGCTCATGCCGGCCGGCCCGCCGGGCCGGGGTGGTCGAGGGAGTCCGAGGCGAGCGCGGCCGCGCCGATGAGACCGGCGTCGGGGCCGAGCGTCGCGACCTCGATCCGGGCCTGGGGGCGGTAGCCGCGCCCGGTGAGCTGACGACCGAAGGCCTCGCGGGCCGGGCCGAGCAGCAGGTCCTGGGCCGCGCTCACCCCTCCGCCGACGACGAAGACCTCCGGGTCGATGGCCGCGGCGAGGTTGGCCATGCCGACACCGAGCCACGTGCCGATCTCGGCGAGCAGCTCGACCGACGTGCGGTCGCCGGCCCGGGCGGCCTCGGTGATCATCGGGCCGGTGAGGTTGGCGGGGTCGCCGTCGGCGCGGGCGAGCAGGTCGCTCGCGACCGGCGAGCGGGCGCCGACGAGGCCACGCGCCTCGCGCACGAGCGCGTTGCCCGACGAGTACTGCTCCCAGCAGCCGCGGTTGCCGCACTCGCAGCGCAGACCGCTCGGCACGACCTGCATGTGCCCGAACTCCCCGGCGATGCCGTAGCGGCCGCGCATGAGCACGCCGTCGACGAGCAGCGCCCCGCCGATGCCGGTGCCGAGCGTGATCATCACGGCGTGGCTGGTGTCCTGGGCCACGCCGAAGCGGTGCTCGGCCCACAGGGCGGCGTTGGCGTCGTTGTCGACGGTGATCGGCAGGTGGACCCGGCGCGAGAGCGACTCGCGCAGCGGCTCGTCGCGCCACGACAGGTGCGGGGCGAAGACGACCCGGCTGCGGTCGGCCGAGACGAAGCCCGCGGCGCCGATGCCGACGGCACGCACGGCGTCGCGCTCGGTCTGGGCGAGCAGCTCCTCGACGACGGAGACGATCGCGTCCTCGACGACCGACGGGGCGGTCGAGCGGTGCGGGGTGTCGCGCCGGGTGCGACCGACGATCGTGCCGGTCTCGTCGACGAGCCCGCCGGAGACCTTCGTGCCGCCGATGTCGACGCCGACGGTGAGCCCGCCGCTCATGCCGCTCCCCCGGTGCGCTCGGCGAGGACGGTGCGCGCTCGGTGGGCCGCGCCGACGACCCCGGCGTCGTCACCGAGCTCGGCGAGGACGATCGAGGGCGACGGGCGGTGACCCCGCCCGATCTGGTGGCGGGCGAAGGCGGTGCGCACCGGGGCCAGGACGAGGTCGCCCGCGGCGGACAGACCGCCGCCGATGACGACGAGGCGGGGGTCGAGGACCGCGCACACGGTCGCGATGCCGTGGCCGAGCCGGGTGCCGACCTCCTCGAGGAGCTCGACGCTGGCGAGGTCTCCCCCTTCGGCCAGCTCGGTGACGTCGGTGCCCTTGAGCCGTGACGCGTCTCCCCCGCAGCGTCGGCGCAGCGCCTCGCCGATCGGCGAGGCCGACTCGACGAGCTCGCGGGCCGAGCGGGTGAGCGCGCTGCCGGAGGCGTAGACCTCGAGGCAGCCACGGTTGCCGCAGCCGCAGCGCGGGCCGTCCGGGTCGAGGACGACGTGGCCGAGCTCGCCGCCGATGCCGAAGGCCCCGGTGAGCAGGCGCCCGTGCGAGACGCAGCCGCCGCCGACCCCCGTGCCGAGGGTGAGCAGGACCATGTCGTCGACGTCGCGCCCGGCGCCGAAGACGTGCTCGCCCCAGGCCGCGGCGTTCGCGTCGTTCTCGACGACGACCGGCAGGCCGACGAGGCGCTCGACCCGCTCGCCGAGGTCGACGTCGCGCCAGGCGATGTTGGGGGCGAACCACACGTGGCCGCGGGCGCCGTCGACGAAGGCTGCGCACGCGAGACCCACCGCGGAGACCGGCCCGTCGGCGGCCGCGACGAGCTCGGCGATGACGCCGCTCGTGGCCGTGATGATGTCCTCGGTGCTGTCGGCCGGGGTCGCGACCCTCGCCCGGGCGAGGACGGCGCCATCCGGCGCGACGAGCGCTCCGGCGATCTTCGTGCCGCCGATGTCGATGCCGATGGTCGGTGCGTGCTCCCTCACGAGGTCATCCTGCCGTGGTCGGGGAGGTCCTCGTCACGCACGGGCACGACCACGCGCGCGCGAGGGGTGCGGGGCGGGGGCTCGGCGCCCTCGCCGAGGAGGCGGGCGACACCCTCGCCGGCGAGGACGAGGCCCGCGAGGACGCGGTCGGCGCTCGCCGGGTCGGCACGGCGCAGGCGGTCGAGCAGGTCGTCCGCGTCGGCCGCGCGCACCTGCTCGAGCAGCGCCTCGAGGATCCCGGCGAGCGGGTCGGGCCCGCTCATCGGGGCCACACGCTCTCGTCGGGCTCGAGCTCGACGGTGAGGACCCCGGCGCGCATGCTCGCGTCGACGACCCGGCACCGGCGGTGCAACGGGCTCAGACGGGTGCACCGGCTGCGCCGGCCGGCCGTGACGACGAGGTCGTCGTCCTCGCGCTCGAGGGTGATGTCGCGCGCGGTGAGCCCGGGCAGGGGCAGCCGCAGGACGAAGGGGGACGCCTCCCCCGCCGCACCGGCGGCACCGGCGGCATCCGGCGCGGCGGCCGCCGCACCGTCAGGGTCCGGCGCGCCCGCCGCCGAGGCGTCGGGTGACGACCCGTCGTGTCTCGAGCCGTCCCGGGCCGGGTCCATGGCCTGGTCCACGGCCGCGGTGGGGTCGGCGACCCGGCGGCCCATGAGGGCGAGCGCCAGCGCGAGCTCGGCGGTGCGGCCGGCCTCGACGAGCCCGTTGGCGGGCAGGTGGTGGACGGTCGCGTCGCCGCACAGCCGGGCGTCGAGGAGGTCCATGAGGTGGGTGACGGCGCGCAGCGCGTCGATCGTCGCGGCCGGTGGGCGGGGCAGCCCGATGCCGGCCGGGGCGACGACGGCGTCCCAGCGGGCGACGAGGGGCACGAGGGAGCGCGCGAGGCGGGCTGCGCGGTCGGGCAGGGCGACGAGACGGGCCGGGTCGCTGCCGGGGGGCACGAGGAGCACGACGTCCTCGAGGTCCTCGCCCGGGGCGCCGGCGAGCACCGCCGCGGCCCCGAGCAGGGCGAGCAGGTCGCCGTCGCGCAGCACGGCGGTGAGGTCGCGGACGACCTCGCCGGGCAGCTCGGCGGCGAGCAGCAGATCCTCGGCGCTCGTCGTGAGCACGGCGAGGGCTGCCGGCGCGTGGTCGCGGGCGTCCTCGTGGGTGCTGTCGTCGCCCCAGGTGAGGACCCGGGCGCCCGGACGGCGCGCCACGAGGTCGGCGACGAGCACCCGTCGTCGGGGCTCGTCGCCACCGGTGACGAGGTGCAGCGCGCTCACCCCCGGTCGGCCCCGGTCAGGCCTCGCACCGCTTCTTGAGGTCCTTGAGCGCGGTGTCGGTGATGACCTTCGCGGCCTTGCGCTTGATCATCCCGAGCATCGGGATGGTGACGTCGACGAGCAGGTCGTAGGTCACCCGGGTCGTGCCCTCGCCCTCGTCCTCGAGCGTGTAGGAGCCGTCCATCGCCTTGAGGATCGTCGCCTCGACGAGGGTCCACGACGCGACGCCCAGGCCTGCCTCGTCGACGTCCCACGAGTAGTCGAGCGTGTAGGTGTCCTTGATCGGGCTGGCGTCGAGGCGGAAGCGAGCCCGGTCGGGCCACCCGTCGCCGTCCTCGGAGAGGATCTCGACCTCCCTGATCTCCTTGGCCCACTGCGGGTAGGCCTCGAGGTCGGCGATGACGTCGAGGACCTCGCCCGCGGGGGCCTGGATGACGATCGTCGAGCGGGTGCTGTCTGTCATGGCGGCGAGACTACCCGGCGCTCTGCGCCCGTCCCTCGATCTCGTCCTTGACCTCGTGGACGAGCCGTTTCCACCCCACCGTGTGGTCCCGGGCGAGGGTCGCCGGCGAGCGCCACGGGTGCCTGCCCGTGCCGCGGACGTAGTGGTGCACGAGGGTCCCGCCGGGCACCGGCTCGAGCCAGATCTCCATGCTCCCGACGAGCCTGCCCGTCGAGACCCAGCGCACCCCCTTCGCCCCGCGGTCCTCGACCTCCTCGACCCCGCACCCCCGCGGCCAGCCCGCGGGGCCCGGGTCCGGCAGGCCCCGCGCGTCGAGGGCGGTGCGGACGTCCTCGGCGGCCCCCCGCACGAAGGTGTCGTCGACGACGTCGACCCGGCCGACCCGCATCGCGCCCTCCCACCTCGTGCGTCACGTGCCCGGCCAGGGGTGGACCTCGTCACCATCTGCCGAGTCTGCTGTCGAGGACGCTACCCACTGGTCTAGGTTGAGGCCCACACCCTGACGCCGTCGTCGACGAAGGAGATCCCGTGCAAGACAGCGTGATGCCCCGGCTGGTCGAGGGAGATCCGCGTGACTCCCTGGGCCGGCTGCCCCAGCGCAACGCCGACAACGCGCCGCAGCGCGTGGCCTTCGCGATCAAGGAGCACGGGTCGTGGCGCGACGTCACGACGTCGCAGTTCCTCGACGACGTCCGGGGTCTGGCCAAGGGCTTCGTCGCCGCCGGGATCGAGCCGGGCGACCGCGTCGCGATCATGGCGCGCACCCGCTACGAGTGGACCCTCGTCGACTTCGCCGCGTGGATGGCCGCCGCGGTGCCGGTGCCGATCTACGAGACGAGCTCGGCCGAGCAGGTCGAGTGGATCATCGCCGACTCCGGGGCGAGCGCCCTCGTCGTCGAGACCGCCGCCCACGCGGCGACGGTGCGCCAGGTCGCCGACGGCGTGCCGACGCTGCAGCACACGTGGGTCATCGACAACGGCGACCTCACCTCGGTGAGCGAGCGCGGTGCCGAGATCGAGGACTCCGAGCTCGAGGCGCGTCTCGACGCGACCGGGCGCGACAGCCTCGCGACGATCATCTACACCTCGGGCACGACCGGTCGGCCGAAGGGGTGCGAGCTCACCCACGACAACTTCCTCGGGCTGGCCGAGAACGCCATCGCCAAGCTCGGCGACGTCGTCGCCCGTGACGGCGCCTCGACGTTGCTCTTCCTCCCGCTCGCGCACGTCTTCGCCCGCTTCATCGAGGTCCTGTGCGTCACCGCGGAGGCGAAGATGGGCCACAGCGCCGACATCGCGAACATCCTCGACGACTTCCAGGCCTTCCAGCCCAGCTTCATCCTCGCTGTCCCCCGGGTCTTCGAGAAGATCTACAACAAGGCCAACGAGACGGCGACCGCCGACGGCAAGGGCGCGATCTTCGAGCGCGCCGCCGACACGGCCGTCGCGTACTCCGAGGCGCTCGACAAGGGCTCGGTGCCGCTGGGTCTGAAGATCAAGCACGCCGTCTTCGACAAGCTCGTCTACGCGAAGCTGCGCACGAAGATGGGTGGTCGGGTCCAGTACGCCGTGTCCGGCGGCGCCCCTTTGGGCACCCGTCTGGGTCACTTCTTCCGCGGCGTCGGCGTGACGATCCTCGAGGGCTACGGGCTCACCGAGACGACCGCACCGCTGAGCGTCAACATCCCGGAGAAGGTCAAGATCGGCACGGTCGGCCCGCCCCTGCCCGGTGTCTCGGTACGCATCGAGGAGGACGGCGAGATCCTCGTGCAGGGCCTCAACGTCCTGCGCGGCTACCGCGGCAACGAGCAGGCGAGCGCCGAGGCGGTCGTCGACGGCTGGTTCCGCACCGGCGACCTCGGCGAGCTCGACGAGGACGGCTACCTGCGCATCACCGGCCGCAAGAAGGAGATCCTCGTGACCGCGGGCGGCAAGAACGTCGCCCCGGCGGTGCTCGAGGACCGCCTGCGCGCCCACCCGCTCGTCAGCCAGTGCATGGTCGTCGGCGACGGCAAGCCCTTCATCGCCGCGCTCGTGACGATCGACGAGGAGATGCTCCCCGGCTGGGCCGCGAACAACGGTCTCGGCGCGATCACCGTCGCCCAGGCTCGCACCGACGAGACGGTGCTCGCCGAGATCCAGCGTGCGGTCGACGACGCGAACAAGGCGGTCTCGAAGGCCGAGTCGATCCGCAAGTTCGCGGTCCTCGAGGAGGACTTCACCGAGGAGAACGGCACCCTCACCCCCTCGTTGAAGCTCAAGCGCAACGTCGTCATGCGCGACTACGAGGACCAGGTCGAGGCGCTCTACGGCTGACCCGTCACGACGCACCTCGCCCGTCGAGGTGCGTCGGGCGGCCGTCCCGGCTCAGCCCACCCCGCGGTGCATCAGCTCCCACTGCGACCACGGCTCGCGCTGGGCGACGGCGCGGTCGGCGGTGCCCGCCGACACGAGCCCTGCGGCGACGAGGCGCCCCACCGCCTCCCGCTCGGCCGCGTCGAGCGGCACCTGCCCGGCCAGCTCGGGCTCGACGCCCGCGGAGCGGGGGTCGAGCAGGGCCGTGACCATGCAGTCGTCGCACCCGATCCCCTGGACGGGGCAGGTGCGGCAGTCCACACGCATGACGTCTGGCTTCATCGTGTCCTCCTGTGCGTCGCTTCGACCCGGTGTGCTCGTGCTCGCCCGGTCGTGCGACCAGGCACGACGCACGCTACGAGCGAGCACCGACAGCGTTGGTGGACGTCCGCCCGAGGGGGGCGGCACCCCCTTCGCCCGCTGCCCGAGGGGGCGAGACCGGACCGGACCCGGTGGACCCGGCACACCGGTCCGACCCGGCGCACCTCGTCAGACCGGTCAGACCCAGGTGAGGCTGCGCCCGTGGCCGTGGGTCCACGCCCGCGCCCGCCCGTCGACGCCCAGGCAGAAGTGCCGGGCGCTGGGCGGCGGCGCGGCCGCCGACGCGGCCACCCCGGGGAGCACCGTCGGCCCCTCGTTGCTCACCCACACCGCGTCGTGCTCGGCGCACAGCCGCGCCACCTGCTCCGGCCAGGCCGCCCGCAGGGCCTGGTCGAAGTACGCCGCGACCGCCGTGTGGAAGACGACGAGCCGGGCCTCCGGCGCCTCCTCGCGGGCGCGGGCCATGAGCGGACCGAGGTCGCGGGCCGCGTCCCCCCGCACCGTCGTCCGGGGCTCACGGCCGACGACGGCGACCGCCTCGTCGAGACGCGCGCGCCGGGCGACGTCCTCGGGCCAGACGAGCACGCGCAGCCAGTCGAGGGTCTGCGGGTCGGTGACGTCGAGCGGAGAGAGGTCGAGACCACCGCGCCACCTCACGAGCGGCGACGCGTCCGGCAGGTGAGCGGCGGCGACGGGGTCGACGACGCACTCGAAGGTCGGGCTGCCCTCGCCGACCTCGGCGACCTCGTGCCCGTCCTCGTCGAGGTAGCGGTAGGCGTACCGGTCCGGGTAGAGGCACAGCCCGCCGCTCACGCCGACCTCGAGCAGGGCGAGCGGCGCGCCGTCGGCGATCTCGGCGAGCACCGGCAGGAGCGTCGCGCACCGGCCCGGCTCGTTGGTCTGGGTCGAGCGCCGGCGCATCGTCGCGCTCACCTGCGGCCACTGCCGTAGCACGAGGTCGCGCATCGGGCGGTACCCGCCGGGCGCGGGCGCGCCGTGCCAGCGGGCCGCGGCGAAGAGCAGGTTGGGCTGGCGCCGCGGCGGCTCGAGCTCGGCGAGACGGCCGAGGAGCTCCTCGTCGGCCGCGACCCCCTCGCCCCACTCGACGTAGGTGGCCGACTCCCCCTCCGCCTGGTCGCGGGCGAAGGAGCGGTAGAAGTCCGCGGTCCGGGTGAGGTCGCTCGTGGGCAGCACACGATCAGGCTAGGTCCCGTGTGTCGTCCGTGGCGTTGTCACCGGCTCTGCCTACGGTTCCACCCATGACCACCGAGGCGACACGTGCACCGGCCCTGGCCGTGCAGGAGACGCTCGGCCTGGGCACCGACCTGCGCGACGTCACCTTCGTCGTCGTCGACCTCGAGACCACCGGCGGGTCGCCGCGCGACTGCGGCATCACCGAGATCGGCGCGGTGAAGGTGCGCGGCGGCGAGGTGATCGGCGAGCTGCAGACCTTCGTCAACCCCGGCGAGCCGATCCCGCCCTTCATCCAGAGCCTCACCGGCATCACCGACGCGATGGTGCGCGACGCCCCCCGGTCGGCGGCCGCCGTCACCTCCTTCCTCGAGTTCGCGAAGGGGGCGGTCCTCGTCGCGCACAACGCGCGCTTCGACATCTCCTTCCTCAAGGCGGCGTGCGCCGCCGCCGAGATGCCGTGGCCGCGCCACGACGTCCTCGACACCGTCCACCTCGCCCGTCAGGTGATGCGCCGCGACGAGGTGCGCAACCACAAGCTCTCGACGCTGGCGGTCGCCTTCGGGGCGACGACGACCCCCGACCACCGCGCGCTGCACGACGCGCGGGCGACCGTCGACGTGCTCCACGGGCTCATCGGCCGGCTCGGGTCGCTCGGCGTGACGACCTTCGAGGAGCTCGCGTCGTACACGAGCCGGGTCACGCCCGAGCAGCGCCGCAAGCGCCATCTCGCCCGCGACCTGCCCAACGTGCCCGGCGTCTACGTCTTCAAGGACGGTCAGGGCCGCCCGCTCTACGTCGGCGTCTCCGTCGACATCCGCACCCGGGTGGGCTCGTACTTCACCGCCTCCGAGCAGCGCTCGCGGATGTCGGAGATGGTGCGCATCGCCGAGTCCGTGACCCCGATCCCGTGCGCGACGACCCTCGAGGCGCGGGTGCGCGAGCTGCGTCTCATCGCCTCGGCCAAGCCCCGCTACAACCGCCGCTCCCGGCACCCCGAGCGGGCGTGGTGGGTCCGTCTCACCGACGAGCCCTTCCCCCGCCTCTCCGTCGTCAAGCGGGTGCACGCCGGCGACGAGGAGTGGATGGGCCCCTTCCGCTCGAAGAGCTCGGCCGACGAGGCGGTCCAGGCCCTGCACGAGGTCGTCCCGCTGCGGCAGTGCCTCGGGCGGATCAGCCCGACCCGGCGCAGCTCGCCGTGCGTGCTCGCCGACATGGGCCGCTGCGCCGCCCCGTGCATCGGCGGGGTCGACGTCGAGGGCTACGGCCGCACGGTCGCCCAGGCCCGCACCGCGCTGCGCGGCGACGCCCGTCCCGTCCTCGCCGGGCTCCAGGCCCGGATGAGCGAGCTGTCCGGGCAGGAGCGCTACGAGGACGCCGGCACCGTGCGCGACCGGCTCGCGGCTCTCGTGCGCGGCGTCGCCCGCAGCCAGCGCGCCAGCCCGCTGCTCGCGACCGCCGAGCTCGTCGCCGCGCGGCGCTCGCCGGTGGGTGGCTGGGACCTCGTGTGCATCCGGCACGGGCGCCTGGCCGGCAGCACGAGCGCCCCGCGCGGCGCCGACCCGATGCCCTACATCGAGGCCCTGCGCGCGAGCGCCGAGGTCGTGCCACCTCCGGCCGTCCCGGGCGACTCCGCCCTGCCCGACGAGACCGAGCTGCTGCTGCGCTGGCTCGAGGAGCCGGGCACCCGGGTCGTCGACATCGAGGGCACGTGGACCTGTCCCGTGGGGGGCGCCGCGGCAGCGCAGGACGAGCTGGCCCCTGCCCTAGGCTGGGCGTCGTGATCACCGCCATCGTCCTCATCAACGCCGACGTCGACCGCATCCCCGAGGTCGCGCAGAGCATCGCCGAGATCGACGGCGTGAGCGAGGTCTACTCCGTCGCCGGGGACGCCGACCTCATCGCGATGGTGCGGGTCAGCCAGCACGAGGAGCTCAACGACGTCATCGCCGACCGGCTCAACAAGGTCACGGGCATCATCGGCACGTCGACGCACATCGCATTCCGCACCTACAGCCGTCACGACCTGGACGCGGCCTTCAGCCTCGGCCTCGAGGGCTGAGCCCGTCGCGCGGATCGCGCACCGGGCATCGCTCGCCCCTTCGTCGAGACGAGCCCTGATGCCCGCCCCCGTCGTCCCCGCCGTCGCGCTCGGCGCCTACCTCCTCCTGCTGTGGCTCGCGTTCGGAGTCCGGGCGATCCGTCAGGAACGCCGCACCGGTGACCACGGCTTCCGCGGCACCACCGAGGCGCCCGGCAGCCCGGGGTGGTGGGGGGTCCTGCTCCTCGCCGTCGCGATCGTCTGCGGGCTCACCGGGCTGAGCCTCGCGGTGGCCGGCGTGGTCCGGCTCGAGCAGGTGCCCGGACCGGTGCAGCTGCTCGGAGCCGTCGTCGTGGCGCTCGGCGCCGGCCTCGTCCTGCGGGCGCAGAGCGTCATGGGCGAGTCGTGGCGCGTCGGCGTCGACCCGCAGGAGCGGACCGAGCTGGTGACTCATGGCCCTTTCGCCCAGGTGCGCAACCCGATCTTCACCGGGATGGTCGTCGCGGCGGCAGGCTTCGCCCTCCTCGTGCCCAGCTGGCTGCTCGTGCTCTCGTGCGCCGCGCTGGCTCTCGGCATCCACCTGCAGGTGCGCCACGTCGAGGAGCCGTACCTGCTCGACGCGCAGGGCGAGCCCTACCGCCGGTACGCGGCGAGCACCGGGCGCTTCGTGCCGGGCCTGGGTCGTCTGCCGCAGCCCTGTGCCCGGCGTCGTCGCGTGACGGCGGTTGCTCAGCCCACGTGGCGGCGGCTCGCCTCGGACCACCGGTCCAGAGCTGCGCGGGCACGCCCGTCGTCGATGACCTCGGCGACCGCCCGCACCGAGCGTGCGATCGCCTCCGGCACGTCCTGCGGGACCTGACCTGCTGCCGTGGCCAGGGCGTGCGCCGCACCGGCGTTGAGGAGCACCGCCGTGCGGGCCCCTCCCCCCTCGCCGCGCAGGACGGCACGAGCCACCTCCGCGTTAGCCGCGTGGTCGCCGCCGCGGATGTCGTCGATCGTGCACCGCACCAGCCCGACGTCTTCGGGAGTGATCGCCTGCGCGTGCACCTCGCCGCCCGCGACCCACCACAGGCGGGACGGACCGGCCGGGCTCAGCTCGTCGAGGCCCTCGTCGCCGCGGAAGACCAGGGCGTCCCGACCCCGTGCGGCGAAGACGCCCGCGATGAGCTCGGTGTGACGCGGGTTCGCGACGCCGACCGCCGAGTAGCGCGGCTGCGCGGGGTTGGTCAGCGGCCCGAGCATGTTGAAGGCGGTCGGCACCCGCAGCGCGCCCCGGGCGGGAGCGGCGTGCCGCATCGAGGGGTGGAAGAGGTTGGCGAAGCAGAAGGTGATGCCTGCCTCGAGGGCGACGTCCCGCACGTCCTGCGGGCGCAGCGTCAGGGGGACCCCGAGGTGCTCGAGGACGTCGGCGGTGCCCGTCATGCTCGACGCGGCCCTGTTGCCGTGCTTGACGACCGTGAGTCCCGCACCGGCGAGCACGATGGCCGACATCGTCGAGATGTTCACCGTGTTGAGGCGGTCGCCGCCGGTGCCGACGATGTCGACGGTCTCACCGGGGACCTCGATGCGCGTCGCCCGCCCGAGCATGACGTCGACGAGCCCCTCGAGCTCGGCGACGCTCTCCCCCTTCGCCCGCAGCGCGACGAGGAAGCCCGCGACGACGACCGGGTCGGCCTCGCCGGCCATCACCTGCTCCATCGCCCAGCGGGCGCGCTGCGTCGTGAGGTCCTCGCCCTCGATGAGGGTCGTGAGGATGTCGGGCCAGCTCTCGTCCGGGACGGTGCTCGTGGAGGACGCCGCCGGGACCTGGGTCACGCGCTCAGCCCGCGTCGGGGCCGTCGACCGGCCGGGCCACGTCGTCCGAGCCGCCACGGGCCAGGGCGGCCACGGCGTCGGCGAGGGCGATCGGGTCGAGCGGGTGCGGCACGACGGCGTCGGCGAGCGACCACGTCGCGAGCCAGCCGTCCTGGGGGCGCCCGGTGAGGACGAGGACGGGCGGGCAGCGGTAGACCTCGGACTTCAGCTGACGGCACAGACCCATGCCACCGGTCTTGGCCGCCTCGCCGTCGAGGATCAGCAGGTCGAAGCCGCCGGCGTCGACCGCCTCGACCACCGCGGGGGCCGTCGCGCACTCGTGCCAGGAGACCACCTCGACGTCGCGCGCCGGTCGGCGGCCGACCGCCGCGCGGACGGTGTCGCGCACCGTGATGTCGTCGCTGTGGAGCAGGACGGTGACCTGCCGCGCCGCGGCGGTGGGACCGGTGGTCGCCACGGTGCTGCCGGGCGTCGCAGAGGAAGCGCTCATGGGCCCAGATGGTACCTGCGAGCCGTTCGCCGCACGTCACACGGGGGGTGCGCGCACATGGCCCGCCCCGTCGGACATAATGACGACGTGGCCACTGCTCAATCACTCTCCCCGACCGCGCCCGCGCCGCTGCCGTCGGACCCCATGACGGGACCGGTCAGCCGGCCCAACATGGTCTCCGTCGGGACGATCGTGTGGCTCTCCAGCGAGCTGATGTTCTTCGCGGGTCTCTTCGCGATGTTCTTCACGCTGCGCGCGACCCGACCGGACCTCTGGGCCGAGCGGGTCCCGATCCTCGACGTCCAGTACGCCCTGATCAACACCCTGATCCTCGTGGTCTCCTCGGTGTGGTGCCAGCTCGGCGTGCTCAAGGCCGAGGACGGCATCCCCTCACGCACCGGCAGCCTGCTGCAGGTCGGCCAGTGGGGCATGCGTGAGTGGTACGTGCTCACCTACATCTTCGGCTCGGTCTTCGTCGCCGGTCAGGTGACGGAGTACGCGAAGCTCGTGAGCGAAGGGGTGACGATGTCCGCCGACGCGTGGAGCTCGGTCTTCTACCTCACGACCGGTCTGCACGGCATCCACGTGACGGGCGGGCTCATCGCCTTCCTGCTCATCATCGGCCGCACCTTCACGACGAGGCACTACAGCCACTCCCAGGCCACGGGAGCGGTCGTCACCTCGTACTACTGGCACTTCGTCGACGTCGTGTGGATCGCGCTCTTCGCCGCGATCTACCTGCTGGGCTGAGCAGCGCCATGACCTCGACCGACTCCCCCACCAGGACAGGACGACGCATGCCCTCGATCAACCGCCGCCACCCCGCTGCCCTGGCGCTGCTGATCCTCTTCGGCCTCTTCTTCGCCGGCACCGCGTACGCCGCGGTCTCCCCCTCGCAGGCCGACGCCAGCGCGACGAGCCGCAGCTCGGTCGACGACGTCGCCGAGGGCAAGAAGCTCTTCACCGCCAACTGCGCCACGTGCCACGGCACGAACGGCCTCGGCATCGACGAGAAGGGCCCGAGCCTGGCCGGCGTCGGCGCCGCCTCCGTCGACTTCCAAGTCGCCACCGGTCGCATGCCCCTGGCCAAGCCCGGTGTGCAGGCCCCCCGCGTGGAGCAGGTGAAGTTCACCCAGGAGGAGATCGACCAGATGGGGGCCTACGTCGCCTCCCTCGGCGCCGGTCCCGCGGTGCCCGAGGAGGAGTACACCGACGCCTCGAAGGGGGATGCCGGCAAGGGCGGCGAGATCTTCCGCGTCAACTGCGCCATGTGCCACAACTCCGCCGGCGCCGGTGGCGCGCTGACCCGTGGCAAGTACGCCCCCGCCGTCGCGGGCGTCGAGGGTCGCCACGTCTACGAGGCCATGCTCACCGGCCCCCAGTCGATGCCCGTCTTCAACGACGCGAACCTCACCCCCGAGGACAAGCGCGACGTCATCGCCTACATCCAGGCCCAGCAGGACGCGGGCAACCCCGGCGGCAACCCGCTCGGGTCGCTCGGTCCCGTCCCCGAGGGTCTCTTCATCTGGACGATCGGCCTCGGCGGCCTCGTCGCCGCCGCCGTCTGGCTCGGGCAGAAGTCCGCCTGAGCCCCCGCCACGACTGATCAGAGAAGGACCAAGACGATGACCGACCACACTCCCGAGTCAGAGCACACCGCGGGGACCGCGGTGCGCCTGGACCAGGGCCACGTGCAGGGCACCGGCGGGGTGCCGGACCGCTTCGAAAACCCCGGCCTGCCGCCGCACGTCCACCGCGCCGCCGACCTCGACGACCGAGCCGCTCGCCGCGCCGAGCGCATCGTCGCCGGGCTCTTCGGCCTGTCGATGGTCGGCACCCTGATCTTCCTCGTCGCCTACTTCCTCGTCGACGTCGAGACCCAGACCTTCGTGCCCGTCGTCGGCCGCACGAGCCTGTCGAACGTCCTGCTCGGCGTGGGCCTGGCGCTCGCGCTGCTCGGCATCGGTCTCGGTGCCGTCCAGTGGGCCAAGACGCTCATGCCCGACGAGGAGAGCGTCGAGGAGCGCCACCCGCTGCGCAGCAGCCAGGAGGCTCGCGACGGCTTCGTCGAGACGATGATGGAGGGCGGCGAGAAGGCCCAGCTGACCCGTCGTCCGATCCTCAAGGGCGCCTTCCTGGGCTCCATGGCCCTCTTCCCGCTGCCGCTCGTCCTCCAGGTCGCCGGCAGCCTGGGGCCCCTGCCCAAGAACGACCTGTCCGTCACGTGGTGGAACGGCCGCCGTGACGAGCAGACCGGTCTCATCGTCAAGCCGGAGAAGAAGCTCCGCCTGATGACGGACCCCGAGAACAAGCCGATCCGTCCCGGCGAGGTGACGATCGGCTCGGTCTTCCACGTCATGCCGGAAGGCCTGCTGGAGGAGCACGGGACGCAGAAGCTCACCGAGAAGGGCAAGGCCGCGGTCTTGCTCATGCGTCTCAAGCCGGAGGACTTCCAGGACACCCCTGGGGGCCGCAAGGCACAGGAGTGGGGTTACCAGGGCATCGTCGCCTACTCCAAGATCTGCACCCATGTCGGGTGCCCCGTCGGGTTGTACGAGCAGACCACGCACCACCTCCTCTGCCCGTGCCACCAGTCCACCTTCGACGTCACCAATGACTGCGAAGTCATCTTCGGACCGGCCAAGCGTCCGCTGCCGCAGCTGAAGATCACCGTCGAGAACGGCTACCTCGTCGCCGACCAGCCCTTCCAGGAACCGGTCGGACCGAGCTTCTGGGAGCGTGAGTCCTGATGAGCACCACAGCACGACCTGCCGACGCCCTGCGAGCAGGCGACAGCCCCCGCAGCACCTCCACCTCACCCGGTCTGAAGAAGGTCGGCGGCGTCGCCGGCTGGATCGACGACCGCACCGGCTCCGCCAAGGGCGTGGGCTACCTCATGAAGAAGGTCTTCCCCGACCACTGGTCCTTCATGCTCGGCGAGATCGCGATGTACTCGATGATCATCTGCCTGCTGACCGGTGTCTTCCTCACCCTGTGGTACGACCCCACGCACGGCGAGGTCATCTACGACGGCTCGTACGTGCCGCTGCAGGGCGTCGAGATGTCGCGGGCCTACGCCTCGACGCTCGACATCTCCTTCGACGTCAAGGGCGGTCTGCTCATCCGGCAGATCCACCACTGGGCGGCCCTGCTCTTCATCGTCTCGCTCTCGGTGCACATGCTGCGCGTCTTCTTCACCGGTGCCTTCCGCAAGCCCCGCGAGATCAACTGGACCATCGGCTGCCTGCTGTCGATGCTCGCCCTCATCGAGGGCTTCGCCGGCTACTCCCTGCCCGACGACCTGCTCTCGGGCACCGGTCTGCGGGCGGCGCAGGGCTTCATGCTCAGCGCGCCGGTCATCGGCAGCTACCTCAGCTACGCGGTCTTCGGCGGCGGCTTCCCGGGCGAGGACATCATCCCGCGCCTGTACTCGGTGCACATCCTGCTGCTCCCGGCGATCCTCGTCGCGCTCTTCACGGCGCACATCGTCCTCGTCGCGCTGCAGAAGCACACCCAGTACCCCGGTCCGGGTCGCACGAACGACAACGTCGTCGGCTTCCCCGTCATGCCGGTCTACGCGGCCAAGGCCGGTGGCTTCTTCTTCATCGTCTTCGGTGCCCTGGCCCTGATGTCCTCCCTCGTGCAGATCAACGCGGTGTGGGTCCACGGGCCCTACGACCCGAACGCGACGACCGCCGGTGCCCAGCCCGACTGGTACATGGGCTTCGCCGACGGCGCGCTGCGTCTGCTGCCCGGCTGGCTGGAGTTCACGACCTTCGGCTACACGTGGAGCCTCAACGTCGCCATCGGCGCGCTGCTGCTCATCCCGGTGATGTACGGCGTCATGGGCGCCTACCCCTTCATCGAGTCGTGGGTCACCGGTGACAAGCGCGAGCACCACCTGCTCGACCGCCCGCGCAACCGTCCGGTGCGCACGGGCATCGGCATGGCCGGTCTGACCTTCTACGGCGTGCTCCTCTTCGCCGCGAGCAACGACATCATGGCGATCAAGTTCCACATGTCGATCAACGACATCACCCACATCCTGCGGGTGCTCGTCTTCGTCGGCCCGATCATCGCCTTCTGGGCGACGAAGCGGATCTGCCTGGCGCTGCAGCGTCACGACCGCGAGACCGTGCTCCACGGTCGCGAGACCGGTCGCATCGTGCGTGGCCCTGGTGGCGACTTCCACGAGGTGCACGAGCCGCTCGACCCGTACACCCGCTGGACGCTCGTGCAGCACGACCCGGCCAGCCCGCTGGAGCTCGAGTCCGGTGTCGACGCCAACGGCGTCGAGCGCAAGGGTGCAGGCAAGCGCAAGGCCCGTGCGGCGCTGTCCCGCTTCTACTACTCCGGTGCGGTCAACCCCGTCACCCCGGCCGAGCTCGAGGCGGCGCACCACGACGGTCGCAGCCACGAGGCCATCGAGCCGGCGCAGGAGCAGGAGCGGCGCACCGTCGAGGCCGGCGAGCGCTGAGCGGCCATCCCGACGAAGGGGCCCGGAGGTGACCACCTCCGGGCCCCTTCGTCGTGCCCCGGCGGCCTCGAGCGCGCCGGTGGCGGTCATGGTCGTCGTCCTCGCGGTGCTCGGCATGTTCGGGCCGCTGTCGATCGACACCCCCTTCCCCGCCTTCACCCAGATGGGCCGCGACCTCGGCGTCGGGAGCACCGCGCTGCAGCAGGTCGTCAGCGTCTACCTGCTCTCCTTCGCCGCCATGAGCCTCTTCCACGGCCCGCTGAGCGACGCAGTGGGGCGCAAGCCCGTCATGGTCGGCGGGGCGGTCGTCTACGCCCTCGCCTCCGTCGGCGCCGCCCTCTCCCCCTCGCTGCCCGTCCTGCTGCTGTGCCGCGCCCTCCAGGGCGCCTCGGCGGGTGCGGGCACCATCGTCTCGCGCACGGTCGTGCGCGACCTCTACGAGGGACCCCGGGCCCAGCAGCTGATGAGCGTCATCGCCATGGTCTTCGGCGTGGGCCCGGCGATCGCCCCCCTCCTCGGCGGCTGGTTGCTCCACCTCGGCCCGTGGCCGGTGATCTTCTGGTTCCTCGCGCTCTTCGGTGTCCTCATCGCTGCCGCGGTCGTGCTCCTCCTGCCCGAGAGCCACCCCGTCGATCGGCGCACCCCCCTTCGCGTCGGGAGCGTCCTGGGCAACGTCGCCGCGGCCGCCCGAGACGGACGCTTCCTCGTCCTGTGCGGGGCCAACGCCTTCTCCTTCGCCGCGCAGTTCCTCTACATCGCCGGGGCACCGATCGTCGTCGTAGAGATCCTCGGGCTCGGGGAGCAGGACTTCTGGCAGCTCTTCGTGCCGATGGTCGTCGCGATGGTGAGCGGCTCCTTCGTCGGCGGACGGCTCGCCGAGCGCGTGCCCGGCCCCCGGCTCGTCGCCAGCGCCCAGGTCGTCGCCGTCACCGGTGCGGTCGTGGCCGCCGTCCTCGCCGCCACCCCGGGCACGTCGGCGCAGATGCCCTACGCTCTCGTCGGTCTCGTCATGGTCTCCTTCGCGACCGGTCTATCGCTGCCCGTCTACCAGATCGCCCTGCTCGACGCCTTCCCGCGCGCGCGGGGCACCGCCGCGTCCGTGAGCACCTTCCTCATGCTGCTGCTCAACTCCGCGCTCGCCGGTCTCGTCGCGCCGCTGGCCGGGGTGTCGATGCTCGCCTTCACCTCGACCAGCCTCGGCCTGCTGCTCCTCGGGGTGGCCCTGTGGTGGCTGCACCGGTGGGCCGACCCCGACCGGCGTCCGCAGCCGGCGACCGAGCAGGCGGCAGCGTAGTGGAGGCCGTCGACGACGCGACCTTCGAGACGGTCGTGCACGAGGCGCTCGACGCCGTGCCCGAGCAGCTCATGCGGATGGCCGACAACCTCGCGATCTTCGTCGAGGACGAGCCCACCGAGGAGCACCTCGACCCCACGCTGCCCCCCGACGAGGCGGGCGACCTGCTCGGCATCTACCTCGGCACCCCGCTCACCGAGCGCGACGCCTGGTGGGCGGCCGGGTCGCTGCCGGACCGGGTCGTCCTCTTCCGGGGGCCGCTCACCCGGATGTGCGAGGACCTCGACGAGCTGCGCGAGGAGGTCGCGATCACCGTCGTGCACGAGATCGCGCACCACTTCGGGATCGACGACGCCCGCCTCCACGCGCTCGGCTGGGGCTGACCCGCCCCGATCAGCGCAGAGCGCTGTGCCCGATCAACGCAGAGCGCTCTGCTCCTGCCACCCGGCGTAGTCGTACTGCCATACCCCGATGCCCTCGGTGGGCTGGAACTCCCGCGAGGAGCCGGTGAAGTCCACCGGGTCGCCCGGGATGGAGCTCTCGTACATCCAGCGAGCGGCGGCGGGCGCGAGGTTGACGCACCCGTGCGAGACGTTGCTCGAGCCCTGCGCACCGACCGACCAGGGCGCGGAGTGCAAGAACTCCCCCGTCCAGGTCACCCGGACGTTCCAGTCGGTGTCGATCTTGTAGTAGCCCGGCTCGCCCTTGTCGATCCCGATCGTCTCGGAGTCCATCGTCATCTTCGCCTGCTTGCCGATGACGACCTTCATCCCCGACCGGGTCTCGGTCTGCGGGCCCGGCTTGCCGCTCGAGACGGGGAAGGAGCGCACCGTCTCGCCGTCACGCGTGACGCGCAGGCGGTGCTGCGCGATGTCGACCGTCGTCAGCTGCTGCCGGCCGATGGTCATCGTGCCGGAGACGTCGCTGCTGACCCACTTGTCCTCGCCGGTCTGGAAGCCCGTGAGCGGCGCGTCGAGGGTCACCGTCGTGCCGGGCTTCCAGAAGGACTTCGGGCGCCACATGAGCTGGCGGTCGTCGAGCCACCCCCACGACCCCTGAGTGCGCGGAGAGGTGGTCACCGTGACGGCCTTCTCGATCGCCCGGCGGTAGCGGGCAGAGGTCACGGCGGAGTCGAACTGCAGGCTCACCGGCATCGCGACCCCGACGGTCTGCCCGTCGTAGACCATCCCGTAGGTCGCGGTGACCGCGGGCTCGTGGGTGCGGAAGGTCGAGCGCGAGGTGCGCTCGACGCCGTCCGAACCAGTGCTGCGCGTCGTCACGGAGTACCTCGACCCCGGCGCAAGACGACCCGTGCTCTTCCACTGCGAGCCCGTGACGCGTCCTTCGACCGCGCTCCCGCCAGCGGTGCGCACCGTCACGCCGTCGAGCTGCCCGGTCATCGCCTGGACGGTCACCGGCTGGTCGGGCATGACGTCACGGGCCCCGTCAGCAGGTGAGAGCTTGAGCCGGGCGGGCCGGGCGGGTGCCGACGTCGTGCTCGACGTCTGCCCGTCGGTCGACCCGCTCGTGCCCGAGCCCGTCGCGCCCGCCGTCCCGGTGCCCTCGGCCCCCGACGTGCACCCGGCCAGCAGCAGGCCTGCTGCCGCACCGTACGCGGCCCAGCGGCCGCCCTTCGCTCCCCTGCTCATCGAGGTGCCCCTCTCCCCTGCTCGTGCGGCCCCTGCAGGCCCGGTCCTCGGACGACGACGCCGCGGCGACCTCGACCGGTGGTCGTGGTCGCCGCGGCGTCAGCCGGCATGCGTGCTCAGTGGGCGTGCTCGCCCTTGTAGTACTCGAAGACCCAGCCGACGAGGGCGAAGACGCCGAAGACCGCGCCCAGGACCGCGACCCAGATGCCGACGGCGACACCGAGGAAGATGATCGACCCGGACAGCGCCAGCCACAGCGGCCACCACGAGTACGGGGCGAAGGAGCCGTAGCTGCCGGCCTGCTGCTCGATCTCGCCGTCGAGGTCGTCCTCGGGGCGAAGAGGGAGCTTCGCGGCCGTCTTGGCCAGGTAGAAGGCGATCATCACGCCGAGACCACCGGCGAGGTAGAGCCCGACGAACCCGACCGGCTCGTCCCACTGCGTCACCAGGCCGTAGATCGTGGCGACGAGGAAGAAGAAGACGGCGAGGATGCCGAAGAGCTTGTACTCGGGCTTCATGCGTTGTCCTCACGGGTCGAGCGGACCGTGGCCGTCGCCGGGTCGCCGGCACCGCTCGGGGTGAGCGCACGGGGCGCGTACTCCGGGTGGTGCAGGTCGAAGGCCGGGCGCTCGGAGCGGATCCGCGGGATCGAGGTGAAGTTGTGCCGCGGGGGCGGGCACGAGGTGGCCCACTCCAGCGAGGCGCCGTAGCCCCACGGGTCGTCCTGGTTGACGTCCGGGGCGGTCGTCTGCGTCTTCCACACGTTGTAGAAGAAGGGGAAGAACGAGATCGCGAGGATGAAGGCGCCGACCGTGGAGATCTGGTTGGCCAGCTGGATGTTGTCCTCGGGCATGTAGTCGGCGTAACGACGCGGCATGTTCTGCACACCCAGCCAGTGCTGGATGAGGAAGGTCGTGTGGAAGCCGATGAAGAGCAGCCAGAAGTGCCACTTGCCGAGGGTCTCGTCGAGCATCTTGCCGGTGAACTTCGGCCACCAGAAGTACGTCGCCGCGAAGAAGCTGAAGACGATGGTGCCGAAGAGCACGTAGTGGAAGTGCGCGACGACGAAGTACGTGTCGGACACGTGGAAGTCCAGGGCGGGGCTGGCGAGGATGATGCCCGTCAGACCACCGAAGAGGAAGGTCACGAGGAAGCCGATCGTCCAGATCATCGGCGTGTCGAAGACGAGCTTGCCGCCCCACATCGTGCCGATCCAGTTGAAGAACTTCACGCCTGTCGGCACCGCGATGAGCATCGTCATGATCGCGAAGAACGGCAGGAAGACCTGGCCGGTGACGTACATGTGGTGGGCCCACACCGAGACCGACAGCGCCGCGATGGCGATCGTCGCGAAGACGAGCGTCTTGTAGCCGAAGATCGGCTTGCGGGAGAAGACCGGGATGATCTCGGAGACGATGCCGAAGAACGGCAGGGCGAGCACGTAGACCTCTGGGTGCCCGAAGAACCAGAAGAGGTGCTGCCACAGCAACGTCCCGCCGCTCTCCGGCGCGAAGATGTGCCCGCCGAAGCGCCGGTCCACGCCCAGGCCGATGAGCGCGGCCGCGAGGACCGGGAAGGCCATGAGGACGAGGATCGAGGTGATGAGCACGGTCCACGTGAAGATCGGCATCCGGAACATCGTCATGCCGGGCGCGCGCATGCACAGGATCGTCGTGATGAAGTTGACGGCGCCGAGGATCGTGCCGAAGCCACCGAGCGCGAGGCCCCAGACCCACAGGTCGCCGCCGAGGCCGGGGCTGTAGGTGGGGTTCGACAGCGGGGTGTACGCCGTCCAGCCGAAGCTCGCGGCGCCGCCCGGGGTGAGCAGACCGGCGCCGGCGATGACACCGCCGAAGAGGTAAAGCCAGTACGCGAACATGTTCAGCCGCGGGAAGGAGACGTCAGGGGCGCCGATCTGCAGCGGCATGAGCGCGTTGGCGAAGCCGGCGAAGGCCGGGGTCGCGAAGAGCAGGAGCATCACCGTGCCGTGCATGGTGAACATCTGGTTGAACTGCTCGGGGTTGTCGACCACCTGCAGACCGGGGGCCCACAGCTCGGCGCGGATGACGAGGGCCATCACGCCACCGATGAGGAACCACAGGAAGGAGGTGACGAGGTAGAGGTTGCCGATGACCTTGTGGTCGGTCGTCGTCAGGTACTTGTAGGCCTGCGTACCGGCCCGCTCGCGCCTCATGACGCGGCGGTCCTCGGAGTCGGTCGTCCGGTTGACGATCCCGGTGATGCCGGACATCAGCGTGCCCCTTCCTCGAGCAGTTCGGCCTCGCCCGGCGCGAGCTTCTCGCGGTTGAGGTCGGTGGGCAGCAGCCCGGTCTGGCCCTTCGCCTCGAGGTCGGCCATGTGCTGGTCGAACTCCTCCTGGCTGACGACCTTGACGTTGAAGAGCATCTGGCTGTGGTAGGCGCCGCAGAGCTCGGCGCACTTGCCCTGGAAGGTGCCGGTCTCGGTCGGGGTGACCTGGAGGCGGTTGACCAGGGAGGGGTTGAGGTCCATCTTCTCGAGGAAGGCGGGGACCCAGAAGGAGTGGATGACGTCACGCGAGGTGAGCTGGAACTCGACGCGCTTGTCGACCGGCACGTAGAGCGTCGGCAGCGTCTCCTCGACACCCGGCTTGCCGTCGAGCTCGGCCATGAGGCCGCTCTCGTGGACGTCGGCGTCGACGTAGTTGAAGTCCCAGCTCCACTGCTTCGCGGCGACGTTGATCGTCACGTCGGGCGTCTGCGAGACGTCGTGCAGCTCGGACTGCGCCTCCTCGGTGAAGTAGAAGAGGGCGCCGACCATGAGGATCGGGACGACCGTGTAGAGGATCTCGAGGGGGACGTTGTACTGGAGCTGGACGGGCAGGCTGCCGTCGTCGTCCTTGCGACGGCGGTACGCCACCATGCACCAGATCGTCAGGCCCCACACGAGGACGCCGACGGCCAGCGCGGCGATCCAGGAGCCGATCCAGAGGTTCTCGACGAGCTTGGACTGCTCCGTCGCCCCCTGGGGCAGGTAGCCGTTGGCAGGGTCGGTGTGGATACCGACGGCGCTGCAGGCCGAGAGCGCGAGAGCGGCGACGGCAAGACCGACGACGCCGATCCGGCGACGAGCTCGACCGATGTGGCGGTCAGGACGAGGCAAGGGACACCAACCTGGGACGGGACGGACAGTGGAACACGAGCAAAGGTACCCCAGTCGGCTGGGAGGTCCGGGACCGGGGGCGCCGCCCGCAGGGGTGTGGCGAGCCCCGTCGAGCCCCCTGTCGCCGAGCGGTCGCCGGCGGTGTCCTCACGGCCCCCACGGCGCCGGCAGGACGGCCCGGGCGAGGTCGGGCTGGGGCTCGCGCAGGGCGGCGGCCAGGCGCCTCGCGTAGGCGGTCCGTGACAGGGTCGTCACGCCGAGAGACTCGAGGTGCTCGGTGGGCCACTGGGTGTCGACGAGAGCAGCAGGACGCGAAGGGGTGAGCACCAGCCCGTCGAGGGCGACGAGGGCGACCTTCGAGGCGTCGCTCACCCGGTGGAACATCGACTCCCCCGCGAAGAGGCCGCCGATCGCCAGGCCGTAGAGACCCCCGACGAGATCCCCTTCGCCAGGTTCCCCCTCCCACACCTCGACGGAGTGCGCCCAGCCGAGGAGGTGGAGGGCCCCGTAGGACAGGCGGACGTCGTCGGTGATCCACGCACCGGGTCGGTCGGGATCGGCGCAGGCGGCGACGACGGCGTCGAAGGCGAGGTCGACGCTCACGCGCAGCCGCCGGCAGGAGCGGCGCAGCGAGCGGGTCATCCGCAGCGCGCCGGGCAGCAGCACCCCCCGCTCCTCGGGGCGCCACCAGCCGACGGGCGGGCCACCGAGGTCGCCCACCCCCATGGGGAAGAGACCGTGCCGGTAGGCCTCGAGCACGGTGCCGGGGCGCAGGTCGGCGCCGATCGCCACGAGGTCCTCCCCCGGCGTGTCGCGGACCGAGGCGAGGTCGACACCGGCGGGGCCGGGGTCGACCGGCGGGTACGGGACCTGCGGGGACCGCGGCGCAGAGCCGCTCGCCCCGGGCGTCACGACGCTCAGGCCGCGGCTGCCAGGGCGTCGACGAGCAGGTCGGCGCTCGCGTCGCCGTACGCCTCGCGGAAGCGGGCGACGAAGTCCTCGCGCCCCAGCTCGTACTCCTGGGTGCCGACGGTCTCGATGACGTAGGTCGCGAGCATCGAGCCCACCTCGGCCGACTCGCGCAGCGGCAGGCCGATGGCGATGCCGGTGATGAAGCCGGCACGGAAGGCGTCGCCGACCCCGGTCGGGTCGGCCTTGCGCACCTCACGGGCAGCGGGGACGACGACCGGCTCGGGCAGCTCGGCGCCGGTGATCCGCACGCCGTCCTTGCCCAGGGTCGTCACCCGGAAGCGCACCCGCGCGGTGATCTCGTCCTGGCTCCAGCCGGTCTTCTGCTCGGTGAGGTGCGACTCGTACTCGTTGGTGATGAGGTACTCGGCCCCCTCCACGAGGTCGCGGATGAAGGCGCCGTCGCTGAAGGCGAGCTGCTGGCTCGGGTCGGCGACGAAGGGGATGCCGCGCTTGCGGCACTCGTCGGTGTGCCGGCGCATGGCCTCGGGGTCGTCGGGGCCGACGAGCACGAGGTCGAGGCCCCCGAGGCGGTCGGCCACGGGCCCGAGCTCGATCTCGCGGGCCTCGGACATCGCGCCGGCGTAGAAGGTCGCGATCTGGGCCATGTCGTCGTCGGTCGTGCACACGAAGCGAGCCGTGTGCTGCGTCTGGGAGACGCGCACGGAGGCGCAGTCGACGCCGTGGCGCTCCAGCCACGAGCGGTAGTCGGCGAAGTCCTCGCCCACGGCCCCGACGAGCACGGGGCGCTGGCCCAGGCGCGCCATGCCGAAGCAGATGTTCGCGGCGACGCCCCCTCGTCGGATGTCGAGCTTGTGGGCGAGGAAGCTCAGCGAGATCTTGTCGAGCTGGTCGACGACGAGGGAGTCGGCGAAACGGCCCGAGAAGGTCATGAGGTGGTCGGTGGCGATGGATCCGGCGATGGCGATGCGCACCGCCGCACTGTATCCGGCAGGTCGCCACGCCCACGGCCCACGGCCCGGGGTCGTCGAGACCGCCCCGCCGCGGTCCCGTGCTGTGCATCGTTTGGTACTTGACATCGCTAGGTAGCGGGTGGACAGTTGCGCCATGCCCACCCACGACCCGCAGATGCTCAAGGGAGTCCTCGGGCTGCTGCTGCTCAGCGTGCTGTCGACCGGCGACAGCTACGGCTACGGCCTCGTCACCCAGCTGCGCGAGGCCGGCTTCGACGACCTCGCCGAGGGCACGGTCTACCCGGCCCTCACCCGGCTCGAGGGTGCCGGTCTCCTCGCGTCGCACCTCGTGCGCAGCGAGTCCGGCCCGGCCCGCAAGTACTACGGCCTCACCGAGGCCGGCCGGGCCGAGCTCGTCGCGCGGCGCTCCGCCTGGGAGCACCTCGTCTCGTCCGTCCAGACCGCGACCACCGTGTCGCCCACCTCAGGGGAGAGAGCATGACGATCATCGACCGGGCCCGGATCGAGTCCGCGATCCTGCGCTACGACTTCTGGCTCGAGATGCGCGGCGTGCGCGGGTCGCGACGCCGCGACCTGCGACGCGAGCTGCGCGCCAACCTCGCCGAGGCGAGCACCGACGTCGGCACGACCCGCGCGCTCTTCGGCATCGGCTCCCCCAAGGAGCTCGCCTTCGGCGCCACGGAGACCGACCCGACCCGCCCGCGGTGGTCGCAGGCCGCGATGGCGGCGGCTGGCGTCTTCACCGTCGTCCTCTTCGGCTGCGTGCTCACGGCGATCGCCTTCACCTCGGGCGTCGAGGCGAGCGGGGCGACGGGGCGCGAGGTGAGCGGCGCGGTCTTCCCGTGGTTCGGGGTCGACTACACCGCCCAGGTCGACCCCGGCCGCAGCTACTCCGCCGGCGCAGGGGGCATCGGCGGGTACCTCCTCGGGCTGCCGCTGCTCACCTTCGTGCTCGTCGCCCAGCCGTGGCGGCTGCTGCGCCGGGGCCACCGCGCGCCCGCGGCCTCCAGCCCGCGGGCCTGAGAGCTCGAGCCGAGGCCCCGGACCCGCAGACGACGACGGGCCTCTCACCGCGAGGTGAGGGGCCCGTCGTGCGTGGTGAGCTCGTGCTCGCTCACCGGCAGCGCTCGATCAGCTGAAGGAGTCGCCGCAGGCGCAGGAGCTGCCGGCGTTGGGGTTGTCGATCGTGAAGCCCTGCTTCTCGATCGTGTCGGCGAAGTCGATCGTCGCACCGGTGAGGTACGGGGCCGACATCCGGTCGACGACGACGCCGACGCCGTCGAAGTCGCGGACGAGGTCGCCGTCGAGGGTGCGCTCGTCGAAGTACAGCTGGTAGATCAGGCCGGAGCAGCCACCGGGCTGCACACCCACGCGCAGGCGGAGGTCGTCGCGACCCTCCTGCTCGAGGAGGGACTTGACCTTGCCAGCCGCGAGGTCGGTGAGCAGCACGCCGTGGGTCTCCTCGGCGGTGGCCTGCTCGGTGGTCGTCGTGACCGTCTCGTCCTGGACGCTCATGGTGATCCTCACGTGTCTCGGGGGGCGGGCGTAGATCCCGTCAGCGGGATGAACACCGGGGGTGCCGGAGATCTTCCCGCACCCCCAATGTACGTCAGGGCGAGCCGAGGGCGGCAGCCCCGGGGTCGTAGCGCGCGGTCAGCGACCCGGTGACCACGTGGCCGCGACGCGGCTGACCCGGGCGGTGAGCCTCGGCACCGGGTCGGCGAGCGAGGCGTCGAGGTCGGCGAGCGACTCGGCGACGGCGTAGACCCCGCTCGCCCCCATCGCCATCGCCTCGCGCCGACCGAGGAGCACCCGGCCGGCGACGACGACGACGGGCGTGCCGTGGCGGCTCGCCGCGGTGCACACGCCGCTGACGACCGTGCCCTGGCGCGACTGCCAGTCCAGGCAGCCCTCGCCGGTGAGGACGAGGTCGGCCGCGCCGACGAGCATGTCGACCCCGACCGCCTCCAGCGTGGCGTCGACGCCGCTCACGCGTCGGGCCCCGAGGACGAGCAGCGCGTAGCCGATCCCACCGGCGGCGCCGGCCCCTGGCTCGCGGTCGAGCCGGCGAGGTCGGCCGGTCAGCAGGTCGGTCGGCGCCGGGTGCGCCGCGGTCACGGCGGCGACGAGGTGCCCGAGGGCGCCCTCGAGGTCCTGGGCGAGCTGCGGGCTGGCGCCCTTGTCCTCGGCGTGGCTCGCGCTCGCCCCGTCGAGACCGAGCAGCGGCACGTCGACGTCCGTCGCCGCGACGAGCTCGACGCCGCGGAGGGCCTCACGGGCCCGGGGCACGACGTCGACGAGGTCGTCGGGCGCCACCGCGCCGAGGCCCAGCCCCCCGCGGGTGAGCGTGCCCTCCCCGAGCCCGGCGAGGACGGCGAGCATCCCGGCGCCGGCGTCGTTGGTGGCCGACCCGCCGAGCCCGACGACGACCCGGTCGGCGCCCGTCTCGACCGCGGCGAGGACGAGCTCGCCCAGACCGGCGGAGGTCGTCACCGCCGGGTCGCGCTCGTTGGCCTCGAGGAGGTGCAGCCCGACGGCCTGGGCGCTCTCGACCCAGGCCGTGCGCCGCTCGCCGTCGGTCGTCACGAGGACCGTCGCGGGCACCGGCCGGCCGAGCGGGTCACCGACGGTGACGAGCACGCTCTCACCGCCGATGGCCCCGGCGAGGACGTCGAGGAACCCCGGACCGCCGTCGGACAGGGGCAGCAGGGTCAGCAGGTCGTCCGGAGCGGCGCGGCGCCAGCCCTGGGCCATCGCCTCCGCCGCCTGGGTCGCGGTGAGCGTGCCGGTGAAGCAGTCGGGGGCGATGAGGACGTGCACGGGAGGTGACTGTACCGAGCGGGCTCAGCCTGCGTCCGGCCCCAGGGCGCCGCCGCGCTCGGCAGGTCGTCCGGTGTCGCGGACGAGGTAGAGCCACGGGAAGGCCCGGCAGCCGACCTGCCACCCGTCCCTGGCGTAGTGCTCGGCGGGACGGCTCCACACGACGCGGCGGTGCTCCCACTGCGTGTCCGTGCGCTCGACGAGGTGGTAGAACATGCCCGCGCCGACGGTGCGCCAGCCCTGCCGACCGGCGATCTCGAGCTCGGCGAGCTCGTCGAGCGCGGTCACGGGACCGAGCCGACGTCGCTGCCCGGTCGTCCCCGCGCCGGGCTCTGCGGCGCCGCCACCGGGGTCGGTCTCGGAGCCGAAGCGCTGCTGCACCGCCTGACGACTCATGCCGAGCACTCCCCCGATGGCCGCCCAGCTGTGCCCGTGGGCCCGGGCGGCGGCGACCGCCTGGCGCAGCAGGTCTCGGGTCACCTCGTCGGCCTGGGCGGCCCGACCGACGATGGCGAGGTGGTCGTCAGCCCGCTCGGGGTCGACCCCTTCGCCGAGGACGGCCCGCCCGACCCGGTCGGCGAGACCCTGGTCGACGACCTGCGGCCGGTCGCTCACCGCTCGTCCGCCCCGTCACGGCTGGGCAGCCACATGCTGTCCTCGTCGGGGTCCGCGTCCGAGGACCACACCCGCCGACCGAGGAGGTAGGCGCCGCCGACCATGAGCGCGACCGTCGCACCCTGGAAGGCGCCGTGGACGAACCCCGAGTCGACGACGAGGCTGCCGACGAAGGTGAGCGCCCCGAGGGCGATGAAGGTCAGGCCCGATCGCATGAGGAGTGAGACGTGCCGAGGAGTCATGCGTCAACCTTAGGTTGACGAGCCTATGGACGTCAACGCATCGTTGACAGGTGAGTCGTCAGGCGGTGCGCACGAGCCCGGTCGCCGGGTCGACGTGCGGGTTGTGCTCGACCGGCACCCGCTCGCGCTCGGGCACCGGACCGGGGGCGGTCGCCCCCGGGGCGAAGGGGGACCCCCCGAGCGACTCGCGACCGTGCGGCTCGGCCCAGCCTGACAGGTCCGGCCCGAGGGGCACGACGCCGGTGGGGTTGATGTCGCGGTGGACTCCGTAGTAGTGCGCCTTGATGTGCACGAAGTCCGTCGTGTCGCCGAAGCCGGGCGTGGTGAAGAGGTCGCGCGCGTAGGCCCACAGGACGGGCATCTCGGTGAGCTTCGAGCGGTTGCACTTGAAGTGCCCGTGGTACGCGGCGTCGAAGCGGGCGAGGGTCGTGAAGAGGCGCACGTCGGCCTCGGTGATGTGCTCGCCGACGAGGTAGCGCCGGGTGGACAGACGCTCTTCGAGCCAGTCCAGCGCCGTCCACAGCCGCTCGTAGGCGGCATCGTAGGACTCCTGCGTGCCGGCGAAGCCGCAGCGGTACACCCCGTTGTTGACCTCGGTGTAGACGCGCTTGTTGACCTCGTCCATCTCGGCCCGCAGCTCCTCGGGCCACAGGTCGGGCGCCCCCTCGCGGTGGTGGTCGCGCCACTGCCCGGACATGTCGTAGGTGATCCACGGGAAGTCGTTGGTCACGACCTGACCGGAGGGGATGTCGACGACGGCCGGGACCGTGATGCCGCGCGGGTAGCCGGGCACCCGCGCCTCGTACGCGTCCTTGATCCGCGGGATCTGCAGCACCGGGTCGAGGTGCCCCTCGTCGAGGTCGAAGGTCCAGCTGTCGGCGTCGTGGGTCGGACCGGCCACCCCCATGGAGATGGCGTCCTCGAGCCCCAGCAGGCGGCGCACGATGATCGCGCGGTTGGCCCACGGGCAGGCGCGGGCCACGACGAGGTGGTAGCGACCGGCCTCGACCGGCCACTCCTGCTCCCCCACCGGCATGTCGCTCCCGGGCCCCTTCGCGGGGTCGGGCTCGGCGAGGATGCGGTCGCCGATGTAGTTGGTGTCCCGGGTGAAGTCCTGCTCGACGTAGCTGCCCTGTGCCATGCCGCTCACCCTAGATGTCGTGACCGGTCGCCTCGCCGGTCGCGCGCCGCCCGTTGTCGGTGGTTGCCCCTAGCGTTGGTCCATGGCACCGACGCCCGCTCCGACCACCCCGATCAGGGGTGTGCGGTCCGTGCCCACGGGCAGCGCCGCGGTCGGCTGGGCCTGTGCTGGTCCGGCTCCCGGTGTCCCGATCCGACAGGCGACCGCCACTGGCGCCGGCACCGCGCCCGACGACCCGATCACCTGGGCCGAGCGCCGCGACGCGCTCGACGCCGCGGTGCGGGCCTTGCGCGGCTTGAGCAGCGCGATCCACCAGGCGTGCGGGTCCGAGCTCGTCGAGGTCATGGGCGTCCTGGACGAGCTGACCACCCTGGCCGCTGCTGGGCGCTACGTCGTCACCGCGCAAGCGCACATGCGCGGTGAGGTCGCCCAGTCAGACGCCCCGTCCCTACCGGCCTGGGTCAGGGAGCACGCCGTGAGCACCCGCCAAGGAGGGTGCGGCACCATCGCCCAGGCCGTGCTCGACCTGTCCCGACCCGTCAACACCCTGCTGCGCGACGCCGTCGAGTCCGGCATTTTGACCCTGCCGGTGGCGCGCACCGTCATCACCGAGATCTCCCGGATCGAGTCGCGCCTGGTCGACGGCGCCCGCGACAGCGTCCTGACCGCGATGATCGAGATGGGCCGCCTGCACGGATCGGCAGGTGTGCGGTCGGTGCGCCCCGAGCTGCTCGCGAGGCACGGCGCCCCCGGCGAGCTGCAGACCGAGCAGGACCGCCTGCGCCGCGGGCGCAGCCTCTCCCGACCCGTCGTCGACGACGGGTTGCACGAGTACCGGCTCGTCCTTGGCCCCGAGGGCGCCGCCGTCCTCGAGGCCGCCATCGAGGCCCTGTCCGCACCAGCCCCGACCCAGGACGAGGACACCGGCACCCGCGAGCCCGACCTGCGCACCAGCGACCAGCGCCGCGCCGACGCCCTCGTCGAGGTGGTGCGCACCGCGGTGGCAGGCATGGACACCAGGGCCGGACGCGGCGCCAAGGCCACCCTGCTGCTCACCATGACCTACGACGACCTCCGTGCACGCACCGGTGCGGCGCGCACCCTCGGCGGCCTCGACACCGGCACCCTCCTCGCGCCCGACACCATCCGCCGCCTGGCCTGTGACGCCGAGGTCATCCCCGTCGTCCTGGGCAGCCGCAGCCAGGTCCTCGACCAAGGCACCGCGGTCCGGCTTGTCACCCCCGCGATGACCCGCCAGCTGTGGCTGCGCGACGGCGGCTGCACCTACCCCGGCTGCACCACCCCCGCGCGGTGGACCGACGCGCATCACCTCATCCACTGGGCCGACGGCGGACCCACCGACCTCAGCAACGCCGCCCTGCTCTGCGCCCGCCACCACACGATCGTCCACGCCCGCCGCCTCCACGGACACCTCGACACCGAGCCGTCCGACAACGGGCCACCACACGTCGTCTGGGACCTCACCCCCGGCTCCTACGACCACGCCCTGACGATCCTGCCCCGCGCCGGCTGAGGACAACCCCGCGCCGGGTGAGGTGCGCGCCCGGGTCTCGTGGGATCCCGGTGGATGTCGTGGGATCCCGGAGGAGGGGCGAGCGGGCCGAGCGCGCTCAGCCGCGGGGCATCGCGCCGAGACGGGCGAGGAGCAGCGCCTCTGCCGCGCAGGTGCGCTCGAACTCACCGAGGTGCAGCGACTCGTTCGCGCCGTGGGCGCGGGTGTCGGGGTCCTCGACGCCGGTGACGAGGATCGCCGCGTCGGGGAAGCGCTCGGCGAAGGCCTGGACGAAGGGGATGGACCCGCCGATGCCGACGTCGACCGGGTCGGTGCCCCACGCGTCGGCGAAGGCGGCGCGGGCCTGGTCGTAGACCGGCCCCTGCGCGTCGGCGGCGAAGCCCCAGCCCTGCTCGTCGAGCTCGACCTCGACGGTGGCGCCCCACGGGGCGTAGTCGGCGAGGTGGCGCTGCAGCGCGGCCCACGCGTCCTGCGGGTCCTCCTGCGGGTGCAGGCGCAGGTTGATCTTCGCCCGCGCCGACGCGTTGAGCACGTTGCCCGCCTCGTCGACCGCGGGGGCGTCGATGCCGATGACGACGGCGGCCGGCTTGGTCCACAGCCGCGAGAGGATCGAGCCGGTGCCGATGAGCTCGGTGCCCGGCAGCAGGCCGGACTCCTCGCGCAGGCGCGCCTCGTCGTAGTCGAGCTCGGGGGCGTCGGTGGCCTTGAGGCCCTCGATCGCGACGTCGCCCTGGTCGTCGTGGAGGGTGGCGAGCAGCCGGGCGAGGGTGGTCAGGGCGTCGGGGCAGGCCCCGCCGAACATGCCGGAGTGCACGCCGTGGTCGAGCGTGCGCACGGTGACGACGGCGCGGATCGAGCCGCGCAGGGTCGTCGTGAGCGCCGGGGTGCCGATCGCCCAGTTGAGCGAGTCGGCCAGGACGATCGCGTCGGCCTCGAGCTTGTCGCCGTGCTCGGAGAGGATCCGCGGCAGCGACTCCGAGGCGATCTCCTCCTCGCCCTCGACGAAGATGCGCACGCTGCACGGCAGATCGCCGGCGTGCGCGCGCAGCGCGGCGACGTGGGCCATGACGCCGGCCTTGTCGTCCGCGGCGCCCCGGCCGTAGAGCCGCCCGTCGCGCTCGGTGGGCTCGAAGGGGTCGGTGTCCCAGTCCTCGAGGGCCCCGGGGGGCTGGACGTCGTGGTGCGCGTAGAGCAGGACGGTCGGCGAGCCCTCGGGGCCGGCGACGTGGCCGATGACGGCGGGGCGTCCCCCTTCGCTGACGATCTCGACATCGAGGCCCTCCGCCCGCAGCAGCTCCGCGGTCGCCTCGGCGCTGCGCTGCACCTGGGCCTGGTCGAAGGAGTCGAGGCTGACGCTCGGGATGCGGGTGAGCGCCTCGAGGTCGGCGCGCACACCGGGCATGAGGTCACGCACGCGGTCGCGGATGGTCTGGATCTGGTCCTGGCTGAGCACGTCGGGCGAAGTCACGTGGGGGACGCTACCGCGAGGGCGTGCGCGCGCCCCCGCGGCGGGCCGCGCCGTCGGGGCGGCGGGGAGCGGGTGGTGCGTGCACCTAGACTTCACGTCGTGTTCGGACGCAAGAGCAAGAGCGAGCAGGAGCTCCAGGAGCAGGCCGCGCTGTCGGATCGCCCTCGGGGCGACGGGGCGAAGGGTCGACCGACCCCGAAGCGGCGTGACCAGGAGGCCGCCCGCCGGCGCCCGCTGGTGCAGAACGACCCCAAGGCCGCGAAGAGCGCCGACCGGGCCGCGCGCCGCGAGCAGAGCATGAAGATGCGCCAGGCGATGATGACCGGCGACGACCGCAACCTGCCCCCGCGCGACAAGGGCCCGGTGCGCCGCTACGTGCGCGACGCCGTCGACCGCCGCTTCAACCTCGGCGAGATGCTCCTGCTCCTCATGCTCGCCGTGCTCGTCATGTCGGTCATCGCGCCGAGCATCGCCACGCTCTTCTTCCTTGGCGTCTACGTCCTCTTCGCCCTCGCCGTCCTCGACGCGGTCCTGCTGTGGCGCCGCACGAAGAAGGGCATCCTCGCGAAGTTCGGCGAGGACACCGATCTCAAGGGCCTGCCGATGTACGCGGGGATGCGCAGCTTCCAGATGCGCCGGACCCGGATGCCCAAGCCCCAGGTCGAGCGCGGCGCGCCGCTGTCCTGACCTCTCGCCCGCACGACGAAGGGGTGCCCCGGACCGAGCGGTCCGGGGCACCCCTTCGTCATGGGTGGTGCGGGTGCGGTGCGGTCAGGCGGGGTCGAGCGGCATCGGGCCGTAGACCTCGGCGTCCTCGTGCAGCAGGGTCACCGCGGTGACGCCCTGCTCGGCGAGATCGGACCACTCCCCCGCGAACCACGACTCGGCGTCGGCCTGCGTCGGGAAGTCGGTCGAGGACGAGGGCGCGCCCTCGCCGCCCTCGTAGCGGAAGCGCCAGCGCTCGGTCATGACGCGCGCACCTGCACCTGGACGAAGGGGGGCTTGACGACCTCGGCGGGCAGGTCGCGGCCGCGGACGTCGACGACGACCTGGGAGCCGAGGCTCACCGAGCGGTCGAGGAGCGCGAGGGCGATCCCCTCCTTGCGCGTCGGGCTGAAGGTGCCCGAGGTGACCTCGCCGACGACGGTGCCCTCGGCGTCCTTGACCGCGCAGTGCGCGCGGGGGATGCCGCGGCCGGTGACGACGAGACCCTTGAGCACGCGCGACTCCTTCGCGACGCGCTGGGCGACGAGTGCCTCCTTGCCCCAGAAGTTCTCCTTCTCCCAGCCGACCGCCCACGCGGAGCCGGCCATGACGGGGGTGATGTCGAGGCTGAGGTCGTTGCCGTGCAGCGGGTAGCCCATCTCGGTGCGCAGGGTGTCGCGCGCCCCGAGACCGGCGGGCAGACCGCCGCGCTGCGTGACCTGCTCCATGAGGGCCGCCCACAGGGCCGGGGCCGCCGAGCTCGGGGCGACGAGCTCGTAGCCGCGCTCACCCGTGTAGCCCGTGCGGCACACGGTGATCGGCGTGCCCTGGAAGTCCGCCTCCTCGAAGGACATGTACTCGTGGTCGACGGGCAGCCCGAGCGCGGTGAGGACCTCGTCGCTCAGCGGGCCCTGGACGGCGAGCACGGCGTAGTCCTCGTGCTGGTCGGTGACGCTCACGCCCTCGGGCGCCTCGTCGCGCAGCATCTGCACGACGGTCGCGGTGTTGGCGGCGTTGGGGATGAGGAAGACGTCGTCCTCCGAGCGCAGGTAGGCGATGAGGTCGTCGACGACGCCCCCGGTCTCGGAGCAGCACAGGGTGTACTGCGCCTTGCCCGGCTCGATCCGGCCGAGGTCGTTGGTGAGGCAGCGGTTGACGAAGGCGGCGGCGCCCGGGCCGGTGACGTTCGCCTTGCCGAGGTGGCTGACGTCGAAGACGCCGACGCGCTCGCGCACCGCCGTGTGCTCGGCGACGACACCGCCGCCGGGGTACTCGATGGGCATCTGCCAGCCGCCGAAGTCGGCCATCTTCGCGCCGAGGTCGACATGGGCCTGGTGCAGCGGTGAGGTGCGCTGGGTCTGCGTCATGCGGCGAAGGCTACTCGTCTCAGGATCCGGGATAGCGTGGTGACGGATCGCACCCCACCGGAAGGACACCCGTGCCCCGTCTCGCCCTCGGCAACACCTCCCTGGCCGGCTACTCCGGCGACACCGTCGTCGTCGGCCTCCGCCCCGCGGAGAGCCCGAAGGGGGGCCGCCGCCGCAAGGACGCGGCGCCCGCCGCGCAGGTCGCCACCGGCGTCGAGCTCGACGCCGCGCTGGCCGACGAGATCGCCTCGCTCGTCGAGGTGCTCGCCCCGAAGACCGCGCTCGGCAGCACGACGCTCGCCGCCGCGCCCGCCGGTCTGCGCGCCCGCACCCTCCTGCTCGTCGGCCTCGGCGACGACGCGCCGACCACCGAGACCCTGCGTCGTGCCGCCGGCGCCGCCACCCGCGCCCTGCCCAAGGCCAGCTCCGTGCGCCTGCTGCTCCCCCATGACGGCCCCGCGCAGCTCGCGGCGATCGCCGAGGGTGCGCTCAGCGGCTCCTACTCCTTCACCGCGCACAAGTCCGCGGACGCCGAGGGCGGGCTCGAGACCGTCGAGATCGGCACGACCCTGGGCAAGGAGCACGCCCCCAAGGACGTCCTCGCCCGCGCCGAGGTCCTCGGCCGCGCCGTCGCCTGGGCGCGCGACCTCGTCAACACCGCGCCCAACCTGCTCTACCCCCAGTCCTTCGCCGACCGCGTCGCGGAGACCGTCAAGGCCAGCCCGGGCAAGATCAGCCTCACCGTCCTCGACGAGAAGGACCTGGCGAAGGGGGGCTTCGGCGGCATCGTCGGCGTCGGCCAGGGCTCCTCTCGCCCGCCGCGCATCGTGCAGATGACGTACACCCCGTCGCGCTCGCGCAAGGCCCCCCACGTCGGGCTCGTCGGCAAGGGCATCACCTTCGACACCGGCGGCGTCTGCATCAAGCCGGCCGCCTCGATGGCGACGATGAAGTCCGACATGGCCGGTGCCGCCGCCGTCGCGGCGACCGTCGTCGCCGCCGCCGAGCTCGAGGTCCCCGTCGCCGTCTCGGGCTACCTGTGCCTCGCCGAGAACATGCCGGGCGGCAACGCCCAGCGCCCCGGCGACGTCGTGACGATGCGCAACGGCATGACCGTCGAGATCCTCGACACCGACGCCGAGGGCCGCATGGTGCTCGCCGACGGCATGTCGCTGGCCGCCGAGCAGGGCGCGGAGGTCATCCTCGACATCGCGACCCTCACCGGCGCCTGCATGGTCGCCCTCGGCCCGGACATCTACGGCGTCATGAGCAACGACGAGTCCGTGCGCGACGCCGTCGGCGTCGCGTCGGCCGCGACCGACGAGCCGTCGTGGCCGCTGCCGCTCCCGCGCGACCTGCGCCCGGGCCTGGACTCCTTCGTCGCCGACATCGCGCACAAGGCCGACCGGATGGGCGGCGCCCTCACGGCGGGCATCTTCCTCGAGGAGTTCGCCCGCACGAAGGACGGCGAGACCATCCCGTGGGCGCACCTCGACATCGCCGGCCCGTCCTTCCGCGACGGCGGTGCGCGCGACCACCTGCCCAAGGGGGGCACCGGCGTCGGCGTCGCGACGATGCTGCGCTACCTCGAGGACCTCGCCTGACCCGGCACCGCTGAGCACGACGCCCCGCACCCGGCCCCGGGTGCGGGGCGTCGTGCGTCCCGGCCGTGGTCGGGCTCCGTGCGTCCTGGCCGTGGTCGGGCGCTCTGGGCGCAGCCTCTACGCTGTGCCCCGTCCGTCACCCCGGGCACCACTGATGCAAAGGAGCACACCGTGGCAGACCCCACGACCCCCTTCGACCTCGTGATCCTCGGAGCCGGCAGCGGCGGGTACGCCTGCGCGCTGCGCGCGCGCCAGCTCGGGCTCACCGTCGCCCTCGTCGAGGAGGCCGAGGTGGGCGGGACCTGCCTGCACCGCGGGTGCATCCCGACCAAGGCGATGCTCCACGCCGCGGAGGTCGCCGAGGCGTCACGCCACGGGGCGGGGATGGGGCTGCGGACCTCCTTCGAGGGGGTCGACGTGCCGGCTCTGCACGCGTACAAGGACAAGGTCGTCGGGCAGCTGCACAAGGGTCTCGTCGGTCTCGTCACCCAGTCGGGCACCGAGGTCGTGCCCGGGCGCGGGCGGCTCGTCGACGCGACGACCGTCGAGGTCGAGGGACGCCGGGTCACCGGCCGCACCGTCGTCCTCGCGACGGGCAGCCAGGCCCGGACCCTCCCTGGCGTCGAGCTCGGCCCGCGCGTCATGACGAGCGACGGCGTCCTGCGCATCGAGGAGATCCCCGAGCGCGTCGCCGTGCTCGGTGGCGGTGTCATCGGGTCCGAGCTCGCGTCGGTCTTCGCCGGCCTCGGGTCGCGCGTCACGATCGTCGAGGCGCTCGACCGCCTCGTCGCGGGCGAGGAGCCCGCGATCAGCAAGGTGCTCGAGCGCAGCTTCAAGAAGCGCGGCATCACCACCCGCACCGGCGCCCGCGTCGCCTCGGTCGAGGCCGGCGCGGACACCGTCGTCGTGCGTCTCGAGGAGGGCGACCCGCTCGAGGTCGAGCTCGTCGTCGTCGCCGTCGGTCGCGGTCCGCGCACCCAGGACCTCGGGCTGGAGGAGGTCGGCGTGCGCACCGAGCGCGGCTTCGTGCCGACCGACGAGCGGCTGCGCACCGACGTCGAGGGCGTGCGCGCCGTCGGCGACCTCGTCCCCGGCCTGCAGCTGGCCCACCGCGGCTTCGCGCACGGCATCTTCGTCGCCGAGGACGTCGCGGGCCTGGAGCCCGCGCCCGTCGTCGACGTGCAGATCCCGCGCGTCACGTACTGCGACCCCGAGATCGCATCGGTCGGCCTCACCTCGGCGCAGGCGCAGGCCGCCGGTCACGAGGTGGCCAGCTCGACCTACCCGCTCGGCGGCAACGGACGCAGCATCATCCGCGGCACGAGCGGGTCGATCACCGTCGTGCGCGAGGTCGACGGCCCCGTGCTCGGTGTCCACATGATCGGCGCAGGGGTCAGCGAGCTCGTCGGAGAGGCCCAGCTCATGGTCGGCTGGGAGGCCCATCCCGAGGAGGTCGCCTCGCTCGTGCACGCCCACCCGACCCAGGGCGAGGCCCTCGGCGAGGCGGCGATGCTCGCCGCCGGGCGACCCCTCCACGCCCACGCCTGATCGCCCTGACAAGATGGGCAGCCAGCACGTGACCTGGCTCTCCATCGAGCCTGTCCGCGTGAGAGTGTGAGACCCAACGACCGCGACCAGCGTGATGTCGACGAAGGAGAAACAACGCCATGTCAGAGCGCGTGACCATGCCGGCCCTCGGGGAGTCCGTCACCGAGGGCACCGTGACTCGATGGCTCAAGAGCGTCGGCGACAGCGTCGAGGTGGACGAGCCGCTCCTCGAGGTCTCGACCGACAAGGTCGACACCGAGATCCCCTCGCCCGTCGCGGGCACCCTGCAGGAGATCCTCGTCGAGGAGGACGAGACCGTCGAGGTCGGCGCGGACCTCGCCGTCATCGGTGACGGCGACGCCCCCGCGAGCTCCGGCTCCGACGAGGGCGGCGCCGACGACAGCGCCGACGAGCAGGCCGAGTCCCCCGCCGCGAGCGAGGACGCCGCCGACACGCAGGAGCAGCAGGCCGAGGCGGAGGAGGAGGCCACCGCGCCGAGCACCGCCGAGGACGAGCCCGCCAAGAAGCCCCAGGCCGAGACCGCGAGCACCGACGAGGGCCAGAAGGTCCAGATGCCGGCGCTCGGCGAGTCCGTCACCGAGGGCACCGTCACCCGCTGGCTCAAGGCCGAGGGCGACGAGGTCGAGGTCGACGAGCCGCTCCTCGAGGTCTCCACCGACAAGGTCGACACCGAGATCCCCTCGCCCGTCGCGGGCACGCTCACCTCGATCCTCGTCCAGGAGGACGAGACGGTCGAGGTCGGCGCCGACCTCGCGGTCATCGGCGGGTCCGGCGGCGGCTCCGCGGAGGAGCCCCAGCAGGAGGCCCCGAAGCAGGAGGCCCCGAAGCAGGAGGCCCCGAAGCAGGAGGCCCCGAAGCAGGAGGCCCCGAAGCAGGAGGCCCCGAAGCAGGAGGCCCCGAAGGAGCAGCCGGCGCAGGAGACGCAGGAGAGCGCCTCCTCCGAGGACACCGACGACAGCGCCCAGAAGGACGAGTCCCTCCCCGAGGACGGCGAGGGCGGCGACGTCGCCGACCAGCCGGCCGGTCAGTCCGCCCCCTCCACCGGTGGCGAGTCCGCGGCGACCCAGCAGGCCCCGGCCTCGGGCTCGAGCACCTCGGCTCCCGCCTCCGGCGACAGCGCCCCTCAGGACGCGTCGAAGTACGTCACCCCGCTCGTGCGCAAGCTCGCGGCCGACAACGGCATCGACCTCGCCGACGTCCAGGGCTCCGGCGTCGGCGGCCGCATCCGCAAGGAGGACGTCCTCGAGGCGGCCCGTGCGAAGAACGCCCCCGCCGAGCAGCCAAGCGCTCCCGCGGCCCAGGCCCCGGCAGCGCAGGCCCCGGCGTCCTCGAGCACCCCGCCCCGCGGCATGGAGAGCAGCGTCTCGCCGAGCAAGCGCGGCACCCGCGAGAAGATGACCCGCCTGCGCAAGGTCATCGCCCAGCGGATGGTCGAGTCGCTCCAGGTCTCGGCCCAGCTGACGACGGTCGTCGAGGTCGACATGACCAAGATCGCCCGGGTCCGTGCCCGCACCAAGGCCGACTTCGAGCGCCGCGAGGGCACGAAGCTGTCCTTCCTGCCCTTCATCGCGCTCGCGACGGCCGAGGCGCTCAAGCAGCACCCGGTCGTCAACTCCAGCGTCGAGGGCGAGGAGATCGTCTACCACGGCTCGGAGAACCTCTCCATCGCCGTGGACACCGAGCGCGGTCTGCTCACCCCGGTCGTGAAGAACGCCGGTGACCTCAACGTCGCCGGTCTGGCGCGCGCCATCGCAGACGTCGCCGAGCGCACCCGCGCCAACAAGATCACCCCGGACGACCTGTCCGGCGGCACCTTCACGATCACCAACACCGGCAGCCGGGGTGCGCTCTTCGACACCCCGATCCTCAACCAGCCGCAGGTGGCCATGCTCGGCACCGGCGCGATCGTCAAGCGTCCGATCGTCGTCACCGACGCCGACGGCGGCGAGACGATCGCCGTGCGCTCGATGATGTACCTGGCCCTGTCGTACGACCACCGTGTCGTCGACGGCGCCGACGCCGCTCGTTTCCTCGGGACCGTCAAGGCGCGTCTCGAGGAGGGCAGCTTCGAGGCCTGAGCAGCATGCACGTCCGAGAGCGCGTCGTCGTCGCCGGGTCCTCCGGTCTGATCGGCAGCGCGCTCTCGGCGTCCCTGCGCGCGCGCGGCACCGAGGTCGTCCGTCTCGTGCGGCGCGAGCCGAGGTCCGCCGACGAGCGACGCTGGGACCCCTCGAGCGGTGAGCTCGACCCGACGGTCCTCGAGGGCGCCGACGCGGTCGTCTGCCTCTCCGGCGCCGGAGTCGGCGACCAGCGGTGGACCCCGTCGTACAAGCAGCTCATCCTCACCTCGCGGGTCGAGACCACCCGCACCCTCGCCCGGGCCGCCGCCTCGGCCGGCGTGCCCCGGATGGTCGCCGGGTCGGCCATCGGCATCTACGGCGACCGCGCCGACGAGGTGCTCACCGAGGACTCCGCGCCGGGCCACGGCTTCCTCACCGAGGTCGTCCGGGCCTGGGAGGAGGCCGCCGACCCCGCCCGTGACGCCGGCATGTCCGTCGCTCACGCCCGCACCGGGCTCGTCGCGACCCGCGACGGCGGCGCGACCGGGCCGCTGCTGCGTCTCGGCCGCCTGGGCCTGGGCGGCCCGCTCGGACGCGGCCGGCAGTGGTGGCCGCTCATCTCCCTCGACGACGAGGTCGCGGCGCTCGTGTGGCTCCTCGACGCCGACGTCGAGGGCCCGGTCAACCTCGCCCCGCCCCAGCCCTACCGCCAGCGTGACGTCGCCCGGGAGATCGGGCGCCAGCTGCACCGTCCCGCCGTGCTCCCGGCTCCCTCGCCGGCGCTGCGGGTCGTCCTCGGCGAGTTCGCCGGGGAGATCCTCTCCTCCACCCGTGTGCTGCCGACCCGTCTGTCCGACGGCGGCTTCGCGTGGGAGCACCCTGATCTGCCCACCCTGGTTCGCTGGATGCTCCGCGAGCAGGGCTGAGCCCGCACTGGCCTCCGCCCAGACACCACGACGACCACTCGGGTCAGGGCTCGCGCAGGTCGACCACCCGCCATCGCCCGTCGCGGTAGGCCAGGTGCACGTCGGTGACGACGGCCGGCTGGGCCGGGCGTCGCCGCGCGGCCGGTCCGCTCACGGAGTACGCCGAGGTGGCGATGCTCGCGCGGAGCACGACGTCGGTGCTGCTCGAGCTGCGCACGAGCGACACGCCGCTCACGCGATGGGCCAGCCCGGTGTAGCGGTGACCGCCCTCGCCGAGCCGCCGCAGCACTGCGCGGTCGGCCCGCTCGGCCGGCGAGCCGGGCACGACGAGACGGGCGAGCAGGTCACCGTCCTGCTCGGTGAGCACCCGGGCGCGCAGCCTCGCCAGCTCCGTCATGAGCTCGGCCGGTCGCTCCCGCGCAGCGCGGGGGTCGAGCGCGGCCTCGCCCTCGGCCGGCTCCCCCGCAGCGGCACCGCCTCCGGAGCCCGACGTGCTCGACGTCGACGCCCCCGGCGCCTGCTCGGCCTGGGCGAGCCGCTCCCAGGGCACGAGCACCGAGAGCACGACGGCGAGCGCGAGAGCCGCTCCGGGCAGCACCCACGACCGCACGGTCGAGCGGTCCACCGCGCCGGCGTGCGCACCCCCGCCGCGATCCCGCGCGGCGTGACGCCGACCGGCCGGAGCGGGCCGCCGACCCGTCCGTGACGTCGACGCCGGCGCCGGCTCGTCGCGGCTCAGGTCGATCTCGTCGTCGCGCCGCCAGGGCCGCCACCAGCGCCGCGGCTCCTCGAGGGTGAGGTCGCGCTCCCACACGGGCAGGTCGTCGGGGTGGATGTCGGCCACCGCCGCCTCGCGGATGCGCCGGGTGAGCGAGCTGTCGACGTCGCAGGGCACGACGAGGACGAGCGGCTCCGCGTCCGCAGCGGCGAAGACCCGAGCGGCGACGTCGTCGACGTCGGGCCGGGCGGCGGGGTCCGGCTCGAGGCACTCCTCGACGACGGCCCGCAGCTCCGGCGGCGCCTGCGGCGCCACCTCGGCGAGGACCGGCCGGGTCGCCCGGTGGCCCGGAGCCGCGCCGGTGAGGCAGGCCCAGGCGATCGCACCCAACCCGAAGACGTCGCTCGCCGCCGAGGGCTGCCGGCCGAGGGTCACCTCGGGTGCGACGTAGCCCTCGGTGCCCCACAGGTCGGCCTCACCGGGGTCGACCCCGACGAGCCGCGACCAGCCGAGGTCGGACCACACCGGGCGCCCGGTCGAGTCGAGCAGGACGTTGCCGGGGCTGACGTCGCCGTGCACGACACCGAGCCGGTGCAGCTGCCCCAGCGCGGTGGCGAGCGGCACGAGCACGGTCACGCACTCCCCCGCGCTGAGGAAGCCGCGGGCGCGGACCACGTCTCGAAGACTGCCGCCCGCCATCCAGTCGAGGACGAGGACGGGGCGGGGTCCCCCTTCGCCCTGCGTCGTCGCCCACCCGTGGACGCCGACGCAGTGCTCCAGGGCGCTCTGCGCGAGCAGCTCGTGCTCGCGCAGGGCGCGCTCGTCGGCGTCCGCGTCGAGCACCTTGAGCGCGACGAGGGAGTCGTCGCTCTCGCGCCGGGCGCGGTAGACGGTCGAGGTGCCGCCCCGCGCCACCCGCCGGGTGACCCGGTAGCCGGGCACGTGCGGCAGGTCGGCGGTGGGGTCGAGCGTGCTCACGGGGTGCGGCGACTCGTCCATGCCTCCAGGCTGCCCGAGGGGGCCGACCTCGCCGCGGAGTCATCCACAGGCCTGGTAGGACAGGAGCATGACCGCTGCCGAGCCGACGATCCTCGCCACCTCCGGCGGCTACGCCCGTCCCGAGGGCGGTGACCTCGCCCTCGGCCCGCTCGTCCACCACGCCATCGGGCTCTCTCGCCCGCAGGGTCGCCCCCGGGTCGCGCACCTCGGCACGGCGAGCGGGGACCAGCGCTCCTTCAACGCCCAGCTCGGCGAGGCCGCCTCTCGCGCGGGTCTCGAGCTCACCCACGTCAACCTCTTCCCCATGCCGACGCTCGACGACGTCGAGGCCCACCTCCTCGCGCAGGACGTCGTGTGGGTCGGCGGCGGGTCGGTCGCCAACCTCCTCGCGGTGTGGCGGGTCCACGGGCTCGAGCAGACCTTCCGCCGGGTGTGGGAGGCGGGCGTCGTCCTCGCCGGGGTGAGCGCGGGCTCGATCTGCTGGTTCCGCGGCGGGGCGACCGACTCCTTCGGCCCCGAGCTGCGGGCCGTGCGCGACGGTCTCGGGCTGCTCCCCTTCGACAACGGCGTGCACCACGACTCCGAGGCACGCCGGCGCCCCACGATCCACCGTCTCGTCGCCGACGGCACCTTCGGCGAGACGCACTGCACCGACGACGGCGCCGGCCTGCACTACGAGGGCACCGAGCTCGTCGGGTGCGTCACGGAGCGGCCCGGGGCGCGCTGCTACCGCGTGACGAAGGGGGACGACGGCGCGGCCGTCGAGGTCGCGCTGCCGACCGTCGAGCTTGCCCGGTAGACGGCGGCAGATGACCGCCCGGTAGCGGCGTAGGCTCCGAGACATGCGCTTCGAGCACCTCGGCTTCTCCCCTGATCTCGTCGACTACATGGACGCCTGGGAGCGTCAGAAGCAGGTGCACGCGCAGGTCGTCGCCGGCGAGCGCGAGGACACCGTGCTCCTGCTCGAGCACGCCGCGGTCTACACCGCCGGCAAGCGGACCGTCTCGCACGAGCGTCCCCTCGACGGGACCCCGGTCATCGACGTCGACCGCGGCGGCAAGATCACCTGGCACGGGCCGGGCCAGGTCGTCGGCTACCCGATCGTCCACCTGCCCGACCCCGTCGACGTCGTCGCCTACGTGCGCCGGCTCGAGGAGATGATGATCCGGGTCGCGCGCGACGTCGGGGTCGAGACGACCCGGGTCGAGGGTCGCTCGGGCATCTGGGTGCTCGCCGACGAGCGCGGTCGTGACCGCAAGGTCGGGCAGATCGGCATCCGCGTGAGCCGCGACGTCGCGATGCACGGCTTCGCGCTCAACTGCGACTGCGACCTGTCCTGGGCGCAGTCGATCGTGCCGTGCGGCATCCCCGACGCCGACGTCTCCACGCTCTCCCGCGAGGCCGGCCGCGAGATCACCGTCGCCGAGGTGCTGCCGCTCGTCGAGCGCCACCTCGCCGAGGTCCTCGACTGGTCGAGTCAGATCAGCACCGCGCCCGACGCCACCGCGTCGGCCCCCACCGCCACCGCCTCCGCGACGGGCGTCGCGTGAGCCGGCCCGTCACCGGCACCTACCGACTCCAGCTGCACGCGGGCTTCACCTTCGCCGACGCGGCGACCCAGGTGCCGATGCTCGCGACGCTCGGCGTCAGCCACCTCTACCTCTCGCCGATCCTCCAGGCCGCACCGGGCAGCGCCCACGGCTACGACGTCGTCGACCACACCCGGGTCAGCGCCGACCTCGGCGGTGTCGAGGGCTTCCGCGCGCTCGTCGCGACCGCCCACGAGCACGACCTCGGGGTCGTCGTCGACGTCGTCCCCAACCACATGGCGCTGCCCTCGCCGGAGCACCTCAACGCGCCGCTGTGGCAGGTCCTCGCCGAGGGCCGCGACGCCCCGACCGCGCACTGGTTCGACATAGACTGGAAGGCCGGCGGCGGTCGTCTCGGCCTGCCCGTCCTCGGCGCCCCGCTCGAGGAGCTCGTCGCGGGCGGCCAGATCACCCGCGACGTCCGCGAGGGTCGCCCAGTCATCCGTTACGGCGACCACGTCCTGCCCCTCGTGCTCGGCAGCGAGGACACCGAGGACCTGCCCGAGCTGCTCTCGCGCCAGCACTACCGGCTCGAGCACTGGCGGCACAAGGACGAGTGGCTCAACTACCGCCGCTTCTTCGAGGTCGACCAGCTCATCGCCGTGCGCGTCGAGCTCGACGACGTCTTCGACGCGACGCACGCGCTGCTCCTCGAGCTCCACCACGAAGGGGCGATCGACGGCTTCCGCGTCGACCACCCGGACGGCCTGGCCGACCCCACGGGGTACCTCGACCAGCTGACCGCCGCGTGCCGTCCCGGCACCCCCATCTGGGTCGAGAAGATCCTCGAGGGCACCGAGCGCCTGCCCGACGACTGGCGCTGCGCCGGCACGACCGGGTACGACGCGCTGCGCGTCGTCCAGGCCGCGCTCACCGACCCCGCCTCGGCGCCGACGCTCGACGAGACGTGGGCCGCGACCGGCGGCACCGCCTCCCTCGACGACGCCGTCGAGACCGCGAAGCGGCACGTCGTCGACCGCTCGCTCGCCCCCGAGGTCGAGCGGCTCACCCGGCGCGCCCGGGAGGCCCTGCCGGGTCTCGCGCCCGACCGGCTGCGCGCCGCCGTCGTCGAGATCCTCGTCGCCGGCGAGGTCTACCGCGCCTACGTTCGGCCCGACGAGCGCCCGGCGCCGAGCGACCAGGAGCGCATCGACGAGGCCTTCGAGCGGGCGCTCGCGGCCCGCCCCGACCTCGCGGCCGAGCTCGACTCCCTTCGCCCCCTCACCCTGCTCGCCGACGACGAGGCCGCGGCGACGGACTTCGGCGTGCGCCTGCAGCAGACGTGGGGCCCGGTGATGGCGAAGGGGATCGAGGACACGACCTTCTACCGCTGGCACCGGCTCGTCGCGCTCAACGAGGTGGGCAGCGACCCCGACGTCGTCGCGGACGCCTCTCCCGAGCACATGCACGACTGGGCCCGGCACGCGCAGGCCCACTGGCCGCGCACGATGACGACGCTGTCGACCCACGACACGAAGCGCAGCGAGGACGTGCGAGCCCGCGTCCTCGCCGCCTCCGGGCGCCCGCAGCTGTGGCGCCGGCTCTCCGAGGTCGCGGCGAGCGCCGCTGACGAGGCCGGCGTCGACCGGCCCACCGCGCACCTCGTGTGGCAGACCCTCCTCGGCGCGCGCGGCCTCACCGACGAGCGCCTCGGCGAGTACCTCACGAAGGCGATGCGCGAGGGCAAGGAGCGCACCGCGTGGGTCGACGGCGACCCCGAGCACGAGGCGCGGGTCATCGACTTCGCGACCCGGGCCAACCGCGGCGGTCCGGTGCGCGAGGCGCTCGACGCGGCCGAGGAGCAGCTCGGCGACGACGTGCGCGCCTACGTGCTCGCGGCCAAGCTCCTCCAGCTCACCCTGCCGGGCATGCCCGACGTCTACCAGGGCTGCGCCGGTGTCGACCTCTCCCTCGTCGACCCCGACAACCGTCGCCCCGTCGACTTCGCCGGTCGCTTCGCCGACCTCGCGGACCTCGACGCCTCCGAGACCGACCCGCAGGCGAGCCTGCACCTCGAGAAGCTGCACCTCACCGCGACCGCGCTGCGGCTGCGGCACGACCACCCCGAGCTCTTCGGCGGCGAGGCGACGTACGAGCCGGTCACGACGGGCTCCGAGCACGTCACCGGCTTCGTGCGCTCGGGTCGCGTCGCCGTCCTCGTCACCCGGGCGCCCGGGCGGCTCCAGGACGCCGGCGGGTGGGGCGACGAAGGGGTCGACCTCTCCCCCGGTCGGTGGACCGACGTGCTGAGCGGTGCCGTGCACGACGGCGGTGCGCTGCGCTGCGCCGACGTCTTCGCGCAGGCCCCGGTCGCGCTGCTGGTGCTCGAGGAGACCGGCCCGGACGCCGCCACCACCGGCCCCGAGGCCGCCGCCGCGCAGGAGCAGGCCCCGGCCGACCTCGGCCCCCACCGCGTGTGGGCCCCGGACGCCGAGCAGGTCGAGCTCGTCCGTGCAGGTGACGACGGTGAGACCCGCGAGCCGATGGTCCGCGAGGAGGGCGGCTGGTGGCGCAGCGATGCCGACCGGGTCGACGGCGAGCGCTACGGCTTCGCGCTCGACGGCGGCGAGACCTCGCCCGACCCGCGCTCGCTCGCGCAGCCGGACGGGCCGATGGGTCTGTCCCAGGTCGTCGACACCTCCGCCTTCACGTGGACCGACGAGCACTGGCAGGGGGTCCCCCTTCGCGGTGCGGTGATCTACGAGCTGCACGTCGGCACCTTCACGCCCGAGGGCACGCTCGACTCCGCGGTCGAGCGGCTCGACCACCTCGTCGACCTCGGCGTCACCGTCGTCGAGCTCATGCCGGTCGCGACCTACCCCGGCCACCACGGCTGGGGCTACGACGGCGTCGACATCTGGGCCGTGCACCCCGACCTCGGCGGTCCGCAGGCGCTGGCGCGCTTCGTCGACGCCGCGCACGCGCGCGGGCTCGCCGTCTGCCTCGACGTCGTGCACAACCACCTCGGGCCGAGCGGCAACACGCTCATCCGCTTCGGGCCGTACTTCACCGACACCCACATGACCCCGTGGGGGCCGGCGCTCAACCTCGACGGCCCCCGCGCCGACGAGGTCCGCCGCTACCTCGTCGACCACTCGCTCATGTGGCTGCGCGACTTCCACGTCGACGCGCTGCGGCTCGACGCCGTCCATGCGCTCGTCGACGAGAGCGCGGTGCACGTGCTCGAGCAGCTCGCCGAGGCCGTCGACGACCTCGCCGACGAGCTCGGCCGCGAGCTGCTGCTCGTCGCCGAGTCCGACCGCAACGACCCCGCGACGGTCGTGCCGCGGTCGGCCGGGGGCTTCGGCGGGCTCGGCCTGGCCGGGCAGTGGGCCGACGACGTGCATCACACCCTGCACGTCCTGCTCACCGGCGAGACCCAGGGCTACTACGAGGACTTCGCCGCGCCAGAGGCTCTCGACACCCTCGTCGCCACCCCCTTCTTCCACGCCGGGACGTACTCGAGCTTCCGCGGGCGCACGCACGGGCGTCCGGTCGACCCCGAGCGGACGCCGGGCTGGCGCTTCGTCGCCTCGCTGCAGACCCACGACCAGGTCGGCAACCGCGCGAAGGGGGATCGCCTCACCCACCTCGTGAGCACCGGTCGCCTCGCGTGCGGGGCCGCGCTGCTGCTCACCGGGCCGTGGACGCCGATGCTCTTCATGGGCGAGGAGTGGGGTGCCTCCACCCCGTGGCAGTACTTCACCGACCACACCGAGCCCGAGCTCGCCGAGGCCGTGTCACGCGGCCGGGCGGCGGAGTTCTCCGCGCACGGCTGGGGTGGTGACGTGCCCGACCCGCAGTCGCCCCAGACCTACCGCGACTCGCAGCTGCGCTGGGAGGAGACGACGCAGGAGCCGCACGCCCGGGTGCTGGAGTGGTACCGCACCCTCGTCGGCCTGCGCCGCGGCGTGCCGGACCTCTCCGACGCCGACCTCACGAGCGGATCGGTCGAGCGCGACGGGGACGTCGTGACGATGCACCGCGGCGCGTGCGACGTCGTCGTCAACCTCGGCACCGAGCCAGTGCGTCTCGAGGTCGGTGACGTCGAGCTGCTCGCGGCGTGGGAGGCGAGCCTCGAGGGCTCGACCCTCGTCGTCCCCGCCGACGCCTGCGCGGTCCTCCGCCGGTCCTGAGCGGCCCGGCTGGTCGAGGTGCGAGGGCCGCCAGGCCTGAGCCTCGAGACCACCCGAGGTCATCGCTGGTCGAGGTGCGAGGGCCGCCAGGCCTGAGCCTCGAGACCACCCGCAGCCCTGGCTGGTCGAGGTGCGAAGGCCGCCAGGCCTGAGCCTCGAGACCACCCGCCCTCGCCGCGACGCGCTACCCCAGCGCCCGGACCGTCTCGATCGTGTCGGCCTGCTCAGCGGTCTTGTCCTCGCGGTATCGCAGCACCCGCGCGAAGCGCAGCGCGACCCCGCCGGGGTAGCGCCGCGAGGTCTGCACCCCGTCGACGGCGATCTCGACGACCTGCACCGGGTCGACGTGCACGACGTGTCCCTCGCGCCCGGTCTCGAGCGCGAGGAAGCGCTCGGTCTGCCACGCGAGCGTCTCGTCGGTCATCCCCTTGAAGGTCTTGCCGACCATGACGAGCTCGCCGTCCTCCCCCTTCGCCCCGAGGTGGATGTTCGACAGCAGCCCACGACGACGGCCGCTGCCCCACTCGACCGCGAGGACGACGAGGTCGAGGGTGTGGCGGGGCTTGACCTTCGTCCACGCGCTGCCGCGCCGCCCGGCGGCGTACGGGGCGTCGAGGTCCTTGACGACGACGCCCTCGTGGCCGGACGCGACGGCCTCGTCGAAGAAGCGCCGCGCCTCGCCCTGGTCGGAGGTGAGCAGCCCCGGCACCCGTGACGACTCCGGCACGAGCTCGAGCAGCACCTCGCGCCGGGTCGCGTACGGCTCGTCGAGCAGGTCGCGGCCGTCGACATGCAGGACGTCGAAGACGAAGGTCGTCAGCGGGGTCGCCTCGCGCAGCGCCTCTACGGAGCGGCTCGACGCGGTCCGCGCCCCGGTCTCCTGGAAGGGACGCGCCCGGCCGTCGGGGTGCAGCGCGATGGCCTCGCCGTCGAGGACGAGGGTGGTGGCGTCGAGCGCCTCGGCGACCTCGACGACCTCGGGGACGCGCTCGGTGATGTCGTCGAGGCTGCGCGTGTAGACCCGCACCCGGCCCGCGGGGTCCTTGTGCACCTGCACCCGGATGCCGTCGACCTTCGTGTCGAGCACGACCGGCGTGCCGGCGACGAGCTGGGGCACCTCCTCGATCTCCGCGGCCGAGCCGGCAAGCATCGGCTGGATCGCCCGACCGGGCTCGAGGCGGACCTCCTCCAGGCCCTCCTCCCCCGACGTCAGCGCGATCTCGACGGCGAGCGGCAGGTCGCCGGCGAGCATGGCCGCGCGGCGCAGCGTCGGCTCGGGCACGTCGGCGGCGAGCGCACCCGCGGCGAGGAGCACCCCCTCGAGCGAGCCCTGCCGCACCTCGCCGAGGAGCAGCCGGCGCAGGTACTCCTGCTCGTCCTCGCTCGCCCGGCCGAAGAGGTCGGCGAGGAGCTGGGTGCGCGTGGTGCGGCTCGTCGTGCCGGCGAGCGCGGAGAGGGTGTCGTCGACCTCGGCGACCGTGAGCGATGGGGCGGCCGCGGGCGCGGGGAGGTCGGCCAGGCTGCGCCAGCCGACGCCGACCCGTCCCTGCGGGAGGGCACCGGCGAGCCAGGAGGCGACGGTGCGCACCTGGGCGGGCGGCGTCTCGCGCAGCACCTGCGCGACGAGCTCGGTCTTGGCCGTGCGCGACCGGGTGGCCCCCACGGCGCGGGAGACCTCGACGACACGGCTCAGCGGGATCGGCTCGCTCACGCGGCCACGCTATGCCGCACCACCGTCAGCCGCGCCCGATGTGCTCCCACGGCTTGTCGAGCGCGAAGCGTCGTCCGGTGACCTCGTCGGCGGAGATCTCGACGACCGTGTGCTTGTCGCTGCCGACCCACGGGCGAAGGGGGATCGACTCGGCCCGGTAGGCCTCCTGGCCCTCGAGGACGCGGGCGGAGCCGCGCACGACGACCGACCAGGCCTCCTGCGCGCCGATCCCGTCGATCTCGAAGGCGACGTCGCTGTCCATGACGACACCGAGCAGCTTGTTGCCCTCGGCGGTGCGGAAGAGGATCGTCTCGCCGTCGACGGCGTAGTTCACCGGGGTGATGTGGACCTCGCCGGCGAGGTGGAAGGCGAGCCGGCCGAGCTCGTGACGGCGCAGCAGCCCCCAGCACTCCTGGCTGCTCAGCCTCGTGGTGACGTCGGTCATCTCAGGTGCCTCCTCGACTGGGTCCCTCCTAGTACTACGTACTGTAGTACTAGGAGGGAAGATCGGCGACCCCGTCGACGCTGTACCTGTCGGGCTGCTCCGCGACCGCGGGGCGAAGGGGTGTCCCCCACCGGGCGTACCCTGGTGACCTGGGCCACGAACCCCCTTCGCCGCCCACACCCGATCTACCCAGGAGGGTTTGCGTTGACCGTCGCACCCGAAGGCCGCCGCATGCTGCGCGTCGAGGCGCGCAACGCCGAGACGCCGATCGAGCGCAAGCCGAGCTGGATCCGCACGACGGCGAAGATGGGCCCCGAGTACACCGCGCTCAGCTCGATGGTGAAGTCCGAGGGCCTGCACACGGTCTGCCAGGAGGCGGGCTGCCCCAACATCTTCGAGTGCTGGGAGGACCGCGAGGCCACCTTCCTCATCGGCGGTGACGTGTGCACGCGTCGCTGCGACTTCTGCGACATCGCGACCGGTCGCCCGACGAGCCTCGACATGGACGAGCCGCGCCGCGTCGCCGAGTCCGTCCAGCAGATGGGTCTGCGCTACTCCACCGTCACCGGCGTCGCCCGCGACGACCAGCCCGACGGCGCCGCGCGCCTGTACGCCGAGACGATCCGCGCGATCAAGGCACTCAACCCCGGCACCGGTGTCGAGATCCTCCCGCCCGACTTCGGCGCCAAGCCCGAGCTCGTCGGCCAGGTCTTCGACGCCCGGCCCGAGGTCTTCGCACACAACCTCGAGACGGTGCCGCGCATCTTCAAGCGCATCCGCCCGGCCTTCACCTACGACAAGTCGCTGAAGGTGCTCTCCATGGCCCGCGAGGCCGAGCTCGTGACGAAGTCCAACCTCATCCTCGGGATGGGCGAGGAGGACCACGAGATCGAGCAGGCGATCCGCGACCTGCACGAGGCCGGCTGCGACATCCTCACGATCACCCAGTACCTGCGCCCCTCCCCGACCCACCACCCGATCGACCGGTGGGTCAAGCCCGAGGAGTTCGTCCACTGGAGCGAGCTCGCCGAGGAGATCGGCTTCAAGGGCGTCATGGCCGGGCCGCTCGTGCGCAGCAGCTACCGCGCCGGCCGTCTCTACGTCGGGGCCATGCGCCGCTGGGGTCGCGAGATCCCCGCGGAGCTCGCCCACCTCGCCGAGGACACCGGGTCCGCTCGCCAGGAGGCCTCGACTCTCCTCGCGGCGGGCAAGACCGGCGCGGCCACCGCGTAGGATCGGGCGCACTATGGCACGACAGGACAACCCGGCAGCTCCGAGCGAGACCCGCAACCCCTTCAAGCGCATCGCGCAGGTGCACCGCACCGTGCGCACGATCGACCCGAAGATCACGCTGTGGATGCTCGGGGCCTTCGTCCTCGTCATCGCGGTCGGGCTGCTCATCGGCTTCGCCTTCGGCCACCCGTGGCTGACGATGATCGTCGCCGTACCGGCGGCGATGCTCGCGGCGATGATCGTCCTCGCCCGTCGTGGTGAGCGTGCCGCCTTCCGCCAGATGGAGGGCCAGAAGGGCGCCGCGCTCGGTGGTCTGTCCGCGCTGCGTCGTGGCTGGTACTACGACCAGGAGCCGGTCGCGGCCGACGCGGCCCGCGCCCAGGAGCTCGACAACGCGGCCATCGTCTTCCGGGCGCTCGGTCGTCCCGGCGTCGTCCTGCTCGCCGAGGGCCCGAAGGGGCGCGCGGCCAAGCTGCTGGAGAAGGAGCGCAAGAAGGTCGTGCGCGTCGCCCCCGGCGTGCCCGTGTACACCTACCACGTGGGCACCGGCGAGGGTGAGCTCCCCGTGCAGAAGATGCGCTGGACCCTCACCCGCCTCAAGCCGGCGCTGTCCAAGCAGGAGCTCATCGTCGTCAACAAGCGCCTGAAGTCGCTGCCCGGCATCCGCCAGGGCATCCCCGCCGGCGTCGACCCCACCTCCGCCCGGATGAACCGCAAGGCACTCCGCGGCCGCTGACCGTCACCGCACGTCGACGAAGCCCCGAGACCGTTGGTCTCGGGGCTTCGTCGTTCGTCGGTCGAGGTGCGCGGCCTTCTGCTGGTCGAGGTGCGACGGGCCCGCCAAGGCCCGAGCCTCGAGACCACCAAAGCCTCAGACGCGGACGAGCCTCGTGCCGGCGGCGCGGTCGTGGAGGCCGACGTTGTCGCGGTCGGTGACGACGGCGGGGATGACGATGCACAGCAGCGCGGCGCGCACGACCCCCTGGACGACCGAGATCCGAGGGCGGGCGACCGGCACGACCTGCATGCCGAGCAAACGGTGCCCGAGGGACCCGCCGGCGAAGGTCACGAGCAGCACGTGCTCCACGAAGAGGACGAGTAGCGGGTAGAAGCTCTGCCCGGTCGGGGTGATGTCGACGACCTGCCCGATGAGCCCGAAGGTGATGGCCAGGCACGCGGCCCAGTCGATGACGATGCCGACGAGACGTCGTCCGAGGCCCGCGGGCCGGGGCGTGGAGGTCGAGGAGGTCACGGCTACGAAGGGTAGCCGTGCCGGATGACGGGACCGCTCCCCCTTCGCAGGCCCCTCCTCGGTACTGTGTGTCTCACGGATCGGGACCGCCGTCTCACGTAACACCTGTGAAACACACGAGTCATGGTCGGGTAACTGCCCCGACCTACGGTGGTCGCATCAACGCGAGGCTGGCCGACAGATCAGCCGACATCACCAGGAGGATGGATTGTTCAGCAACGCTGACGAGGTCCTGTCGTACATCAAGGACGAAGACATCAAGTTCGTCGACATCCGCTTCTGCGACCTGCCGGGCATCATGCAGCACTTCAACGTGCCGGCAGAGACTGTGGACGAGGACTTCTTCACCGAGGGGCAGATGTTCGACGGCAGCTCCATCCGGGGTTTCCAGGCGATCCACGAGTCCGACATGAAGCTCGTGCCCGACGTCAAGACCGCGTTCGTGGATCCCTTCCGCGAGGAGAAGACGCTGGTGATGAACTTCTCCATCGTCGACCCCTTCACCGGTGAGCCGTACTCGCGCGACCCGCGCAACATCGCCGCCAAGGCCGAGGCCTACCTGAAGTCGACCGGCATCGCCGACACCGCCTTCTTCGGCGCCGAGGCCGAGTTCTACGCCTTCGACGACGTGCGCTTCAAGACCGACGCGCAGAGCAGCTTCTACCACCTCGACTCGATCGAGGCCGCGTGGAACTCCGGCCGTGAGGAGGAGGGCGGCAACAAGGGCTACAAGACCCGCTTCAAGGGCGGCTACTTCCCCGTCCCGCCGGTCGACCACTTCGCCGACATCCGCGACAAGATGTGCGTCAACCTCGCCAAGGTCGGCATCGAGGTCGAGCGCAGCCACCACGAGGTCGGCACCGCGGGTCAGCAGGAGATCAACTACCGCTTCAACACGATGCTCCGTGCGGGCGACGACGTCATGAAGTTCAAGTACGTCATCAAGAACACCGCCTGGGACCTCGGCAAGACCGTGACCTTCATGCCGAAGCCGATCTTCGGCGACAACGGCTCGGGCATGCACACCCACCAGTCCCTGTGGAAGGACGGCGAGCCGCTCTTCTACGACGAGCAGGGCTACGGCGGCCTGTCCGACATCGCCCGCTGGTACATCGGTGGTCTGCTCAAGCACGCCCCGGCGCTGCTCGCCTTCACCAACCCGACGGCGAACTCCTACCACCGCCTCGTGCCCGGCTTCGAGGCCCCGGTCAACCTCGTGTACTCCGCGCGCAACCGCTCGGCCTGCATCCGCATCCCGATCACGGGCAGCAACCCCAAGGCCAAGCGCGTCGAGTTCCGCGTGCCGGACCCGTCGAGCAACCCCTACCTGTGCTTCGCCGCGCAGCTCATGGCCGGCCTCGACGGGATCCGCAACCGGATCGAGCCGCCGGACCCGATCGACAAGGACCTCTACGAGCTCCCCCCGGAGGAGCACGAGGCCATCGAGCAGGTCCCGACGACCCTCCCCGGCGTCCTCGCCGCGCTCGAGGCCGACCACGAGTTCCTGCTCGAGGGCGACGTCTTCACCCAGGACCTCATCGAGACCTGGATCACCTGGAAGAAAGAGAACGAGGTCGCTCCGCTCCAGCTGCGTCCCCACCCGCACGAGTTCGAGATGTACTTCGACATCTGATTCCGGGGTCTTCGTGACCTGCGGCTAGATGCCTGAAACGGCGTCTGACCTGCGAAAACGTCTTCCGACGTCTTCCAGCGTCAGGCGCCGTTTCTCATCCTTGTGCGTACCCACTGCACCCCACGCGGCGTAGGCATCAGGCGCCGGGTCGGGGGTTTAGACAGCGGCACAGCGACGCGAGCGACGCCTCTAGAGGTCCGCGAGCAGCACGTTGAGGAGGGCCTCCTCATGGACTGCAACTCCGATGCGCGACATGCTTACCGCGAGTTGCGGGTCCCAAGGTGTCGCACCTGGGGTCCCTGCGAGCGGCAGCTTGTTAGCCGAGCTAGCCGCCGCGACAGCGTCCTCGTAGTCGCTGGCGCCCATGCGCCACGGCTGCACCCCCGCAGCCAGGATGCGTCCGGCGATCACGACTCCGGGCCAGTCGAAGTCGCCGTGATAACGAACCAGTGCGCCTTGCCCTACTAAGCCGCGGAGTAGAACCCAGGCGGCGCTCGCGGGGTTGCCGGAGGTGCACACCAGAGCGCCCGCCGATCCTGCTCGTGCAGCCGCTTGGAGGACCTGCGGGTTCTCGCAGACCGACACGGTGGTCCCTGCGACCGTCCAGGCCAGCTTGGCGGCGACGCCGTTCAGTTCGTGCAACGTCAGGTGAGTGACCAAGCCAAGATCGGCTCGGGCGCGCATCATGACGGACCAGGGATCGTCGCCCGGTGGCCGTAGCGACCAGACCAGCACCGTTCCGGAAAGCTCATCAGGCACCACCCCGAGAAGGGTCCACATGTTCCGGACCTCGGCCGCCGACTCCGGTGGATGGAGACCGTGAGCGGCGGCCGCGGCACGCAGCACGAGGGCGGCGGCGACGCGGCCTGAGTCGAGCCCGTGCGCATCACCGGTGCACTTGGTCGCCAGTTCAGCCAAGCCCCACTCGGTTGGTCGCTCGGACGCGGACCTTGATGGCTCAAGGACACCGGATGCCGCAAGCTCGGCCAGGACGGCACCCGCGTGCACGACGGCGGCGGGGGCGCCATCGCCGGCCTTAGTGAGGATGCCTGCCTGCCGGGTTCCCTGAACGAAACCCGCGACCCACTCCTGATCGCCGACCCCTGCGGCGGCGAGCGCACCGTCAAATAGGGCGGCTGTGCTGGCTCGCGCCTCGGTCCGAGCCACACGGGCGGCCTTGCGGTCCACGAGCGGCCCGATGAGCGCCTCGATGACAGTCACCAGCCCAGCTGCTGCAGCGGACCGCCGCAGGGCCGCGTCCACGTCTGCGAGGCGCACGCGGGCGGGGCTTGTCACGCGCCTGCCGAGGAGGCCGCTGAGACGGTCGACGCCCTGTTCGTTCAGGGTGACACTCACAGTGCCGGTGACCTGGATACCGTTTCGTTCGAGCCTGCCGCGAACGGCATCCCACAGGGGCATCAGGTCGAGGTGGAGCAGGTACTCGCGTGTCGCCGGCGGCAGGGCATGGTCGGTCATCGCGGCGCTGCCCGGAGGTGTCGGGTGTGTCCGTCCCAACGGACGTGGGTCGTCACAGCGGCCGACCCTTCGACTCGGCGGACTTCGTAACAGTCCAGCGCCGGCACCTGCGGGTAGTCACCCCACAAGGCGTGCCCGGTCATAGCGAAGTCGACGTCGAGCCGGACCAGCAGCCCCATGAGCTCACCGATGGTGCGGTTGTCGACCTTGGCGAACGCGTCGTCCAGTAGCAGCAGCCGGAGCGCACGCCCGGTGTCGGGCAGACCGGAAAGGTAGGCGTCGATGGCAGCGAACAGGGCCACGTAGGACACGAACCGCGTCTCGCCCTGCGAGAGTCGCGCCTTGCGGCTAATGCGTCGCTCCTGGCCCGGCTTCGGACCGAGAATGATGACCTCGACTGTGTGCCAGGACCGATAGTCCAGTGCGTCGCGCAGGTGTGTGGCGTAGCCCGCGGACTCATCGAGCTCGAACGCCTCGTTGACGCGGTCCTTGAGGAGCTCGGTCAGTTCGGCGGTCTGGTCGGCGGACCTCACCGCACCGGCGGTGGACACGAGCTCCTTGATGCGCACGACGGCCGGGTCGGAACTCTCCGATACCTTCCACCGCAGCTTGACCCCGATGCCGTGCGAGGTGCGGATGGTGGCCAGTGAGGCGTTCATCGCGGCGATGAGCTCGTCGGCCTGGTCCAGTCGGCGGCGAAGCTCTTCGGCGACTCCGCCGAGCACGAACTCGGTGAAGACGCTCCGCTCACGTTCGCTGAGCGCGTTTCGGCCCTCTTCGACGGTCCGGGCGAGTTCGGCGGCGGCGGCGGCGATGCTGCGTCGTCCGGTCGCGTCGGACAGTTCGACGAGGCGAACACCGTCGCGGACCTCGGTGATGACGTCGTAGGAGCCTGACAGGTCTCGGTCCAGGGTGCGCTGCGGACCGAAGAGCGAGTTCTCATCGGCGCCCTGGCTGTGTCGACGCAGGCCGGCGGCAACGCGGGTCACTGCCTTGCGTACGGCGGCCGGGGTGACCTCGGGTAGCTCGATGGGCTCCGGCAACTCGGCGAATGCTGCTGCTGCGATGCCCGGCAGCGCCAGCCGTCGACGGAACTTGTCGAACGCGGCGACAAGCTCCGCTTGGGTTGTTGTGACTCGTTCGGCGGCAGCGCGAGCCTCAGCTTCGGCGGTGCCGACCTCCACACCCAGACGGGAGTCGAGGTTCCGTGCGGACTCCAGCTCACCTTCCAGGGCCGTGCGGGTGGTCTCGCATTCGCGCAGCTCGGCCTTCGCCGCGGCCGCCTCCCGCCCGATGCTGGAACGGACCGACTCGAGCTCGGACGCCTCTCGATGCCAGACGGCCCACTCCGTCGCGGCGCGCGACTCGTCCTCGACCCGTTCGCCGGCGCGGTCTCTGACCTTTCCGACGGCCCCCGTGTGGTCGGCGACCGCGCTGATCAGCTGGCCGAGCAGGTTGCTCAGGTCACGGCATGCCGTCTCCGCTTCGCCGGTGGCCTGCCGGACGACCTGTAGGTCGTCAGCGGTGTGCGGAAGGCTGAACTCGGCGCAGATCGCGCGGTGTTCGCTGACCTCACGGGACCAGGCCGTGCGCATCTCTCCTGCTTGCATTGCAGCGTCGTGGGCTCGCGACCGTTCCTTCGCGGCTCGGTTGGTCGCGTCGGTGGCGCGGACCCTGGCGGAGGAGACAGCCTGTGTCCGTGGAGCGTTGTGGGTCGCGACGCTGAGCCCGTCCCGGGCAGCGCGAGCCTCGGCCCGGGTAGTGGCCCGAACCTCGGCGGCGGCCGTGAGCTGGGCGAGCTCGACCTCGATCGCTGCCAGGCGCACCCGCCGCGCGTCTGCGCGGGCGGTAGCGCCGATGTGGCGGGCTGTGGCGGGCAGGTGTCGGCCGGTCAGCGGACCTGAGCCCCACGACCCGTCTGGAGCCACCCACACCCCGCTAGGCGACGTGGCCCCTCCTCCGCGGCGGTCACCGAACCCGATGCGCGCAAGGACCGCTTCGACGACGTCGACGGGTATTGGGCTCCCCGGGTCGGCGACCAGCTTGCCTGTCACTGGGGTTTCGTCAACCGGACCGGTCGGGGTCAGAAGCAGCTGTCCGTCTTCGGCATGCAGGGTCCCGTCTCGGTGCAGGTCGGCAAGAAGGAGTCCGGAGGCGAGGAGTGCTCCTTCGAGGCCGGCGCGGTCATTCGCATCGAGGTCGTCGCCGAAGTCGATCGCTCGCCACAGCGGGACGGAGTCGTCGCGACGTGGCCGGACCCAGGTCGGCGTGGCCGGGCTCGGGTCGATCGCGGACTCCAGCTGGGCGCGTTCTGCCTTCAGGTTGTCACGGACCGCGTTGTCGACCTGGTCCGCGGCGTCGAGTACGGCGAGAGTGTGCGTGTGTCGTTCGCGCACGGGGTCGGCAAGCGACCCTGCGACGTGGTCCAGCTCGACCAGGTCGTCTTCGCTGAGGTCACCGATGAGGACAGTTGCGTCGGCGAGAACATCGTCGATGCCTGTGCCGGTCAGCTCGGGCTCTGCGCCGAACGCAGCGACCGTCGCTTCGGAAGAGACCCAGTCCCGCCACCGGTTCGCGTACAACTCGACGGACGTCATGAGCTCGGACTGACGCTCAAGCTCGACCTGCTCGGCTTCGCCAGCCCGCTGGTCGGCTTCCTCGGCGCGCCGCTCGGCCGCCTCGACCTTCCCGTGTTGCACGTCGAGCGCCTTCGCCTTACCCAGACGCCCCGCAGCCTGGCGACCACGTTCGGTTGCGCTGACCTGCACCAGCCGCACCTGCTCGATCGCACTGCCGAGGTCGTCTGGGGTGACGGATAGTTGAACCGGGACCGGACGGTCCAGCGGGGTCGGGTCGCCGTCCCGGGTGAGGCGCACCGGCTCGGTGAGGACGCTGGCCGGAGCGGTCGTAGCGGCGATGCTCGCCGGGAGCCCACCAGAGACGCCAGCGGCGCCAACCTTCGCGCGGGCCTTCTCGACGGCTGCTGCGACTCGCGCACTCGTGCTGACCGCCCTCGCGGCTACCTCGTCGGTGGTCCGGACCTCACGAACCTCCGCGCCGCGTGCACGCTCTGCGGAGGCAAGCGCGGCGTCGGCAGCCGAGCCGAGGGCCTGGACCTTCTTCTCCCGCTCATCGAGGTCGCGGGCGTCGGCGTACGCGGAGGACTGCTTGATACCGGCGATGGTTCCGTTCAGGTCGGCGATCGTCTCGTCGAGTTCGCCCATGCGGGCCTTGTTCTCGGCACGTGCCTTGGCGAGCTCGGCGTGAACGGTGGCGCGATCCTTGGCGTCTTTGACCGCTGCGTCAGCGGCCGACGCCGCCTTCGTGGTGTTCTCGGCGCTGTCCGAGACCGCGGTCGCTGCGTAGCGACGGTAGGTGCCGAAGAACGTGTTCACGTGACCCTGGGCAGCTTCGAGCCGGCCTTGTGCGAGGCGGGTCTCGGACAGCCCGTCGAGCTGCTCGCCGGCCGCGTTGAGGGCACGCTCGTCCAACGGCGGGAGCGCGTCGGACAGGATTTGCGGAAGGCGACCTTCCTCGATGCGGTTGCCGACGTCGGGTGAACGCAGCGTGTGAAGCAGCTGGAGCAGTCCGACGTACCGTTCAGCACCCGAGTCGCCGGCCAGGGTGAAGACGGTCGCGCGGACGCGGTCGCGGTGAGTACTCGGTGACGTCGTGATGCGGTCGGCACCGATGAGGTCGGCGAGCTTGTCCCGCGGAAGCGTCTCTCGTGTCGGCGACAGGAGCTCGAGGTCGTACCCGACACGCAGGTCGGTGGTGAAGTAGTGCACCTTGGCTTCTGCGGTCGAACGGGAGAACCGGATGTGCGCGCCGACGGTCGTGTACTGCTCGGTTGCCCCGGACTCGTGTAGTTCGACATCTGCCGGGTCAGCGGGGTCCACCGCACGGGCCAGCTCGAGCCACACGTAACCGGCCCGCGTGGTGCGGTCCTCTGCCCCTGCCTTCATCAACTCGACGAGGCTGACCTTGCCGGACCCGGTTGCGTCCATCTTGCGGCGGTCGGCGTCGAGGACGAACGGCAGGAGTAGTTCGAGGGCCCGGCTCTTGCCAGATCCGTTCGTTCCGCGCAGGACGAGCCGGCCGCCGGAGAGGTCGAACTCGGTGTCGTAGTAGTACCAGACGTCGACCAGCCCGGCCCGGTTCATGCGCCACCGGTACGGGTGGTGCTTCGGCGGGGTCTGGTCCTCGGTCTCGAGCCCGTCGCTCGGGGTCTGCATGAGGGTCACGACTGCTCCTGGTTGTGCGGTACTACGACGGTGTCTGCGCCGGGCCCGGAGCCGTCGAAAAGGGGGTCGTCTGCGGGGTCGATTGGCCTTCCATCGTCAGCGAGACGGCGTTGGGCTCGCGTGCGGGTCGCCGTGCGGACAGGTTCGGGCCGGTATCGGCTGCAGGCTGGATGGAGGACGAGCCCGTCGTCGGTGGGCGTGGCGAGCGACACCGCCGACAGGACCTCAACCACTTCGTCGGTCAGCCTGCCCAGGTCGCCTGCAACTTCAGCACGCCAAGACTTCGCGTTCTGGTCGGAGAGGAGTTCGAGGTTCTCGGCGACTACCTCCCACGACGCGAGGACACCGGGGACCGGGACGCCGTTGACTAACGCAGTCGTGCCGGCCGCGGGGTTCAACGTGTCCACCAGCGCGTCAAGGAGGAGGAGGGCGGCCTGGCGGACCGTTCCCTGGCCAGGGAACTCGACGTCGGTCAGCTCATCGTCCGGGTCGTAGGCCAACGCGCCCTCGAGCCGAACCTCGAGCGTGAGGCCGAATGCGTCGTCGAGGGCCCTGGCAACGTCGCGCCGTTCACGCGACAGGGCGTCGGCCTCGGCCTCGGTGAGCGTCTCGCGTCGGGTGAGTGGATGCTCGGTCAGCCGGCGACGCAACGCGGGTCGAGGCTGCTCACGCTCGGCCGGGTCGACTGCCCACATGTCCTGCGGGACGTCCATCCCAGCGAGCGGACGAGCGACAACGTGCGGCAGGAGGGACTGGTTGACGGTCAGGAGCGCCTCTTCACGGCGCTCACCCCACCCTGCGACGCTGCCGTCGGTCTCGATCAGGACACCCCATGCGATGAGCTGGTTGATGGCGACGACCAGGGCTCGTCGTTCCCCGAGGGTCTCGTCCATCGTGATGCCGGCAGTCGCCGCGTCGGCCCGAAGCTGCTCGACGAGGGCCGAGAGGAGAACCTGCTCACCCGCACCGGGAGCCATCAGGCCGGCACACACGAGCGCGAGGTACGTGTACGCGCGGGGGGTGAAATCACCGCCGTTCGCGCGTCGCGCACCGCGGGCGGGCGCGTCGACGGGCGGGACCGCCTTCACCAGTCGAGCGAACGTCGGCTCGACCACGAGCGGATATCCGAGCAGCGTTTGGAACGCCTGCCGGAGCGCGACCTTATGCCGACGGACCAAGGCGAGGTCCTCAGCGTGCTGCGCTGCAGCGAGAATGGGTGTGGACAGCAATGCCCGTGCGGCGGCCCGACGTTCTGCGGCGGCGTGCTCGCTCGTGGTCGCCGTCGGAGTAGAGCGGCCCTCGGACGCGCTCATGCTGTGGTCTCCCTCCACACGTGGTTGCCGACCTCGTCGGGGCCGTCGATGACGGTGCCCGCGACGGCGGCCGGATCGGCACGCAACTCGAGGTCGTGCACGGTCAGGTCGCCGTCCGAGCATCGAACGACGGTCTTCGTGCCGGCCACCGGGGTGGCGGTGATGACGAGGTTCGCGTCGGTGTCCGTCGAAGTGGCCGGCCCGGAAAGGACCTGGTCTATCGCGATGAGATCCGCCACCCTGTCCAAGAGCAGCTCGCGAGCCGCCGGTGACATGTGTGCGCCGTTCAGGTTGCCGGCCGCGGCGAGCTCCGCTGCTGCGGCGCGCTTACGGTTAGCTTCGGCCTGAGCCTCGGCCAGGAGCCGCTCGCGGTCCAACCCTGGGTCGGGAACTCGGGACGCTCGGCCCCGGGCAGTGCGGTCGCCGCGCTCTCGTAGCGACAGCGGCACGTCGACAGGGTCGCTGTCCCACCACGACGTTGTGGCGCCGGCTCGCCCGGAGTCCTCTTCGGGGCCGCCCAGAAGGTGCCGTGCCGGGTACGCCCCGAACGCCGCGTCGAAGATGCGGTGTGCGATTGCCGTGTCCGCTTCGTCGAACCAGACCGCGAGGCGCAGGAGGTCAGCGCGGCGCGATGCACCGGTGCCGGCGGCTGCGAGCATCCGCTTCGCGTTCGCGATTAGTTGGCCCAGGGCCTGGTCGGCGGCCGCACGCAACTGCGACGGTCCGGATCTACCGCGGCGCCCGGTGTACCAAGCGGTCAGCTCGTCCCAGTCTGCCCGCGTGCGGCCCGGTGACCGTTCGGCCGGCCCGTCGGTGTCGGTGAGGCCTGGCAGAGAGTCGAGCGTGGCGAGCACCAGGTCGAGTCGCTCCTCAATCTTCTCGAGGAGCGCCGCGACCGCCGGCGCGTGGCGGGCCACGTCGGCCGAGATGAGGTCGACGTAGGTCAGCAGCATCGTCTTGAACGCGGCGTACTCGGATCCGCCGAGGTCGTAGCGCGAGATGCGGCCCTGGACGAACGCGTAGAAGTCCGTTGCGGACTCGGCGAAGAGTCGCTGGTTGTTGAACACCGTCGTCACGTCAGCGGCGAGGGCGTCCCCTTCGACACGCGGGGCGTCTAGGTGAGCAAGGATGCGCTCCAGTGTCTGGACGGTGCCGCCGAGAAGCTCACGCGCAATCTCACGGGCACCGTCCGAGGCACGAAGAACATCATCGACCTGGCGGTGTACTCGACCGCCGAGCTTTGACGCCTGGTAGCGAGACCTGGAGCGAAGCCACTCGCTGACCGTGGCGACGCGGGCGTCCCGGACGGACGGCACAAGGTTGCCCCACGTCACGAGCTGTCGGCAGCGATTCTCGATGTCGTCGACCGACATCGCTAGTTCAGGCACGGCGCGAAGCAGAGCCTCGTGTGCTTCAGCCGCAGACAGGTCGTTGAGAAGAGTCTCGGTGAACAGCCGCATCAGCTGGAGGTACTCGGCAGCGTTCTCGGCCGTGACGTACCGGTAGAGCGTCAGCCTCTCGACCGTGGCGGCCGTAGCGGAAGAGCTGGTTTCAGACGGAGGATCGCCCGCTTCGACGACACGAGCCTGCGTGTCGCCAGCGTCGCTGTTCGGTGCCACAACACACCCTCCGTCCATGCTTCACGAGCGGCACCGCGCTGCCGACAACCGCGACGACAATGGCTTGCTCACCCCGACGCCATGCACGCTACGTGAGCCCACCGACACTCCGGCTGAGAAGCCGTACATTCCTCAAGCACGAGCGCGGACGAGTGGAACACCAGGTCGACGTCACCTGCTCTTCAAACAGCCCCACGTCGTCGGCGATGGTCAGTAGTCTCGCTGAGGTGAGCGCTGCAAGCCGGGAGGCCATCCTCGAGCCGAAACTGATCGGTGACATCTCCGGGCGGTTCTACGTCCCGGCTTATCAACGTGGTTATCGGTGGGGCGAGGTGGAGGTCACCAAGCTCCTGGACGACATCTGTGCGAGCCGCGACCGGCCGTACTACCTCCAGCCAGTCGTGGTCAAGCAGCACGGCGAGGAATGGGAGCTAGTCGACGGGCAGCAGCGACTCACGACGTTGTTTCTCATTTTCAGCTACATGCAGCGCAATGGACTCCAAAGTGCGGGCGCTGGCTACTCGATGCGCTACGAGACCCGGTCGGACAGCGCGGACTACCTAAGGGCGCCTGACCCAGCGCTGAATGAGAAGAACATCGACTTCTTCCACATCTCGGAGGCTTACCGATGCATCTCCGAGTGGTTCGAGTCGCACGGGCACCGGCGCCAGTTTGTCGCGAATGCGTTCTACGGCGCACTTTTCGAGCACGTGCGCGTCATCTGGTACGAAGCTCCCGAGGAGCTCGACGCCACCGATCTCTTCACCAGACTCAACATCGGCCGAATCCCTCTGACAGACGCCGAACTCGTCAAGGCGCTGCTCCTTTCCAGCAGTCGTGGGCGAGACGATCGTCCAGACCGCGCCCAGGAGATCGCCGCTCAATGGGACACCTTCGAACGCGATCTGCGGGACCCAGAGCTGTGGGCCTTTATCACCAGGAAGTCCTCAGAGGACCCAACACACATCAGCTTGCTGCTCGACACGATCGCCGGAGGCCCGATGGGACGTGAGCGACCCGCGTTCCACACGTTCGACGCCCTCCGACAGCGGATCGCCGCGGACCCCCAGACATTCTGGAACGAGGTCGTGGAACTGCACGCCACCGTTCTCGGGTGGTACAGCAACCGCGACCTCTTCCACAAGATCGGCTACCTGATTGCCGAAAGGGCAACAACGTTCGCGGATCTCCTGAGGCTGAGCCATGGCAAGACGAAGTCGGCGTTCGAGGCCGAGCTTGATCAATTGATCCGCAAGCATCTGAATCTAAGCTCGACGGGCCTGCGCGAGCTGACCTATCAGAGCGACAAGCAGACGAGCCGGGCCCTGCTGCTGATGAACGTGGAGACGATCCGCCAGCGCAAGCACTCGTCCGAGCGGTATTCATTCAGGGAGCATGTTGCTGGCCGCTGGTCGCTCGAGCACATCCATGCCCAGAGCGCCGAGGGCATTCGTCGCAGCAAGGACCAATGGGCAACCTGGCTCCGGCTGCATCGTCGCGCGCTCGAGATGCTGGACGACGTCGACGCTACCGAGAGACAGGAATTGATCGCCCGCACAGACGAGGTCCTCGGCAACGCCGACATCAAGGAACGAGAGTTTCAGGACCTCGAGCGGGAGTTCACGAGCATTCTCAGCCTTGACAACCCGGCTGGAGAAGACTCAATGCACTCGATCGCCAATCTCGCGCTCCTGCACGGTGGAGACAACAGCGCCCTCAGCAACTCGGTTTTCTCAGTCAAGCGTGCCGAGATCCTGGACCGCGACCGTCAGGGCTCGTACATTCCCGTCTGCACACGCCATGTATTTCTGAAGTACTACTCCCCCGCCGAGGAGCACCAGATGCACTTCTGGAGCACGCGGGATCGAGAGCACTATCTCGCGGCCATGGCAGCCGTGCTGAAGGACTACCTCCTCGACGAGGGGGTGCGCCGATGAAGGGCTACCTGACGTCCTACACGGATCTTTTCGGCGCGCGGTCGAATGGACTGAGCATCAGCAAGGTCGAGATCCCTCTGATCCAGCGCGACTACGCCCAAGGTCGTCTCGACCCTTCGACCGCGGAGATCCGCACGTCGTTTCTGGAGATTCTTCTGGGCGCGATTGCCGGTGACTCACCAGTCGGACTGGATTTCGTCTACGGCAAGGTGTCGGCGGGGGCACTGCTGCCGCTGGACGGCCAGCAGAGGCTCACGACGCTGTTCCTCATCCATTGGTACGTCGGTTCCGCAGCAGGCACACTTGAGCCGGACGCGCCGTGGACCAAGTTCTCGTACGAGACCCGGCCTAGCGCTCGACTGTTCTGCGAGTCGCTCGTTCGGCACCCGATGCCGGCAGGGGAGGAAGCGCCGGCGAGCTGGATCCGGGACCAACCCTGGTACCTGCACACCTGGCACAACGATCCGAGCATCGCCTCGATGCTCGTCATGATCGATGCGATTCACGGCCAAGTGAAGCGTCTGAATCCGCCGCTCGATCCGACGACCGCATGGGCTCGGCTGACTGACGCCGACTCCCCCGCTGTCTCGTTCTACCTCCTGCCCCTCGCAGACATGGAGTCTGAAGAGGAGCTCTACATCAAGATGAACTCGCGCGGGAAGCCGCTCACCGAGTTCGAGAACTTCAAGGCGCGGTTCGAACGAGACATCGGGAGCTCGGCACTGGCGGACGCCTTCGCTCATAGGATCGACGGCCCCTGGTCGGACCTCATGTGGCCTTTCCGGGGTGCAGACAACATCGTGGACGACGAGTTCGTTCGCTACATCGACTACTTGACAGAGATCTGCGAGTTGCGGGATGGCGAGGTCAAGTCAGGGAAGCTAGGACCGCGCGCGAGAGCGATCTTCGGGGCCGGGAATCCACGTGCCGACGAGCACCTCGACTTCCTCTTCCGGGCCTTCGATGTATGGCTGTCTTCGGACGACATCTCGGGAACCTTCGCCACGTACTTCACGACTTCCGTGCCAGGGGACGACGAATACGACGCCGGGAAGGTGGTGCTCTTCGGCGCGGGGGATGTCAATCTGTTCGAGCAGTGCTGCTACCAGTTCGACAGCCAGCGTGGCGGCAACCGAGCCTTCACCCTGCAGCAGAGCCTGCTTCTGTATGCAGTGCTGCTGCACCGCATGGAGCAGACGCCAGATTTCCCGCGACGGCTACGCGTATTGCGGAACCTTCTCGCCGCCTCGGCGGAGGACGAGGTCCGCCGACCGAACATGCCCGGTCTGATTCAGGACGTCGAGGCTGTGATTCGCCATGGCAACCTTGACGCGGTCAGTAAGTTGAGCAGCAATCAGGTGGAGGACGAGCGCCTCAAGGCCAGGTTCCTTGCTGACAACCCTGAGCAAGAAGCAGATGTGTTCCGGTTAGAGGACCACCCGATCCTCAGAGGAACTCTCAGCGCCTTCGATCTGGACGCTGCCGCATTTCAGAGACGTGCAAAGGCGTTCGAAGCCGCTTTCAGCCAGCCTCACCTATGGCTGCAGGTGACCGGCGCCCTCTTGGCGACGGGTGACTACCAACGGCGACGTCCCAACACCGAGGCTTGGCAGTTCGGCACCAGTTCGCCGACCAACGAGGCTGTCTGGCGCTATCTCTTCACTGCCGCTCCGCGACAGGAGCTGGACGCCACGCGCAGGGTGCTGGGCGAGTTTCTCGAGGGTCTCGCCATGCGTGAAAGCGAACCGCACCCATACCTCGACCACGTGGTGGCCGAGTGGCTCAGGGATCGCGAAGATCGCCGGGAGTTCGACTGGCGGTACTACCTCGTGAAGTACCCGGCAATGCGCGGGAAGAGGGACCAGCGCCGGGAAGGCAAGACAGGTATCTACTACGGCGTCGGCGGCCACCTCGGTTACTCCCTGTGCATGCTCCGGACCGTCCAGCTCAACGGGCTCTACCGCGACCCGATCCTGCTTCAGGTGTGGCTTGACTCAGGCGTGGGTGACGCAGTCAGAGATCCCTGGTTCACGGGTTACGTGCACACGCCCCGCTGGCTGCGCCTGGAGCGAAGCCACGTTGGTCTCCGATGCGTTGACGAGGGTTTCGAGCTCGACACCTCGGACGATGAGGCGCTGCGGACACGCTTCCTTGAGATATGCGAGGAGCGGAACGACGTGAGCGTCCTCGATGGTCGGATCCTGCTCACCATCCCTCAGCAAGCCGGAATCGACACGCGCGATCGAGTTGCCGTAGGCGCGGAGTTCCTGCGGCTGCTCGTGGCTGCTGGGCTGTAACGTCGGGACGCTGCCGCGCGCGGCCCCACGACTTGCACGAGAGTGGGCGCGGCTGGACTGCCCCCCACGCTATCCCCGCGATGTGTCGGACCATCGATCTATGGTCGCCAACGACATGAAGAAGACGCAGTTCAAGGCAGAGCACGAGGCTCTGGCCGCCGCTTGGAAGAAGCGGAGCAATACGCTGACCGAAGAGGCCCGCGCATCGGCGCCCTGGATCAACCAGGACGGTCAACCGCGAGGACGCTACGACCACTGCTTGCCGGCGGGATTCGCCGCCCACAACCTCCTCCCCCACGTTCGCCGCGGCGCGATCCAGCTGTTCATCGAGCTAGGCATCCCGTGGCACGCGGGCATCGACAACGGCCCTGGCAACAACCTGCTCTCGTCGCAGGTCCAGTGCGTCAACGCGCTTTACCCGATGGTCAGCCAGCCCCTGAAGATCAAGTCAGCCTTCGGTCACCTGGTCGACATCGGCGCGGTGCTGGAGATCGAGCGGGGTCGCTTCCTTACGTTCGAGTACATCGGGCCTACCGACTACTTCAATGAAGGCAAGGGACGCGAGCGGATCCGTGGTTCAAGGTGCACAAGTGTCGACGCAGCGTTTCGCTACCGAACGTCCACTGGGCGGATCGAGATTGCGCTCGTCGAGTGGAAGTACACCGAGGCGTACTTGGAGGCAGTAGAGCCCCCGCCTGGCTACAACAAGACGCGGGAGGCTCGCTACGGGGTCGATCTGGAGGCAGTGGACGGACCAGTTCGGATGGATCTCGTCGACTTGGACTTCCTCTTCGACGAGCCGCTCTACCAATTGATGCGCCAGCAGCTGTTGGCCTACCGCCTAGAGCAAGACCGTGTCCTGGAGGCCGACGTCGTTCGGGTACTGCACGTCCTTGACCCGGCAAACGCTGGCTACCAACAGTCGTTGGTCCGGTCTGAGACCAAGGCTCTGGGGGACAAGGTTGATGAGGTGTGGTCAAGGCTGCTTCGGAATCCCGACCGCTTCGCGCATGTCGATCCGGCCGTTTTTCTCGATCCTGCGGTGACCAGCAGTGAGTACGTCGACCGCTACTCGCTCCGACTTGGCTCCTAGCTCTCCGCGCCGAACTCGAGGATCGCTGCGAGTAGGCGAGGCATGTGGCGACCGAGAGCGCTGTACGTTTCGCCGATGTTGATCGTTCGGCCGGCCGCCGACCACGCGTCGCCGGTCAAGGTGTCGGCGGCGAAGGCCAGCCCATTGATAGATGCGTGCCAGAACGTGTAGCCCGGATCCCAGAAGCTGTGAGCCCACGCGCTCGGGAACGTCCGTCGACGGCTCTCAATCCTTCGCTGGACCTCCGGAAACTGCTCAACCCAGTGGGCTGGCCCGCCCCCGTAGCCCGAGGTATCGAGGAAGGCCATGCGAACATCCGTCGGTCGACTGAACACCGAGAGCCTGACGAGGGCAGCCAGGACCCGGTAAACGAGCACGCGCGGTGTGGAGACCGGCAGCTTCGCGACACTTGGAAGTCCGACTGCTCGCTCGATCATTTCCACCAGCGATTGGAGACCCTCGTCGAGGTAGGCCAGAAGGAACCGGCGGCAGGGGAAGAGTGTGCCAGACGACACTGCTAGAGAACGACGGGCGCGACTCCAAGCGCCCGCCAACTGTCTTCTGCCAAGTAATGAACATAGACGATGACACGATCGCAAACAGGAATCCATCGCCGTCTGGCGCCGTGAACAATTTGATTGACGCGATTGTCGATGAGTCGAGCCGCGCCGCCGTTGCGAACGGGCGATTTTCGCTGAAGGTCTGCGGGATGCCGAGGTAGTGACCCACTGGTTGTCGACGCTCGCCGAACAGATGGGGTGTGGCGGCCAGTGCACGTGTGGCTGCACGACCGCTTTCGCTTCGCTTCTCCTTGACGCCCGCAACGCGTGCGCGCAACACAGGGCTCGCCGTAAGATCCCGCTTCTGAAATTCCGGTGTATCCATCCAAAGACACCAACGCTCTCGGTCCGCATGGACATGGACGAGGCGGCCCAAGTGAAGACGCTCGCCCACGAGCTCGGCCATGTTCTCCTCCACGCGCCACCGGAGACCGCCTTGTCGACCGAGTCCGCCGCCGACGCGACCTTGCACCGTGGGATCGCCGAGGTGGAAGCCGAATCAGTCGCGCTCATGGTCGGTGCCGCCCACGGGCTCGACACCTCCTCCTACACGGTGCCGTACGTGTCGACCTGGGCAGCGAGTGTCCCCGGCAAGAATCCTGTCGAGGTCGTCCAGTCAACCGCCGAACGCGTCCGCGCGACCGCGCTCGGCATCCTCGACAAGGTCGACACCCAGCAGGTCGGCGACGGCAACCCGCCTGGGCTCGACCGAGAAGCCCTCAGCCACCGCACGGGGACCGCTCCTGTCACCACCTCCGCACGCCGTGATGGGACGGTGCTCGGGCTATGAAGATCCCCGTCGTGCTGAGCGTCGTTCACGTCGCCATCGACGCCGATGGCGTGCTCGCGATCGACGTCGACGGTGTCCCGCGCGATTCCGAGCAGGGCAGGACCCGTGGCGACCTTCGCGCCGTGATCGACGAAATCACTTCAGACCTCGGCGCGCCTGTGCGCGTCGAGGTACATGAGGCCGACGGCTCGACCTTCACCGACGTCGCCACTCCCCCGACTCCGGCACCAGGGGCGGAGCAGCCACCCGCCCCGCTAACTCCGGCGCTCGCTGGTGCCGGGTTTCAGCCCGGCGAGGAGGTTGCGCTGGCCTACGTCGTCGTACGCCAGAACGCCGATGACAAAGGCAACGCGTCACTCAACCTCCCTCCCGCGCTGCTCGCCACCACCCGCGACGGGCTCGTGCTCCTCGGGATGAGCTCCATGACAGTCACCCCGTTCGAGGCGCCGGCGTGAACCCCGCAGTACGTGGCGCGAACGATGTCGGATACCTGATCGGGCGCAGTTGCGGCCGCGAGATCTGGGCCTCGGTCGAGGACTCGATCCTCGTGATCGGTCCACCACGTTCCGGCAAGGGACTCCACCTCGTCATCAACGCCATCCTCGACGCGCCTGGCGCCGTCGTCACCACATCCACGCGGCCAGACAACATCGCCGCCACCATCGACGCCCGGCGGGAACGCGGGCCTGTCGCCGTGTTCGACCCTCAACACCTCACGGTGGGACTGCCCACAGTGGAGGGCTGCGGCGTTCGTTGGTCACCGATCCGCGGCTGTGAACGCCCGCTGACATCGATGATCCGCGCGGCGGGTCTCGCGTCATCGACGGGACTGTCCTCCGGCGGCACGGAGTCCGGCGGCTTCTGGGAAGGCAAAGCCCGCTCCGCCCTTCAGGCGCTCCTCCACGCGGCCGCGCTCGAGAAGCTACCGACGCGGGCCCTCTTCGAGTGGTCACTGTCCGCTTCTGCCGCAACCGACGCCGTCGGCATCCTTGCCAGCCATCCGCAAGCCGCTGCGGGATGGTCGGACTCGCTCGAAGGCATGATCACCTCCGACCCCCGCACACGTGACTCCATCTGGATGGCCGTCGCCCAAGCCCTCTCCTGCCTCGCCGACCCTGCCGTGCTAGACGCCGTCAGCCCGGAGACCGGCGAGGCGTTCGACCCGCGCGACTTCCTCACCCAGAACGGCACGCTCTACCTTCTCGCCACGGGAGCCGGCGCGGGAGCCTCGTGGCCGCTCGTTGCCGCGTTCATGGAAGACCTGACCGAAGTCGCCCGCCACCTCGCCGCCGCATCACCCGGTTCGCGCCTGGACCCTCCCGTACTCATGGCGCTCGACGAGATCGGCAACCTCGCACCGCTCCCCACGCTTCCGGTCCTGATGGCCGAGGGCGGCGGCACGGGCATCACGCCCATGCCGGTCCTCCAGTCGCTGGCCCAGGCGCGCAACAAGTGGGGCGACCATGGGGCCAGCACCATCTGGGACGCGAGCATCGTCAAGGTCATCCTCGGAGGCGCGTCAGCCTCGAAGGACCTGCAGGAACTCTCGGTCCTCATCGGCGAGCGCGACGAGCGCTCCGACACTCTGAGCATCGGTGACTACGGCCAGCGCTCGCTGCAACGGTCGACTCGGCGCGTCGCGGTGATGCCACCAGAGCGCATACGAACCCTGCCGTTCGGCACCGGCCTCGTGCTCCTCCGGAGCGCACCCCCGATCGTCACATCGCTTCGCCGATGGACGTCCTGGGCCAAGCGTCAGGGCTGACACAGCCTCGGTCACCCCACTGCCGAAACGGCCTCACCCGCCTCCACCGTTTGCACCCCTCGTGTCGGAGGGCGTCCTTAGGATGAGCCGCATGCAGTCCTGGGGAACAGCGCCGCCGCCGAGCGTCATCATCGACCTCTCCCCCATCGTGCTGCTCAGGGGTGAGCCAAGGTGGGACTGGGTGGAGTCTGCGGTCAAGGCCTGGCGGGACCAACACGACCCGCGTGCCCGCTTCTACGGAGTTGCGGACAACAGCCTCTGGTACAAGCTCGACGAATCCGGAAAGCGAAAGCTGTCCGAATGGAAGCGCAAGCGAATGGCTCGTTCCGTGTCCTGGGCTGACCCCGAAGTTTTGGAACTCGCCACCCAATTTGAGAGCGCCGCCGTCATCACCACCGATCTCTTTCGAGACCATCGGCGCGAGTTCCCGTGGCTCCAAGGAACGGATCGCATTTGGAAGCCGGTACTTGCGGACGACTCCATGAGGTTTAAGCAACTCGACTACACCGCGATCGCACCAGAGGAAGTCTCCTGGCGGATCGAGGAGGCCGACCTCACTCCTAAGGGGTTCAAGAGTCCCGAGGCGCGCGACGCTCTCCGTTACGAATGGCGGTGCGCCAGCAGCGGCTGCGTCTGGGCTGGGAAAGCGGTGATCGAGGAGGACCCGGCCTTCCGCGAGGGGCAGGTCGTCTGCCCGGGCTGCTCCACGCCCGCAGTGAAGCTGGGACCCCGCGAGAGCACGAAGGAAATCGTGCTCCTCCTGGGTGAAGACGAGGTGGATCGACTCCCGCTCGCCGAGCGTGCGGTGCTAACCGTGGGTCGCGGTCGCGACGTCGGCAGGTACGACGTGCGCGAAGTCTTGGATGACCCCACAGCGAACAAAGTAAGCAGGGACCACCTCAGGCTGACCAACACCGGCGGTCGCATCTTCGTTGAAGAACTCGGATCCAAGAACGGCACGCGAATCGTCCGCGCGAACGGCGCAAGTGCACCACTGCAGGTGGGCGTCCAACAGGTCCTCGCACATGCCGAGCACCTATCGCTGGCCGGAGGAAGCCTGAACATCAGACTTTCAGGCAAGAAGCGCCCGCGCGGAACCTACGAGCCCGACTTGGCCACCCCGCCATTCCTCCGAGCTGAACGGAACTGAAAATGTCAATGCTTGACGACATCGAGCCCGTCCAGGCAAGAACCCTTCCGGTGATCCTCTTGGTGGACACCAGCGGAAGCATGCGTCAGGACGACAAGATCGATGTCCTGAACGACAGCGTCGCTGAAATGATCAAAGAACTGGCATCCGTCGACGCTGGGCACGGGTTCATAACCCTGACGCTCATCGCGTTTGGGGGCGAGTCGGCAGAGATTATCCAGCGGAATGTTCCGGTTGCAGACGTCGCGTTCACTCCCCTTGCAGCCCGCGGCAAGACGCCGATGGGCCATGCGTTCGAGCTGGCGCGCGAGCTCATCGAGGACCGGGACGAGATCTCATCGAAGGCTTACCGGCCGACCATCGCTCTGATATCGGACGGTCTCCCTGTTCCTGCGTTATCAGGGCAACTCGAGGCGCTTGTCGACAGTGAGCGCGGCTCAAAGTCGTCTCGCTTCGCCTTGGCGATTGGCGCCGACGCCGATCGAGACCTTCTCGGACGGTTTGCATCGGGAGGAGACGTGCGGGAAGCGAGCGAGGCCGCGGAGATCCGCAACTTCCTCCAGTGGGTAACGAACACGGTGGCGCAAGTGACCCTCTCGATCATGTCCGACGAGGGCGTGCAATCACTCGTCGCCACCGACGAGTCGATTGCACAACTGCGGCAAGACGATGCCTTCTGAGGCTCTGTCCGGAAGTCGTGTCAGAGACGACACCGGGATTGAGTACGTACTTGGCGACCAGATCGGGAAGCCCGGCGCTCAAGGGGTCGTCTACCGCGTGGAAGGGCAACTCGGCTTTGCCATCAAGCTGCTCAAACGCAGCGAGGACCTTGCGCGCATTGAGGAAGTTCGGCGCCTGCCGTTGGACGGCCTACAGCTGGCGGCACCGATCTCACTGATCCGCGAAGGCGGCTCTGGCTACCTCATGCCGCTGGCCGCGGACATGAACCCCCTCGCAGAGCCTTACCTTCCGCGTGAGTTCGGGCCGCGCGAGACCAGTGGAACTGATTGGTATCGCAGCACCGGCGGCCTTCGGCGTCGGCTAGCGCTGGCTGCAAATGTTGCCCAATGCTTGGCGGCCCTCCACGAGCGTGGCCTTGCGTACGTGGATCTCAATCCCAATAACGTCATGGTGTCCGATGACGTCAGCCGACAAGAGACGTGGCTCATCGACACCGACAACCTGACATCCAGAGCGAACCCCAAGTGGGACATCATCGGCTTCCCCGGGTACGCAGTCCCGGAGCGCGTTACCAGAAAGGCGCCGCCATCGACGCTCGCGGATGCCTACACGCTGGCGATTCTGACCTTTCGTTTGCTCGTGCTGCGCCACCCGCTGGAGGGTGTAGCCGCCGACACTTTGGACGGCGATGAGGCAGCCATGGCCATCAACTCCGGACGTCTCCCTTACGTTGCCGATCCTGGCGACGACTCGAATCGCCTGCCTCATCGAAGCCTGTCATCGAAGCTCTTCTCGGTCGCCCTAAGCGGGCGGATGCAGCAACTGGCCCTCACAACATTCGGCGAAGGCAGGCTCAACCCACTCGTGCGACCAGGCGCCGCCAGGTGGCGCGATGCGCTCTGGCTCGCCCACGACAACGTCGTCGAATGCACTGACGGGTGCGGCTGGACCTACTACCGACTACTAGCTCAGTGCCCCGCGTGCGGCCGTCAGTCGCCTCCCTCGATCCTGGCGACTGTATTTCCCGAATGGGGCGGAACGGATTGGGCGGGCATCACCCCGCAAGCGCGAGATTCGCTTGTGCTCTCACCATCTCGCTCTACTGGGATCACCGAACGACACCTCTGGGGCGGCTACGCGTCCGGAGATCAACTGGTAATGCTCAGCCCCGTGGCGAAGGGGTTCGAGGTGAACACCGCGGAAGGCATCACCGTCACAGATGGCGCTGGCAAGCGAGTCGCGGCAATCCCTTACCCGGAGCCCCAAAAGGAGTACCGCGTCCGCGTCGCGACGAGCGGACGACCGGCCCGCACCCTCCGAATCATTCGCGTCGATGCCGCATGAAAATAGACAATCTTGCGCGCTCCGACGAGCGCGCGATCAGCCTCGTTCCTCTTGGGAGCACATCTCTCCAGCCCGGCTCGCTCGTCAGCATCGATGTGACGCCGTTGCACGTCGTCGTGCGCCGAGGCCGGGAAGTTCTCCTCTGTGAGTTGCCCACCCTCCACCATGCCGACTGGCTTGCTGAGGTCACCGGCCGTGGCGCCTATCTCGCGGAGCTCCTCTCCGCGATGAATCCAACCGGGTCGACCTCAGGAGCGACCGACCTCAGGATTCTTCGCTTCGACGCCGTCGAGCAATGGTCAGAAGCGCGCGAAATCGGCGTCGACGATCGGGCGGTCTCTGACGTGAACCGCTACCGGCGACGCAACGATGCGTCGGCGGACGTCATCTCATGGCTGACCACCCAGCTAACGCTCGACTCCAACGATCCGGTCGCCGTCGTCGCCACCGGCGCCGGCGAAATTAGCAACTCCGGCTTCCGCTTGGTTGGGTCAGGAATCGTCGCCGACGTTGGCCTCGAAGAGGATCGTCTGGCGATCGTCCGAGTGACCGCGAAGCCACGGAACCGAACCCAGCGCCTGACGCTGGTCCGCGGCAGGATCGAGATCAAGGACCACACTCGAGTCGGGCTCGTGAGCGCCGAAGACAGAGCTGAGCTGAAGCGCTTGTCTGAGGCAGAGAACGCCTTCCTCGCCATCTGGAACGAGTACAGCCAGCTCGAGGAGAAAGCTGCTCGCGAGGTCGCTCAGGAGATCGGCTGGGCCGAGTACGACCGGTACCAGGTTCTGAGCGACGGCACGATTGAGTTCGACCTCGTTCAGAACAACCAGGTGATCACCCTATTGGAGCGGATCGGAAGCGACACTGTCGGTCTAGAGGCATCGCTCAGTCGTAGTTTCCTCAGGGACAACGTCCCGAACCGGACCCCCGACAGCCCACGCCCGATCAAGTCCGAGCGCGGCTTCGTCATCGGCGAAGCCCGAGCCACAGACCGTGGCACGTTGCTCCTCTCTCCCGAGCGCGAGATACGCAGAGGTGACATTCCCGCGAAAGGCGAGGTTTACGGCGTCTACACAACTGACTCAATCCGGATCAGCCGACGCGAAACCGCACAACGAGAAGTCGCACTGGCGAGAACGTCTCCTGCCCGCCAGCTATCACTGATCCTGGCCGGCAATCGTCCAGATCCCGTCGGCCGCGCCCAGCGCCACGAACCCCTTTCCGCTCGGTCCCGGGCGCTGCTCGGCGGCGAGCCGACGCCTGCTCAAATCGAAGCCATCGATCTGGCGATCAACTCGCAGGATCTGGTACTCATTCAAGGCCCGCCTGGGACAGGAAAGACGAGGGTCATCGCAGCGATCCAGGCTCGACTGGCCGAGATCAGCGCAGGCCACTTGGCCAGCAACAAGCGTGTTCTCTTCGCAAGCTACCAGCACGACGCGGTCGAAAACCTGATCCAAGCAGCGGACGACGGAGCTCTCCCCGCGGTAAAGGTCGGTGCTCGTCACCGAGGGACCGACGACGAGGCATACCTACAAGCATGGGCCTCGGACCTGCAGCAGCGGCTCGACGATCGATATGCGGGCGAACGCCCAAGCGAGCTACTTCAATTGTTGCGGCAGCTTCGCGAGCGGCTCGCTGCTTACCTCGCTCAGCCCTTCGATGTCCCGAGCACCGTCGATCTCCTGGATTGGCTCGCGAGCCAAACCCGCCTGACCGACAGCTCGGTGTCCGGCACGGCCAGGAGGCTCGCCAGGCGCGTTGAGCAGGACTTGGGCGGCGGAGGCTCATCTGCGGGGCATCGCAAGGTTGCTGCCTTGGCGCGCAGGCTCAGGACGCTGCCGGAGTCCTTTGATGACGATGGTCGAGAGCGTGCCCGTGACGCAGCCCTCAGCACAGAGATCCGCGGGCTCCTAGACGACCGGCAGCGAGAAATGCTCGACGATGCTGCGACCGGAGCCGACTCGTACACGGGATCGGCGTACATGGCAATCCTCAAGCGGGTGTTGCTCGACAAGGTGATGAACGCTCGCGCAGCGTCAAGCATCGTGGCAACGAGACCCGAGGTCGAGGCACTTCTGGATCGGGCGGTCAGCTCGATCGAGGCCGAGGTCCGAAAGTCGACGAGTGATGTCGACCTCGCCGTGGAAGACTACCGGGACGCGGTTGCGCACCAGCCCGGGGCTGTGCGCAGGTCGCTGCAGTTGCACTCACGGGCCCTTGCCGCAACGTGCCAGCAGGCTGCATCAGGAGCGATGCGCGACACGCACCGGGGCTTCTTCGACACCGTCATCCTCGACGAAGCAGCGAGGGCAAACCCGCTTGATCTCATGATTCCAATGAGTCTGGCCACGAATCGCATCATCCTCGTCGGCGACCACCGCCAGTTGCCTCAACTCCTTGACGACAACCTTCTCCCCCAGCTCTCCACCCGTCACGCAAGCGACGTCGTCGAACAAACGTTGCGACAGTCGATGTTTGAGCGTCTCTTCACGACCCTGCAGGTGCTCGGACGAACCGACGGTCACAAGCGCGTCATCACGCTCGACCGGCAGTTTCGAACCCATCCAACGCTGGGGCGCTTTATCAGCGAGCAGTTCTACGAGCCTTACGGCGAGCACGTTGAGAACGGAATCAACGACCCCGCCCTGTTCCGTCACGGCCTCCCAAGGTACGGAGACTCCGCTTGCGGATGGCTGGACGTGCCGCACGAGGCCGGCGGAGAACGCCGAGCAGGTACGAGCATCTCTCGGCCGTCGGAGGCAGAAGTAGTCGTTCGCGAACTTGCTGATGCTCTACGGGAATCAGACGAGCTCACCTTCGGAGTCATCACCTTCTACACCGGCCAGGTCGAAGAGATCTGGCATCGCATGGCTGCCAGCGGGTTGGCAGTCAGGAACAGCCAGGACCAGTGGGTCATCAACCCGGCCCTGCACTGGCTCCACACAGCACGCGGGCTCCCGAGGGTTCGTATCGGCACGGTCGACGCGTTCCAGGGGCGTGAGTTCGACGTCGTGTATCTCTCGACAACCCGGTCAAGCCGGCCAGGCGTCCGCAAGGCGAATCCCTACGGGTTCCTCGTTCTGCCCAATCGCTTGAACGTTGCCATGACCCGGCAGAAGCGACTACTGATCGCAGTCGGGGACGTCGCGCACATGACCTCCCACGCAGGTCGCGCCGCCGTGCCGGCACTGGCCGCCTTCTACGACATGACAGGGGGCGCCGATGGCTTTCGACGCTAACCAGAGTCTGCCGCCCTACCTCCTCGGGGCTTGGTCGTGGAAGGTTCGACACGCACTCGTCACACCAGCGACAAGGTGGCGAGTCTTCATCGAGGACCAAGAGCCCGTCGAACACGACATCATCCTCAACACGGTCCTACGTATCCGACAGGCGGGTGAGACCGACCCCTCGAGGATCGCCGACTTATTGCAACTTCCAGAACCGCTGATCCGGTACCTGCTCGCGACAGCGAATCAGGAGCGGCTCGATGCCTCCCGCTCGGGTAAGAGCGTCGTGGCACTGCGGTCCACGGTGGGCTGGGTGTATCGCGACGCAGCAACGGGAGAGCTCTGGCCGCAACCTGGCGAGCAGATGGAGGCCCTTGAGATTCGCTTCTCCGGGTCGTTCAGGGGACGGTTCGAATCGGGAACCGCGGGTCGCAGAACGTCTATCGACGCCTTGCTGCTGGACACCCATGAAACGGGAGACCTCGAGCCGACCGCTGTCGAGTTGGCTCGATTTAGCCGATCCGACGACGCCCGGATGCGGACCGCCGTCATCAGCTCGGGCGAACCGTGTCTGGTCGTAAGCCCGGTGACCAAGGATCAAAGCGGCCTCGCAGTGCTGACAACGCAGGACGCGCCCCATCTGAGTCTCGGTCGTCTGCTGAATACAGCAGTCGATCAGCACGAGTCGGTTGCGAAGTGGGCAAAGACGGTTCCCATGGCCACCCTCGAAGTGAGGAAGTCGCCCCTAGAGCTGTCACTCGACGAACTCGCCGAGACACTCGAGCACCTCCGCGTCGGGGAGTTTCGGACGCTCGCCACCCCACATCTCACCGCTCTCATCGACCTCGCATTGGGTCGATGGGTCGATCAGTACCGCCATCACGCTGGACTGGCAGCCGCGGACGCTCTCCTGTCCAACGATGACTGTCGAACCGTCAGCGAGAACTACGGGCTCGGCGCCAACGTCGCGGTTCGCTGGGCGTCGGCACCGAGGTCCGACTCGCGCCGCAAGGTCCTTGAGCTACTAGCCGCTCGCCTGCGGTCGACCGATCCACGCATACGCGACCTTTCTGTCGTGGCTGCTCGTTACGATTCGATCGTTGTCAATGGTTCCCCGCCGCAGGAGTTGGTGGAGCTAGCCAGACAGATGGCGCACCTAGGGCAACTCCTGCTGAGCGAGGAAGGAAGCACTCATGGCCAAGCAGAAGGCTAGACATGGTGGGACTCCTCCGCGTGGTTCGGCGGGGAGCCAGGAAGCCGATATTCGAAAGGTGACCGAGGTTGAAGAGGGCCTCGCCAACCTGCCCACGGTTCCTGAAGACGTCGCCGCTGAGGTAGCGCCGGCCGGACCCGTAGTCGCCGCGATCAACCCCACGCGGCTGAAGAACTTGTATGACCAAGTCAGGCAGCATGGGGAGAACTACAAGCGCGCTCGAGAGAAGCTTTTGGGCTTGGAAGCGGAGCTCAAGACCAAGCGGACGGAACTCGGTGACCAGGAAGCGCTCCTCGCCGCTCGCGAAGCCGAACTTGCTGCCGCCGAAAAGGACGTAGAAGCAAAGCGACTGGCCGCGAAGGCCGGGTTCGTTGACGATCTCAGGGCTACGACCAGAGAGGTCTCCGAGAAGATCGACGCGATGCTCATCGACGCCGCGACATGGGGGGCGGAGAGCAAGGCCAGAGCTCTCGAGGCGAGCGCAGTGGAGCGCGACCGCCTCACTGCGGAGCGGACGCAGCTCGATGCGGACTGGGCGTCGCTCCGAAAGCGCGAGGCCGAGGTGCGGACCCTAGAGGCAGAGATCACCTCGACGACGGAGTTCCTGAAGGCCAAGGAAGCCGCTCTTGACTCTCAGGTTCAACGGCGGGTCGAGCTCGAGATCGCGGGCGTTCGGGACGAGCTCGCCGACGCGACAGCGCGACTTGAGGCAGAAGCGGAGCGCGTCGCGAAAAAGGATGCCGAGAATCGTGAGCTTCGGAACCAGTTAGCCCGCTTCGGGGGCGACCCGGAGGGGTTGCAGAACCGTATCGAGCAGCTGTCCGAGGAACTGCGGGCCAAGAACGACGAACTGTCACGCCGGCCCCCGGCAGACCAGATAGCGGAGTTGCGGAGCAAGGCACAGCGGGTCGCTGACGCTGAGAACGAAGCCACGCATTGGCGCAGCCGCTACGACCAACTCGACAATCAGCTCCGCCACTACCTGGTCAACGTCGGCGAGCTTGAGATCCTCAGGGACGAACGGGACGCTCTTGCGGCCCAGCGCGAGACGCTACGCCAGGCCATCGCCCAGCAAAAGACTGATTGGGAGGAGCTCCAGGCGAAGGAGAGCTCAACTCGCCCATTCCCGGCGTGCTCCGACTACGACGATGATCCCAACCTCGCCCGTGAGGTTAGTGCGCGCGACTTCGACACCTTGGCCGACCTGGTGGACGAGCTGCGCAACCGAATGGCAACGAACCCGACAACGAGCTTCTACTACTCCGAGGCAGACGTCCGCCTTTTCCTCGCGGGCCTTGCCGCGAGTCGGCTACACCTGCTCCAGGGGATCTCGGGAACAGGAAAGACAAGCCTGCCTCGCGAATTCTTCAAGGCGCTCGCCGGCGAAGACGCTGTGCAGATTGTCGAGGTCCAGGCTGGATGGCGCGATAAGGACGATCTGTTCGGGTACTACAACGCGTTCGAGAAGCGCTTCGCAGAGAGCGAATTTACCAAGGCCCTCTACCGAGCCCTGCTGCCCGCAAACGCCCATCGTCCGATGGTGATCGTCCTGGACGAGATGAATCTCGCGCATCCCGAGCAGTATTTCAGTGTGATGTTGTCCCTTCTGGAGAACGCGACCACAGAAGGCGGTCACCTCGACCTGCTGACCAGCGAGATCCCAAACCTGCCCAACCTGTTCGAGGGCTCACGCCTCCCGCTGGCTCGGAACGTCTGGTTCGTGGGAACTGCCAACCACGACGAGACGACGGTTGCCTTTGCCGACAAGACTTACGACCGAGCCCACGTTCAAGTTCTCCCGTCGACCTACGTTCCGTTCCAGGCATCCAATCCCGGCAGAGCAAGTGGCCCCGTGTCATTTAAGGCGCTCGAGCAGGCATTCATCACTGCAGGGCGCGACTACGCGCAGGATGCACGGAAGGTAAAGGACTTCCTCCGGACGAGACTGCGTGAGGAGTTCGAGAAGTTCGGAGTGGGCTGGGGTAACCGGCTCGAACGGCAGATCGACTCGTTCGTACCGGTCGTCCTGGATGCCGGTGGCGATCTGACCGAGGCGGCCGATCACCTGGTGGCCACCAAGCTTGTCCGCAAACTTGAGAACCGCTTCGGCGTGCGCCCGGAGGACTTGGACGCACTCGCGGAGAGTATCGAAATCCAATGGCTGGACCTGGACTCCTCCCACAATCCCAGCAAGACGCTTGAGGCCCTCCGCACTGAGTCCAAGAAGCTTCGTGGTGGATTCGGATCGTGAGTTCCGAGCACGACCGTCTCTCCGGGATGCGGAGCACACGGCGTCCGGGTTGGACCGGCCGATGGGCATCGGGCGCTTCGCACCTACTTGACCCAGTTACGGGGAGTGAGTCGCGGGATCTAGCCACCTCGGAGGACATCGATGCGATTGCCTCTTTGCGGCAAACGCTGGAGGAGGCGGCAGCGACAGGGTCATGGAAGCAATTCGTCGGGGCACCCCTCCTCGCCGGCCACGACGAGGACACACTGCGGCTGGAGCAGAGGGAGCGACTCCTTTCTGAGAAGCTTCCGTCAATCGCACACATCACCGAGCGGTTCATCACACGCCTCGGCGAACGAGCTGAACTCCTGCCGGTCGCTCGGGTGAAGCGTCCCGCGAGAAGGGCGCTCGAGCGACTTGCCGCCCACACTGAGGATTGGGCGGGCAGGACTCTTTCCGGGCCGGTACCGCGGCGTGCCCTCGCTGTAACCAGGGATGAGGACGCGAATCTTTACGAGAACCGAATGGTCGCGGAGTTAGTTCATCCGATCCTGTCATCTGCACTTCTCGCGCGCATTCGGAAGCTTCGACGACTGGTCTCTGACCTTGCGGAACTGAACCCGGCCCAGCACGTAGGCACTTACCAGCGGACCGAGCGGCTCTATTCGTTCTGGGGCGACGATGCCGAAAAGGCCGCCGAGTCCCATGTGCAAGCGGCGGCCACATTGGAAGCGCTTGAGAAGCTTGCGGCGTGGATCCAAGCCTTGCGCGGAAGCGCCCTCTTGCTCTTGCTCAAGGGAAAGTCGACGGGACAGCGCAGTCTGCGGCGAACGAACGTGATCATCAACGATCGGCACTACCGCGCCTCGGGCGAGGTATGGACGGCGTTCGAGCGGCCGGAGATGGCCGTTGAATCGGCTGAGGACAAGCAGGAGCGGCTTGTCGGCAGGCTCGAGGCCTTCGATCTCTACGTGCTTGGCCTCGTGGTCCGCGCGCTGAATGATCTCGGCTACAGACCCGCCACGGATTCCCTTCCGGGACCTGGGGAAAGCGTCGCGTTGGTCGGATCTTGGGGACAAGCTGATCTCTTTCGAGGGCAAGACGGTGTCCTCACACTGATGTGCCTCGAATCGAGCACACGCATCGTCCCGCTCATCGACGTCCTGGGACCGGACGATGATCACGAGGCGCTCGGTGAGCGTTGGGGCGAATTGGAGGCGGCAGCTCAAGCCCCAACGCTGGTCGTCTACCTCGCCGGAGCCGCCGCCATCCGTAACAACCCGGACCACGGACTTGCCGCAGCGATGTCCTCCGCTCGGGATGACGCTCTCGTTTCGCGAGGCGCCTTGGTTGGTGTGCCAGCGTCCCCGCTGGAGACCACCAGCCTCGAACGTGTAGCCCGAGGTGTCTCCTCGGCCCTGCGCATCCCTCCCCTCATCGCATACCCGCCGGAGATCGTCGCGAGCGATGGGCCGCTGCCCGCTCGGATTGTGGACCATCTCGTATCTGCTGACATCGGCCAGCGCAACCTGTCACCACTGTTCGCTCGGGAGGATGGACTGCGACTTCGGCGTCCGCTCACGCCAACCGAGCAAACTAGCCTCGATGCAGTCGTTGCCGACCTATCAGCAGGCGTTCGAGGGTCTGACTGGCAGCGCGACTTCGGCAAGTACATCTCCGGTCTGAAGGCCTCATTCGAGCGTGCGGCTGCGTCCGTACTTCTGCTCCTGACTTGTCCAGTCTGCTCCGAGCAGGCGGGGGCCGGGAGCGTCCAACGCGAAGGGGATGTCTTCAAGATCAAGTGCCTCAATTGCGGAACTCGATGGGGGCACGAGCGCTGCGGGAACTGTCAGGCACGCATCCCCATCATCGAGCCTGACCAACGCCTGCTGAACCCTGAGATCACCGGTCCGGGATGGGTGGAGCGCATCTATGGACAAGATGCGCTGTCCTCACCATGTTGGGCGCGAACCGCTGCCAACCGCTACATCTGCCCGGAGTGTCGCGTGTGCCCGCTCGCGAATGAGGCCCGCGGCTCAGGGTGCTCGCGCTGCCACTGACTCGCGTTCGGCACCGAGGCTCGGCGTACGCCGTCGACAAGCGGGACATGCCGCCGGGTCGATGGCAATTCCTGCGCACCTAGTTGCTGAGAGCTTGCGCTCCCTCGGGCGCAACCAGACAGCTAGGAGTACGCATGTCCATCCCTACCCAGATGAGCCTGGTCGGGTTCATCGCCTCCGCACCCGAACTGCACTTCACCAAGTCCGGCGCCGAGTGCTGCCGCATGCGCGTCAGCATCAAGCAGTGGCGGAAGGAGGTCGACGGCAGCTTCAGGAAGCTCGACCCGACCTTTCACGACATGGTCGCCTTCGAGAGCACCGCCCGCGAGACGTACGCCCGCTTCCGCAAGGGCGACTCCTTCGTAGCCAGTGGCTACGTCCACGAGTACGAGGTCGACGGCCGCGAGGGCAGCGTCATCAAGGAGGAGTTCGTCGCCCGGAAGATCGGCCACAACGCCAACAAGACCGACTACGTCGTCCAGCGCGGACGCCACGCCGCCGACCGGCCGCTGACCGCTGTACCGCAACCACCCGCCGTCGGTCTCTGACCGGGCGTTGCGATGAGTCCGTTCCCGGACGAGCCCGACGACGCTGATGCCTGGCGCAGCGTGACCGACCTACTCGAGCGCCCACCGGCTCCGATCAATTGGAACCTGCTCGACGCCGAGCAGGCCGAGATCGAGTGGCGGGATCTCGACCATTGGGTGAAGTGGCTCAAGAGCACGTTCGGCCTTCCGCCCAACATCGTGCCGCCGTACTGGCACCGCCACGACGAGCTCGTCTGGGAACTCTCAGCCCTCCACTGCCACTGGCTCAGCTGCTACCACGAGTCGGCATCACCGTCGGCTCCGATCGCATGGATGCGCGAGTTCTCCGATGCTCGCTACCGCCTGCGCGATTGGGTCTCGATCTGCGGTACGCGGCTCGATCGCGACCGGCCGACAAGGCAGACGACGTGGCCCGGCGAGTCAGCGCCACCGGTAGGCACCGAGGTCGAGATCCGGAATCGCGACGAAGACTTCGCGGCGTTCGTCCGAGACGACGTGCTCCGCAGGCGCCGCATCGCGGCGATCGCCAATCAGAAGCTCATCGGCTGAGTCCAGGAGCCCGCCATGGCCAGCTCGTGCTCGGACTCATCCACAGAACGCCAAGCAAGCGAACGCCGGCCACCTCGGCCCGCTCAGAGTCGGTATCCGACCCACGGAAGGAGGGACGATGCTTCTCCCCCACGCACAGACGCTCGCTCAAGCGAGGTCCTACGTAGCGGCCCTCGCCGACCGAGCGCTGACGCTCGATGCCTCCTCCGCGTACGAGCGCGCGCTACTCGAACTCGACCGGGTGCACGGCGACGAATGCCCGGCACTCGACGCCGAGGACCTCGCCGACGACCGAGACATCCTGCTCGCCGTCGCGAGCAATGCCATCGAAGAGCTCGAGAGCTACGGCATCGACCCGCTGTCGGTTGAGCTGATCCTCGCGATGCTCGTCGACGCACACGATCTTGACATCGGCTGATGTACGGCGAGAACGGCGCACAGATGCGCACGGAGCTGGCTGCGCTGCTTCGCCAGCACCGCATCATGCGCCGACTCGCTGAGGACTCATCCGTTGAGCGCGCCGCGGCCGGCCAGCAGATCCTGCGTTTCCGGCAGACCGTTCTCGTCTGGTGCGCGCAGGCCATAGGAGTGGCGCGACCTCTCACGTTCCCCAATGTTCCGCAGAAGCCGGCCGACCCCTTCCGTGCGGCAAGCGACCATGGCGCGGCGGTGGCTGAGCTGGCTCGGGCCTTGGAGGCGGCTCCCGATCAGGCGACGACACTGCCTGCGTCGAGCCAAGAGTTCACGACCCCCAGCGCGAACTCCGTCATCGAGCACTGGCGACTCGCAGCTCGCGCCGCAGCGCTCGCGGAGCACGACACCGCGCCCGACCAGGCGATCCACCTGACCGCAGCACAGGCGCGAACGATCGCAGGCGACGTCGCGGCGATCAGTCAGGCTCTCGTCGTACTGGACCGCCGGTATCAAAACACCCCCGGATGGGAGCTCCCCTCGCCGGGTGCGATCGGCTCGGCTGGGCGGCGCTCGCCACAGCCTTGGACGTCAGCCTTGGGCAGCCTGACTACAGCGTCGACCAAACAGGCTGGCGCCAACGGACCAAGCCCATCGGAGGCCCAGCCAAGCCGGGAGTGCTCGGCGTACTCCAAGCCGAGCACAACCTGCTCGTGAGGCTGGCGTCCTTCCCCGACGCGATGAACCTGCGCCTGGTCGTCGACTCTCAGCGATTGCTCAGCGCTGGCCTTGCGCCGTACGCCGAACGGATCGACCCTGACCTCGCTGGGCAATGGAGGGCGCGCGCCGAGACCTATTCACGCATCCAGCGAGAGCTGCGCAACATCGGAGGGCGGCTCGGCAACGGCAAGGCCGCCGCGGGCGAGGCCGCGAACGCCGTCAGCCGACTTAAGGCTCTACCTCACGAGACCGTTGTCGAACCGAGGATGCTCGGCGGCTTCCAGACACTGTTCCGTCGACTCGACTCGCGCATCACCGAGATCCTCGAATCCGGAGTCGAGCGCGGAGCCTTCGTCCAGCGCGTGACGGTCCCTCGGCTCGTAAGCGGCGACGGGCGCTTGGGTCCATCCGGTCCGCGAACGCTTCGTGCCCGTCGCACGCGCAGCCGATCTTGAGGTCATCCGGACCGCCCGGGAGCACCTGCGACCTCCGGAAGAGCCCTCCGTCTCGTCAGCGGGAACGAGCCGGGCGGACCTCCTCGCCGCCCTCATCCACCGTCCGCCCGCGAAGGGAGCTCAGTCCGATGTCCCAGGTCTCTAACGCGAGGGGCGGCGTCCCCAAGGCGCGGCAGAAGATGGAGCGACTTCTCTCCGCCGACGAAGTGGCCGAGTTCCTCGGCATCCCTGTCGCCACGCTCTACCAGTGGCGGCACAAGGGCTGTGGCCCAGACGCGTATCGCGTCGGGCGGCATCTCCGCTACGACCCGGCGACTGTCCGCGAGTGGCTGGAGGAGCATCTGGCGGTGGATCGTGGCGTGGGTTGAGCGACGGGAGCGCACAGCGACCAACGGGAAGCGGACCGTTACCTACCGGGTCCGCTGGCGGGAGACCGATGGCCGAGCCCGCGCCAAGACCTTCCGGAGGAAGGTCGAGGCGGATCGCTTCGCCGCCATGGTGTCCGCAGACATCGTCCGGGGCCACTACATCGACCCCGACGCCGGCAAGGTGCGTTTCGACGACTACGCCGCACAGTGGCTGGCGGCGCAGACCTTCGAAGAGGGAACCGTCGAGATGGTCGAACTCCGCTTTCGACTTCACGTCATGCCTCATCTCGGAAGTCGCAACCTCGCCGACATTCAGCCATCGACGATTCAGGGATGGCTCCGCACCCTCACCGGCCTTTTGGGGAACTACCAGAAGGTCATGTACGCCAACGTGTCCTCGGTGTTCACGGCCGCCGTCGACGACGGCCTGATCCCCAAGAATCCGTGCAAGGCGCCATCAGTCCGGCGACCGAAATCAGATCCGCGCAAGCTGAAGCCCTGGACGCGCGAGCAGGCCATGGCGGTACGCGATCAGCTGCCGGACCAGTTCAAGCTCGTTGTCGATCTCGGGATCGGGCTCGGGCTTCGGCAGGGCGAGATCTTCGGGCTCTCGTTGGACGACATCGACCTCAACACTGGTGAGATCGAGATCAAGCGCCAGGAGAAGCTGCTCGGGAGCAATCGCCAACTGTTCGGTCTGCCAAAGGGGCGCAAGATCCGCACCGTGCCCCTCCCCGACCGTGTCCTCGAGCTCATCAACGACCATGTCACGCGCTACCCGCCGCGCTCGGTGACGCTCCCCTGGGACAAGAGCGAGGGGCCGGAACGGACCTTTGACCTGATCCTGTACTCGCGGGAGTCGCGTGCACTCAACCGCAACTACTTCAACCCGAAGATCTGGCGTCCAGCGCTACGCGCAGCGGGCCTGGAGGCAAAGCGCGAGAACGGCTGTCACGCTCTGCGACACTTCTACGCGAGTACGCTCTTGGATGCGGGTGAGTCGATCCTCGCGCTGAGCGAGTACCTCGGGCACGCGGACCCCGGCTTCACCCTGAGGACCTACACACATCTGATGCCGTCGTCGACTGAGCGCACGAAGGCGGCCATCGACGCGATGCTGAGCGTACCGAGTGCACCCCATGAGCCCTCGTAGGAGCTGTTTCCGCAGGTCAGCGCGCTGAGGTACTCACTACTACGACATCTGAGCAGTGCTGACGAAGGCCCGGTCCCCGTTGGGGGTGCCGGGCCTTCGTCGTGCTCCGGCGAGGGCGCACCGGGCGCTTCCCCCTTCGCCGAGGTATGGCGATCGGTCGAGATCCAGACCGTCTGGCGACCGATCTCCATACCTCGCGAGAGGGGGTGGGGCCGGGGTACTCCGGGCACACTGACACCCATGGCGCGCTGGGTGCTCCACGTCGACCTCGACCAGTTCATCGCGGCCGTCGAGGTGCTGCGGCGCCCGGAGCTCGCAGGGCTGCCGGTCGTCGTCGGCGGGCGAGGTGACCCGAGCGAGCGGGCCGTGGTCTCGACCGCGTCGTACGAGGCACGGGAGTTCGGCATCCGCTCGGGCATGCCGCTGAAGATCGCCGTCCGTCGCTGCCCGCAGGCCGTCTTCCTCCCCGTCGACGCACCCGCCTACGACGCCGCGTCCGCCGTCGTCATGGAGACCTTGCGCGCCCAGCCAGGTGCGACGGTGCAGGTCCTCGGGTGGGACGAGGCCTTCGTCGGGATCGAGACGAAGGGGGATGACGTCGAGGGGGACGAGGCAGCGGCCGTCGCGTAAGCCCAGGCGATCCGCGCGGCCGTGCTCGAGGCCACCCAGCTGCACTGCTCGGTCGGCGTGGGTGACACGACGGTCCGCGCGAAGATCGCCACCGACCTCGGCAAACCGCGCGGCGTCTTCCTCCTCACCCGCAGCAACTGGTCGCAGGTCATGGGGGCCCGCCCCACGACCGCCCTGTGGGGCGTCGGCAGCCGGATCGGCTCTCGCCTGGCGACCCACGGCTACGAGACCGTCGACCAGCTCGCCGCAGCCGACGACGCGGTGCTCGCCGGCGAGTTCGGACCCCGGATGGGCCCGCACTACGGGCGGCTCGGTCGCGGCGAAGGACCTGACGTCGTCGACGACACCCCGTGGGTCCCCCGCGCCCACGGGCGCGAGACGACCTACCAGCACGACCTCACCGACCCCGCCGAGGTCGAGGCCGCCCTGCACACCCTCGCCGAGCAGGTCGTCGAGGACATCCGCGCCGAGGGCCGAGCGTGCCAGCGCGTGCATCTCAAGGTGCGCTTCGCCCCCTTCTTCACGACGACGCGCATCCGCACCCTGCCCGAGGCGACGGACGACCCCTTCGTCATCGCCCGGACAGCGACCGAGCTCCTCCGCGCGCTCGACGACGACCGCCCCATCCGGCTCCTCGGCGTGCGAGCCGAGATGGTGCCGCCCGAGGGCGGCTACGAGAGGCCCCGGACGACCGGTCGGGGTGGCCCCGCCGCCGCCGACCCGGCGCCCGGCGAGGAATGAGCGGGGCCCCGCCACCGTTCTGGCCGCCATGACTGAGACGAGCGAGACGGGGTCCGGGCTGCAGCTCGGCATCGACACCTTCGGCGACGTGACGCAGGACGCGCAGGGGCGCACCGAGAGCTACCCGGAGGTGATCCGGCACGTCGTCGAGCAGGGCGTCCTCGCCGACCGGGTGGGGCTGGACTTCTTCGGCGTCGGCGAGCACCACCGACCCGACTACGCCATCTCGGCCCCTGACGTCGTCCTCGCCGGTCTGGCCACCGCCACCGAGCACATCCGTCTCGGCACCGCCGTCACCGTGCTCAGCTCGGACGACCCGATCCGCGTCTTCCAGCGCTTCGCCACCCTCGACGCCATCTCGAGCGGGCGGGCCGAGGTCATCCTCGGGCGGGGGTCCTTCACCGAGTCCTTCCCTCTCTTCGGTCACGACCTGCGCCAGTACGACGAGCTATTCAGCGACAAGCTCGACCTCTTCACCCGGCTGCTCGAGGAGACTCCGGTGACCTGGCAGGGCTCGACCCGACCGCCGCTCGTCGACCAGGAGGTCTTCCCCCGCACCGCCGCCGGGCTCACCGCGTGGATCGCCGTCGGCGGCTCCCCCGAGTCGGTCGTGCGGGCCGCGCGCTACCGCCTGCCCCTCATGCTCGCCGTCATCGGTGGCGACGCCGAGCGCTTCGCCCCCTTCGTCCAGCTCTACCACCAGGCCAACGCCCAGCTCGGCAACCCGGCGCTGCCCGTCGGTCTGCACTCCCCCGGCCACGTCGCCGACACCGACGAGCAGGCGCGCGACGAGCTGCGCGAGCACTGGACGAAGAACCGCGACACGATCGGCGCCGAGCGCGGGTGGCCGCCCGCCCAGCCGGGAGACTTCGAGCGCGAGGTCGAGCACGGCGCCCTCTACGTCGGCTCCCCCGAGACGGTGGCCCAGAAGATCGCCCGGACGGTGCGCCTGCTCGGCGTCCAGCGCTTCGACCTGAAGTACTCGCACGGCCGCCTGCCGCACGAGCACATGATGCGCTCGATCGAGCTCCTCGGCACGAGCGTCGCGCCCCGTGTCCGTGAGCTGCTCACGCAGGAGAAGAGCGCCGGCGCCTGAGCCGAGACCCGGCTCCCCTCACCGCCCTCGTCTCAGCCGGCCCGGCCGATGACGAAGGCGGTGAGGAAGCCGAGCGTCGCGATGAGCCCCGCGTACATGTGCGTGCGCTCGAAGGCCTCGGGGATCATCGTGTCGGCGACCATCGTGAGGATGGCGCCGGCGGCGAGCGCGGTGATCGCGGCGACGACCTCGGGCGAGGCACCCTGGAGCAGCAGGCACCCAAGCAGCCCGGCGAGGCCGCTCGCGACGGCCACCCCGCCCCACACCCCGAAGACGTAGCGCGCCGAGCGCCCGCTGCGCTTCATGCCCGCCGCGCTCGACAGGCCCTCGGGCAGGTTGGAGATGAAGATCGCGGCGAGCACCGGCACCCCGACACCGCCTCCGCCGAGCAGCGACAGGCCAAGGACGACCGACTCCGGGATGCCGTCGAGGAGCGCGCCGACGGCGATCGCCGACCCGCTGCCCTCCTGCTCGTCCTCCCCGGGCTGCTCGTCGCCCGCGCGCTTGCGGTGCCGCGCGCCGCGCCGGGCGAGCGCGATGTTGGCCAGGAGGTAGAGGACCGCGCCGGTGAGGAAGCCGATGACGGTGGGCAGCAGGCCACCGGTCGTCTCGGCCTCGTCGACGAGGTCGAAGGACAACGCCGAGATGAGCACCCCGGCACCGAAGGCCATGACCGAGGCGACGACCCGACGGGGGACGTCGACGAACCACGCGACGAGCGCACCGACGACGAGCGCACCCCCCGCGATGAGACCCCACAGCCCGGCCTGCGCCCAGATCGGCATCACAGCACCGCGATGACGGCCCCGGCTGCGACCCCCGAGGCGACGGTGAGCCCGGCCACCGCGGCGGTCACCCGCCAGGTGAGCGCGCGACCGACCATGGCGAGCGAGGGCAGGCTGACCGAGGGCAGGAGCAGGAGCGCGAGACCGAGGACCCATGGGCTCGCGCCGGCCGCGGCCAGAGCGAGGAGCACGGGGATCTCGCCGGCCGTCGGGATGACGACGAGCAGCGCGACGACGGCGAGCGCGACGAGCGCGAGCGGACCGGCGCCGAGGTCGAGATCGGCCGGGGCGAGGTGGGCGCCCGCGCCGACGAGGGCCACGAGCAGCAGGTACTCGGGCACGAGCGTGATCGACAGCCGCCCGAGGCTGCGCGCGAAGCGGGTGACCGGACCACCGGGGCGGTCGTCCTCCCCCTTCGCCTCCTCGACGAGAACCGAAGGGGGCGTGACCCGCCCGGGCAGCAGACGGCCGGCCAATACCGCCGCGCCGACGACGAGGGCGAGCCCGACGAGCAGCCGGGCCGCGACCCACTGCCACGGGCCGACGAGCGCGAGGAAGACGAGGACGGCCGGGTTGAGCACCGGGTTGCCGAGCCAGTAGGCGACGACGGAGGGGGCGGGCACCCCGCTGCGGCGCAGGGAGACCGCGACCGGCGCGGCGCAGCAGGTGCACATCATGCTCGGCAGGGACAGCGCGCCGGCGAGCAGACCGCTCGACGTCGTCGAGCGCCGGGTGAGCAGACGCTGCACCCAGCGCCGCGGCACGAGCGCGTCGATGCCGGCAGCGAGGACGAGCCCGACGAGCAGCGCCTTCCACACCGCCTGGGTGTAGGCGACGGTGAAGTCCCACGCGCCCGTCCACACCGACGGCGCGTCGCGTGCGACGTCGAGCGGGCTGCTGCCCGACCACGCGCCGGTGCCGACGAGACCGTCGATCTTGTGCGCGTAGGGCCACCACTTCGCCCAGCTGAGGCCGATGGCGACGACGACGAGGACGACCGCGGTCGAGACGACCGCACGTCGTGAGGGTCGCAGACCGCCCGGGCCACCCAGCTCGAGATCGGCGGGACCGGTGCTCATGCGCGTGCCTCTTCAGACGGTGGTGGGGGCCTGGTCCAGCGTAGGCGTCGGTCGTGCAGTCACTGCACGCACGGGGTCCCCCACCCGGACCTCGCCCGTCGCGAGCGGCACGAGGCGCACGCCGAACCACAGCGCTCCGTCCCACCGCCGGCGGGCGGCGAGCGTCCGCAGCGGCTCCGGGCCGGTGCGCAGGGAGACCGGGTCGACACCCGTGACGACGCACCGGTCGCACAGCGCGCTCACCCGGTGGTCCACGTCGCCGATGCGCACCCGCGACCAGCCGTCCTCGGCGAAGGGGGCGTCGCCGTCGACGACGACGTTGGGCCGGAAGCGCTCCATGACGAGATGCTCGGCGCGTCGCTCGCCGCGCTCGTCGGCGGTCTCGTCGACCCACTCCTGGAGCTGCTCGAGCGAGCGCTGGGTCGTCAGCACGAGCGGGGAGGACCAAGCCAGGGTGATCGAGTCCTGCGGCTGCCCGCCGCGCTCGGCCGGGATGCCCCGGTCGGCCGGGTCGGGCTGCCACACGAGGCGAAGGGGGCGCCCCACCCGCCGGGTGAGCCAGGCGTCCACTTCTGGGTCGGCCGGGACGGCGTGCGCACCGACCGCGCCGCCGATCGGCCGGGCGGTGTCGCCACGGGGTGGGTGGACCCGGCGGCTCTGCTCGGCGTGGCGCACGAGCACGCCGCCTCCGGCGAGGTGCTCGGAGCTGAGCGCGAGGAGGCGGGGGTCCATGAGCGCTGTGACCTTGTGGCCGCTCTCGTCGACCAGCCCCCACCGTCGGTCCCCCGCGAGCCCCCACGGCTCGACGGCGGCCGAGGTCACGGCCTGCCCGGCGAGGGACTTCACCGGGTAGAGACGGATGTCGGTCACGCGCATGGGGTCATCATCGCCTGGGCCCGGGTCGGTGGTCTCGAGGCTCGGGCCCGGGGGCCCTCGCACCTCGACCAGCTAGCGCCCGTGAGGTGCGAGGAGCGGCGGGTCACCAGCGGCCGACGCGACCGCCTCCGCCGGCGGCCCAGCAGGTGCCGCGCTCGCAGTCGAGGGTGTGCCAGGCGGTGGGGTCGACGAGACGCCAGGTGCGGCCGCCGTCGTCGCTCGCGCTGGTGCCGCCGACGCCCCCGCCCTCGCCAACCGCGAGCAGGCGGTGGCGCGAGAGCCACTCGACGTCCTCGCCGAAGTGAGGCAGGTCGCCCGCCGTGCGCCACGTGCGCCCGTCGCGCGTCACCGAGCTCGCCCGCGAGCCGTCCGCCGGGTCGGAGAAGTCGCCGCCGACGGCGACGCCCTGCCGCGGGGTGCGCAGCGCGAGGGCGAAGACCCCCGCGGCCTCGCCGGCGGGGATGCCGGAGCTGCTCGTCCGCCACGTCGTGCCGAGGTCGTCGGAGCGGAAGACCCGCGATCGCTCTCCCCCCGACCCGAAGACGGCGGTGCGTCCCGACATCGTCAGGCAGTCGCCGCTGGCCGCGAAGTTGGCCTCACCGGTCGAGTCCGGCATCCCGCGTGACGGCAGCACCCGCCAGCTCGCCCCGCCGTCCGTCGTGCGGATGATCCGGAAGCGCCCGTCGACCGGGTCGCTCACCCCGAGCCCGACCCGACCGCCCGGCGCGAAGGCGATGCAGTTGTAGAAGGCGGCCTCCTCGCGGTTGCGGAAGGTCTCGCGCCAGGTCTGCCCACCGTCGGTCGTGCGGTAGATGCGCGACGCATCCCCGGGGCCGATGGCGAGCACCGACGCGGTCCGCGCGTCACGCGCCTCGACGTCGCGGAAGGCCAGACCCTGCGACCCCGGAGGGCGCACGTCCTGCCACGTCCGGCCGGCATCGGTGGTCCGGTAGACCGAGCCAGCCCCCCCGTCGCTGACGCTCCCGCCGGTGACCCACGCGGTCCGCCCGTCGACCGCGTCCAGCCCGCGGAAGCTCTGGTCGGTGTCGACGACCTGGGTCTGCCACCCCTTCGCGCCCGGCGGCGAAGGGGGACCGCCCGGCGACGCGGTCGCGGCGGTCGTGATCCCGAGGGCCAGGACGAGGGCGGACGCAGCGGCGGCGAGGTGGCGCATGCGCCGACCTTCCTCCTGCGGGCAAGACCTGTCCACCGGAGCCCGGCGTGCCTGCCGGCGGCGGGTCAGGCCACGTCGTGCGGCAGCAGCTCGGCGCCCGGCTCGTCGCTCTCGGCGATCGGCTCCTGCCCGTCGCGTCGGAGCACGTGCGCGCCGATGAGCGAGATGCCGACGCCGTCCGGGTCGTCCCGCCGGGCGAGGTGGAGGTTGGCGCAGTAGCCGTGGCGCACGACGAGCTTCGTCGCGGTCACCCAGCCGACCCCTTCGCGGATGATGAGCACGTGACGTCCGGCGGGGATGTCGTACGTCACCGAGCTCTCGCCGTCGAAGCGGCCGAGCTCGACGTCGCCGAGCATGATCTGCGCCCCGCGCAGGTGCTCCGGGTCGATGTCACCGGTCGAGATCCGGATGGCTGCGTCGCTCACCTGCATCACCACACCTTTCGTCGTGTCCCTCGATCATCCTCCGCCGGTGTCAGCAGCGGTAGTGGACGCGCCCGACCTCAGAAGTCGAAGCCACCGCCGAAATCCCCGCCACCGAAGTCGCCACCGCCGAAGTCGCCGCCCCCACCGCTGGCGTCGTACCCGGCGTCCGCGGAGCCTGCGTCGCCACCGGCATCACCGCCGGCGTCCCCACCGGCGTCACCGGACCCGCCGTCGTCGGGCAGGGCGCCCTCGCCGCCACCCTCGGACCCCAGGCCCTCGCCGCTGTCGCCGGCCTCCTGCGCCTCGGGCGAGTCGCCGTAGCCGTCGAAGATCGCGCTAGCGATCATCGAGCCGACGACGACACCGGCCACGGTGCCGAGCATCGACCCCGCGAAGCCGCCGCCCATGACGCCCCCACGCCCGCCACGGCCCATGCCGCCGAGGCTCGACTGGAGGTAGCCGGGCTGGCGCATCTCGGCGCGCGTCGCGGCCCGCGCCATGTCACGCGGGTCGTCCGAGCGCGGCGCCTCGCCCTGCGGCAGGTCCTGCGAGAGCTGGGCGAGGACCTGCTGGCGCTGCTCCGGGGTGAGCTGCGCGAAGGCCTCGGCGTGCGTCTGCTCGATGGTCTCGGGCGGGGCCGTGCGCAGGAGGTAGCGGTAGCGGGCGAGCGCCTGCTCGTCGCTCACCTGCTGTCCCTGGGCCGGCTGGCCGGGCGCGTACCCCGGAGCGGGCTGGCCGTACCCCTGCTGGCCGTACCCCTGCTGCTCGTACCCCTGCTGCCCGAAGCCTCCCGACGCCTGCTGGTGCTGCTGCGTCTGGTCGGACCGTCCGAAGAGCTTGTCGAGGAAACCCATGGTGACTCCCGTCATCGCGTGGCGGTCGGACCGGGTCGGTCGACGACCGCCTCGTCAGTCAACCACGCGGCCACAGCGCCCAGTGGTGATGCACAGGGCCCGCTGCGTGACCGACGGAGAGCTCGTCGGCGTGGGTGAGCGCGCCGGTCAACCAGTCCTTCGCCTGTGCCACGGTCTCGGCCCACGCGTCCCCCCGCGGCCGCAGCGCGGCGATCGCCGACGACAGCGTGCACCCGGTGCCGTGGGTGTGACGTGTCGGGACCCGTCGGGCCGACAGCTCGTGCACCCCGGTGCCGTCGACGAGCAGGTCGACCGACTCATCCCCGGCGACGTGCCCGCCCTTGAGCAGCACCCGGGACGCCCCGAGCTCGAGCAGCGCCTGCGCGTGCCGGTGCATCTCGTCGAGGTCGTGCGCCGCAGCGTGCGGGGTGAGACCGAGCAGGACGGCCGCCTCGGCGGTGTTGGGCGTGACGAGGTCGACGACGGGCAGCAGGGCCCGCACGCCCTCGATGGCGTCCTCGTCCAGCAGCCGCGAGCCGGCCGTGGACACCATCACCGGGTCGAGCACGACCTCGCCCAGCCTGCCCCTGCGCACCAGCTCGCCCACCACGGCGACGACCTCGGCCGAGCCGAGCATCCCGATCTTCGTCGCCGCGAGCTCGACGTCGTCGACGAGGGTCTCGACCTGCTCGCGCACGAAGCCTGCCGGCACGTGGTGGACCCCGGTCACCCCCTTCGTGCTCTGCGCCGTGAGCGAGGTGAGGACGGCGCATCCGTACGCCCCGAGCGCGCCGAAGGTCTTGAGGTCGGCCTGGACCCCGGCGCCCCCGGACGGGTCCGACCCGGCGATCGTCAGGACGTTGGGCACGCTCATGCCGCACCCCCGTCGACGACGGCGCGCAGCCGTGCGGCGGCGGCCCGTGGGTCGTCGGCGGCGCAGACGGCGCTGACGACGGCGACGCCGTCGACCCCTGTGGCCATGACCTGGGGCGCCCGGTCGAGGTCGATGCCTCCGATGGCCACCCTCGGCAGCCGGGTCGCGGCGGCGAGCGCGCGCAGGCCCTCGAGGCCGACGGCCGGGTCGTGGTCGGGCTTGGTCGGGGTCGCCCACACGGGGCCGAGACCGAGGTAGTCGAGGGTGCCCGGCGGCAGCGTCGCGGCCCGCTCGACCTCCTCGACCCGCGCGCACGACAGGCCGAGGGACGCATGCGGTCCGACCACCCGGCGTGCCTCGACCGCGTCGAGGTCGCCCTGGCCGATGTGGGCGCCGTCGGCGCCGATCTCGGCGACGAGGTGGGCGCGGTCGTTGATGATCAGGGGCACGCCCGCCGGCCGGGTGACGGTGAGCACGAGCCGGCCCATGGCCACGACCTCGTCGTCACCGGCGTCGGGGTCACGCAGCTGGACCACGCTCGCTCCCCCGTCGATCGCCGCGCTCACCGTGGTGAGAAGCCCGTGGCGCTGCGTCATCACCGGGTCGGTGACGAGGTAGAGGCCGAGGTCGAGCACCGGGCGGGTCAGCACAGCCCCACCCGCTCCTCGAGCTGATCGGGCGTGAGGGCCGCGAGCTCGTCGAGCAGCCCGACGGCGAAGGAGCCCGGCCCCCGGGCGGTCTGCGCCGCGGTGTCGGCGGCGAGGGTGAGCGCAGCCGTCGCGGTCGCCGCGGCGACGAGCGGGTCTGGTGTCGCGGCGCAGCACGCCGCGACGAGGGCGCCGAGCGCGCACCCGACACCGGTGACCCGTGTCATCAGCGGGTCGCCGTGGGCGAGGCGCACCGTGCGCTCGCCGTCGGTGAGGTGGTCGACCGCGCCGCTCACGGCGACGACGCAGCGGTGCCGACGGGCGATCGTGCCCGCGCCGTCCTGGACGGCCTGGGACGCGGTGTCGTCGGTGGCGTCGACACCCCGGCCGCCGCTGCCGCCGCCGAGCGCGAGGACCTCGGAGGCGTTGCCCCGGATGACGGCGGGCGAGCCGAGCGCGAGCAGCTCGTGCGCCAGCCCCGTGCGCCAGGTGAGCCCGCCGACGGCGACGGGGTCGAGGACCCAGGGGGTCCCGGACGACAGGGCGGCGGACACCCCTTCGCGCGCGCCCGCGGCCGTGTCGTCGTACGGGGTCCCGAGGTTGACGAGGACCGCTCCGGCGACGGCGGCGAGCTGGCCCGCCTCGTGCGGGTTGTCGACCATGGCCGGCGACGCTCCCGCGGCGAGCAGGACGTTGGCGGTGAAGGGCGCGACGACGATGTTGGTCAGGCACTGGGTCAGCGGAGACTCCGCGCGCAGTCGCGACCAGCAGTCGGCGAGGTCGTGCGCGCTCGGCGCGGTGGTGGGCAGGGCGACGCTCATGGGTGACGTCCCTTCGCTAGTACGAGCTAGATCAGGTTCCACGGGTGTGCTCTCAGCCGCCCGAAGGCGGCACCCCGCGTCAGCGACGACGATAGCGAAGGGGGTGGCACCGCCGGGCGGGACGGCTCTGCCGGGCTGCGGGACGGCGCGGTCCGCACGATGATGGGTGCGTCGACCCGACCGACCACGCCTGGAGGCACCGATGACGCACCCTCTCGACCGCACCCGGAGCGCGCCCTCGGCGCTGGCGTCCGGCAGCTGTGTCGCGCCGATCGTCGTCGGGGGCCTCTTGCTTCTCGTCGCCGTCATCTGGGGTTCCTACGCCCAGGTCACAGTCGACGACATGAGCACGGGTGCGTCTCAGTACTTCGGCCCGACGATGCTCGGTCTTACCGGAGTAGGCGGTCTCGTCTACGGGCTGCTCGTCCTCGCCGCGAAGGTGCAGGAGAGCCACGCCATGCTGCTCGAGCTGGCACGGGTGCGGGACGCGGGGGCCGACCGCGCCGAGGCGTAGGGCGGTGGTCTCGAGGCTCCTTCGTCGCACCTCGACCAGCCAAGGGCGTCTCCTTCGTCGCACCTCGACCAGCGAGGCGGCCTACGGCTCGAGGCCGACCATCGCGGCGGACTCGTCCCAGAGGCGGGCGGCCACCCCTTCGTCCGAGGCCACCCGGGAGGTGCGCGAGACGCGACGGCCGTCGAAGTACTGGCCCACCGGCCAGTCGGTGCCCGGCTCGCCCTCGGCGAGCCAGACGAGCTGGTCGGCGCCCTTCGCCGGGGAGGTCATGAGGACCTTCGACAGGGGCGTGCGGTAGAGGGCGCGCATGACGACCGAGGACTCGCTGGCGAAGTTCGTCCCGACGATGCCGGGGTGGAAGGCCGCGGCGGAGATGCCGTCGCCGCCGTGCCGTCGCTGCAGCTCGCGGGTGAAGAGGATGTTCGCCAGCTTGGCGTTGCCGTAGGCGCGGCGCTCGGAGTACCCGTGCTCGAGCTGCAGGTCGTCGGGGTCGTAGCGCGCCATGACCCGCGACGCCAGGCTCGAGGTCTGCACGACGCTCGCCCGGCTCGCCGCGAGGGTTGGCAGGAGCAGCCGCGTCAGCAGGTAGCCCGCGAGGTGGTTGACCTGGAAGGTCGCCTCGAAGCCGTCCTCGGTCAGCCGCCGGCTGCCCAGGACTCCCCCGGCGTTGTTCGCGAGGACGTCGATCCGCGGGTACTGCGCGCCGAGCGCGTCCGCGAGCGCCCGCACCTCGGTGAGGCGGGCGAAGTCGGCGACGAAGGGGGTGCCCCCCACCTCGGCGGCGACCGCCTCGGTCTTCTCCCGGGAGCGCCCGACGACGGCGACCTCGTGCCCGTGCTCGGCGAGCTCGCGCGCGGCGGCGGCACCGATGCCGTCGCTGGCACCGGTGATGACGACGGTCTTGCGGTCCATCCAGGTCTCCTCGAGGTGGGGAGGCACCAGTGTGCGGGAGAGTCGCTCGACGACGCCCCGCAGCCGTGGCCCGTCGCTCAGGCCGGGTCGTCGGGCATCTGGAGGCGCAGCAGCTCCACCGCGTCGCTCGTCAGCCGCCCCGTCGTCTCCAGCAGCTCGCGCAGCGACGTCGAGCGCAGCAGCGTCAGCTGATCGAGGGAACCCAGGGGCGAGAGCCAGGCCAGCTGCCAGCTCCGGGCGACCGGGTCGTCGGCCAGCTCGACGTCGGCCGGCCAGACCTGCGAGCGGTGCTCGCTCATCACCGCCAGGGCCCTCCTGACGACGCGCTCGGTCTCAGCGAGCCTCTCGTGGTCCTCGCCGGACCACGTGAGGTCCGGGAGGCGACGCACCTCGGCCCGCGGGTAGGGGTCGTCGGGCAGCCACCGCTCGACCTCGACACGCTCGTGCCCTCGCGCCAGCAGCACGAGCCGGCCGTCGGGCAGCCGGCCCATCTGCTCGACGCTCGCCACGCAGCCGACCGTGAACCGCCGGTCTCCCCCGCCGACCTCGGAGCCTCGCTCGATGAGCACCGCGCCGAAGCACCGGTCGCTGCCGACGACGTCTCGCATCATCGCCACGTAACGCGGCTCGAAGACCTGCAGCGGCAGCGGCTGCCCGGGGAGCAGGGCCGTCCCCAGCGGGAACATCGGCAGCACGTCCATCGGACCAACGTCGCACCCCGGACCGTGCGATGTCACCCCCTTCGCGCGAACGCATCGCCGACAACGGGTGCCCCTGGGTGTCGTGGTCTCGAGGCTCGGGCCCTGGGGGCTCTCGCACCTCGACCATCGATGGGTCGCCGTGTGGTTGGGTAGGGCGCAACCAGCCCACCACCGCCTTCAGGGGAGACGGTTTGAGCAACGCACCGCAGCAGTTCATGGACATGGCCCGGCAGGCAGCCGGCAACGCAGGGGTCCGGCAGGCCGTCGGCCGTGCCGCGGGCGGGGGTGGTGACGGCTTCGACCTCAACGCCGCGGACTTCCCGGCGGCCCGGGGCGAAGGGGCATCGGCCGGCACGCGCATCACCTCGGCCTCGGTGAGCCTCGACGACGCCGCCGAGGCGCTGAGCCGCAGCCACTACGAGGCCGGCGCGGCCGGCCCGGTCCACGTCATCACGCCGATGGTCATGCCGAAGGGGCGCCGCCTGCGCGCGATGCTCCCGGTCATCGCCCTCGCGCTCCTCGGCATCGCCGGCAGCATCGTGCTGCTGCCCTTCGACGGGCTCGTGCTCGGCATCTTCGGGCCGCACTACTGGCTGCTCGTGCTGCTGCTCGCCGCCTTCATGTGGTGGCGCCAGGGCATGGTCATGGTCCCCGAGGGGTGCACCGCGCTCATCAGCCGCTTCGGCAAGGTCGAGGCCGAGGTCGGCCCGGGCCGCGTCACCCTGCTCAACCCGTGGAAGCGGGTCTCCTACATCGTCAACACGACGCGGGAGTACCCCTTCAACGCCCCGATCCGCGAGGCCCCGACGAAGTCGGGCGTGCAGGCGAGCGTCGACCTCTTCCTCCAGTTCCGCATCGCCAACGCGCGCGAGTTCGTCTTCGTCCTCGGCGCCGTCCAGGGCTTCCAGGACAAGCTGAACAACGCGATCTCGGAGACGACCCGCTCGCTCATCTACGACCAGGAGGCCAGCGGGATCTACGACCTCGTCGGAGAGAGCACGGCGCGGCTGCTCGAGCAGCTCAACGCGCAGTTCCAGCCGGCGGTGGAGCTGACCACGGCGAACATCACGCACGCCGAGCCCTCGGCCCAGGAGTACCGCATGGACCTCGCGGCGCCGGAGATGATCCGGGTCGCGAAGGAGGCGTACACCTACGACTACGAGCTGGGGCTGAAGAAGGAGCAGAACGAGGGAGATCTCAACAAGGACCTCGCCTCGCTCAACGAGAGCCTGTCGGCCATCCAGGCCGACATCGCGCGCTACCAGGCGCAGATGGACACCGCTCTCGAGCGCGAGACGAACCGCGCGAACGCACTCGCTCGCCAGCGCTTCGTCGAGTCGGAGTCGACGGCCAACGCCAACGCCGCGCTGCTCGAGGCCCAGGCGCTCGACATCCGTGCGCTGAGCGCGGCCCAGGCCCCGGAGATCCTCGACTACCGCTACCAGCAGGACATGCTCGACAAGATGGAGAGCGTCGCGGACTCGCTGCCGCAGATCGTGCGGGTCGGCGACCAGGGCGACGGCGTGGACTACCTGAAGATCGCTCGTGAGCTCGTCGGCGGTCAGGGCGGCGCGCTCTTCACCGACGAGGACATGGCCGCGATCCGGGAGCGTCACGGCGCCATCGCCGAGCGCGTCGCGCAGCGCGAAGGGGAGATCGGCGACCTGCTGCAGGCGCCCGAGGAGACGGACGTCGAGATCATCCCGGCCTCGGAGGTCACCGACGACCCCGAGGGCGAGGAGGCCATCGCCAAGATCCGCGAGTCGGTGACCGACGAGGCCGTCACGGCCCAGATGGGAGAGGCCGCGAGCGGTCCCCCTTCGCCGCCGTCCGGTCCCCCCGTCTCACCTCCGGCGACGCCCACCTCTCCCGCCACGACTGACGACGGGGGCACCCGATGAGCCAGCAGATCATGGACACGATGACCGCGCGCGGCCGCGGGATGAGCTCGATCAAGGAGGCCGTCTCCGGGTGGGGCGACGTCGCGCGGCTGCTGCGCGGCGGTGACGGCGGCGCGATCGTGCCCGTCGTCATCCCCAAGGACCAGCGCGGGCTGCGGTGGACCTCGCTCGTGTGGTTCGGGCTGTGGGCCGCGATCAGCGGGCTGCTCCTCACGACCGTCGACCACGGCGGTCTCGGCGGGCTGGCGATCTTCGTCGCGCTGCTCTCCTTCGTCCTCGCCGCCCTGTGGTGGTGGCGCAGCTCGATCGTCGAGATCGAGGAGGGCACGGTCGGGGTGCTGACGAAGTTCGGCGCGATCTCCGGGCCGGGCCTGTCCCCCGGTCGCCACTACCTGTGGCACCCGTGGGCGCGCGTCGCGTACGTCGTCGACGTCACGACCGAGATCCCGTACACCGCACCGGTGCTCAGCTCGCCGACGCACGAGAACGTGCCGCTGAAGTCGATCGAGTTCTTCCTGCGCTTCCGCATCGTCGACGCGATCCGCTTCGTGCAGACGATCGGCGCGGGCAACTTCGACCTCGTGCTGAGCAACTCGGTGCAGGACGCGATCCGCCAGCGCAGCCGGCAGGTGCGCACGGAGAGCGCGTACGACCTGCGCGGCAGCGACGTCAAGGACATGCAGGACCTGCTCAACCGTCAGCTGACGCGCTACGGCGTGCAGATCATGGGGTGCAACATCCCCGACGTGCAGCTGCCCGACCAGTACCGCGAGCACCTCGCGACGCGCGAGCGCGTGGCCAAGGAGCTCGTCGCGTACGAGAAGGAGTGGGAGCTCACCCGCAAGCGCCGGATCGACACGCTGCTCATGGAGATCGAGCGCAGCAAGAAGGTCCGCGACGCGAAGATCGTCGAGGTCCAGGCGTCGCTCAACAAGGCGCGCAAGGACGTCGCGCAGATGCTCGAGGAGCGCGAGACCGAGGCGCAGAAGGTGCGCTACGAGATCGAGACGCGCGCCCGCACCAACCTCGTCGCCGCCCAGGGTGAGGCGAAGGCCCAGGAGCAGCTCGCCACGGCCTACCGCGACAACCGCGCGGTGCTCGGGTACGAGCTCGCCCGCCGCCGTCTCGACGTCGGTGCCGCTCTCGCCGAGCAGGCGCCCCGCCCGGTCATCGTGCAGACCGACGGGTCTGGCGGGGACAGCTCTGCGCTGTCGACGCTGCTCATGGCCCAGCTCCTCCCCTCGATGGTTGAGGGCGGTGGCTCGCGTCGTTCGTCGGTCGAGGTGCGAGGTACGAGCCTCGAAACCACGCCCCCGCCGCCGAGCGCCCGACGGGTCCAGCAGGCCGCCGGCGAGGCGGCTGCCGGCCTCGTCCAGCGTGCCGGGAAGGGTGCGAAGGGCGACGCCTGAGGTCTGAGGCGCACCCGTCGGTCCATAGGATCGGCGGGTGCGCGTCGTCTCCCTCCTGCCGTCCACCACCGAGATCCTCTTCGCGCTGGGCGCGGGAGACGACGTCGTGGGGGTCACCTTCGAGTGCGACCACCCGGCGGAGGCTCGTCGCCGGCGGGTGGTCTCGACCTCGGCGATGCCCGAGGGCCTGTCACCCGGGGAGATCGACAACATCGTCAAGGCCTCGCTGGAGCGGGGAGACGACCTCTATCACTTGCAGGCCGACGCCCTGGCCGAGCTCGACCCCGACCTGGTCGTCACGCAGGACCTGTGCGCCCTGTGCGCGATCGACGTCACCGCGGTGGACGAGGCGATGGCCTACCTGGGGTGCCGGGCGGATGTGCTGATCTTCGACCCGCACACGATCGACGAGGTGCTGGCCTCGGTCATCTCGGTGGGGATGCCGCGGGACGGCGGGCGGAGGCCGACGCGCTGGTCCGGTCGTTGCGGGAGCATCTGGCTGCTGTCGCCGATGCGGTGGCCGGGACCGAGCGACCTCGTGTGCTCGTCCTCGAGTGGACCGACCCTCCCTTCGCGCCGGGCCACTGGATCCCGGAGATGGTCGTCCTTGCCGGGGTTGAGCCGATCCTCGGGGTCGCCGGCGAGAGGTCGGAGCAGACGACGTGGCAGGCCGCGGTGGCCGCCGCACCTGACGTCGTCGTCTGCGCGCCGTGCGGCTACGACCTCGACGGCGCGGCCGCGCAGGCCGCTGTCGTCGCCGAGCACTTCCCCGGGGTGCCCGTCTGGGCCGTCGACGCGAACGGGTCCTACGCGCGACCCGGGCCGCGGGTCGTCGACGGGGTGGAAGCGTTGGCGGGGATCTTGCACCCTGACCGGGTGAGCGGACCTGACCCGGGCACGGCGAGGCCGACCGACTGAGCGGGCCGCGAGTGAATGCAGGTCCCGAAGGGGAGAGGCCCGGTCAGAAGGTCGGGAATCTCTTGAGGTACGGCACCCGCCAGCCCATCGCGTCGTGGGCGGCGCGGTCCGAGGCCATGACCTGGATGTCACTGCTCGTCCGCGCCCATGCCCCGTTGCTCCACCGGTACCGGGTCGACTCAATCACCCAGCCGTGGTCGTAGACCTGGTGCGGGTACGTGGAGATCATCACCACCGCGCCGCTCGACGACACCTTCCGGGTTCAACCGGCGCCATATAAGGCGGCTGAGTCGATCCCCCATCGGTACGCGCCGCCTGGCGCCTTGAGAGTCGTCAGCTGCCCGTTGCGGTATGCGATGACCCGGAAGGACATGGCGTGCGCGCCGACATCGCTGCCGAGGACCAGCTCGTACCCCGGCCGGCCGTCGAAGCGGGCCGCGCCGTGCCAGGTCGACGACCCGTACCAGCGCGCGTCGTGGGACGTGGTCATAACTCGACCCTTCGCCGACCTCACCCGCACCTGGACGCGGCCCAGCCGTCCGTCTCCGATCCCGCTCTGGACGAGGCCGACGCTGTCCGACCGACCGTCCCCGTCGACATCGGCGGTTGACACCACCTTGCACTTGCTCACCCCGGTGCACCCGTTGGCTGCGGCTGCCGGTGACGCTGACGAGCCTGCGAGCACGACTGCCCCGCATGCGAGCGCTGCCGCGAGCCGCGAGCTGATCCTGAGCATGGTTTCTCCCCCGAGTACGTCGCACCGCCCTGGCGCGAGGCATCATCAGTATCGAGAGAAGCCATAGCCCTTCGCAGCCGAACGGGCCAAGCAGCACTACGCCCTCACCGGTCAGCGGGAGAGCGGGAACCAATCATGGGGGCGACGCCGCGACCACTGTCTTCTCACACTCCGTAGATCACGGCGATGTCCGAGTGGTAGTGCTCCAGCGCGGGGCGCCCCGTCTCGAGCACACCCGCACGTGCGACCGGGTCGTGGAGCGGGATGCTCCGGGTCACGCTGCCGAAGGTGCTCGTCATCTCGATCCGGTCGTAGTGGTGGCCGTATCGGTCCGCGTACGAGGCGAGCGCACGCAGTTTGTCCCCAGCGTCATCGAGATGGTGTCCGTGCGGGTCGACGATGGACGCCTTCAGCTCGCCCTCTACCTCGTGGAAGAAGATGAAGTCCGGATGCATCGAGTGCCAGTTCCCCTGATCGTCCCGGTACGCAATGGTCAGCGAGTCCATGGCCGGACGAGAGGGGTTCCGGTACCAGCCCACTGCCCCAGGGCGAGCCATCTCGGTGTCGATCGTATGGAGTTCCCAAGGGTTAAGGCTCGACACGGGGAAGTTCCCGTCCGCGTCCGCCATGACGTGCAGGTCGCGCAGCTCGGCATCCTTGACCTGCCCGGAGTCTTTGTCCACCACCTTGTAGTCCTCCATTCGGACGCGTGAGCGTCCCAAGGCGCTCTTCTGCGGGTCGACGGCCAGGCCTCGAATGGTCTCGTACTCCTGCTGACGCTCGTCGGTCAGCGAGCGTATGTCCGCACCGAACTCCTTGAACCACTCGTCCACCATCGCGTTCGCCGCGGCGTCCACACGCTCGCGCACCTTCCGGGTCGACGCGAGTGCGGCTGTCTTGACAAAGGCGTCCCGCAGGGAGTCCTCGTCGTCGGCCTCGCGGGCCAGGTGGTCGACGTAGGACATCGCGACCTCCGAGCCCAGTGCGGCCTTGGCGAAGTTGAACCCCGTCCGGATGGCACGAGTGTCGGCGCGCACCGCGAAGTCGCGGTAGCTCAGCTTCGATCCACCCACACGTCCGAGGATCTCTTTGACCTTGACCGACCAGATCTCCTCGACGGCGGCGTCGAGGTCTGACGCGTAGTCCTGGGCGCACTCGTCGAGGAGCGGGACCATGCGCTCCTTGACGGCTCTGATCGCGCCTGGCCGGAGGTCGTCGGCCGAGAGCGCCTGGGCGAGCGACACCAGCCGGATGACCGGACGAGCACCGCGGACCGGCATCGTCTGCGACGGAAGCGACTCCCACAGCTGCCACACCTCTTCCGGGATGGCGGGGTTGGGGAGGAGATCCCGCCCGTCGAGATACACGCGCTTCTGCCCGCCTCCGGGCATGTCGTCGAGCTGGCCGGTGAGGTATTTGACGACGTTGCCGGCCGTCGTCCGGTCGAAGAACGGCAGGATGCAGTCGACCGCGTTGAGCCGGTCGTCGCCGGGGACGCGGCGGGCGAGCGGGTTTCGCACCATCCGGCCGAGCAGCTGGGTGATGTGGGTGTGGTCCTTCGCAGCACGGAAGGAGACGAGGACCTCGGCGCGTGGGCAGTCCCACCCGGTCGAGATCGCGTCCTTCGCGACGACGACGCGCACGCTCGTCTTGTCCTCGATGCGCTGGGGCTCGATCCAGTCGACGTCCCACCGGCCGAACCGCACGACCTTGTGCTCGCCGAAGACGTGCCGCACCTGGGTCTGGTCGATGTCGATCACCTCGGCGATGGCGTCGAGCGCCTCGCCGATCTCGTCGTGCTCAGGGGTCTTCGGCGACTGGAGGATCAGCAGCGGGACGACGGGGGTGGTGTCGCGCTGCTCCTTCGCGTACCGGGCCCAGCGCTGCGCCGATGCCTTGAGCCGTTCAGCCGCGACGCGCACGAGGGTGATGTCGAAGACACCGGCCTCGTCGGGGATGCTCAGGGCGATGGTGTCCTTGACGAGCCCGGACTCCTGAACACGAGCGGGGTTGACCTGGACCCTCGGGAGTGCTCGCCGGTTTTTCGTCGCGTCGGCGGCCTTCATCGCGTCGTCGAAGCGCTGGATGGTCGCCGAGATGCCCCAGACGATTGGGATCGGCTTGTAGCCAGCGTGCCCGTTGATGAGGCGCCGCACGAGCGTCGGCTTGTCGGCCACCCGGGCGGGGTTGAAGCCCCGGTGAGCTTCGTCGAGGATCAGGTAGACCGTCAGGTCCTCGTCGTCGATCGTGTTAGAGATCGTCTCCCAGATCGTCCAGCCCTGCGTGTCCGGCGTCGCCTGCAGGCCCGACAATTGGCCCTCCGCCTCCCCGTGGTGTCCTCGGGTGAGGAGCGAGTTCTTGTTCAGCTTGCCCGTGTTGAGGAAGTAGACCTTGCCGGGGGCGAGCTTGGGTTTGGCGAACGGAGGTTCGACGACCACGAGATCGGACGAGGTCAGTGACTCGGTCGCCTCGAGGAGGCGGTCGCGGGTCTGGAGGTTGAGGCTGGGGTCGTCGGAAAACCAGATGACGACCGCGCCGGGGTCGGCCTCGAAGTCGTCGGTCCCGTTGAAGAGCGCTTCGATCGCGGCGGCCGCCATCACGGTCTTGCCTGCTCCGGTGGTCGCGGTGAGCGAGAAGGCGGTCAGATCACCGTCGCGGTGCCAAGCAGTGCGGGCACGGTCAAGGTTGTCGAGAATCTGCTCGGCCGCCTCACTCTGGTACGGCTTGAGCGTGAACCTCATCGGGAGCTCCGTCCGGCCTCGATCTCGAAGTTCCGCAGGTACGCCTCGTACAGCCGAATGGTCTCGACGTGGGGCGGAAGCTCGCGAACGACCGTCTGGAACAGACGATCCTCGTCCGTCACGATGAACGCTACGCAGATGGTTTCGCTAACTGCGGTGACGGCCTTAACGAAGGAATCTGTCTGGTCCAAATCAGCGAGCACGCCGTAACGATCTGTTACGTCCCAGCCGCAAGTGACGTCGTCTATACGACGTCCCGCAGAGCCTGACCGCATCCAAAGAAGCGGGGCGATCTTTTCGAACCGACGATGGCTTGCGACAGGTAACGGCGCTTCGTGTGTCAACGTGAAGAACTCAGCATTCTCCCCCAGGCCATCCGCCATCGAGAACTCCTCATTGTACTTATAGTCGCCCTTCACATCCTCGCCGTTGGAGACAACTCCCGTTATAGCCGCGCGAATTCTGGGCTTGGTAACGGCCTCACATATACCCATCTCTTCCCACTCCGTATCGCCAGGACGCAATCCCTTGATGCGGAACAGTCGTTGAGTCTCAGCAGAAACTTCGTTATTTGTGATTGCAATGCTCTGCCGCCTGCCCCCATCAGAATGGTTTATTCGCATCAGCGCATGGGCGGTGGTTCCCGAACCTGAAAAGAAGTCGACTACAACTGCCTCCGGCTTATCAGCGACGAAAAACTTCAGCACGTCTTCGACAGCATACAGAGACTTAGGGAAGGGAAATTTCACATCCGGAACAAATCGACTGAGGAGATTTGATCCATTAACGCCAGCATCATGTGACGGGATGGACCAGACAGTGCCTGGAACAAATCTTGGGACGGCCAATTCGGTTGGTTCGGTGATTATAGACCCATCAGGTCCCCGACCAGTGATTCTAAATTCACCTCTTTCGACTTTGGCCTGCTCGCCGCTCTTGAGGTAATATAGGGCCGCGCGTCCATTCTTGACCGGGCCACTCCTAACGTACCCGTTCGAGAACGCTTCCCTAGCTTTCGATGGCCCCAATTGCCAGGCCCCTTCACGACCAGATGACCGGATTGGCCAGACCGGTATGGTGCCGGGGGGAGCGTAGTCATATCTCCGCCTATCGTGGTCTTTTGGTAGAGCCTCGCCGAAAGAGTGGATCCCCGACCCGTCCGCCTTGACGAACACTGGATAAAAGCAGCCTGGGCTGTGCTCGCGATGCCCGTTCTCGCTAGTGCGGCTCAAGCTCGCCCAATGCAGTTTCCCGCGGACAGTCTTTCTCTCCGCCCCTCCCGTAAGCCAGTGGGGAGGGAGCTCTAGTGCGGTAGGCCCATCAACACCAAAACTGACCACGAAAATATACTCGTTAACTCGGCTAAATTCTCGCTGTCGTGTGACGTCGCGCGGATTAATCACTGCCGTTATCATCTGAATTCGTGCATCCGGAAAAATCTGCTCAAGGAGTAGACCTAAGCGCAGGTACTCCTTTTCATCGATAGTTACAATAAGACTCGAACGATCAGGGCGGAGCAATCCGCGCGCCATAATGAGACGGCGCTCCATAAATGCGAGCCACTTTGAGTGGCGATATAGATCGTCACTCTCGACGTAGTCGTTGTTGTACTTCCAATCTTTGGCACCTGTGTTGTATGGGGGGTCAATGTAGATGCAGTCCACTTTGCCTCGATGCGTGAAAAGGAGCGCCTGAAGGGCGTGATAGTTCTCCGCATTTATCACGGTGTGGAACGGCTTGTCACCGCCCCGCTCAACGCGACCCGTGGAGACGAGGCCCGGATAGATGGGGTCGCGGAACCCCGCCGCGACCACCACGTCCTCTAGCAAAGCCTCGGTGGCATCCGTCAGGTTTCCTTCGAGTGCCTCGAGACTTACCGTCGGAGCCTCCCCATTCCGGTCGATGGCCACCACGCGCCACAGCCTTGAGTTCTGGGCGGTCGGGGTGTTGCCCCGTCCGGCCAGGACGTGGACCTTGTCACCTCGACGCACCTTGCGACCCGGCAGCTCCACAACCTCGGGGGTATGACGTTCGAAGTTCAGTCCAAACGCGCGTCGGTCGGTAAGCGCGTCGTACTCCTGCCGGAGATCCTTTGCCAGCGCCGGGTCGGTAGACTCGAGGCGGCGAAGCAGGTCGTTGAGTCGAGACAAGATTAGTTCTCCTGGGTCGAGGCGACGGTGAACGTGCCACGGGCGAACGTAGCAAGGATTCGCTGGTGGGTCTGACGAGGCAGACGTCGGTTGCCGGGCTCGCCGAACGGGTTACCGGGACGGGCCGGTGCGTCCCCGAGTAAAACATCCAGTCCTGCACGAGCGACCATCAGCAGCCCGTGCGTCGCACGAGTACACGTAACAGCGAGCCGCCCGAAGGCTGAGTTGAACTCGTTCAGAGTCGACGCACCCGTCAACGGGTGGACCGCAATCGTGATCCCGTTGGTCTGTCCCTGGTAAGAGTCGACTGTGGAGCTCAGCAGGTCCAGCGGCCCGAGGTCGTGCTTTTCCCGAAGCCGTGCGACGGCGTCCGCGGCGTCGTCCACGGCCTGGTTGCGCGTGGCCAAGATCGAGATCAGCTGTTCGCCCTGGGTGTTGCCGGGCCCGATGGCTCGGCGCTCACCCGTCGGCGTGGCGTTCTGGTATGCCGCTGTCTCAAGTGTGAAGCCGGCGGCGAAGAGCTCGTCGAGCAAGCCTTCGACGAACTGCACCAAGGGAAGGTCGACGTCCGCAGCTTCCGGGTCCGGCAGGCCCTCGACCTCGAGAAGCGTCGGGACTCCCGAGCCGACCTGACGCCAGATGTCCCCCGCCGCGCCTGTCAGCTGCGTCGAAAGAGACCGGTCCCCCGGCGCGGCGACGCAGTTTAGCTCGCGCCACTCGGGGTAGAAAGCTCGCCACAGGGCGAGGTGCCCGGCCGCCGGACGCCAAACGGCAGGCAGCTCACGGGACCATGTCCGGTAGTCGCCGTCGTAGTCGGTGGGCCACGCCCGGTAAGGGTTGTAGCTAGGGTCCCCCCGCCAGGGGTTGGACCCGACCTCGAGCGGCGGCAGCTGACCGACGTCACCCACGCCCACCCAGATCGGAGCCGCCTTCGTCACCTTGTCGAAGAGGTGGTGGGCGAGCTGCCACGCCTCGTCCACGAACAGGACGTCGTACGCAGACGAACCGTTCGCCCCCGGGCCGAGGTGGTCGAGCTGGCGCCTCAACTCGTTGATGGCCCCCAGCTTGTGGCTCGTCGCAATGAGGACCTGGGTATCCGGCGGGATGTCCTTCGCAGTGCTGACGACGGTCGCGTTCTCGGCCGCCGCCTGAGGAAGGTCGGGGATCGTCGTGGCCTTCACGAAGAGGCAGACGCTGCGCTTGCCGAGCTCCTTGCCGAGCTTAGCCGCAAGGGGGTGCAATTGCTTGTTGGTGAAGGCGATGATGGCTACACGACGGCACCGCTCGTGCGCCACGGCCGCCTTGACCATCTCGCCGAGCGCGTACGACTTGCCGGCGCCGGCAGCGGCCTTCAGCAGAACCCGTTCGTGGTCCGCGTTCCCGCCGAGCGCCTCCAGGAGAGCCGTCGTGGCGGCAGCAGTCGCCTCGGCGTTGCCCGCGGCGGCCTCGGCGTGGTGAGTGCCGTCAGCCGCGTCAATCGCGGGAAGGGCAAAGGTTAGAGTCATCGCTCACTCACTCCAGGTCGTCAATCGTCGCGTCCGTCGGCGGACCCTCAGGAGGCAGCGCGAAGGGGTCACCGATCGGGGCACCCGACGCCGAGACCTCGAATGCGTCACCGTCTCGCACGGGAGGCCACACCTTCGGGTTCAGCTGACCACGGGCGCGCCGTTTTGCGAGCTCGTCCGACCATTCGGCTTCCGCGTCCTCGTGCGGACGGCAGCAGTATCGGTGTGCGTCGGGGTCGTTGGCGTACGACTGGTCATCGCAGTCGGCAGTCGGGGCCGAGATCCGGTCGACAGTTGGACGGCCGACGGTGAGGAAGTTGTTACCTTTCGCGTCTGAGAACCAGGAGAAGTCCGCCACGACGACACGGTCACCGACCGCGAGGGACGGGTAGGTGGCCGGTCTCCAGAGCCAGGCACTTGCCGGGAACCCGTCCTCCACCCCTTCGCGCGTGAGGGGCCCGATGCTCAGCCCACTCAGGCGGAAGCTGGTCGTCTGGTGCTTCACCGCAACGTCCGGGCGCTCGACGCACGCCTCGTCACCGACGTGGAGAAGCACGACGCGAGTCTCCTCCTCGATCCTCCGCGACTCGATGTCGAGCACGACCGGGTCGACTGACAGGACCGTCGCGTGCGAGACGTTCTTGCTGCCCGCGTCCGTCGCCAGATCCTGCGCCGCCTGAGGGTTCGCTAGCGCCAACAGCTGGTCCCGGCACACGGCGTCGGTCTCGATAGTCGGGACCTGGGAGTTCCGCCAGTGACGGTACGTCCGGCCGAAACGGACGAGGTCCGAGGCATGCAGCTTAAGGCGACGCTGCCAGACTTCCTGGGCCGACCCTTCGATCGCCCGGTGCACGTCATGCAAGGCGGACACCGGGAATCGGGCCAGGCCGACCACCGCGTGGTCGAGAACGCTCGCCTTGTAGTCGAGCTCCTGGCGAACGAGCGCCTCGTACCGCTCTGGATCCGCAACACCGCCCGGCTCCGTCCAGCGACCGCGCTTCCCGGCTAGCGCCGTGTGAATGCTGTTCGACGTTGCGTTCGCCAGACGCGCGCCCGGCGTGTGCGGGAGCGTCTCGATCTCGTCGGCGGCCGCTCGGTGGTCGATCGGCGCAGTGTCACTGAGCCAGGCGACGAGGTAGTCGAGCCGCGCCGAGTTCGTCACGGGTCCGCCGGCGACGAGATGCCGCGCCAGGACAGCCTGCGCATTGACGATCGGCGAGCGCATCGTCAGGGCACGGGCGCGGTCGTCCTCGAGGAGGAAGGACACCGCCGTTCGCTCCGTCTCGGACAGCTTCGCCGGGACCGAGGCCGTCTCACCGTTGTACGTGAGCTGCGGTCGACCCATCTGCTTGTCGCGCGCCCACCGCAGCCGGCTCAGCTCGACCCCAGCGAGGTTGTCGGCAATCGAGACGAGGACGTCGGCTGTCATCTTGTCGGGCACGACCATGTGAACGGGCTGGGGCGCCGCGGGATCGGCGCGCCGTCGGTCCTTCAGCAGCGCCGAGATCTCGGTCCCCAGGATGCGCATGAGCGCCTTGCGCGTTCCTGACCCCTGCGGATCCTCGAACACGTGCTGCACCCAGGCGCCCGGACCATCGGCAGTCACCCGCTGGACGGCCATGCCGTGGACGCCGAGGGAGGCGGCATCGGACTTCGCGATGACGACGTTGACGGTGCCGGCCAGCCCGATCGGATCGATGCGGCGCTGGTTTGACCACCGGGCTCGGCCGTCGTTCGTCGCCTCGACGTTGGCGATCAGCGAGGGAGGCGCAGCGGAACCGACGGCGCCCGTGCCATCGAGGATCCCGACGACGTGCTGGCGCAGCTCCTTGGGAACACCGATCTCGATGAGAAGGTCGGTCGGGTCCCTTGATTGCCGGAGCTGGCTGCGGCAAAAGACGAAAAGCGCGCACGACGGGCAAGCTGTGGGATCAAAGGTCGCTTCGAGGTGATCGACGAACTCCAGAACGGGTCGCGTCTCGTCGAAGTTCGTCGTCTCCGCCAGGAGGCGCCGCTCCTCGATCCGCATGTGTACCTCCACCCGGTGGTCACTGATGTCGTCGACTAGGGCCTCAGGCTGGAGGAAGGCGTTGCGGGGAACTGCCAATGCCCCGTGCCCGTGGACGTCCATGCCCTTTGGTAGCTGGGACCACGCCGCAGCAGACTCAGCCCCGACGGCCACCTGAAGGAAGCCCTTGAGAAGCCGCGGGTCCTCAACCCTGCTCCGGTGCCTCTCGTAGTCCTTCGCGTCACCCATCAGGAGCCACGACCCTTGGCCGTCACCCTTCGAGGCGACCACCGCGAAGTCCGGGAGGACGTCCGTCGCCCGCCGGTCCTCGTAACCCACGAAGGGCACAGCCAGCTGATAGATGAGAGTCGCGGCGTCGTCGTTGACCGCTCGTGCGTGCGCGGCGGCCAGGAGCTCAGCCGTGCGGTCCGTCCTGGTCCGAGCGTTGACGACGACAACCTCGCTCGGACGGTCCAGCCCGATAGCACCGATGGCCGTCGTCGCCGTCTGGCTGGCGAACGCATCGTCGCGCACAAGTCGTTCGAAGGTCATCGCGCGCATCCACCGCGCATCCGGGATGCCCGCCGACGTGTCGGGGTAACCAAGATTGGCGGCGAGTCTCGGCCGGGACTGTCCGGTGACCAAGGGATCTGTCCCACGGAATCGCGCGCACGCCGAGTGCGTGCTTGCAGCGACAGCACCAGAGCCCCCGCCCAGCGACATCTTCAAGCTGGATTCGCCCTCGGCAGTTTCGGCCACGTCGTGACCATAATCGATGCCTGTGCCAGTAGGCGGCGCTTCGCGGCTGCGGACCACATCTCGTATCGCCACGCCCGTGGACAGTAGGGCGGCCATCCCAACCACGGCTGGCTACCGCCTTGACGTGGTGAGACCTGGATCCACACGTCGCTGGAGCAACCATCTCTACAACGATTCTACGTCCAACGCGCGTCGCCTCGCCGAAGGCGGGCAATCAATCCCAGACGGCTACAAACAGAATAGTAGTCCTGATGTCTCTAAGCCGCACCGACGACTGTCTGGCGCTCCCTAGAAATGCGGCTTGCGCTCGTATCCCCTGGAGGGCGCCGGGCCATCACCTTCAACCAGTTCAGATCACAAGAGCCACGCAGGCTGTACTCATAGTCTCGCACTCCAGAGCCCGGCTTAGCCGTCCGCGGCTTCGTCGACTTCGATTGACCGCAATCGTGGCAGTTGGAACGAGTTCACCGAAGTCCGGCCCGCATTCCCTTAGGACGCATCTCCTGCCGGGGGACCCGTGCTCGTCCGTCACGGCACACAGAGGTGGGCGCCGGAGGCGCCCTGCCGCTCGGCGCTTCCTACACGGCCGGGCAGGCCAAGCGCCGACCACCAGCCACCGCTCGAGCAGATCCGCCACGCGGTCGGCTCGTCCATCTTGTGGCCCGCGCCAGCAGGTACCGGAACCCGCGCTCGGGTGGTCTAGGTGGGAGCCGAACAAGCAGCTCGCAGACGTACCCGGCTCGCGGCGGGACAAGCAGCGTGGATACAGGTAGCCCGAGCACCCAATGCACGAGCACCTCCTGGGTACGAGCCCCCCCCCCCCCCCCCCCCCCCCCCCCGGCAGGGGGCGTCCGAATAGCGCGGGCCCACATCTGGTCGTCTCCCGCCTAGACCTGATCCCAACCACTAAGGTCAGTGCAATCTGCACTAGGGGGATTGAATGTCGATGATGCGCTCGAGCGACGCTTCTGGTGGTTGGGGGCGGTGCCTGACGCCCCCTGGCGGTCTCGTTGGGGATTTGCCTAACTCGTTGTCGGAGGACTCTGTGAAGGTCACCGCATGAGCGGGTACACGGTCATCGACGTCGAGACCACTGGACTGTCCCCCGAACGACACGACAGGGTGGTCGAGGTGGGCGTGGTCTACGTCTCCGACCGCGGTGAGATCCAGGACTCCTGGTCGACTCTCGTCGACCCCGGGCGCGACGTCGGGCCGACCCGCATCCATGGGATCACCGCGACCGAGGTCGTCGGTGCCCCCACCTTCGCGCAGCTCGCCCCCTACCTCCTCCGCGCCGTCGCCGGCCGCACGGTGGTGGCGCACAACGCCCCCTTCGACCTGCGCTTCCTCACGCACGAGATGCAGCGTGCAGGGTTGTCGCTGACCCAGCTCCCGCTCGGTGGGCTGTGCACCATGCAGTGGTCCGGTGCTTTCCTGCAGGCACCGAGCCGGCGACTCGTCGACTGCTGCGCCGCGTCGGGCATCGAGCTCACCGACGCTCACTCCGCGGAGGCAGATGCGCTGGCGACCGCGGGCCTGCTCGGCCACTACCTCCGGTCATCCGGCCACCGACCGCCGTGGTCGGACACCATCGCGACCACGCGTGCATACCCGTGGCCCCCCTTCCCCGGTGCATACCCCGAGATGCAGATGGTGAGGCGGTCCCCGCGGCCGAAGGCCCCCCAGGGAGAGTGGCTCGAGTCCATCGTGTCCCGTATGCCCCGGGCCGCCGAGCCAGGCACGGACAGCTACCTCGCGATCCTTGAGCTCGCTCTGCTCGACGGGTTCCTCGCCGAGCACGAGAAGGACGCCCTGGTGGACGCGGCTGTCGCCTCGGGCCTGGGCCGTGGTCAAGTGCTCGGCATACACCGCGAGTACCTCGCTGCCATGGCGTCGGTGGCGCTCGACGACCACGTCGTCACAGCCGACGAGCGTGCCGAGATGGAGCGCGTCGCCACGATGCTCGTGCTGACGACGTCAGACGTGAGCGCGGCGCTGATCGCCGCAGCCGACGACGCAAGGTCCGCCCGCGCCCGCACGGAGTCCATGTCGACAGCGGGGATCGGACTGGTGCCCGGGGACAGGGTCGTCTTCACCGGCGACACCGAGACCGATCGGGACGTCTGGTACGCGCGCTGCCGACGATCGGGGCTCGAGCCGGGGGCGTCACGAAGAAGACGCGGGTCGTCGTGGCTGCCGACCCCAACTCGCTCAGCGGCAAGGCCGCGAAGGCACGCAGCTATGGGATCCCGATCATCACCGAGGCCGCGTTCGACGGTCTCATCCGCCGTATGGAGGACAGCACCTCGTGACTGACACGACCCCCGACACCGCTCAGTCGAGCGGTACCCGCGACCCCCTCGTCGACAAGGCCGTCCGCCTCTTCACCTTCCTGTCCCGAGCCCAGCTGCTCAAGGAGCGAGCGGTGCGCGACGTCGACCAGTACAAGAGGTCGGGTGGCTCGGTGCTGTGGTTCAAGGACTTCCCGGACCATCCGGCAGTGCGGTGGTCGGCGGACGCAGATGATGCGGACGCGGCGGTGCTGTCGGTCGAGCGTCTCGACCGACAGGACCCGCCGGATGCGCCTGCAGACATCCGCGAATGGGTCACCGGGGACCTCAACCGCGCGACTCAGCCGCCTCTCTTGCGTCCGTCGCTGGTGCGAGGGCGGCGATGGGACGACGAGCTCGAGGAGCACGTCGACGACCTGGAGCTAGTCGACGACCGACCGGACGTGCGCCAGAGCTTCGAGCAATGGATGGCGCGGTGGCGCCCGTGGGCGGAGGAAGAGATCCGGTCGATCCCCGTGCGAGACCTGTACACGTCACTTTTCAGCGCTCACGTCGAGTCCACCCAGAAGGCGGAGGAGCTCGAGCTCGTGCTCGGCGTCGGGCTGCTCGCCTGGCACCCAGAGCAGCACCAGTCGGTCCGTCGCCACGCCTTCACCGTGCCGGTCGAGATCACGATCGAGGAGCGGACCGGCGCGCTCGACATCCACGCTGACGCCAGCATCATCGGTCTGCGCGCCGAGCTCGACATGCTCGACCCGGAGGTGCTCCCCACACGCGAGATCCCGTCGCAGACCGAGGCGCGAGCGTCGTCCTTCTCGGCGCACCCTCTGGATCGAGAGGCCAGCAAGGCGCTGGGCACCCCGTTCGTGCACGCGCTCGACGGTCAGGGCAAGTACGTCGACGAGACCGACCTCCCCTCCCCCACCGACCGGCCGACCCTGTCGTGGTCGCCAGCGATCGTCCTCCGGCCCCGACCGAAGGGGGGCCTGGCTCAGGCCTTCGCGGAGATCGCCCAGCAGATCGACGAGGCGGGCGCCGTGCCGAGCGGGCTCCTGCCCCTGCTCGACCCGGACAAGCCCCCGGCGGCGCAGCCCGACCCGTCGCCCGGAGCGATGCTCGCCGTCGACGGCGAGATCTTCTCCCCGCTCCCGCTCAACGACGTCCAGCGGCGCATCATCGAGCGCGTCGACCGGACGGCCCAGACCCTCGTGCAGGGTCCCCCCGGGACCGGCAAGACGCACACCGCGGCGGCGCTGCTCTCGCACCTGCTCGCCCAGGGCAAGCGGGTGCTCGTGACCGCTCACACCGAGCGCGCGCTCTACGAGGTCCGTGGCAAGCTGCCCGACCAGATCCGCAACCTCGCGGTCTCCGTCATCGGCGCCGGGCGCCAGGACATGGCGGAGCTCAGGGTCGCGGTCGACACCATCTCGCGGAACGCGACCGAGCACGACGTCGCGGCGACCGAGACCGAGATCGCGACCATGCTCGACGAGGTGGAGCGGCTCCGACGAGAGCGCCAGGTGCTCAACGAGCAGCTCCTCGACGCCCGGGAGAAGGACGTGCGGGTACATCGGCACGGGTCCTACGAGGGGACCTTGGCGTCGATGGCGCAGCAGTACCACCTCACGCGAGACGACCACGGATGGGTTCTGCCTCACCTGGATGTCAGCGTGGACATCAGCAGCCCGCTGCAGGACGCCGAGGCCTCGGAGTGGTTGGCCCTCCTGCGCGACGAGCAGGTCGTCGAGGAGGAGTCGGCTCTCGCCCGACGGGCACCCGAGCTGTCGGCTCTCCCCTCGCCCGAGGACTTCGCCACTCATGTGTCTCGTGGTCAGCAGTCGCGCGAGGCCGCCGGGGCCTACTCGCGTCTTGACGAGCACCCCGCCCGAGAAGCCGTAGCGGCACTGCCCCCCGAGACCCGGTTCGAGCTGCAGCGACGACTCGAAGGGGTCGTCGAGCTCGCGCGTGCGACCTCACAGCTTCGAGCCCCCTGGGTCGCCGAGGCCATCACCGACGTCCGGCAGGGTCTGCCCGAGGTGTGGCGCGGACGCGCCCAGCATGTCGAGTCGCAGCTCGACTACATCCGGGCGCGGACAAGCTTCCTCGGACCGAACACGAGGGTCGACATCGGTGGCGACCCCGCCCAGCTGATGCCTCTCGCTCAGGCACTCCGCACTCACGTGCATGCCAGCGGTGAGCTCAAGACCAACGTCGACGGCTCGGTGAAGACAGGGATGTTCACCCCGAGCGTCGTCAAGCAGTGCCGGGCGCTCCTGGACCAGGTGCGCGTCGACGGGCGGGCTCCGGCGACCACGGAGCTCATCGACAAGTTCACAGCCCACGTCGAGACTGCATGGGCTCTCGACGGCCTTGACCGGGCCTGGCCCGCCGGCACACAGGTGCCCTCGGAGGACACCTTCGTCGAGCGCGCCGCCTGGCACGCCGGTCAGCTCAGCACCTTGCACAGGGTCCTGTCGCTGCAGGGCGAGCTCGCCTCGGTCTCGTCGTTCATGGCGGGGCACGGGCTGCCCCCGGTCGACTGGGCAGACACCGACGCGGTCGTCGCGTACGGCGACCTCGTCGACGCCGTGGCGGCGCACGAGCTCCAGACCGACGCGCATCGGCCGCTCGACGACCTGAAGACCGTCCTCGCGGAGCACACGAGGTGGGGTGACTCGGCCGCCGACTGGGTCGTCCCGATGGACCGGGCGGTCACGTCTGGGGACCACAAGGCGTACGCCGAGGCACACGAGCGCGCAGCAGTCCTGGCGGACGTCGCGCGACGTCGTGCCCGTCGAGACGAGCTGACGTCGCGCGTGCGGGAGGCGCAGCCTCGACTCGCCGACGCTGTGACGTCCTCTGCGCACGACGACTCCTGGGACACGGCTCTCGCACGCCTCGAGGGGGCTTTCGGCTGGGCGTCGCTGGGTGCGTGGATCCGAGCGCATGACTCCATCGACGCCAACCAGGTGCAGGACCAGGTCGACGTCATCGAGCAGCGCCTGCGGGAGACGGCCGAGACGATCGCCGCGAAGCGGGCCTGGAACCACGCTGTCGGACCAGATCGGCTGAGTCTCGGGTCACGGGCCGACCTCACGCAGTACTCACAGCTGGTACGCAAGCTCGGCAAGGGCACGGGCAAGTACGCCCAGCAGCAACGTGCCGAAGCCCGGGAGGCGCTGGACCGCTGCCGGCCCTCCGTCCCGGTGTGGATCATGCCCATCTACCGAGTCGTGGACCAGCTGCGGATCAGCGAGGACATGTTCGACGTCGTCCTCATCGACGAGGCGTCGCAGGCCGGCCTCGAGGCTGCCTTCCTCCAGTACCTCGCGCCCAAGATCGTCGTCATCGGCGACGACAAGCAGGTCTCGCCGTCCGCCGTCGGAGTCGACCAGCAGCAGCTGCGGGACCTCGCAGACCAGTACCTCCACGACGACCGCTACAAGGCCTCCTGGCAGGACCCGCAACGTTCCCTCTTCGACGAGGCGCTCATGCGCTACGGCGGCACCATCACCCTCGTCGAGCACCGCCGGTGCGTGCCGGAGATCATCGGCTTCTCGAACCGCATCGCCTACGAGCCCGACGGCATCCGACTGGTCCCCGTGCGCCAGTTCGGGGCGAACCGCCTCGAGCCCATCAAGATCACCCGGACACCGGACGGCTTCGAGGAGGGGAGCTCGGGCTCGAAGATCAACCGCGTCGAGGCGACGGCGCTGGTCAGCCAGCTCGTCAGCTGCCTGGACGACCCCGCCTACGACGGACGTACCTTCGGTGTCATCACGCTCCTGGGCACGGCGCAGGCCAAGCTCATCGAGCAGCTGCTCCTCGAGAAGGTCCCCGCGGAGACCTGGTCGGAGCGCGAGCTCCAGGTCGGGGCTCCTCCGGACTTCCAGGGATCAGAGCGCGACGTCATCTTCCTCAGCATGGTCTCCTCTGCTGTCCCCGGGCAGCGGCTCGCAGCGCTCACACGCGAGATGTACGTCCAGCGGTACAACGTCGCCGTCAGTCGGGCGAAGGACCAGGTGTGGCTCTTCCACACCATCACCACGAACGACCTCACCAACGAGCAGGACATGCGCTTCCAGCTCCTCGACTACGCCTACGGCGTGGCGCGAAGGGGGCGAGACCTCGCCCCGGGCGAGTCGGCCGCGGTGCCCGACGACCAGCGCGTCGAGGGCTTCGACTCCCTTTTCGAGCAGCGAGTCTACAACAAGGTGGTCGACCGCGGCTTCACCGTCATCCCGCAGTACGAGGCCCAGGGCTACCGCATCGACCTGGTGGTGGTCGGCGCGAAGGGGATGCTCGCCATCGAGTGCGACGGCGACGAGTGGCACGGCCCCGACCGTTACGCCGCCGACCTGGCCAGGCAACGTGACCTCGAGCGCTGCGGGTGGACCTTCTTCCGTGTCCGCGAGTCGATGTACTACGTGGACCAGGCAGCCGCCCTGAGCGGACTCTGGCAAGTGCTCGACGACCTCGAGATCCGACCGTCCGACTGGCTGGAGGTCGAGGACGCAGACGACCTCGAGGTCATCGAGTCCGTCGTCGACAGCGGCGCGGCCCTTGAGGACACGGCTTTCGACGACCCGGCGGAGCGGCCCGGCGACTCAGCTGCAGTCGGTCTGACCGAGACCGGCGTCGGGGTCGAGGACGACGACCAGGAGGATCTCCCTGTGGTCGGCGTGGGCGCAGTCCCGCCACCTCCGCCCCCGCCACCAGCGGCGGAGACGCGCCGCTCAGTGACCGACGGGATGCCGGGCTGGCTGTCCCGGATCCCCGAGAGCGCCGGCGAGGAGCCGGTAGACACCTATGTCTCGCGACACGCGAACGCGAGCGAGCAGCCGCTCACGACCGAGCCATTCGCTTCGGACGTGAGCGAGATGCCAGCCGTCGACGAGGCCAATTCATCTGCCCTCGATACCGCTGCGCAAGATCCATCGGATGGCCTGCTCCTCCCCTACGCGGAGTACTCAGGACGCACGGTGCCGGTCGCAGACGGGGTTGTGGACGAGCTGGTCGAAGGTCTCGTCGCGGTGGTCGGCGCCGAGGGACCTGTACGGGGCGAGCGCCTCCTTCGTGCCTACGTCCAGGCGTCGGGCGGCCGGCGAGTGGGCAAGGCCATCGCCAAGCAGCTCAACCATGCCGTCTCTATCGCTGAACGAGACGGCCGCCTCGTCATGGACAACCCTCTGCACCAGGCGGGCATCAAGCCGCGGACCTATCGCCTCGCCCACCAACCAGTCGTGGCGCCTCGGCTGCTCGGTCCGCGGGCCCTCGACGAGGTCCCGCCTGCCGAGCTCGAGACCGTCATGCGACTCGCGAGATCCCGATTCGGAGCGGTGACCGACGAAGAGGTGATGCGCTACACGCTGCACCTCTACGGGAAGAAGTCACTGACCCAGGCGGTGCGGACTCTGCTCGAGCCGATCATCGGGATGCTCCACGCCCACGACGACCAGCAGAGTGCGGAGGCCGGGGGCAGCGATCCTGAGGCACCTACGGACCCGCACGAGGACGACCCCACAGAGACCTCCTGGGAGACGCGATGACTCAGAGCCTCGTCGACTGGGTCGACCGCCAGCTCGCGGTCGACAGCGACCTGCCCGAGGACGTGGCACTCCTCGTGCTCGCCGCACTCGAGGGGGACGACGTGCTCCGTGAGTACGTCGAGGGTGCGGCCTCGGTGACCCGATCCGACGAGCCAGGCGAGGTGCCCGAGGCTGAGGCGAAGGGAGTCGTCCTCACCTCCATCACGGTCGAGGGATTCCGTGGCATCGGCCCTGAGGCGACGCTGAGCATCGACCCCAGGCCGGGGCTCACAGTCGTCGCCGGTCGCAACGGGTCGGGCAAGTCGAGCTTCTCCGAGGCGCTCGAGCTGCTGCTCACCGGCGACACCTACCGGTGGGCGAACAAGAGCGCCGAGTGGCGCGAGCAGTGGCGCAACCTCCACCACCCCACCGCCCGGGTCAGCATCGGTCTGGTCGAGGAGGGGTCGGGAAAGATCACCATCGAGTCCACGTGGGCAGACGACGAGGTCCAGGCCACCGGCCGCGCCGTCAGGTCGCAGACGCACGGCCAGCCGAAGGTCACCGGAACTTCGCACCTCGGCTGGCACACGGCACTGGAGCAGTTCCGCCCGATCCTGTCCTACGACGAGCTCGGGGGGATGCTCGACGGTCGGCCGGCGGATCTCTACGACGCCCTGGCGAGCATCCTCGGCGTCGCTCAGCTCGGCGACGCGATGAAGCGGCTCAAGAACCTGCGCGACGGCCTCCGAGCCCCCATGACGGTCGCCGGCAAGCGTCGGCGGGAGCTGCAGGAGCAGGCGACGGGCGCGCACGACGAGCGTGCGAAGCAGGCGGCCGCCCTCCTGCGCAAGAGCTCACCAAACACCGGAGCACTTCGCGCACTCGTGACGGGTAGCGGGGCGGTCGACCTCGGTCCGATCTCCTCCCTTCGCTCGCTGACGAGCCTCTCCGCGCCTGACCCAACGGCGATCGAGAGCGCAGTGGACAGGCTGCGCACAGCGAAGAACGACCTCGCCGACGCTGGCGCATCGGTGTCGCAGCGCAGTCGGGATCGGCTGCGCCTCCTGGACCAGGGTCTCGAGCTGCACGCTCACCACGGCGACCAGACATGCCCGGTCTGCCGAGAGGGCCAGCTCGACTCGAGCTGGGCTAAGACCAGTCGCGAGATCGCGGATCGGTCCCGGCGAGAGTTCGCCGAGGTCGAGCAGGCTCACCAGACCTTCGAGCTCGCGTTCGACAGCCTGCGCCGATCTCTCACTCCTCCGCCGCACGCCCTCCGCACCTCTCCGGTCTCCGAGCTCGACGACGTCGTCCTCGAGGCACGGGACGCCTGGGCACGGTGGAGCGACGTGAAGGTCACGCGAGACGCAGCCGGGGCGGACGTGCTCATCGAGCACGTGGCACGTACCTTCTCCGACCTCACGGCTGCGGTCGAGCTCGTCCGGGAGCAGGCCACTAAACAGATCGCTGTGCTGGACGACGACTGGCAGCCACTGGCCGCGGCTATCGCCGCGTGGTGCGAGCAGTGGGACGAGTGCTCCGGCGCGGAGCAGATGGTCAAGGATCTCGACACCGCGCACAAATGGCTCACGGCGAACGACCTGCGCCTGAAGAACGAACGCCTGGCGCCGATCGAGGAGGGCGCCAGGGCTGCGTGGCACAAGCTGCGCCAGGAGAGCAACGTCGAGATCGGCTCGCTCGCCCTGACAGGCAGCGCGACGCGACGCCGGGTCAAGGTGAGCGGTGCGGTCGACGGCAAGGCCGTCGACTCCTTCGCCGTCTTCAGCCAGGGAGAGCTGCACGCGTTGGCGCTCTCGCTCTTCCTGCCGCGCGCGACGCTCGCCCAGTCGCCGTTCCGTTTCGTCGTGCTCGACGACCCGGTGCAGGCGATGGATCCGGCGAAGGTCGATGGTCTGGTGCAACTCCTCGGAGAGCTCGCCCAATCCCGACAGGTCGTCGTGTTCTCCCACGACGACCGGCTGCCTGCCGCACTGCGTCGATCGTCCTTCGACGCGACCATCCTCGAAGTCACCCGGGGGGCCCAGTCCACGGTGACTGTCTCGACAGCCGTGGACCCAACCGCTCGATACCTCGCCGATGCTCACGGTCTCATCAAGGAATGGCAGGACGGGCGGCTCACCGAAGACGATCTCAACCGGGCGATGCCGGGCCTGCTTCGTTTCGCGATCGAGTCTGCGGCGAAGGATCGATACTTCGAGTCCCAGCTTCGCGCAGGGCGGAAGATCACCGATCTCGAGCGAGAGTGGACGAGCACGCATACGACGAAGATGCGGGTGCGCCTCGCCGTCTTCGGAGAACAGCCGTCGGAGCCGCTGTACGCCGAATGGGTGAGGCCGCCCTATCGAAAGGTCGCGCTCGGCATCGTGGCGGGTGGATTTCACTCGGGGCTCAAGGGATCTTCACCCGAGGACGCGCACCACAACGCCAAGAGGCTTGTCGACGACATCAGGGCCGGAGCGCGATGACCGACCTGCTGACCAGGGCGCGAGCCCAGCTCGACTCCGGCGAGCCGCACGCGGTCAGGCGCGCGTGCTGGCTGACGCGGGCAGCACTGGAGGAACGAGTTCAAGTTCTCCTCGCCGCGAAGGGGATCAGTGCCGCCGGTGCATCAGAGAGGAGCCGCCTCACCTGCCTCGAGGGTGCCTACCCCGAAAACCGGGAGCTCTCGGGGCAGGCCGAGTATGCGTGGAGCAGGCTGAGCGAGACCTGTCATCAGCATGCCTACCACCTGGCCCCCACCCGTGCAGAGGCGTCGCACCTCATCGAGGTCGTCGAGTGGCTGAGGATTGGACCTGAACCGGCGGCATCGGGTGACACCTGAGTAGAAGCAGTCATCGCGATGTCTGATGAAGAACGGGGCACGGCTGTCCCACGTGACATCTGTCGTGTCTGCGACTTGTCGGAGCCGCGCCACACACCTCCAGCACCTCGTGAAATCCCCTCATCTTGCCGTCGTGGACGCCCCGTCGGCGCTACCGTGCCGCCATGGCTCCCCGTGATCCAACGGTCTACTGCGTCTATGTCATCGAGTTCGACGCGGACTGGGTGAAGGACAACGGCAAGGGGACGGTCTACGTCGGGTACACGGCCCGCACCCCCCAGCAGCGCCTGGAGACGCATCGTGCCGGCGGGCGTACCGCAGCCGCGGTCTTCAAGCGAAACAGGAAGCGGCGCGGGACCAATCTGCGTCTCCGCACCGACCTCGCGGCTGCAAGGCCGAGCCATGCCGGCCCGTGGAAGACGGACACGGAAGCCATGAAGCACGAACGCAAGCTCGCGAATCGCCTGAAAGGGCACGGCTATGTCGTGTTCGTCGGTCTTGGGAAGCCCTTCGGTTCCATCCCCGCACAGGCCAATAGCTAACCCAAGAGATGACCCTCATAGCAGACCGGTGGTCAGCCGCTGGTCCCCGCACTAGCCGACGCTAGAGCGCCGAGATTGGCGTCAAACTTGCAGATGACCCCGGAACGGACGCCTGGGTTCTCCATGACCACCGACAACGGAAAGGGCTTCTGTCACGTCGAGGATGTGACTTCAGAGTCGGGCGGCACCCGAGAGGCCTCCAGCCGATAGCCGGCGACCCGCCTGGCAGCTCGGCGGCATATGGTGCGGTGCACGTCGCCTGGTTGGGGGCGCCGGTGCGCACCAATTCGCGGGTCACCCTTCAGAGATGGCAGCAGCGTCCGCCGGTTCGGTGCCTGTGACGTCTCGAATCAGCGCCGCACATCTCTGCGCGGCTTCGAGCATCTCGATTCGCATCTGCTCGATCGCTGCGTCGACTGCCGCCCGGTTGTCCATGCGCTCAGAGAGCGGCACGTAGCCGTGCTCGGCCATGTGCGCACGCACCCGCTCGCGCGCCTGCGCGACGTCGAAACCACGCGTCGTCGTCTCCAGCCAGCGGTCCAGAGACTTGCCGCCCTTCTCCGAGTTGCACCCGGCGCACGCAGGGACGATGTTGCCGATGACGTTTTCTCCGAGGTGCAGCCTGTTGATCGGCACGACGTGCTCGATGACGGGCTTGTCTGTGTCGGAGAACTCGACCTGGCAGTACGTGCACCGACCTTCGGACTTCTCGACAGTCGCGGCCCACTGGTCTTTCGACGGTGTCGCTGCGGTCATGTCCAGGACGGATCGCACTGCGAGGTTCTGAGCATTGCCGATCGCGTATCCCTTGAGCGTGCCGCCTGCGACGATGGCCTTCCCACCCGACGTGGTCGTGGGGACGCTCACGGGGCCCGTCAGCTCCATGTCCCTCGTCTCGGTCCCGGGCTCAAGGATCCCGAGCTCCGCGAAAAGACCCATGATCGCGTCCCGCTGATCGGCGTACCAGTCGTTGGTCACCCTCAAGTCCCCACCGGGGAATGGGTGCACCTCCACGTAGTAGTAGCGGTGCAACGGGTCGCTAGGACCAGTGAAGTCGCTGGCTCGTCTCACCAGGCTGAACCTGTTGCCGTGCATCTGCAGCGCGGACTTGGTCCACACCGGGTCGAGCGCGTTGGCCAACGCCTCCGGGTCGGTCTTGAGGGCCTCGACGATGTCGCCCGCGTACTCGCGGACGATGGCGCCGACCTTGGGCTCGGCGGGGGTGGTCGCTTCAGACACAGGCGCGGTCTCACTCTCTCCATGGGGTGTGCTGATCTCTGCGGGCGCTACGTGTGACGTCGCCGGTAGCACTCCTCCGACCCGCTGGCCAGCGGGCCCGGCCTCGTCGAGGAGCTCTGGCCACTGCGCCGCGCCCCCGCTGACTACCCACTCAGCGAGCGCTTGCCGGAATCCGCGGTTCGGCGAGGCACTCGGCAGAGCCGAGCACACCCCCTTCGACGCGGTCTCGTAGTCGACACCACGCAGCATCGCGTAGGCGATCCCCACTGCCGGCGTCCGCGACTGCGCGGCGACGCAGTGCACGAGCACCTCGTGCCCCTCGTCGCGCAACGCCGCGACGGTGGCGGCCACGTCGCGCAGGATGAAGGCGAGGTTGCGGTTCGACTCGGCAGCAGGCTCGTCGATGAGGCGGAAGACGACGTGCTCGACGCCCTCCGGGACCTGGGCGTAGCCGACGAGGCAGAGGCTGACCACGGCGGTGATCTCCTCGGGCAGGTCGTCGAGCGCCGTGACGTTGCCGAGCCACACGCCTTCGTCGAAGGGGTGCCGCACGAGCACCGCACCACGGTTGTACCCCGAGTAGGGCAGATGGTCCCGCTCGGGCCAGCCGTGGTGGGTGGACCGGCCACCGGTCGCAGCGAGGTGGGCGAGCTCGACGAGCCGCTCCCCCGTCAGGCCCGGATACCCGTGCAGGATCCGTCGCCACCGGGCGGGCACGGCCGACGCTCCCCACCGCGCACCGAGCAGGCCGCCGGCGATCGCAGCCACCGTGTCGGTGTCGTCGCCGATCGCGATGGCCGCGGCGAGTGCGTCCTCGAGGTGCTGACGCGGGTCGTCCTGCGGCACCGGCGTGTGGTGGATCGCCGACCACGCCGCCTGCAGGGCCGTGACCACCCATCCGTTGGGGGTGAAGCGCCCGGGCGGGCCCGCCTCGGCCACGGCGATCCGCTCCGACCAGTACTGCGCAGCCTCCGTCTCGAGGTGCTCCAGGCCGACGCGCACGTCGATCTGCGCGGTGAGCACCGCGTGCGTGATCGCGTGCGACCACAGGGCGCACGCCTCCCCGGCGCGGGGGTCGGCGTGGGTCAGCCGGCTCACCGCGACCGCGGCCTGCGTGAGCGCCGTGGGGTCGTCGAGGTGGCGAAGGGCGGCCGGCGCCGTGCGCATGAGGGACCCGTTGCCCGCGGTGTGCCCGGTGCGGGCGTGCAGCTCGTCCGAGACGGCGGTGAGCCTTGCTCCTGTCGGTTCAGCTCCCCCGCCCTTCAGCACCTTGCGGGTCTGGTTGCCGATATCCGCGGGACGGGACTCGTACCAGGTGCGGAAGCGACGCGCGATCTCGTCGAGCGCCTCGTCCGAGCGCAGGTCGACACCCGTGGACGCGACGTCGAGGACGCACCACGCCATCGTCGTGTCGTCGGTCCACTCCCCCTTCGCGAATCCGCCGAGCCCGCCACCGATCATCTGCGGTCCGTCCGGACCGACCCGCGCCGTCCCGAACTCGTACCCCGCGCCGAGCGCGTCACCGGTGGCCGTCGCGAGGACGGTCCCGCAGGCGCGGTCCATCTGCTCCGTCGTGAGCCGCACTCAGCCCACCTCCCCAAGGGTGCGAAGGGCGAGGTCGCCACGGATCCGGGCCACCGTCTGCCCGAAGTCGGTGAGGGTCTGCTCGACGTGAGCCGGGACGTACGGGCAGGCGGGCAGCATGACGCGCATCCAGACCTCTCTCTCGTGGGGGAAGAGCGTGTAGGACCGCAGGTCGCGGTTGAGGAGCGCGAGCTCGGTGGCGGTCGCGTGGCGCGAGTGCACCCCGTGGACGAGCCGGCTGAAGATCATCACGCTCGCATCCTGGTGCCAGACGCGCACCCACGCGCGGTGATCGTCGAGATCCACGACGAGATCGCCGTCCCCGTCGACCTCCGGGGCCGCGCCGGTCACCCCTTCGAGCGTCTCCTTGACCATCGCGCGGAGGTGCTCCCGGCCCTGCGGCTGCACGACCGTGGTCGTGACGAGCGCGGGCACCGCGGGCTCCTCCTGCACACCCGCCGAGGCGACGAGCGGGAGGAGGGTCGGCAAGGTCTGCGAGGACGGACCGGACACGCGGAAGGTCCACAGGCTGGGGTGGGGCAGGCCGTAGCCCTTCATCGCCAGGACGATCTCCTGGGCGAGCTTGTCGGCGTTGCGCGTCGGACGGGTGCGCCGCCAGTCCACCGAGCTGTCGTCGTTGCCCGACCATCCCCGCAGCCGCAGCGACGCGCTGACCCGGCCGTGCACCGAGTGCGAGGTGAGCAGCGCGTCACCGGTCATCGCCACCCGGACCCGCCGCCCGTCCTGCGAGGCGAGCAGACGGATCGACGGGAGCCGGTCGCCCGAGTCGGTGCCCACCACCTCGAGACGCAGGGCGTCGCGCTGGTCGGACGTCACCGCCCGGTGCGGCAGACCGGTGAGATAGGTCGTCAGCCCCGCCTCCACCCGCTGCCAGATCGCCTGCACCTCCGGCGTGGCGTCGAAGGGGGTCCGCGCGGCGCTGCCCCCAGCTCGTGAATCCGTCATCTCGGCCTCCGCTCCTGCGAGTCCCCCCCGCTTTAGCACCTTGGTGTCGCTATCTATTAGAGCACATCGTCGCTAAAGTCGGTCCATGTCCCCGACATCTGCCTCCCTCGACCACTACCCGCGGCCCGGCCTGACCGTCGACCTCGCGATCCTCACCGTGACCGGTGCCGACACCGACCCGGTGCTGAGACTGCTCGTGCAGGACCGGGAGTCGCCTGCGGGCCGAGCGCTGCCGGGTGGCTTCGTGAGGGAGCGGCAGACCGTCGCGCAGACCACCCTCGACGTGCTCAGGCGCAAGGTCGGCGTCGAGCTCGGGACCTCTGTGACGCCTCGGCTGCTGCGCCTCTTCGACGACCCGCGACGTGACGACCGCAGCTGGGTGATGTCGGCCGCCCATGCGTTGGCGTTGCCGTCGTGGGCGCTGACGGGGGCGAAGGGGGACCTCGTCCCGGTCCTGCCGGACGGCTCGCTCGAGAGCGAGGGTCGTCTGCTCTTCGACCACGACGAGATCGTCGCCGCAGCGGTGGAGGACATCCGGTCGCGTTACGAGTTCCGGGGGCGCCTGGTGGGGGTCTCTCCTGATCCGGACGGGTTCTTGCGCGAGCCGTTCACCCTGCACCAACTGCGCAAGGTGCACGAGGCCGTCGTCGGCGAGGAGATGCACAAGGACAACTTCAACCGCCGGATGAAGGAAAGTCTCGAACCGATGCTCGACGGAGGTGTGCTGATGTCATCCTCAGGTCTGCGGGGGCGACCGGCGACCCTCTACCGAAAGACAGCGTGACGGCCAGGCCCTAGGTTGCCGTCATGACGACGGAGACGGCAGGCCGAGGGCCCGAGGGCGATCACGACCACTCGCAGACTGCAGGCCACGTCTTCGTCATCCATGGATCGCTGCAGGACGTGACCTGCGACGCGGTCATCATCCCGACCGACACCTCGTTCGGGGTACGACGTCATTGGTCGAAGGTCACCGATACCGAACGACCCTCTAAGCCCACCTCCTGGGATCGGGATGGCTTCGGCCCCGCGGAGGAGAGCAGCTCCGTCTCGGTGTGGTACCTGGACGTCACGCAAGACAACTGGGCAGCCAGTGCGGGGGTCATCACTGAACGCCTGCGCAGAGCCCTCGAGGCCGCAGAACGCTCCCTGAGGGAGCCCTGGAGAGCACCCGTCCGGAAACGCGCTCAGCACCTCGTCGCCCTGCCGCTGCTGGGCACCGGAGGAGGAGGAGTCGCCTCGACCGACATGGTGGTCGACCTCCTCTCCACCCTCGCCGATGCCGTCGGAGACCTGCAGATCGACGTCGCGATCGTCGTCCCGAAGAGGTCACACTTCAACGCCTTGCAGTGGCAGCGCCGCCGATACCTGGGTTCGCCGGTCGACGACACGGGGAAGCGGCTCGGCGAGATGGCGAGACGGGGTGAGCTCGCACTGATGCTCGGGGCTGGAGTGAGCGCCGGGGCCGGGCTGCCGAACTGGTCGGAGCTCATCAGGCACGTCGCCGCACGGGCAGACCAGCAGGAGATCCGCGAGCTGCTCGAGACGAGGGCCTTCGGCAATCTGCATCTGCTCGACCAGGCCGAGCTCATCCACCGGTTGCTCGGCCGCAGCGCGCGCAACGCGATAGTCGACGCCGTGACCGTCGCACCTCGGAACAGCTCGGACCGGCGCAGCTCGGCCGCGCCGCCCAAGCCCCCGCTGCCGGCCCTCAGTCACTTCCTGCTGGCCGGCCTTCGGTGTGGTGAGGTCGCGACGACCAACTACGACCTGCTGTACGAGCGGGCAGTTGCATCTCAGACCGAGGGTAGTGAGGTGACGACCCTGCCCTACGGCCAGGTCTCCCCCGGTCGCCCATGGATCCTCAAGCTGCACGGCGATGCCCTTCACCCTGACGACATCGTCCTCAGCCGATCCTCCTTCGTCGACTACGACAGCGCACGACAGGCAGTGGGGTCGCTCTTCCAGGCGATGCTCATGACCCGGCACGTGCTCTTCGTCGGGGTGTCGTTCACCGACGACAACATCCTGCGTCTGACCCACCACGTCACGAAGGTGCGCGGCGGGATCGTCGGGACCGCACTGGCACTCGACTCCGACGTAGCGCGAGAGAGGCTGTGGCAGGACCGGCTGACGTGGGTCGGGATGCAGATCCCCGCGGACGTTCGTGAAGAGGAGGAGACCAGGACGGCGTGGCAAGCGCGAGCGATCGAGGTGCTGCTCGACCAGGTCGCTATGTGGGCTGTCGACGAGGACGAGGTCCTGCTCGACGAGGAGATCCCGGTCGTCGACGACAACCCACTAGCGCTCGACGCTGAGCAGATCGCCAGAGCGAGGGCGGGTCGACGGTGGAGGAAGACCGCTCGTCGTCAATGAGCAGTGCCTGCCCGCGCGGGGAAGTTCGTCTTCGCGTACTTGCCCACCGCGGCTGTGGACGTGACGTTGATACCGGCACCGGCAAAGCCACCGGCGATCGGCACGATCTTGGTCATGTTGATCAGGCCCTTCGACCCCGCCTTCGTCACAAGACGGAAGCCAACCGCCTTGTTGACCTTGATGAACACCTGCCCGGGGACCTTCTTGAGCGCGCCCAGAGCCATCTTGTTGCCTAGCTCGATGCCGAACTTCGAGGCCACCCCCGCGCCAGCCGACCCGAGAAGAGTGAGCAGCACGACGGCCCGCACCTCTTCGCTGCTGATGTCGTAGCCGCGCAGGTGGGCGATGGAAGCTGCGAGCCTGCCTTGCTGGATGTACAGCACGGCGACATCAGTCGGGATCGTGACGGGAAGAGTCACCAGGCCCCCGACACCGGTCGCGAAGCCCGACGCACCGACGATGCGTTGATGAGTCCGGATCAGACGGTCGATGGCCAGCTCCACGTCACCATGCTGCGCGAGGTGGTCGTCAGCGATCTTGCGGGCCCCGTCCAGCGGTCCGAGCCCGTCGACGCCGACATTCAGCACCTTGGAGATGACCGCGGTTCCGACTTTCTCCGCGCGCGACTGCTCTTCTAGCTCAGACATCGCTCCCCTGTCGAAGTTCTCAAGACCCGGCGGGCACACCATGGGTTCTCCGTGTCGCTTTCTGCCCATTCATCGGGTCAGTGCGTGTCAGATCCGAGCTGGAGGATCGCGCGAACGGAGCGGGCAGTGAATGGCTGCCAGACGCGCGGTAGGACCATCTCGTGCACGTCCGGACCTACCTCCGTGATCTCCACAGTCGCCGCGTCGGTCCGCGCTCGGCCGACGAAGCCCGTCATCGATGACAAAGGGCACGTCCGATCGAGGCCTGCGTACCCAACCCGAAGGTGCTTCCCGCTGAGCGTGTACGTCGGCTCTTCCTCCGGTAGCCAGGGCACCAGACCCACGACGCCGACGACCCCGTCCATGTCAGCCACCCGAACGGCAGTGCGACCACCCATCGAGATCCCGACGAGGACGATCCGGACGCCCTCGCCGTACATCCGTCGGGCCTGCTGGACAGTCTCCGCAGCCTCACGGACAGGAGTCGGGTCCGCGTCATCGTCCCAGCCAGCAAGTCGATGCGCGAGGGCCCAGGTCGCGACGCCCTCTTCCCGCAGCGTTCGGTCCACACCGTTCTGGATCCAATGAGAGTTCATGGTGGCGGGTAGCCACGTTCGCCGTGGCCGCACCGCCTTCGTCGGGTCGTCCGTACCACCGTGCAGCACAATCACGCACGCTGTCGGATCTGCAGGCCCGAGCCGTCGCACTTGTTCCTCGGTCAATGTCATGGCGCACGTCCCCCACTCGCTCTTCCAGGTGCCGACGAGTGTGCAGCCTAAGGACCTGCTCTGCTGGCGTTTGGCTGAAGCCGCGCTCTGCGACCATCGTGACGTCACAAATCCGGCGAACCTCCCACGCGCGACAAGTAGGCGTCATAGCGTCCGGTATGGCTCCTCACCCTGCACGCAAGGTCGGACCGACAATGGCGGAGCGGATGCGGATCGTGTCCAACGGCCCCCCACCCCAGATCCAGAAGTACGCGTTCCTGGTCCCCTGGACCAAGCCGTCGAAGATCGAAGTTCCTCGGCAGATCAAGATCGAGCTGGTCCACGTCAAAGACTCAGGTGCATCGATGGCACTTCCTTGCTCGACGGGAGGGGAGGCGCGCAAGGTTTGCAACCAGAACAGGCTGGACTACTTCTGGTCCGGCGGCGGTGTCGAGTTCATCGACTGCAAGGAACTCTTCGGGCCAACCACGCCTGTCTGCGAATCACGATCGTCGCTGGCCGATCTCGTCGACATCGGCCCCGACGGATGCACCCTGCCTGAATCCGCCTCGGCTGGAGGCTGGGTCGAGGGCGGACCCCTTGGCGCTCGATGCCCTACCTGTCACGACCCCGCCCGCTGGTTCGACTGGTGGACCGCCGGAGCCCACGGTGACCCTGCCTCATTTGTGGTCTGGTGCGACAAGCACCGAAACATTACCCACCTGCTCACTGAGGACGGACTTGCCGATCTCGTCACGGCGAGACGGGTGCTCGACTCACGCCTCTGGGCCGCTGGCGTCGTCGGCGCACAATACGGGTCCGTCTACGCCATCGACGTCCTCGGTGTGATGAACGGGATCTATGTCGGTCAGTCCATCCACCCCCCGGTCGTGCGTTGGAAGCAGCATCTGGACGGGGTCCATGCAGCCAAGGTCTTCAAGCATCCGGACAAGAGCGTGGGGAGGCTGAGGGAGGATCTCCCTCCACAGCCGACGATCAGTCGCCAGCGCGTCGCCCTCGCCGCCGAACGATGGACTGCTGCGGTCTTCGAGCGTGATGGCTACGTGGTCTACGGCGACGGAGCGAAGTAGTCGCCACAAGATCCAGCAGACCCCTCGCGACCGACCACGGACAGATGAGACGTGGCAGATGGTGCGTTCTTCGCGAATCGCCGGTGGCGACACAATCTGCGGCGTAGATTCTGCGCACCAGACCAAGGAGGGGCCATGCCAGACGTCAGATATCGGTGCAAGTGCCAGTCGTGCAAGCACGAGTGGACGAGCCACAAGAACGGCACTCCGAACAACTGCCCGCAGTGCCGCAGCCGTGTGATCGCGATGAGCCCGTTGCCGGGGCGTGGGTGATGAGCGAGCTCTACGACGACGTCCACGCGGCCGACCGACTGATGGGGCGCGATCTCCTCCCCCCGACCAGTCACGAGGCGGCGCCGAGCGTCGAGGCAGTGGAGCGCGGTGTCCGGGAACGTCCCGACGGCACTCGAGAATCCTACGAGCGCATCGAGTTCCGCCCCGATCGAGGTCGCTGAGGGCGAGGGGTTCGGCGCTGGGGCCGCTGATCTGCGCAAATACCAGGCGCACCGTTCACACTGCATCTACTCTCACCTCATGCGCCGCACCCTCGCCACGCTGACCGCGTCTCTCGTCTGCCTCACCCCCGCCGCCGTCGCACTCGCAGCGCCGGCCCCGACCACCGCGTCCGCCGGCGTGAAGGTCTACAAGAACTGCACCGAGCTCAACAAGACCTACAAGCACGGCGTCGGCAAGGCCGGTGCGCGCGACAAGACCCGGAGTGGCACGAAGCCCGTGACCAACTTCCGGGTCAACACCAAGGTCTACAACGCCAACAAGAAGCACGACCGCGACAAGGACGGCGTGGCCTGCGAGAAGCGCTGACCCAGCCCGGCGCGCCCACCACGCGCCGCCGCTGGCACCCCTTCGTCACCGTCACCTCGGCGCTCCTCGCCCTCACCGGGTGCGGGGCGCTGAGCTCCGTCTCGGCGCCCGAGGTGACCCTCACCGTCTCGGCGCCGCCGGCCACCTCGACCACGCGGACCACCCCTTCGCCGACGACCTCCTCCCCCGCCCTCGCCGTCCTCGCGGCCCTCCCGGTCAAGGGCCGCGCACCCAAGACCGGGTACGACCGGGCGGTGTTCGGGCAGACGTGGAGCGACGACCACGCGATGAGCGGCGGGCGCAACGGCTGCGACACCCGCAACGACGTCCTGCGCCGCGACCTCGCCGATGCCGTGCTCAAGCCGGGCACCAACGGCTGCGTCGTCCTCACCGGGACGCTGCGCGACCCCTTCGGCGGGGCGGTCGTCGACTTCGCGCGCGGGCCCGGCACGTCGAGCCTCGTCCAGGTCGACCACCTCGTCGCGCTCTCCAACGCGTGGCAGACCGGCGCGCAGCTCCTCACCGCGCAGCAGCGTCAGGACCTCGCCAACGACCCCCTCAACCTGCTCGCCGTGCAGGGTCGCCTCAACGCGCAGAAGGGCGACGGCGACGCCGCCACCTGGCTCCCGCCACGCAAGACCTTCCGCTGCACGTACGCCGCCCGTCAGGTCGCCGTGAAGCAGCGCCACCACCTGTGGGTCACCGCTCCCGAGCGGGACGCGCTGCGACGCGTCCTCACGACCTGCCCGGGCCAGCGGCTCCCCACAGCGGCCTCCACCGCCGTCCCGCCTGTGGACGGGGCGAAGGGGGTCGCCTCCCCCTCGCCGCGACCGTCACCGGTCGTGCCGGCACCGACCTCCTCGCCCGTTCCCACAGGCACTGTGAGCTACGAGAACTGCGACGCCGCCCGTGCTGCGGGCGCCGCACCGCTGCACCGGGGCGATCCCGGATACGCCTCGACGATGGACGGCGACGACGACGGGGTCGCTTGCGAGTAGCCGACCGCGTCGCGCGAGCACTGCACCTACCTGGCCGCCAGGGCATCATGGCCCACACGCAGCTGGCCGAGCGAGAGGAGCAGCGATGAGCGAGCCGAGTCGGAAGGGGTGGGTCGCCCAGTACCTGGAGGACAAGCGTGAGCCCCTGATCATGCTCTTCGTGTGGATCCCGCTGCTGGCCGCCGTCCTCTTCGGCGGCCTGCTGCTCCTGGTTTTCGTCTCGACGTAGATCTGACCTGGCGTCGCGGAGTGGCTTCGAGGCTCGGGCCCTGGCGGGCCCTCGCACCTCAGCCAGCGACCAGGACTGGCGCTCACCCCTTCGTGCGGAAGGCCGAGAAGACCTCGTACATGTAGTCGCTGCCCTGCTCGAGGGCCTCGACAAAGATCCGCTCGTTGTTGCCGTGCATGCCGATGAGCTGCTCGTTGCTGATGACGTAGGGGTAGACGCCGTAGCCCGGCACGCCCTTCTCGCGCCACGGACCCAGGCTCGTGCCGGCCTCGAAGAGCGCGGGCGTGAAGGGCACGTCCTCGTAGGTCCGCCGCGACGCACCCGACAGCGCGCGCCACAGGTCCGTGTCGAGGTCGGCCGGGGGCGTCGCCCAGGTCTTGTCGAGGCGGGCGAGGGTCTGCGACTCGCTCTCGCCGGGGGGGGCCGACGACTCGGACCTCGACGTCGCGGTGGCGCAGCAGCCGGCGCACCGATGCGACGAAGTCGCGCGGCTTCTCTCCACCGGGGATGCCGCGGCAGTTGATCCGCGTCGTCGCCTCGGAGGGGATGACGTTCTCCTTGTACCCCGCCTCCTGGATGACGAAGGCGTGCGTCGTGCGCAGCAGCGCCCGGTGCAGGTAGGGGTAGTCGGAGAGGTGCTCCACGAGCTTCGCCGCGCGCTCGCGCATCCGGTCGTTGCGGGCCCGGAGCAGCAGGCGGATGGCCGCGGCGAAGCGGCGGTCGTCGGTCGCCCTCGCGAGGGCCTCGAAGTAGTCGCGGGTCACGCGGGTGAGGTGCACGGGCGCCTCGTAGCGTCCGAGGTCGCTGATCGCGCGGGACATCGAGACGATCGCCGAGTCGTCCGGGATCGGCTTCGAGGAGTGGGTGGCGGTGCCCGTCGCGACGAGCTCGAGGTTGAAGTAGACCTTGTCCTGGCGGGTCGCCGAGATGAGCATCGGCGAGGTCTTGTCGCTCTGGGCGATGAACCAGCCGCCCTCGGTGAGCACGCTGCCCGCGTCGATCTTCTCCCAGTGGTTCTCGGCCAGCCAGCCCGAGCCGTACGACCCCGCCTCCTCGTCGCAGTCGGTGAGCACGATGATGTCGCGGTCGAAGGTGGCCCCCTCGTCGAGGTGGCGCAGCAGCGCGGTGATCATCGCCGAGTTCGCGCCCTTCATGTCGAGCGCGCCGCGGCCGTAGACCTCACCGTCGACGACCTCACCGGCGAAGGGGTCGACGTCCCAGTTCTCCCTCTCGACCGGAACGACGTCGGAGTGACCGAGCAGGAGCAGCGGCTCTTGCGCGCCGGTCCCCGGGATCCGGGCGATGAGGTGCACGTTGTCGGGCTGCGGGGTGTCGATGATCTCGACGGGCACACCCGCGCGCTCCCACACGGCCTTGAGCATCTCGGCGTGAGGACGGGTCTTGCCGCCCTGGCCGCTGTTCTGCGTGTCGAAGGAGAGCATCCGCTGGAGCAGGTCGAGCGGGTCCATGTCGGCGGCCGGGATGGCCGCGCCGGAGATCGTCGTCGCCGGCTGCGGCGAGCGGGTGAAGGCACCCGCGCCGCCGGCGGTCGCGACGCCGAGGGCAGAGACGCCGATGCCTCCGAGGAAGGCTCGACGGGGCAGGGTGCTGGGGGACGTCTGAGGTGTCTGGTCCATCGTCGACTCCTTTGTCGGTGGTCCTCGCAGGCTCTGCCCGACGTCGATCCGAGCGAAGGGGTGACCGCCCGGTAGCGAGGTGAGCGGTCGCCCTTCGCGACCAGCGGCAGGCGTCCTCACCAACGCGTGACCGGCTCCTGGGGAGCCCATGACGCGGTCGTGACCAAGGTCAGGAAGGCCGCTCTCCCCCTTCGCCCTAGGCTGACGCCCGACCGCCCGACGAAGGAGCCCCATGGCCGACAACACCCGCGACCTCGAGCAGGGGATCCACGAGGACTTCCGCGAGGAGATGAGCTACGGCTCGTACCTCGCGCTCGACACGCTGCTCGACGCGCAACGGCCGGTGAGCTCGCCGGAGCACCACGACGAGATGCTCTTCATCATCCAGCACCAGACCTCCGAGCTGTGGCTCAAGCTCGTGCTGCACGAGACGCGCTCGGCGATGGAGCTGCTCGCCGCCGACGAGATGCGGGTGGCGCTCAAGCGGATCGCGCGGGTCAAGCACATCCAGCGCACCCTCACCGACCAGTGGTCCGTGCTCGCGACGCTCACGCCGACGGAGTACCAGCAGTTCCGGCCCTTCCTCGGGCACTCGTCGGGCTTCCAGTCCTGGCAGTACCGCGCCGTCGAGTTCGCCCTCGGCAACAAGCACCCGGGGATGCTGAAGGTCCACGAGGCCGACCCGCAGGCGCACCAGGTGCTCGAAGAGCTGCTGCACGCCCCGAGCCTGTACGACGAGTTCCTGCGCTACCTCGCCCGGCGCGGGTACGCGATCCCCGAGCACGTCCTCACGCGTGACGTCACCCGGGCGCACACGACCGACCCCGAGCTGACCCGGGTCTTCACCGACATCTACGCCCACGCCGACGAGCACTGGGACGTCTACGAGGCGTGCGAGGAGATGGTCGACCTCGAGGACAACTTCCAGCTGTGGCGCTTCCGCCACCTCAAGACCGTCCAGCGCACCATCGGCATGAAGACCGGCACCGGTGGCAGCTCGGGCGTGAGCTTCCTCCAGCGTGCGCTCGACCTCACCTTCTTCCCCGAGCTCTTCGCCGTCCGCACCGAGATCGGCGGCTGACGGCATGGGAGGTGGGCACAGCCACACGCACGACGCGCCCCAGGTGTCGACGCCGCGCGGCACCCGCATCGCGCTCGCCGTGACCGTCGCCGTCATCGCGCTCGTCACCGTCGTCGGCATGTGGGTGCTGCGTCCGACGGGCGAGGGCCGGCCGGAGGTGCGCGAGAGCAGTGCGAACGGCGTGACCTACCTCGAGGGCGAGGTCGTGTCGGTGACCCCGCTCGACTGCGGAGCCTTCGGGACCGACCCGTCGACGACGACGGGTGCGGCGCCCGCCGGCGCCGAGTGCGGCCGGGCGAGCGTGCGCATCACCGACGGGGCCGAGCAGGGCGAGAGCGTGCAGGTCGACATCCCGCCCGACGCGGTGCGCGAAGGGGTCGGCGCACCCCTGGTCCTGCTGAAGATCCCCGGGCAGGTCGCGGGCTCGCCGTACACGTACTACGACATGCAGCGCGGCCAGCCCCTGCTCCTGCTGTCGATCGCCTTCGCGCTCGTCGTCGTCCTCGTCGCCCGGTGGCGCGGGCTGCGGTCACTCGCTGGTCTCGCCGTCGCAGCGGCCGTCGTCGTCGGCTACCTCATGCCGGCGCTGCTCGAGGGGCGCAGCCCGGTCGCGGTCGGGCTCGTCAGCTCGGCGGCGATCATGATCGTCGTCCTCTACCTCGCGCACGGGGTCTCGGCGCGCACGACGACCGCCCTGCTCGGGACCTTCGCCGGGCTCGCCGCGACGGCCGGGATCGGTGCGCTCGCGGTGGCGCAGGCGCGGCTCACCGGGGTCAGCGGCGACGAGAACGCCGCCCTCCAGCAGGCCGCGCAGCAGATCGACCTGCGCAACCTGCTGACCTGCGGGATCATCCTCGCCGGCCTGGGCATCCTCAACGACGTGACGATCACCCAGGCCTCCGCTGTCTACGAGCTGCACGAGGCGGCTCCCGACCTCTCGCCAGTACAGCTCTACCGCCAGGCGATGCGGATCGGGCGCGACCACATCGCCTCGACCGTCTACACCGTCGTCTTCGCGTACGCGGGCGCGGCGCTGCCGGTGCTCCTCGTCATCAGCCTCGTCGACCAGCCGATCGGGCGGATCCTCACCAGCGCCGACATCTCCGAGGAGATCGTGCGCACCATGGCCGGCGGCATCGGCCTGGTCCTCGCGGTCCCCGCCACCACCGCCCTCGCGGCTCTCGTCATCCGGTCTGGGCAGGGGTCGGGCCAGGGCTCCGGGCGCCACGCCGCCTGAGCCCACCCCCGAGAAACTGGCATCAGCCTGGGTTACAACCCGGGTCGGTGCCAACTTCTCGGAAGGGCAGGGCGGGGGCAGCTCCTCGAGAGACGGCGGGGGTATCCCCCTTCGCCGTCGGGTCAGCGAGCAGAGGCGAGGTACAGGCGGCCCGCGCCGGTGAGCCGCAGGCTCCCCGGGTCGGGCACGAAGACCGCGTCGCCGCGACCCAGCGACACCCCTTCGCCGTCGACCTCGAGCGCGAAGCCCCCGTCGACGACGATCGCGACCGCGGGCGAGGCGGTCTCGACGACCGCGTCGCCGGTGATCGTCCGCAGCTCGAAGGGGACGTCGGCCCCGGACGGGACGGACGCGGGCCGGTGGACGAGCACGTGGTCGCCCTCGGGCTCGGGCACGAGGCGGGGCGGCTCGCAGTCGGCGAAGTCGAGCACGGCGAGCAGCTCGCGGACGTCGACGTGCTTGCCCGTGAGCCCGCCGCGCAGCACGTTGTCGCTGGGTCCCATGAGCTCCATCGCGACGCCGGAGAGGTAGGCGTGGATGTTGCCCGCCGGCAGCCACAGCGACTCGCCCTCGTCGAGCACGACGTGGTTGAGCATGACGGCGACCGCGACGCCCGGGTCGCCGGGGTGCCGCTCCTCGAGCCGCCCGACGACCTCGAAGCGCTCGGGGTCTCGAGCCGCGGTCGCGCCGAGGTCGGCGGCGAGCCCGGCCGCCACCGGGTCGTCCGAGAGCAGCCACTCGACGCTGCAGTGCAGGCCGTCGTCGCCGTCGAGCAGCTCGAGCCAGCGCTCGTAGGGGGCCGGGTCGTCGGCGAGCGTGCGCAGGGCCTCGACCTCCGCACGCGTGCGGGCCAGCGGGGCGAAGCCGCACAGAGCCTCGAAGCCGTCCTCGACGGCGACGACGAGCTCGGGCTTGGCCTGGGGGTCCTTGTAGCTGCGGTGCGGGGCGTCGCGCGGGATGCCGCGGGCGTCCTCGGCGTCGAAGCCCCGACGGGCCCGCTCGGCGCTGGGGTGGGCCTGCAGGCTCAGCGGCTCCGCGGCGGCGAGGACCTTGAGCAGGTAGGGCAGCTCCTGGCCCGTGCTGCGCTCCCAGTCGAGCAGGCTCTCCCACGGCGCGTCGACGCATCGGCTGGGCGAGCCCGGGTGCGACCCGAGCCACAGCTCGGCCTCGACCGCGTCGCTCTCCCCCGACCCGAGGACCCGCGAGATGCCGCCCCGCTGGCCCCACGCGTAGTCGCAGGGCTCGTTGCGGATGGGCACGATGGGGGTCACGGGCGTCATTGTCACCCATGGACGCCGCCGTCGGCCGATCCCCCTAGGGTGGGCGCGGCACCGCTGCCCCGTCGAAGGAGAGCCATGGACCTGCGCACCCGCGCCGCCGAGCTGGACGCGAGCGACCCGCTGCGCGAGACCCGCGACCTCTTCGTCCCCGCCGGCGGGGGCGACGACGTCGTCACCGCCTACCTCGACGGGAACTCGCTCGGACGCCCCCTTCGCGCCACCGCCCAGCGCCTCGACGACCTCGTCCACCGCGACTGGGGCACCCGGCTCATCCGGTCGTGGGACGAGCGGTGGATGGAGCTGCCGACCCGGCTCGGCGACCGCCTCGGCGAGGTCTGCCTCGGCGCGGCCGCCGGCCAGACCGTGGTCGCCGACTCGACGACCGTCCTGCTGTACAAGCTGCTGCGCGCCGCCGTCGCCGCGGACCCCGAGCGCGACGAGATCGTCCTCGACAGCGAGAACTTCCCCACCGACCGCTACGTCGCCGAGGGCATCGCCGCCGAGACCGGCGCCCGTCTCGTGTGGGTCGAGCCCACGCCAGAGGAGGGCGTGACGCCCGAGCAGGTCGCCGCGGTCGTCGGCCCCCGAACCGCCGTCGTCCTCGTCAGCCAGGTCGCCTACAAGTCGGCCTGGCTCGCCGACCTGCCCGGCATCACCCGGGCCGCGCACGACGCCGGCGCGCTCGTCCTGTGGGACCTGTGCCACTCCGCGGGCGTCGTCCCCGTCGACCTCGACGAGTACGAGGTCGACCTCGCCGTGGGCTGCAGCTACAAGTACCTCAACGGCGGCCCGGGCGCACCCGCCTTCGCCTACGTCGCACGTCGCCACCAGGGCCGGCTGCGCCAGCCGATCCAGGGGTGGATGGGGCACGCGCGGGTCTTCGAGATGGGGCCGGGCTACGAGGCCGGCACCGGCATGCGCTCGTGGATCTCGGGCACCCCGCCCGTGCTCGGCATGGTCGGCATCGAGGACACCGTCGATCTCGTCGAGTCCGTCGGTCTCGACGCCATCCGCTCGAAGGCTGCCGCCCTCGGGGACTTCGTCGTCGACGCGGTCGACGCCCGTCTCGCCGCCCACGGCGTGCGCGTCGTCTCGCCCCGCGACGCCCAGCAGCGCGGCGGGCACGTGACGATCGCCCACCCGCGCTCGCGCGAGATCTACCAGCAGCTGTGGAGCGAAGGGGTCGTCCCCGACTTCCGCGAGCCCGACGGCATCCGGCTCGGGCTGGCTCCCCTGTCGACCTCGTACGCCGAGGTCGCGCACGCGCTGGTGCGCATCGAGGAGCTGCTCAGCCGCTGACCTCGCGGACGAGCTCGAGGACCCGCGGCCAGTACGGCGACTGGGGGTCGACGACGTCGAAGTGGTGCGCACCCGCCAGCGTCACCGACTCCGCCGGGAAGTCGGTGCTCAGGTGCAGCGGCACCGTCGCGTCGGCGTCGCCGTGCGCGAGGAGGACCCGCGGGGCGTCGGGCCCGTAGCCATCGGTGGCGAAGGGGGCCGACCACCGCTGCCTCGGGTCGACGGTCGCGTAGGCCTGCACCTGCCGCTCGGGGGTGCCGCCGACCCAGTCGACGACGGCTCCGTCGCCGAGCTCCTCGCGCGCTGCGGCGACGAGATCCGCGACGGGCGCGAGCGCGAGGACGGGGACGCGAGGGCGGTCCGGCGTCGCCCCCCGCAGGAGGACGAGCGTCCCGCCGGCCGAGTGACCGACCCACGTGCCGAGCTCGCCGAGATGGTCCTCGAGGGCCTCGAGGTCGGTGACGCTCACGACCGGGTCCCCGGGCACCCGACGGTACTCGGCGAGCACGACCCGGTAGCCGGCGTCGGCGAGCGCGCGCGCCTGCGGGCGGGCGTGGGCGCGGTCGATGCTCGGGCGGAAGTATCCGCCGTGGACGACGACGAGCAGCGGGCCACGCTCCGGCCCGTAGACCTCGTAGACCTGGTCGGGGTCGTCGCCGTAGCGCTCGAGCACCCCGCTCGGACCGGTGTCGGCGAGCAGGCGGGCGAGGACCGCTCCTTCGTCCTGCGCCGCGCTCATCGGGGGCCGCCGCTGCCCGGCGTGCCGCGTCCGGAGAGCCAGTCGGCGCACTCGTCCTGGTGGAGCAGTGGCTGGCGGACCTCGTCGCGCAGGAAGGCCAGGAGCGCCTCCGCGAGCTCGAAGTTCTCCGATGCGCACGCCTCGCGCGCGATGGCGACGTCGAGGTCGAGCGCGAAGCCGTGGGTCGCGGTCTGGGCGATGCACGAGTGCGTCGACACGCCGCACAGGGGGATGCGGCCGACGCCGCGCTCGCGCAGCAGCTCCTCGAGCTCGGTGCGCACGAAGGCGCTGTCGCGGGTCTTGACGACCTCCAGCGCGCCCTCGGTGTCGAGGCCGTCGAGGGGTGCGGCCTGCTCGGTGCCGGGGAAGGCGAAGCCCTGGTCGTCGCGGCGCATGCTCAGCGTCCACGTCGAGCGGTCGCGGGCGTGCTCGGTGCGCACGAGGACGACGTCGGCGCCAGCGTCGCTGGCGGCCGCGACGAGGTCGTTGACGCGCGGGAGGAGCCACTCGCGCTGCTCGTCGAGCACCGGGTCCTCGAAGTAGGAGTTCTGCATGTCGACGACGACGAGGGCGGCGCGGTCCTGCGGCATCAGCGGGCGCGGTCGTGGAGGGGTGCGGGCACCTGCTCATCTTCGCCGGGGCCCGCGCCGAGGTCCACACCCCGCTGGACGTGCTGGTGACCCGGCAGTACCCGCCGGTGACACGATCCTGGAGGTGGCGACGGGTTAGGTTCGAGCCGTCGCGCCGACGAGGAGGTGCCGTGCCGACGACCCGAGCTCGTACCGCGCTCGTCGCGAGCGCCCTGCTGCTCGCGCCCCTCGCGGCAGCCTGCGACAGCCCGTCCCCCGCCCCCGGCACGTGCGGTGCCGCCGATGCCGAGCTGCCGACGGCCCAGCCCGCGCACGACGAGGACGCCCGGGTCGACGCGATGTCCGGGCCGGGGTGGGTCGCCGGTGACTCGACCTACTCGGTCGTGCTGCCCGACGGGCGGGTGCTGTGGCTCTACTCCGACTCCTTCGTCGGCTCGCTCGGCCTGCGCGGGCAGCCCGGGCCGGGGACCGTCATGGTCCACAACGCCCTCGTCGTCCAGTCACCCGATGGCACCTCGCGCACCCTCACCGGGACGCGCGACGGCGAGCCCAGCGCCTTCTTCCCCGACGTCGACGAGCGCACGTACCACTGGGTCCAGGACGCCACCGTCGAGGGCTCGCAGCTCACCGTCTTCCTCGCCCGGACGACGGGCAGCGGCAGCGACTTCCGCTGGGCCGGGACCTCGGTCGCACGGGTCTCGCTGCCGGACCTCAGGCTGCTGAGCATCACCGACGTGCCGAGCGCGGGCGACGTGGCCTGGGGCGCGGCGGTCATGGAGCGCGAGGACGCGACCTACGTCTACGGGGTGGAGGACCGCGGCTCCGACAAGCACCTGCACCTCGCGAAGGCACCCCCGGGTGCCGTGCACGACCGGTCGCAGTGGTCCTACCGCACCGCCGACGGGTGGTCGACGCGGCCGGAGGACTCGGCGCGGATCACCGACGGCGTCGCCAACGAGCTGTCGGTCCAGCCCTACGACGGCGGGTACCTGCTCGTCACGAGCGACACCCGCGAGCTCTTCTCCCCCGACGTCGTCGCCCGCACCGCGTGCTCCCCCGCCGGCCCGTGGGGCGAGCCCCAGCTCGTCTACACCGCGCCGGAGCCCGGCGAAGACGAACGCTTCGCGTACAACGCGCACGCGCACCCCGGGCTGCCGGGTGCCGACCCCGACGAGCTGCTCGTCTCGTACAACGTCAACACCTTCGACAGCGACCGGCTCTTCGCCACCCCGAGCATCTACCGCCCCCGCTTCGTGCGCCTCCGCCTCCCCTGACCACCGGGCACGTGGTCTTGCGGCGCCTCGTCGCACCTCGACCGGACGAGCCAGAGCGCCACGATTCGTCGGTCGTGGCGGGGGCGGGGCATGATGGACGGCTGCCCACCCACTCGGAAGGACCCCTTCGATGCTCGACGCCCCGGCGCACGCCGGCGAGCCCACGCCCGACACCGCACCGGCGACCCGTGTCGCCACCCTGCCCGGCATGCCCGCCCTGCTCGTCGCCACCCTGCTCGGCTTCGCCGGCTTCTCCGTGCTGCTGCCCACGGCCCCGCTGTGGGCCGTGCGCGGCGGGGCCGACGTCGGCGGTGCCGGGCTCGTCAACGGCGTCGCGCTGCTGTGCACCGTCCTCACCCAGCCCGTCGTCCCCCGTCTCCTGCGCCGTCTCGGGTGGGGCCGGGTGCTCGCCGTCGGGCTGCTCCTCATGGGCGTCCCGTCGCTGCTCCACCTCACCTCGGACGCGCTCGCGCCCACCCTGGCCCTGTCCGCCGTGCGCGGCGCGGGCTTCGGCGTGCTCACCGTCACCGGCAGCGCCGCCGTCGCCGAGCTCATCGACGCCGCCCGCCGCGGTCGCGCGGTCGGGCTCTACGGCCTGGCCATCGCGCTGCCGCAGGTCGTCCTGCTCCCCCTGTCGCCATGGCTCGCCGACCGGGTCGGGTTCACGCCCGTCTTCGTCCTCGCCGCCGCGCCGGTCCTCGCGATCCCCGCCGCGCTCGACCTGGGTCGTCACCTCGACGGACGCCCGAGCGCGACCGCGAGCGAGGAGCACGCCCGCGTCGACCTGCGCACGGTCGTCCTGCCGCTGCTGCCGCCCATGCTCGTCCTCACCGGCATCACCCTCGCCGGCGGCGCCGTGCTGTCCTTCGCCCCGCAGATGCTCGACGAGGCCGCGCTCGTCACCCTCGCGCTCGTCGTCGTCACCGCCACCTCGGCCCTCGCCCGCTGGCGCGTCGGGGCGCTCGCCGACCGCTACGGCGCACGACGCTTCGTCGCCCCGCTCGTCGTCGTCGGCGCGCTCGGCAGCCTGCTCATCGCGCTCTCGCTCGACGGCCCCTCGGTGCCCCTGCTCGTCCTCGGCTCCGCAGCCCTCGGCATGGCGTACGGCGGTCTGCAGAACCTCACCCTCGTCCTGTCCTTCGCCGCGGTGCACCGCCGGCACTACGGCACGACCAGTGCCGTGTGGAACGTCGGCTTCGACCTCGGCACCGGCGTCGGCTCCGTCCTCGTCGGCTCGCTCGCCGCGGGCCTGGACTTCGAGCGTGCGCTCCTCGTCACCGCCGCGATCACCGCGCTCACCCTGCCGCTCTCCCTCGTCCGCTCGAGGCGTCCGGCCGGCTGAGACGCGCCCTTCGAGGCTCGTCGCAGAGCTCCTCGCACCTCAGGGAGCGAGGTCCGGCTGACCGCAGAGCTCCTCGCACCTCAGGGAGCGAAGCTCGGGTGACCCCAGAGCTCCTCGCACCTCAGGGAGCGAGGACGGGTGACCCCAGAGCTCTTCGCACCTTAGGGAGCGAGGGTCGGCTGACCGCCGAGCTCCTCGCACCTCAGGGAGCGAGGGTCGGGTGACCCCAGAGCTCCTCGCACCTCAGGGAGCGAGATTCGACGAAGGGGTGGTCCCGCCAGCCGGCGGGACCACCCCTTCGCGCTCGTCGTGGCTCAGAGGCCGGCGACGCGGTCCTCCGGCGCGGTGAGGCCGGGGTTGGCCTGCAGGTAGCGCACGAGGTTCTCGAGGTCCTCGGGACCACCGGTGAGGTTGGTCGCGTCCTCGAAGGCGGTGAAGTCGTCGCCGCCCTCGGCGAGGAAGCTCAGGGTCGCGACGCGGTAGGTCTTCGCCGGGTCGATCGCCGTGCCGTCGAGCTCCATGCCGGAGACCTTCGACCCCTCGGCCTGGGTGTCGTCCCACGTGTAGCTGAAGCCCTCGGAGACGCCGAGCGCGAGGTACTTGCGGCCGCGGGTCGGCACGTACTGCTGCTCGAGCACCGCCTTGATCTGCGCGCCGGTCATGTCGACCGTGACGAGCAGGTTGCCGAAGGGGGCGACCTTGTAGGCCTCCTCGTAGGTGATCTCGCCGACCTGCTCACCGTTGGTGATCGTGCTGCGGGCGAAGGACGAGCGGACGCCGCCGACGTTCATCATCGCGATCTGGGCGCCACCGCGCTCGGGGGCCTGGGTGCCCCAGAGGATCGAGTCGGCGACGAGGTCGGCCATCGGGGTCTCGATGCCGCGGTTGCCGCTCGCGTCGCCGGTGATGTCCTCGGCGACGGTGCCGACGACCTTCGCGCGCTCGGGGCCGGCGCGGTCGATCCACTTGTCGAGGATCGCCTGGACGCCGGGGTCGGCGGTGGTGCTGCGGACGTTGAGGTGGTTCGTCGCGCGGCTCGACTTCTTCACGACGTCGCCGGTCTTGAGGTCGACGAGGAGGCGCATCTGGTTGAAGGCGCGGCCCCAGTCACCGGAGGCGACGACCGGGCGCTGCCCGCCCTTCCAGTCGGTGAGCGAGCAGTTGAAGGACGAGTGGGTGTGGCCGGTGACGATGCCGTCGACCCGCGAGTTGATCCGGCGGTTGAGCTCGACGACGGGGCCGGAGAGGTTCTCGCACTGGTCGATCGTGCCGTCCTGGCTGCCGCCCTCGTGCATGAGCACGACGATGGTCTCGACGTCCTTGGCGTTGCTCAGCCAGCTCGCCGCGGAGTTGACCTTCGCCGCGATCTCGTCGAAGCGGATCGAGGAGACGCCGCCGGGCGAGACGAGGCTCGGGGTCTCGGGGGTGACGACGCCGATGAAGCCGACCTTGACGCCGTTGACCGTCTGCACGGACGTGCCGGGCAGGATCTTGCGGCCGTTCTTCGTGTTCGTCACGTTGCTCGCGAGGTACTCCATGTCGGCGCCCGGGTAGGGCTTGCCGGGGAAGTACGTGCCGTCCTTGGGGTGCGCCCCGCCGTGCTGGATGCGCAGCAGCTCGTTGGTGCCCTCGTCGAACTCGTGGTTGCCCACGGCCGAGGCCTTGACGTCCATCTCGTCGAGGACCTCGATGGTCGGCTCGTCGTGGAAGAGACCTGACAGGAAGGTCGAGCCGCCGATGTTGTCGCCGGCCGAGACGGTGATGCCGTTGCTGCCCTTGCGCGCCTTGATGTTCGCCGCGAGGTGGGCGACGCCGCCGACCGGGGTCTGGGTCGGGTCGACCTCGGGCGCGAGCGCCGGGTCGTTGGCCTCGAGGTGCCCGTGGAAGTCGCTGAAGGAGAAGATGTTGACGTAGCGCCAGCGGTCGCCCCAGGCGCTCGGGGCGGCGGCCGTGGTGTCGGCAGCAGGGGCTGCGGCGGGGGCAGCCGGGGCGGCCGGGGCCGCCGACGGGGTGGCCGCGGCGGTCGGCAGGCCGGCCGCCAGAGCCAGGGCGAGGGTGGCAGGCAGGCCGACGGCCAGACGCTTCGTGTGCTTCATGCGAGAGGTCTCCTGGAGATGGGGGTGGCGTGGCTCGAGAGCCGTCGCCATTGTGTCGCCCCCGTCAAGAGGTCCGGGCCTGATCTGCGCAGATGCCCCGACCGTTCAGCGGATCGTCATGGTCTCGAGGCTCCTGCGTCGCACCTCGACCAGCGAGGTTCGCGCTCCGGTCACCCCGCCGTCGGGCCCTGACGACGCTGCGTCGCACCGACCTGGTCGAGCACCCATGCCCACTCCCACGCGGTCTGCTCCCATGCGGCGTAGCGACCGGAGCGCCCGCCGTGACCGGCGACCATCTCGGTGCGCAGCAGCACCGGGCGCTCCTGCGGGTCGTTGGTCACGACCTCGCGCAGCCGGGCGACCCACTTCGCGGGCTCGGTGAAGGAGACCCGGGTGTCGTTGAGCGAGGTCGTCGCGAGGACGGCCGGGTACTCGACGGCGCGCACGCCCTCGTACGGGCTGTACGAGCGCATGTACGCGTAGACCTCGGGGTCGGCGAGCGGGTTGCCCCACTCGTCCCACTCCCCCACGGTGAGCGGCAGGTCCGGGCGCAGGATCGTCGTCAGCGCGTCGACGAAGGGGACGGCGGCGAGCACCGCGCGGAAGCGCTCGGGCGCGAGGTTGGCAGCGGCCCCGACGAGCAGACCGCCGGCGGACCCCCCTTCGGCCGCGAGCCGGTCACGGGCCACCCAGCCGCGGTCGTGGAGGTGCTCCGCGCAGGCGACGAAGTCGGTGAAGGTGTTGCGCTTGGTCGCCAGGCGGCCGTCCTCGTACCAGGCGCGCCCCATCTCGCCGCCGCCGCGCACATGGGCGACGGCGTAGACGACGCCGCGGTCGAGCAGCGACAGGCGGGCGGTCGAGAAGTAGGGGTCCATCGACAGCTCGTAGCTGCCGTAGCCGTAGAGCAGGCCCGGGTTGGTGCCGTCGGCCTGGGTGCCGCGGCGCATGACGAGCGAGAGCGGCACCGGTGTGCCGTCGGGGGCGGTGACCCACTCACGGCGCTGCTCGTAGTCGGCGAGGTCGACGCCGAGCACCGGGTGCTGCTTGTGCACGACCTGCTCGCCGGTCGCGACGACGACGTCGAGGATCGTGCGCGGGCTCACCCACGACTCGTGGCTGACCCGGATACGGTCGGCGTCGGGGTCGGCCGCGCCGAGCGCGGACACGGTGGCCATCGGGTCGTCGCCGACGACGACGTCGCGACCGGTGCCGTAGTCCCCCGCGGCGAAGGGGGCGGAGCGCCCGGTCCGGGGCAGGATGCGGGCGGCGGGGACGCCGTCGCGGCGCAGGGTGAGCACGGCGAAGTCGTCGTAGGCGTCGACGCCGAGGAAGCGCTCGCCGTCGGCGCGGTCGAGCAGCGGGCTCCACTGCTCGTGGCTCGTCGCGTCGAGGGGGGCCCAGGCGAGGTCCCACTCGCGCTGGCGCTCGTTGTGCAGGACGAGGAGGTGGTCGGCCGCGGGCTCGACGTCGTACTCGACGCCCTCGCGCCGGGGGGAGACGCAGCGCATCGGGGCGGTGACGTCGGTCGCGTCGAGCAGGTGCACCTCGCTCGTCGTGCGGCTGCCGAGACCGAGGACGACCCACCGGTCGTCGCGGCTGCGGTCGACGCCCATCCAGAAGCGCTCGTCGTCCTCGCGGTGCAGCAGCACGTCGTCGGCGGGGTCGCCGCCGACCTCGTGGCGCCACAGCTCGTGCGGGCGCCACGCGTCGTCGACGCGCACGTAGAAGACATGGGCCCCGTCACGCGAGAAGACGGCGCCGTAGCCGATGCCTCGGACGGAGTCGTCGAGCACCGCGCCGGTCGTGAGGTCGAGCACCGTGAGGTCGAAGCGCTCGTCGCCGCTGACGTCGACGGAGTACGCGAGCCGGTCGTGGTCGGCGCTGATCTCGTAGGCGCCGACGGCGAGGTACTCGTGCCCCTCGGCGAGCGCGTTGTCGTCGAGGAGCACCTGCTCGCCGGGCAACGGGTGCTCGGGGTCGAGCGCCGGCACGACCGCGCGGTCGGCCAGCGGCGCGCGGCAGTGGATGCCGTACTGCTGCCCCTCGCGGGTGCGGGTGTAGTACCACCACGGGCCGGCGGCCACCGGTACGGACAGGTCGGTCTCGAGCGTGCGGGAGCGGATCTCCTCGACGAGCTCCGAGCGAAGGGGGGCCAGGTGCGCGGTGCGCTCCTCGGCGTAGGCGTTCTCGGCCTCGAGGTGGGCGACGACGGCCGGGTCCTGCGCGTCGCGGAGCCACTCGAAGGGGTCCTCGAAGACCTCGCCGTGGTGCTCGCGTCGCGTCGGCCGGTGCGGGGCGACCGGCGGCTGCACGGTGCTCATGCCGACACCGCCCGGGGGCCGAGGAGGACCTTGAGGTCGGCGACCAGCGCCTCGGAGACGTCGACGCGCCACTCGGGGTCGACCGCCATCGTCACCGACCGACCGGGCTGGACGAGCTTGAGGTGGACCTCGGTCGAGCCGGGGTGCTGGCCGAGGACCTCCTTGATCTGCTCGACCCGGGCCGAGGTCGCCCGGCGCAGGTCCATCGTCAGCGTCACCGGGCCCCGAGGTCCGTCGGTGAGCTCGGGCAGGGTGAGGTCCTCGGCGAAGATCGACACCGAGTCGTCGCGGGTGTTGACCCGGCCGCGCACGACGGCGACGACGTCCTGCGTGAGCATCGTCTGCACCGTCATGTACGTGCGGGGGAAGAAGAGGCACTCGATGGAGCCGCCGAGGTCCTCGACCTGGGCGACGGCCCACAGCTCGCCGCGCTTGTTGCGCTTGACTGACAGGTTCGTCACGAGCCCGGCGATCGTCACCATGCCCTTGCGCTCCTCGGAGGACTCGGACTGCGTGAGCGAGGTGATCGAGGTGTCCGCGGCGCGCTGCAGCACGTGCTCGATGCCGAAGAGCGGGTGGTCGCTGACGTAGAGGCCGAGCATGTCGCGCTCGTTGCTCAGCTTCGCCTGCTTGTCCCACTCGACCTCGGGCACGGGACGCAGACCCATGCCCTCGATGCCGCCGGCCTCGCCCTCGTCGTCGCCGCCGAGGAGGTCCCACAGGCTGTCCTGGCCGACGGCCTCCTGGCGCTTGACCGAGACGAAGGCGTCGACGTACTCCTCGTGGACCATGACGAGCCCCTGGCGGGGGTGACCGAGGTCGTCGAAGGCTCCCGCCTTGATGAGCGACTCGATGGTGCGCTTGTTGCACACGACGGCCGGGCACTTGGCGAGGAAGTCGTCGAAGGACGTGAAGCGCCCCTTCTCCTCGCGCGCGGTGATGATCGCCTCGACGACGTTGCGCCCGACGTTGCGGATCGCGTCGAGACCGAAGCGGATGTCCTCGCCGACCGCGGCGAAGCGCCCGACGGACTCGTTGACCGAGGGCGGCAGGACCTTGATGCCCATCCGGCGGCACTCGCCGAGGTAGAGCGCGGACTTGTCCTTGTCGTCGCCGACCGAGGTGAGCAGCCCGGCCATGTACTCAGCCGGGTAGTTGGCCTTGAGGTATGCCGTCCAGTACGAGACGAGGCCGTAGGCGGCGGTGTGCGCCTTGTTGAAGGCGTAGTCGGAGAAGGGCACGAGGACGCCCCACAGGGCGGCGACGGAGGCCTCGTTGTACCCGTTGGCCTTCATGCCCTCGGAGAAGGGGACGTACTCCTTGTCGAGCACCTCCTTCTTCTTCTTGCCCATCGCGCGGCGCAGCAGGTCGGCGTTGCCGAGCGTGTAGCCGGCGAGCTTCTGGGCGATCTCCATGACCTGCTCCTGGTAGATGACCAGGCCGTAGGTCATCGACAGGATCGGGTCGAGCGCCTCGACCATCTCGGGCTGGAGCTTGCCCTTGAGCTGGGGGTCGAGCGGGACGATCTCCTGCTTGCCGTTCTTGCGCAGCGCGAAGTTCGTGTGCGCGTTGACGCCCATCGGGCCCGGCCGGTAGAGCGCGAGCGCGGCGGAGATGTCCTCGAAGTTGTCCGGCTGCATGAGCCGCAGCAGGGTGCGCATGCCCCCGCCGTCGAGCTGGAAGACGCCGAGGGTGTCGCCGCGCGAGAGCAGCGCGTACGTCGCCGGGTCGGTCATGTCCTTGCTCAGCGCGTCGAGGTCGATGACCTCGCCGCGGTTCATCTGCACGTTCTCGAGCGCGTCGTCGAGGATCGTGAGGTTGCGCAGGCCGAGGAAGTCCATCTTGACCAGGCCGAGGTTCTCGCAGCTCGGGTAGTCGAACTGCGTGATGACCTGGCCGTCCTGGAGACGGCGCATGATGGGGATGACGTCGATGAGCGGCTCGCTGGACATGATGACGCCAGCGGCGTGCACGCCCCACTGGCGCTTCAGCCCCTCGAGGCCCCGGGCGGTCTCGACGACCTCCTGGAGGTGCTTCTCGCCGGCGACGAGGTCGCGGAACTCCTGGCCCTCGGCGTAGCGGTCGTGGCTCTCGTCGTACATCTTCGACAGCGGCACGCCCTTGCCCATGACGTCGGCCGGCATCGCCTTCGTCAGCTGCTCGCCGACGGAGAAGGGGTGGCCCATGACCCGGGCGGCGTCCTTGACCGCCTGCTTGGCCTTGATCGTGCCGTAGGTGACGATCTGGGCGACCCGCTCGTCGCCGTACTTCTCGGTGACGTAGCGGATGACCTCGCCGCGCCGGCGCTCGTCGAAGTCGATGTCGAAGTCGGGCATCGACGCGCGCTCGGGGTTCAGGAAGCGCTCGAAGATCAGGCCGTGCGGGATGGGGTCGAGGTCGGTGATGCCCATCGCGTACGCGCACATCGAGCCCGCGCCCGAGCCTCGGCCGGGGCCGACCCGGATGCCGTTGCGCTTGGCCCAGTTGATGAAGTCGGCGACGACGAGGAAGTAGCCGGCGTAGCCCTTGCCCGCGATGACGTCGATCTCGTAGTCGGCCTGCTGGCGGGCGTAGTCGGGCACGCCCTCGGGGAAGCGCCGGGCCAGGCCGGTCGCGACCTCGGAGATGAACCAGCTCTGCTCGCTCTCGCCGGGCGGGCAGTCGAAGCGGGGCATGTAGCGCCCCTCGCCCTCGGTGAAGGAGACCTCGCACATGTCGGCGACGAGCATCGTGTTGTCGCAGGCCTGGGGCAGCTCGCGCCACAGGTGACGCATCTCGGCCGGCGACTTGATGTAGTAGCCGTCGCCCTCGAAGGAGAAGCGACCCGGGTCGAGCAGCGTCGACCCGGAGTTGATGCACAGCAGCGCGTCGTGCGCGACGGAGTCGCCCTGGCGCACGTAGTGCAGGTCGTTGGTGGCCAGGAGCGGCAGGTCGAGGTCCTTGGCCAGGCGCAGGAGGTCCTCGCGCACCCGGCGCTCGATCTCGACCCCGTGGTCCATGAGCTCGAGGAAGTAGTGCTCGCGCCCGAAGATGTCGCGGAACTCCGAGGCGGCCTCGACGGCCTTGTCGTACTGGCCCAGGCGCAGCCGGGTCTGGACCTCGCCGGACGGGCAGCCGGTCGTCGCGACGAGCCCGTCGCCGTACCGGCCGAGCAGCTCGCGGTCGAGCCGGGGCCACTTCGCGTAGACCTGATCCAGCGAGGCCTGGGAGCCCATCCGGAAGAGGTTGGACAGGCCCTGGTTGTTGCGGGCGAGGATCGTCATGTGGGTGTACGCGCCGCCGCCGGAGACGTCGTCGCCGGGCCGGGTGCGCTCGTTGCCCCACTTGACGCGGGTCTTGTCGGTACGGTGCGTGCCGGGCGCGACGTAGGCCTCGAGGCCGATGATCGGCTTGACCCCGTGCTTGACGCCCTTGCTCCAGAACTCGTAGGCGCCGAAGAGGTAGCCGTGGTCGGTCGTCGCAATGGCCGGCATGCCCATCTCGGCGGCCACCTCGAACATCTCGTCGATCCGCGCCGCACCGTCGAGCATCGAGTACTCGGTGTGGTTGTGGAGGTGGACGAAGTTCTTCTCGCGGGGCAGCAGCTCGGACATCGCTGTCGATCCTACGGCCGCTCGCCGACAGCCCCGAGCCGTCCGTCGGACATCCGCCACGATCCCGTGCGGCGAGCGGTCGGCGGGGCTAGCGTCAGGGTGTCCACGGCACCCGTCGCCGCACCCCGGTGACCTCGACCACCCCTTCGGGAGGGCTCACGATGCGCGTCCCCTTCAGCGTCAACCACTTCATCGACCGGGCCGCCCTCGTCTACGGCGACCGGGTGGCGGTCGTCGACGAGCCGGCCCAGCCCGCTCCCCCGCTCGAGGACGTCACCTACGCCCGGATGCGGCGCCTGGCGCACGCCCAGGCGGCCCATCTCGACTCGCTGGGCCTCGAGGTCGGCGACCGGGTCGCCGTCGTCTCGCACAACTCCGCCCGCCTGCTCACGAGCTTCTTCGGGGTGTGCGGCTCGGGCCGCGTCCTCGTGCCGGTGAACTTCCGCCTCGCGCTCGAGGAGGTCCAGTACATCGTCGGCCACAGCGGGGCCCGGGTCGTCTACGTCGACCCCGAGCTGCGCGACCAGCTCGCCGACCTCGAGGCCGAGCACGTCTTCGTCCTCGGCGAGGACGAGCACCTCTTCGGAGACGCGCCGCTCGAGGGCGACCCGCCGCAGCCGCGCCCCTGGGAGCCCGACGAGGACGCGACGGCGACGATCAACTACACCTCGGGCACGACGGCCCGCCCGAAGGGGGTCCAGATCACCCATCGCAACATCTGGACCAACGCGGTGACCTTCGCCATGCACATCGGGGCGGGCGACCGCGACGTCTACCTCCACACCCTGCCGATGTTCCACGCCAACGGGTGGGGCATGCCCTTCGCGATGACGGGCGTCGGCGCCCGCCACGTCGTCATCCGCAAGATCGACGGCGCCGAGATCCTGCGCCGGGTCCGCGACGAAGGGGTGAGCGTCATGTGCGCCGCGCCGGCCGTCGTCGCCTCGGTCCTCGCCGCCGCCCAGGACTGGGAGGGCGAGATCCCCGGCCGCGGGCGGGTGCGCATCGTCGTCGCCGGCGCCCCGCCGCCCACGACGACCGTGGCGCGCGTCGAGACCGAGCTGGGCTGGGAGCTCATCCAGATCTACGGGCTCACCGAGACCTCTCCCCTGCTCACCGTCAACCGCACCCGCGCGGAGTGGGACGACCTCGACCCGCAGGAGCGCGCAGCGCGGCTCGTGCGCGCCGGGGCGCCCGCCCTCGGCGTCGAGCTCGACGTCTCCCCCGAGGGCGAGGTCCTCGCCCGGGCGAACCAGGTGATGGAGGGCTACTGGGAGCAGCCGCAGGAGAGCGCGGCGGCTCTCGAGGACGGGTGGTTCCACACCGGCGACGGCGGCACGCTCGAGGACGGCTACCTGACGATCAGCGACCGCAAGAAGGACGTCATCATCACCGGCGGCGAGAACGTCTCCTCGATCGAGGTCGAGGACGTCCTCTTCGCCCACCCCGCGGTCACCGAGGTCGCCGTCATCGGCGTGCCCGACGAGCGGTGGGGCGAGACGATCAAGGCCCTCGTCGTCCTCGACCCCGACCACGACGAGGAGGTCACCGAGGCCGAGCTCATCGCGTGGTGCAAGGGCAAGGCCGCGGGCTACAAGGCCCCGACGTCGGTGGAGTTCCGCGACGAGCTCGCCCGCACGGCGACCGGCAAGCTGCAGAAGTTCAAGCTCCGCGCCCAGTACTGGCAGGGCCGCGACCGCCAGGTCAACTGACCTCTGCTCCCGACCGGGCCGGGCGGGCCCGACCGGCTCAGCGCAGCTCGCGGAGCCGGTCGAGGGCCACCTGGAGGTCCTCGGGGTAGGTGCTCTCGTAGTGCACGTACTCGCCGGTCCCCGGGTGGGTGAAGCCCAGGCCCATCGCGTGCAGCCACTGGCGCTCGAGCCCGAGCCGGCGGCCGAGCGTCGGGTCGGCGCCGTACAGCGGGTCGCCGACGCACGGGTGGCGCAGCGCGGCCATGTGGACGCGGATCTGGTGAGTGCGGCCGGTCTCGAGGTGCACCTCGACGAGCGACGCGTGCCGGTGGGCCTCGAGCAGCTCGTAGTGCGTGATCGCGTGCTTGCCGGAGTCCATGACGGCGAACTTGTAGTCGTGCCCGGGGTGGCGGCCGATCGGTGCGTCGACCGTGCCGACGTGCGGGTCGGGCAGGCCCTGGACGAGCGCGTGGTAGGTCTTGTCGACCGTGCGCTCCTTGAAGGCCCGCTTGAGCACCGAGTACGCGTACTCGCTCTTGCACACGACCATCAGGCCCGAGGTGCCGACGTCGAGACGGCTGACGATGCCCTGGCGCTCGCTCGCGCCGCTCGTCGTGATGCGGTAGCCGGCCGCGGCCAGACCTCCGAGCACCGTCGGACCGGTCCAGCCCACGCTCGGGTGGGCGGCGACCCCGACGGGCTTGTCGACGACGACGATGTCGTCGTCGTCGTGGACGACGCGCATGCCCGGGACGGGCTCGGCGACGACCTCGACGCGCGGCATCTCCTGCGGGCTCGGCAGGCTCACCTCGAGGTGGCTGCCGTCGTGGACCCGCTCGGACTTGCCGACGGCGGAGCCGTCGAGCACGACGTGGCCCTCCGCGGCGAGCTCGGCGGCCTTGGTCCGGCTCACGCCGAAGAGACGCGCCACGGCGGCGTCGACCCGCTCGCCGGCCAGGCCCTCCGGCACGAGGACGTTGCGCACGTCAGGCATCTCGCTCCCCCTTCGTCTGCTCCTGGGCCGGCTCGGCGGCCGGTCTCTCCTGCGTCTCGTCCTCGGCGTCGTCGGCGTCCTCGTCACGGGCGTGCCGGCCGGCGCGCACGCCGTCTAGCCCCACCCCGGTGAAGGTCAGCCACACGACGACGACCGCGCCGAGCACGATCGCGATGTCGGCGACGTTGCCGACGAAGAGCCCGCCGTAGTCGATGAAGTCGATGACGTGGCCGCGGCCCGGTCCGGGCTCGCGGAAGAAGCGGTCGGAGAGGTTGCCCAGCGAGCCGCCGAGGAGCAGCCCGAGGGCGGCGGTCCAGCGCGGGCTCGCCGCGCGCCAGGCGGCGACGACGACGGCGATCGTGATCGCGACGGCCAGGGCGGTCATGACGACCGTCGAGGAGTCACCGATCGAGAAGGCCGCGCCGGGGTTGCGGATGAGCCGCAGGCGCAGGACGTCGCCGACGAGGGGCACGACGTGCCCGTCGTCGAGCGAGCCCAGCGCCCACACCTTGCTCGCCTGGTCGAGCCCGAGGGTCACCAGGGCGAGCACGGCGAAGGGGGCAAGGGTCGCCCGGGTCCGCGGTCGCAGTCGTGCCCCGCTCGCGTCGTCGGGAGCGCCGTCAGCGGCGCCCCCGTCGGCTGCGGGGTCGGTGGGAGGGGTCAGCGTCGTTCCTGCTTCGTCTTGCATGTCACGCACAGGGTCGCACGTGGGTAGGCCTGGAGGCGAAGCTTGCCGATCGCGTTGCCGCAGGACTCGCACCGACCGTAGGTCCCGTCGTCGATCCGCTCGAGGGCGTGGAGGTTCTGGATGAGCATCGCCCGGGTGTTGTTGGCCAGGGTGACCTCCTGCTCGCGCTCGAAGGTCTTCGCCCCTGCGTCCGCCTGGTCGTCGCCCGACCCGTCGGCGTGGTCGCGCATGAGGTCGACGAGGTCGTGCTCGGCGGTCTCGATCTCCGTGCGCAGGCGGGTGACCTCGTCGTCGATCTCCTTGCGCACGGCCTTGAGCTCGGCCTTGGTCCACGCGGCCTCGTCGTCGCGCACGACGAGCGTGGGGGCGACGTCGCCGGCCTTGGAGCGGGTCCGGGTGCTCGTCGTCGTGGCCGCCGACTCCTCGGCGGACTTCTTCGCCGCGCTCTTCTTCGCGGTCTTCTTCGTCGCAGGGGTCTTCGCCGCGGCGGTGGTGCTCGACCTGGCCATGTCCGTCCTCAGCTGGCACGGCCCGCCGATCGCGGGCCGAAGGTGGCCTGAGGATAGACGCCCCAGGGACGCAGCGGCCACCGCAGGGCCCGCCCTGTCCGGTGTCGGCGCAGGACAGCACGACGGGGGTGAGCGCGACCTGCGCGCTCACCCCCGTCGTCGTGGAGCCGTGGTGCCCTCTCGGGCGCCGGGTCAGCCCTGCGTCTGCGCCGGGCGCTCGGTCGTCCCGACGGTGTCGAGCTCGGCGAGCTGGCCCGAGATGTAGTCCTTGAGCCGCGAGCGGTAGTCCTTCTCGAAGGTCTTGAGGTCCGCGATCTGCTTCTCGACCTCGGTCTTGCGCTGCTCGAGGTCGCCGAGAATGCGCTTCTTCTTCTCCTCGGCCTCCGCGACCATGCCCTGGCTCTTGCTCGTGGCGTCGCCGATGAGCTTGTCGCGCTGCGAGGTGCCCTCGCCGACGAGCTTCTCGTTCTCGGCCTTGCCGCGCGAGAGCAGGTCGTCGTGCTGGGTCTGGCCCTTCGTCACGAGCTCGTCGTGACGCGCCTGGCCCTGGCCGACGAGCTCCTCGAACTTCGCCTTCGCCTCGGCGACGAGCTTGTCGTGCTGGGACTGGCCCTCGGCGACGTGCTCGTCGTGCAGGCGCTGAGCGAGCGCGATGAGACCGCTGGCCCCACCACCGGTGGCGGCACCACCGGCGAAGGCAGCGGCCTGGTCACCCTGGCCGGGAGCCGCGGCGGGCGCTGGCGCCTGCTGGGCGGCCTGGGCCTTCGCCTCGGCCTCGGCGGCGGCGCGCTCGGCGGCCTCGCGGCGGCGCTGGGCGTCCTCCTGGGCCTTCTTGGCGTCGGCCTCCGCCTTCTTCGCGTCGGCCTCGGCCTTGGCGATGCGCTCCTGGGCGGCCTTCTCGGCCTCCTCCGCGCGGGCGGTGACGGTGCTGACGCGCTCGTCGGCACCGCGCTTGGCGGCGGCGGCCTGCTCGTCGCGCGACTGGGACTCGCGCCCCTGCTGCTCCTCGAGCGCCTTGACGCGCGCCTCGGCCTCGCTCGCGCGCTTCTGCGCGTCGGCGAGGGCGCTCTGCTCCTTCTCCAGACGGGCCTTGAGCTCGTCGTTGCGCCGCATGAGCGCGTCGCGCTCCTTGACGGCCTGGCCGGAGTCACCGGCCGGGGCGGGCGCGGCCGCGGCGGACGTCGTCGCCGGGGCGTCGCCGTCCTGGACGCGGGCCCGCAGGTCCTCGCCGTCCTTGACCATGCGGCGCATCTCGGCGACCACCTCGTCGAGGAAGTCGTCCACCTCGCGCTCGTCGTAACCCCGTCGGAACTGGGTCTGGGTGAACGTCTTGTTGAGGACGTCCTCAGGCGTCAGCGCCATCTCTTCTCCTCGTTGCACGGACACGTGAGACGCCTGTCGCTCCCGCGAGCAGGCATCGAGTCACCCTAGATGATACGCAGCAGGATCGAGACACCGAGGATGAGCACGAGGAAGGCGAGGTCGAGCTGGACGCCGCCGAGACGCAGCGGCGGGATGACCTTGCGGATGGCCTTGAGCGGCGGGTCGGTGATCGAGTAGACGACCTCGGCGACGACGAGGACGATCCCGCGGGGCCGCCACTCGCGGGCGAAGACCTGGATCCAGTCGAAGATCAGCCGCCCGATGAGCACGAGGAAGAAGGCGTACAGCACGAGGTGGACGACGGCCCGGATCAGCTCCATGAGCCCTATCTAAACCTGCCGACCTGCGAGCTCCCCGCACCGGGTACGACACGCGACGCCCGGCTCCTCGTCGGACGAGGGGCCGGGCGTCGGGCGGGACGGCGAGCGGTGCGCGGTCAGCTCTGGTTGAAGAGGTTGCGCGCGGCAGGCTCGTCGGCCCCCTCCGCGGCGACCTCGATGTGCTCCGGCGAGAGCAGGAAGACCTTGTTCGTCACGCGCTCGATCGACCCGTGGAGGCCGAAGACGAGCCCCGCGGCGAAGTCGACGAGACGCTTGGCGTCGGAGTCGTCCATGTCGCTGAGGTTCATGATGACCGGCACGTCGTCGCGGAAGCTCTCGCCGATGGCTCGGGCGTCGTTGTACGTGCGCGGGTGGATGGTCGTGATGCGGTTGAGCTGGCCCACAGGCACCTCCCGGACGGCAGCGGCGTGGTCGTGGCGCTCGACGGGGCGCAGCCGGGTCACCTCGGCGCGGGGCGCCTCCTCGACCTCGTCATAGCTCTCGTCCGCCTCGTCGACGTACTGGTCCTCGTAGTCGTCGTAGCGCTTCTGATCCTCGGCCAGGCCGAGGTACACCATCGCGTCACGCAGTCCCATGTCTCTACTTCCTTGCCTGCAGCCTCACGGGGCCGCTCCACTCGCCGGTCGTGACCGAAGTTACCGGTGGGACTGCCGATCTCCGAGGATTGCGCTGCCGACACGCAGGTGTGTCGCCCCGTGGGCCACGGCCTGCTCGAGGTCGCCGCTCATGCCCGCCGAGATCATCACCGCACCCGGGTGCTCGGCGCGCACCTGCGCCGCGAGCTCGGCGAGCCGGGCGAAGGCGGGCGCCGGGTCCGCACCCCGGGGGGCGACGGCCATCACCCCGCCCAGGTGCAGCCCGCTCTCGACGACGAGATCGGCCAGTGCGGGCACGTCCTGCGGCTGCGCCCCGCCGCGCCCGGCGTCGGACCCCTCGAGGTCGACCTGGACGAGGCCGGTCACCTCGCGCCCGGCGGCCTGGGCGCCCCGGGCGAGGGCACGCACGACCTTCGCCCGGTCCAGCGAGTGCACGACGTCGGCCAGGCGGGCGATCTCGCCGGCCTTGTTGCTCTGGATCTGCCCGACGAAGTGGGTGCGCACGCCCGGCGGCGGGCCGTCGCCCTCGGCGAGCTTGGCCGTCGCCTCCTGGGCGCGGGACTCCGCGACGTCGCGCACCCCGAGCCCGACGAGGGCATCGAGGTCGCTGCGGGGGAAGTACTTCGTGACGACGACGAGCCGGACCTCGTCACGCGGGCGACCGGTGGCCGCGCACGCGGCGTCGATCCGCGCGTGGACCGCGGCCAGCCGCTCCTGCAGCTCGGCGACGCGCTCGGGGGTGGCGCTCATGCCAGCCCCACGAGCCCGGCGAGCCGGCCGGTCGTGCCGTCGCGGCGGTAGGAGTAGAGGGTCGGGTCCTCGCGGGTGCAGCCGGGCAGCCACTGGACGGCGACGTCGAGGGCGGCCAGCTGCTCGACGACACCGGCCGCGACGTCGATCGCCGGGGTGCCCTGCCAGGTCATGGCGTAGGACGCCGGGCTGGTGGCGGCGGCGTCCTCGCGCATCGCGGCCGGCACCTCGTAGCAGCGGCCGCACACCGACGGCCCCAGCGTGGCGGTGATCTGCTCGGCCCCGAGGTCGCGCATGGCCGCGACGGTCGCGGGGACGACCCCGGCGAGCATGCCGGGCCGACCCGCGTGCGCCGCGCCGACGACCCCGGCCCGGGCGTCGTGCAGGAGCACCGGGGTGCAGTCGGCGACGAGCACGGCGAGCGTGACGCCGCGGGTGTCGCTCACCATCGCGTCGCACGTCGGCGACCCGCCGGCCGCGCGCACGTGGACGACGTCGGCGCCGTGCACCTGGTCCATGTAGGCGACCGGGGTGCCGACCGCCTCCTCGACGAGCGTGCGGTTGCGGGCGACCGCCGTGGGGTCGTCACCGACGTGGCCCCCGAGGTTGAGCCCGTCGTAGGGACCCTCGCTCACCCCGCCGAGCCGATGGGTGACAGCGCGCAGCACCCCTTCGTCCCGGCTCTCCCAGCGCAGCGGGTGCTGCGTCGGCAGGGGGGCGAAGGGGTGCTCGCTCACGTCGTGCAGGGTGCTCAGCGCACCCTCACTTGAGGAAGTCGGGGACGTCGAGGTCGTCGCCCTCGTCGAAGGTCACCTGACGCGGGGGCTGCTGCACCTGCGGGCGCTCCTGCGGGGCGGCCGGGGCCTGCTGGGCCTCGTCCTGCACCGGCACGGCGACGGGCTGCGCGGGGGCGGCCTGCTCGCGCTGACCGCCCTGGCCGCCGACCGGCTGCGGCTGGGGGCGCTGCTGGGGCTGGGCGGCCGGCTGCTGGGCCGGTGCCGGGCGCTGACCCTGCGAGACGGGCTGCCCGCCCTGCGGGCGCTGCTGACCGCCCTGCTGCGCGCCGCGCTGGCTCGACCCCTGCTGGCCCGAGCCCTGCTGGCTCGAGCCCTGGATCGTGCCGAGGGCCCGCTCGTCGGGCCGGGCGTTCGGCGCACCGCCGTCGAAGCCGGCGGCGATGACCGTCACCCGCACCTCGTCGCCGAGCGCGTCGTCGACGACGGCACCGAAGATGATGTTCGCGTCGGGGTGCGCGCCCTCCTGGACGAGGCGGGCGGCCTCGTTGATCTCGAATAGACCGATGTCGGAGCCACCCTGGATCGACAGGAGCACGCCGTGCGCGCCGTCGATGCTCGCCTCGAGCAGCGGGCTGCTGATGGCCAGCTCGGCCGCCTGGACCGCGCGGTCCTCGCCGCGGGCCGAGCCGATGCCCATGAGAGCCGAGCCCGCGCCCTGCATGACGGACTTGACGTCGGCGAAGTCGAGGTTGATCAGACCCGGGGTGGTGATGAGGTCGGTGATGCCCTGGACACCGGAGAGGAGCACCTGGTCGGCGCTGCGGAAGGCGTCGAGCATCGACACGGCGCGGTCGCTGATCGAGAGCAGCCGGTCGTTGGGGATCGTGATGAGGGTGTCGACCTCGTCGCGCAGCGACTGGATGCCGGTCTCGGCCTGGGTCGCGCGGCGGCGGCCCTCGAAGGTGAAGGGGCGGGTGACGACACCGATCGTCAGGGCACCGAGCGACTTGGCGATCTTCGCGACGACGGGCGCGCCACCGGTGCCGGTGCCACCGCCCTCACCCGCGGTGACGAAGACCATGTCGGCCCCCTTGAGGACCTCCTCGATCTCGTCGGCGTGGTCCTCGGCGGCCTTGCGGCCGACCTCGGGGTCGGCGCCGGCGCCGAGACCGCGGGTGAGCTCGCGACCCACGGCGAGCTTGACGTCGGCGTCGCTCATGAGGAGGGCCTGGGCATCGGTGTTGATGGCGATGAACTCGACGCCCTTGAGGCCGACCTCGATCATCCGGTTGATGGCATTGACACCTCCACCGCCGATGCCGACGACCTTGATGACGGCGAGGTAGTTCTGGGCAGATGCCACGGGGGTTCTCCTGGATGGGTGACGTGCTGGACTTCTCGAGACGAAATCTCGACGTCAACTTGAGAGTTACGTTTTGATCACGACCGGTGTGCCGCTGACGTTATGCGTCACGGACGCCCGTCGCAAGGCAGGTCCCCCGCGTGTCGGGACGGGTCTGCAGATCGTGGCCGGACTGTGCTCTCGACGGGGCCCGGACGCACCTGCGCGCGGGCGTGATCAGCGGGTGACGGGGGTGTCGGGGGCCGAGACGTCGAGCACCTTCGGACGCCCCTTGAGGAGCACGTCGATGACCTGCACCTTGAGCTGAGGTTGCGCCTCGTCGCCCCAGACGACGGTCGTGCGCCCGATGCGGAAGCTCACCCGGTCGGCGGCGTCGACGGTGACCGCCGAGACCCGGTCGCGCACGCCCTGCGGCAGGGCCTCGAGCATCGACAGCGCGGTCGTGACGCCGTGCCCGCTCACCTCGGCCCCTCGGTCCGCGGAGATCGTCGGGACCCCCTTCGGCACCGACCCCGTCGAGCGGATGCGGACGCCGTCGATGTCGTAGACCTCTACCTGACCTTTACCTCGGTTCACGGCCAGGGCGGGGATGCGGGGCACGACCTCGACGCGAAGGGTGCGCGGCCAGTCGCGCACGACGGTCGCCGACTCGACCCCGGGCCGGGCCTCGGCGCCGTCGACGATGGCGCCGACGTCGACCCGGGCCAGGGGCCGGCCGTGGGCGCCGGCGGCGAGCTCGCCGATGGCCGCGGTGTCGCCCGGCTCGGCCCCGACGACGTCGACGTCCTGGACGGCGAGGAGAGGGCTGAAGCCGACGACGTAGACCCCCGCGGCGAGGACGGCGACTGCTCCGCTCCCCCAGGCCCACCGGCGGCGGCGGTCGGCCGCGAGATCGGCCTGGCGCTGCTCGAAGCGCGCGTGCTGGGTGCTCGTCATCGCTGCCGCAGGCCCTCGATGACCGGCGCACCGAGCGCGGTGACGTCGCCCGCGCCGATCGTCATGACGAGGTCGCCCGGGCGCGCCTGGGCGACGACGTGCGCGACGGCGGCCTCGGGCTCGAGCACGGCGACGACCCGACCGGCCGCGCGCAACGGCTCCGCGACGACCTCGGAGGTCACCCCGGGCACCGGGTCCTCCCGCGCCCCGTAGATCGGCAGCAGGACGACGTCGTCGGCCGGGGCGAGCCCGGCCGCGAAGTCCGTGGCGAAGTCGGCGGTGCGCGAGTACAGGTGCGGCTGGAAGATGACGAGCAGGCGGCCCGGCCGGGCGATCTCGGAGGCGGTGGCGACGACGGCGCTCACCTTGCCGGGGTTGTGCGCGTAGTCGTCGACGACGGTGATGCCGTCGACCTCGCCGCGCACCTCGAAGCGGCGGCGGGTGCCGGCGAAGTCCGCGAGACCGGCGAGCACCGCGCGGGCGTCGTGCCCGCAGCCGAGCACGGCCGCGGCGAGGGCCGCCGCGGCGTTGAGCAGGTTGTGCCGCCCGGGGACGCGCAGCACGAGGTCGTGCACGACGCCCTTGAGCGCGACCTGGGCCCGCGCGCCGTGACCCTCGAGCACCGGGTCGGCGAGCCGGACGTCGGCGTCGGGCGAGAAGCCGTAGGTGACGACACGCGTCGCCTGCCCGCCGTCGGGGTGCGCACCGCCGGCGTCGCGGACCGCGTCGGCGAGCCGGGCCGAGCCCGGGTCGTCGGCGCAGGCGACGACGAGGCCGCCGGGGCGCACGGTCCGGGCGAACTCGGCGTAGGCCTGCTCGACCGTGGCGAGGTCGCCGTAGAAGTCGAGGTGGTCGGCCTGCACGTTCGTCACGACCGCGACGTCGGGGTGGTAGACGAGGAAGGAGCCGTCGGACTCGTCGGCCTCGGCCACGAAGTCGGGCCCCTCGCCCAGGGCGGCGTTCGTGCCCTGGCTCGCGAGCTCGCCGCCGAGGGCGAAGGAGGGCCGGGCGCCGAGGTGCAGCAGGGCCGAGGTGAGCATCGACGACGTCGTCGTCTTGCCGTTCGCCCCGGCGACCGCGACCCTGAGCTGCTCTCCCATCGCGGCCGCGAGGGCCTGGCTGCGGTGCAGCACGCGTGTGCCGGCCTCGCGGGCGGCGACGAGCTCGGGGTTGCTGTCACGGATCGCCGAGGACACGACGACGGTGTCGACGCCGTCGACGTGGGCCGGGTCGTGACCGACCCAGATCTGCGCACCCCGGCGACGCAGCTCGTCCAGGACGGGGCCGTCCTTGGCGTCGCTGCCGCTCACGCGGGCACCGGCGTCGAGGAGCAGACGGGCGACGGCAGACATGCCCGCGCCACCGACGGCCAGGACGTGCACCCGGCCGAGCTCGGCCAGGGGCGGGACCGGCGCGTCGACGTCGAGACGGAAGGGCAGGCGGTCGCGCACGCTCATGCGCCCTCCCCCGACCCGCGCGCGGCCACGAGGGCCCGGCCGACGAGGTCGGCGAGCAGCTCGTCGCCGTCGCGCTCGCCGACGGCGGAGGCCGCGAGCGACATCGTCGCGACCCGCTCGCGGTCGCCGAGCAGGGGCACGACGACGTCACGCACCCACGCCGGGGTGACCTCGGAGTCCTCGGTGAGGGTGCCGCCGCCCGCGGCGACGACGCCCGTGGCGTTGAGCCGCTGCTCGCCGTTGCCGATGGGCAGGGGCACGTAGAGACCGGGCAGCCCGACGGCCGTCAGCTCGCACACGGTGTTGGCCCCGGAGCGGCACACGGCGACGTCGGCGGCGGCGTAGGCGAGGTCCATCCGGTCGAGGTAGGGCACGACGACGTACGGGACGCCGGGCACCGCTCCGACGGGCTCGAAGTCCTTGTCCCGCCCGGTGACGTGCAGGACCTGCACGCCGGCGGCGCCGAGGTCGGCCACGCTCGCGGCGAAGGCGTCGTTGAGGCGCTTGGCCCCGAGCGACCCGCCGGTGACGAGCACGGTGGGCAGGTCCGGGTGCAGGCCGAGGTGCGCGCGTCCCTCGGCCCGGCGCGCGGCCCGGTCGAGGTCGGCGATCTCACGGCGCAGCGGCATGCCGGTGACGGTGGCGTGCGCGAGCTCGGTCTGGGGGAAGGTGATGCCGACGTGGCGGGTCATCCGGGCGCCGACCCGGTTGGCCACACCGGCCCGGGCGTTCTGCTCGTGCACGACGACCGGGACGCCGCGCCGCCGGGCGGCGAGGTAGACGGGGGTCGAGACGTACCCGCCGAAGCCGACGACGACCTCGGCGCCGCTGGACTCGACGAGCTCGCCCGCCCGGGCGACCGCACGGCGCATCGCACCGGGCAGGCGCAGCAGGTCGCCGGAGGGGCGACGCGGCAGCGGCACCTTGGGGATGGTCGCGAGCTCGTACCCGCGCGCGGGCACGAGACGTGACTCCAGGCCCTGCTCGGTGCCCACCGCGAGGATCGCGACCTCGGGGTCACGCCGTCGCAGGCAGTCGGCGAGGGCGAGCAGCGGCGAGACGTGCCCGGCCGTCCCCCCTCCGGCGAGCAGGACGCTGCGTGGGCTCGTGGGGGTGGTGCTCATGATGCGCTGCTGCTCCGTCGGGTGAGGCGGGCGGGGATGAGGGTGTGCAGGCGGGAGGGGCGCGAGGCCAGGGCCGCCGCGCACGTCGGCTCGGCGCGGGCGAAGGAGAGCAGGATGCCGACGGCGAGCATCGTCGTCACGAGCGAGGAGCCGCCGGAGGAGACGAAGGGCAGCGGCACCCCGATGACCGGGAGCATGCCGATGACCGAGCCGATGTTGATCATCGCCTGCACGAGGACCCACGTGCAGATGCCGGCCGTGGCGACCCGGACGAAGAAGTCCTCGGTCGAGCTCACGAGACGCATCCCGACGACCGCGAGACCGGCGAAGAGGGCGATGACCCCGAGGCTGCCGAAGAGGCCGAGCTCCTCGCCGATGATCGCGAAGATGAAGTCGTTGTACGGCTCGGAGAGCCAGCCCCACTTCTCGCGGCTGCCGCCGAGGCCGACGCCCCACCAGCCGCCGTCGGCGAGGGCGTAGCGCCCGTGCATCGGCTGCCGGCAGATGGCGTAGTAGAGGTCGGTGCCGGGCGCGCAGCGCGCCGGGTCGAGCCAGATCGCGATCCGCTCCATGCGGTTGCTGCTCACCGAGGCCATGATCGCGACGAGGACGCCGAGGACCCCGAGCGCCAGGCCGAACCACCGCATCCGCACGCCCGCGGCGAAGAGCATGCCGACGACGATCGCGGCGATGACCATCGCCGTGCCGAGGTCGTGGCCGATCATCACGAGGGTGAGGATGCCCAGCCCGATGGGCGCGACGAAGGGGACGACGGCCTGGCGGATGTCGCCCAGGGCCGCGCGTTTGCGCTCGAGGACAAGCGCACCGCCGAGGACGAGCCCGATCTTGGCGATCTCGCTGGGCTGGATGCTCACGGGCCCGACGCCGATCCAGTTCTTGTTGCCCTGGAAGCCGTAGCCGACGAGGGGCACGAGGGCGAGCAGCCCGACGCCGCCGGCGAGCAGGAGCATCGCGCTGCGCCGCCAGAAGGCGATGGACCGGGTCGCGGCGAACCACATCGCCGCGAGACCGAGGACCGCGAAGACGAGCTGCTTCAAGAAGATCGTCAGCGACGAGTCGTTCTGCTTGAGCGAGACGATCATCGAGGCCGACAGGACCATGACGAGCCCGACGGTGACGAGGATGCCGACGATGCCGAGCAGCCCGTAGTAGGTCGTCAGCGGGGAGTCGACGAGGCGGGTCCAGGACCCGGCCTTGCCCCGGGGCAGACGGGTGGTGCGACCGACCGGGCGCCCCCCGCTCGTCGCGTTGCTGCTCATCGGCTCATCCCTGCTCGTGGTGGCGCCGCACGGCCGTGGCGAAGGCCTCGCCGCGGGCCACGTAGCTCTCGAACATGTCCATGGAGGCCGCCGCGGGGGCGAGCAGCACGACGTCGCCCGGCTGAGCGACGGCCGCGGCCTGACCCACGACGAGATCCATCGCCTCAGTGTCGGTGGCGGCGATGTCGAGGACGGGGACATCGGGTGCGTGTCGCGCGATCGCCGCGGCGATCTGGTCGCGGTCACGCCCGATGAGGACGACGGCGCGCAGGCGGTGCGCGTTCGCGGCGACGAGGTCGTCGACCTCGGCGCCCTTGAGCAGCCCTCCGGCGATCCACACGACGTGCTCGTATGCCGAGAGCGACGCGGCGGCGGCGTGCGGGTTGGTCGCCTTGCTGTCGTCGACCCACCGGACCTCGTCGACGGTGAGCACGTGGGCGATTCGGTGGGGCTCGGGTCGCCAGGCGCGCAGCCCGTCGCGCACGGCCGAGGGCGGGACGCCGCAGGCACGGGCGAGGGCGGCGGCGGCCAGGGCGTTGGCGACGACGTGGTCGGGCACCCCGTCGCCCTCGTCGCCGAGGTCGGCCAGGCTCGCGAGCTCGGCGGCCTGCCGGCCGCGGTCGGGCACGAAGGCGCGGTCGACGAGGAGGTCCTCGACGCGGCCGAGCATGGACAACCCCGGGCTGGAGCGGGTGAAGCCGACGGCCCGGCAGCCCTCGACGACGTCGGCGGCCTCGACGAGGCGTCGGGTCGTCGGGTCGTCCTCGTTGTAGACGCAGGCCACCTCGGTGCCCTCGTAGACCTTGCCCTTCGCCGCGAGGTAGGCGTCGTACCCGCCGTGCCAGTCGAGGTGGTCGGGGGCGATGTTGAGGCAGGCGGAGGCGAGCGGGCGCACCGAGTCCTGCCAGTGCAGCTGATAGCTCGACAGCTCGACGGCGATGACCTCGTAGGGGTCGGGGTGCAGGACCGCCTCGAGGATCGGGGTGCCGACGTTGCCCGCGCTGCACGCGCGCAGCCCGGCCGCGGTGAGGATCGAGGTGAGCATCTGCACCGTCGTCGTCTTGCCGTTGGTGCCGGTGAGCGTGATCCACGGCGCGCCGCCGTGCTCGGGGCGCATCCGCCAGGCGAGCTCGACCTCGCCCCACACGGTGATGCCGCGGGCGGCGGCGTCGGCGAGCAGGGGCTGGGTCGGCGGCCACCCGGGCGAGGTGACGACGAGGTCGACCCCGTCGTCCAGCAGGCCCGCCGGGGCCGCGTCGCCCAGGAGCATCCGGGCGCCGAGCACCTCGAGGATCGTCGAGCGCTGCGCCATCGGCGAGCCCTCCGCGGGGGCGGTGCCGTCGACGACGCTCACCTGAGCGCCCCGCTCGAGCAGGGCGTCGGCGGCGGCGAAGCCGGAGACCCCGAGGCCGGTGACGACGACCCGCAGGCCCGACCAGTCCGCGTCGCGGTGCGTCAGCGTGCTGAGGTCCCTCACGCGCCGACGACCCACTCGGCGTAGAAGATCGCCAGGCCGAGGGCGACGAAGAGCCCCGCGATGATCCAGAAGCGGATGACGATCGTCACCTCCTGCCAGCCGAGCAGCTCGAAGTGGTGCTGCAGCGGTGCCATCCGGAAGACGCGCTTGCCGGTGGACTTGAAGGAGGCGACCTGGATGATCACCGACAGGGTGATCGTCACGAAGAGTCCGCCGAGGATGACGATGAGGAGCTCGGTGCGGGTCGTGATCGCCAGCCCGGCCAGCGCGCCGCCGAGCGCGAGCGAGCCCGTGTCGCCCATGAAGATCTTCGCCGGCGAGCCGTTCCACCACAGGAAGCCGAAGCAGGCGCCCATGCCCGCCGCGGCGACCACCGCGAGGTCGAGCGGGTCGCGCACGTCGTAGCACTTGAGGCCGGGCTCGATCTGGCAGTTCTGGTTGAACTGCCAGATGGAGATGAGCACGTACGCGGCGAAGACCATGACCGAGGCCCCGGTCGCGAGGCCGTCGAGGCCGTCGGTGAGGTTCACGCCGTTGCTCGTCCCGGCGATCATGAGGTTGGCCCACAGGACGAAGAGGACGATGCCGACCATCGGCCCGGCGAAGGCGAGGTCGAGCGGGGTGTCGCGCACGAAGGAGATGTGCGTCGAGGCCGGCGTGCGCAGGGAGTCGTTGGGGAACTGCAGGGCGAGGATCGCGAAGATCACGCCGACGAGGGTCTGCCCGATGAGCTTCTCGTGCGAGCGCAGCCCGAGGCTGCGCTGCTTGCTGATCTTGATGTAGTCGTCGGCGAAGCCGACGAGCCCCATGCCGCCCATGAGGAAGAGCACGAGCAGCCCGCTGGCCGTCGGCAGCGACCACGTCGCGAGGTGCGCGACGGCGTAGGCCAGCACCGCGGCGAGGATGATCACCGCCCCGCCCATCGTCGGCGTCCCGCGCTTCGTGTGGTGCGAGGTGGGGCCGTCGTCACGGATGAACTGGCCGTACCCCTGGCGCACGAGCACCTTGATGAGCATGGGCGTCCCGAGCAGGGCCACGACGAGCGAGACCACTGCCGCGATGAGCACCGCCTTCACTGCGCGTCCTCTCTGTGGCTGAGCCGATCTCCGAGCCACCGTAGCCCGGCGTCACGGCTGGACTTGAGCAGCACGACGTCGCCGGGGGCGAGTCGCTCGTGCAGCAGGGTCTGCGCGGCGTCGACGTCGGCCACGGTCTCGACCGTGGCGACGCCGCTGTCGCGGGCGCCGTCCGCGATGTCGCGGGCGAGGTCGCCGACGGCGAGCACGAGGTCGACCCCGAGCGCGCCGGCGAGCTCGCCGACGCCGCGGTGCAGCGCGGGCGACTCCTCGCCGAGCTCGAGCATCGAGCCGAGCACGGCGACCCGGCGGCCGCGGCAGGACATCGCGGCGAGCGCGCGCAGGGCGGCCTCCATGGAGTCGGGGTTGGCGTTGTAGGCGTCGTTGACCACCCGCACCCCGTCGGGGCGCTCGGTGACCTCCATCCGCCAGCGGCTCGCCGGGCGGGCCTGCGCGAGCGTCGCGACGACGTCGTCGAGGGCCAGACCGCAGGCGTGCGCGGCGGCGATCACCGCGAGGGCGTTGCCGACGTGGTGGCGCCCGACGAGCGGCAGCGCGACCTGGGCGGTGCCGAAGGGGGCGGTGACGGTGAAGCGCGGACGGCCGGCCTCGTCGAGGACGACGTCGGTGGCACGGACCTCCGCGTCCTGCGCCTCGCCGACGAGGACGACGCGGGCCGCGGTGACCTCCGCCATGGCGCGGACGCGGTGGTCGTCGGCGTTGAGGACCGCGACGCCGTCCGCGGGCAGCGCGGCGACGAGCTCGGACTTCGCGACGGCGACGTGCTCGACGGAGCCGAACTCGCCGACGTGGGCATGCCCGACGTTGAGCACGACGCCGACCTGGGGCGGCGCGATCGTCGTGAGGTAGGCGATGTGCCCGGCGCCGCGGGCGCCCATCTCGACGACGAGGTGGCGGGTGCGCTCGGTGACCCGGCAGACCGTGAGCGGGACGCCGACCTCGGAGTTGTACGAGCCCTGCGGCGCGACGGTCTCGCCGTCGGCGGCCAGGACCGCGCCGAGGAGGTCCTTCGTGCTCGTCTTGCCCGAGGACCCGGTGATCCCGACGACGTGCAGCTGCGGCAGGCGGTCGATCAGGGCCCGGCTCAGGGCGACGAAGGCGGCCTGGGTGTCCTCGACGACGACGCACGGCAGCCCGTCGACGGGTCGGGTGGTGAGGGCGGCGCTCGCGCCGCGCTCGGCGGCCTGGGGCACGTAGGCATGCCCGTCGGCGTGCTCGCCGACGCGGGCGACGTAGAGGCTGCCGGCGGCGGCCTCACGGGCGTCGGTGACGACCGGGCCGTCGACGACGACGGCGGGGTCGCCGTGGACGGTGCCCCCGGTGACCTGGGCGAGCTCGGCGAGGGTGAGGGCGATCATCGGGCCACCTCCGTGGCGAGGGCGGTGAGCGCCTCGAGGGCGACGACGCGGTCGTCGAAGGGGGTGACCACCCCGTCGACCTCCTGCCCGCTCTCGTGCCCCTTGCCGAGGAGCGCGACGACTCCCCCGGGCCCGGCGGCGCGCACGGCGTGCTCGACGGCGGCCCGGCGGTCGGCGACGACGTCGAGCTCGGCACCGCCCTGGCGGGCGCCCGAGGCGACGGCCTCGCGGATCGCCGCGGGGTCCTCGGAGCGGGGGTTGTCGTCGGTGACGACGACGAGGTCGGCGTGGTCGGCCGCGGCGCGGCCCATGCCGGGTCGCTTGCCGGGGTCTCGGGACCCGCCGGCGCCGAGGACGGCGACGAGCCGGCCCGTGGTGCCCTCGCGCAGGGCGGCCAGCGCGGCGGCCACGGCGTCGGGGGTGTGCGCGAAGTCGACGACGACGCGGGGCAGGAGCGCGGCGTCGGCACCCTCGGGGGCCGCGACGACCTCCATCCGGCCCGGCACGCGCGGCTCGGCGCCGACGGCGCGGGCCACCTCGGCGGGGTCGTGGCCGGCGACGAGCAGGGCGGCCGCCGCGACCGCGGTGTTCGTGCGGTTGAAGCCGCCCGGCAGCGGGCTGCGCAGGGCCAGGCTCACCCCGTCGCCCTCGAGGACGAAGGCGGGGCCGGCGACCGAGGTGATGACGAGGTCCGCGGGGACGGCGGGGTCGGAGGAGACGGTGCTCACGGGCACGCCGGCCTGCGCGGCGAGGCGGCGACCCCACGCGTCGTCGACGCAGACGACGCCCGCGCGGGAGCGCTCGGGGGTGAAAAGGCTCGCCTTGGCGGCGAAGTAGTCCTCCATGCCGTCGTGGAAGTCGAGGTGGTCCTGCGAGAGGTTGGTGAAGAGCGCGACGTCGTAGACGACCTCGTCGACGCGGTGGAGGACGAGGGCGTGGCTGCTCACCTCCATGACGCAGTCGTCGACGCCGCGCTCGCGCATCACCGCGAGCAGGGCGTGCAGGTCGGGGCTCTCGGGCGTCGTGCGTGCGCTCGGGACTCGCTCCTGGCCGATCCGCGTCTCGACGGTGCCGATGAGACCCGTGCTGCGCCCGAGCGCCTCGAGAGCGGCGGCGAGGAGGTAGGCGGTCGTCGTCTTGCCGTTCGTCCCGGTGATGCCGAAGGAGCGCACGCCCGGGCCGCCCGGCGTCCCGGTGCCGTAGACGGCGGCCGCGACGCGGCCGAGGACGGAGCGCGGGTCGGCGACGACGACGGCGGGCACGTCGACGCCGGCCTCGCGGGCCAGCTCGAGGCCGCGCACGTCGGTGAGCAGGGCGCGAGCACCCTCGCGGACGGCGGCGGCGGCGTACGAGGCACCGTGGGCGTTGGCCCCCGGCAGGGCCGCGTAGAGGTCACCGGGGCGGACAGAGAAGGTGCTCAGGGTGACACCGGTGACGGTGAGGTCGGCGTCCCCGACGATGTCGCTGCTGCGTCCTGCAGCCTCCGACACCGCCTGGAGCGCGACCGGGTCGATGGTCTGCGGGCGGGGCGATGGCACGACGAGCGAGCCTACCTGTCCCCCGGGTTGCCCCGGTCCTTCAGCAGACCGGGCGTGCCCTCTGCGGGGGCCTTCTTCAGCCGGGTCGAGATGGGCTTGACCTTGTCGTCCGCGGCCGGCGGGACCTCCTGGGTCTGCAGGGCGTGGGTCATGACGTCCTTGAAGACCGGCGCGGCGACCTGGCCGCCGAAGTAGCCCTTGACGGGGCGCTGGAGGATGACGGCGACGACGAGCTGGGGGTCCTGGGCGGGGGCGTAGCCGATGAAGCTCGCCGTCTTGCCCGAGTAGCCGCCGGTCTTGTCGTCGTAGCGGTCGGCGGTGCCCGTCTTGCCGGCGACGCGGTAGCCGTCGATCTTGGCCTTGGGGGCGGTGCCCTCCTCGCTGACGACGCCCTCGAGCATCCGGCTCACCGAGGTCGCGGTGCTCTGCGAGACGACGCGCTCGCGCTTCGCGGCCGGTGCCGGGGTCCATCCGCCCTCGCCGTCGGAGGTCTCGGCGACGAGGCTCGGGGCGACGCGCACACCCTTGTTGGCGATGGTCTGGAAGACGCCGGCGACCTGCACGGCCGTCGTCGACAGGCCCTGGCCGTAGGTGACGGTGTAGCGCTGCACGCCGTCCCACTTCTCCGACGGCGGCATGATCCCCTCGGACTCGCCCGGGAAGCCCGAGCCGGTCTTGCTGCCGAGCCCGAACTTGCGGAAGTACTCCTCGAGCGTCTTGGGCTTCATCGTCTCGCCGATGAGCATCATGCCGACGTTGCTCGACTCGGCGAGCGCGCCGCCGACGGTGCGGTACTCGACGGGGTGCGGGTGGCTGTCTCGCAGGGTGGCGTCGTAGCGCTGGAGGTGGTCGGGCAGGACCATCGGGCTCGACGGCGTGATCGTGCCCTCCTCGAGACCGGCGGCCACCGTCATGATCTTGGCCGTCGAGCCGGGCTCGAAGGCGTCGCTGAAGGCGAGGTTGGCGAAGACGCCCTTGCCGTCGCCGATGTCGTTCGGGTCGAAGGTCGGGTACGAGGCGAGCGCGACGAGCTCGCCCGTGTCGACCCGCTGGACGACGACGGTCCCCGAGAGCGCATCGGTCTCCTCGACCTTCGCGGCCAGGGCGTTCTGCGCGTACCACTGCACGTCGTTGTCGATCGTCAGGCGCACGTCCTTGCCCGGCTTGGCCGAGCTGACGTCGGACCCGGCGTTGGGCAGCCGGCTGCCGTCCATGGCGACCTCGTAGGTCGCGGTGCCGGGCGTGCCCTTGAGCGTGTCGTCGAGCATGAGCTCGAGCCCGCCGCCGGCCGTCTGGTCCTGGGGCTGGACGAAGCCGACGAGGCTGGCGACGGTCGTCGACTGCGGGTAGGTGCGCTGCGAGGAGCGCTCGCTGTACACGCCGGGGATGCCCAGGGCGCTGATCTTGCGCCACGTGAGCGGCGAGAGGTTCTTGGCGAGGATGACGTAGCGACGCTCGCCGGTCATCGCCTCGACGAGGTCGTCCTCGTCCTGGCGCAGGAGCGGCGCGAGGTCCTTGGCGGCGCCGGCGACACCGACCTCGGTGCGCGTGCCGCCGACCTCCTTCTCGTAGGCGGGGACCGCGGTCTGGTCGACGACGACGATGCGCCGCTCGGCCGAGCTGGCGAGCACCGTGCCGTGGGCGTCGGTGATCGTGCCCCGGCGCGCCGGGATCGACTCGGTCGTCGTGCGCTGGGCGAGGGCGTCGGCCGCGACCTCGGCCGAGTCGAAGCCCTGGATGCGCATGAGCTGGGCGGCGAAGAGGCTGAGGACGAAGAGGCTGGCGACCATGAGCCCGCGCATCCGCATCCGCGGGTTGCCGGCCGGGGGCACGTCTCCTCCACCGCCACCACCACGACGACGCGGGCCGCGCGGGGGCGCCGACCCGCCGCCGCGGCGCGAGCTCGTCGGACGGGTGGTCCGGGTGCCGGTGCGCGACGCGCCCGGTCCGGTCGTGCTGCGCCGGGTCGCGCCGGCGGCGCTCGTGCGGGCGCCGCGCGTGGAGGAGCCCGTGCTCGCGCCGGTCCGTGCGGCCGGGCGGCGGGCAGAGGACGGTGCTGCCGTCGCGCGGGTGCGGGCGCTCGACGAGGTCCGCCCCGAGGAAACCTTCGAGGAGGCCTTGGACGTGGGCGCCTTCGTGGTGGTGGGCTTCGTCGTGCCCGTCCGGGACGCCGCGGCCTTCTTCGCCGCGGCCCGCCGGGCGGCGGACGAGGAGCTCGCCGTCGACCGGGTCGAGGTGCTCGAGGAGGCGGAGGTCGACCCCTTCGCCGTGCGGGTGCTCGAGGCGGGGGTGCGGCGCTGCGTCACGTCGTCTCCTGCCTGGTCGGGTGCGGTCGGTCTCGTCGGGGCGTCAGTCCTGGTCGCCCGAGGCCGGCGCGCTCGTCGTGCTCGCCCGGGGCGTCGCCCGCGCCGCTGCGTCCACGCTAAATCCCTCGGGCTTCTTCGCCGCCTTCGCCACGCCGAGGACCCGCCCGCGCTCGAGGTCGACGAAGGCCGCGGTGTCGGCGGGGACCATGCCGAGCTCGCGGGCCTTGGTCGCGAGGTTCTGCGGTGCCGAGCGCGCGTCGACGGCCTGCACGAGGGCCTCCTGGGTGTCGGAGAGCTCGGCGGAGCGCGCCTCGAGGCGCCCGACCTCGAAGGAGTCCTGCGCCATCTTCGCGTTGAGGGCGAGGACGGCGGCCAGACCGGCGACGAGCAGCGCGACGACGAGCATCGGGAAGAGCGGCGAGCCGGTCGCGTCCGCGGCGGTGAGCACGCGCAGCTCGCGCTGCTGGCCCCCCTTCGCGGGGGCGCGCCGGGCGACGGTGGTCGCGGTCTGCAGCTGGCTCATCGGGAGGTCCTCTCGGGGGCGCGGACGGGTCGGGTGCGCTCGGCCGCGCGGAGGCGGACCGAGGCGGATCGGGGGTTCGCGGCGAGCTCGGCCGCGTCGGGGGTGGCCGCGCCGCGGGTGAGCAGGCGCAGCTCGGGGGCGTGCTCGGGCAGCTCGACCGGCAGCCCGGGCGGGGTCGTCGAGGTCGCGCCGGCGGCGAGGGCGCGCTTGGTGATGCGGTCCTCGAGGGAGTGGAAGGACAGCACGGCGAGGCGTCCGCCGACGCAGAGCCGGCGCAGCGCCTCGGGCAGCGCGCGCTCCCAGACGGTGAGCTCGGCGTTGACCTCGATGCGCAGGGCCTGGAAGGTCCGCTTCGCCGGGTGGCCCCCGGTGCGCTGCGAGGCGGCCGGGATGCTCGCCCGGAGCACCTCGACGAGCCGGGCGGAGGTCTCGAAGGGGGCGACCTCGCGCTCGCGCACGACGGACCGGGCGATCCGGCGGGCGAAGCGCTCCTCGCCGTACTCCTGGAGCACCCGCGTGAGCTCGCGCTCGTCGTAGGTGTTGAGCACGTCGGCGGCGGTCGTCGGTGCGCCCGGGTCCATCCGCATGTCGAGCGGGGCGTCCTGGGCGTATGCGAAGCCGCGCTCGGCCTCGTCGAGCTGGAAGCTGCTCACCCCGAGGTCGAAGAACATCGACTGCGCGCACTCGATGCCGAGGTCGTCGAGGACGTCGCCGATCTCGTCGTTCGTGGCGTGGGCGTAGTCGACCCGGTCGGCGAAGGGGGCCAGCCGGGCCCGCGCGAGGTCGAGGGCGAGCGGGTCGCGGTCGATGGCGACGAGGCGCACCCCGGGGTGGCGGGCGAGGACGGCCTCGGCGTGGCCGCCCATGCCGAGCGTGCCGTCGACGTGCACGGCGCCGGGGACGAGCACGGGGCCGAGCAGGTCCAGGACCGGCTCGAGCATGACGGGGACGTGCCGGTCGGCGGCGCCGGGGCCGGTCGTCGTCGTCATGCTCGTCCTCCTCTGCTCGTACGTCGTGGTGGTGCGTGGTGGTGCGGTGCTCGTGCGACTGCTGCATCTGCTCGGGCTGCTGGGTCCTGGTCCCCATCCGGACCGGTCCGGCGCGGGGGAAGACGCGTCGGCATCGGCTCGGCTGGAGGCCAGGGCCCAGCAGCTACATCAGGCCCGGGATCACCTCGTCGGACTGGTCGGAGAAGGCCTGCTCGGTGGCCGCGAGGTAGTCGGTCCAGGCCTGCGAGTCCCAGACCTCGAGCCGGTTGCCGGCACCGATGACGGTGCAGTCCTTGCTCAGGCCCGCGTACTGGCGCAGGGCGGCCGGGATGGTCACCCGGCCCTGCTTGTCGGGGATCTCGTCGGAGGCGCCCGAGAGGAAGACGCGCATGTAGTCGCGGGCGGCCCGGCTGCTCGTCGGGGCCTTCTGCATGTCGGTGGCGATCTGCGTGAAGGTCTCGAGCGGGAAGACGTAGAGGCAGCGCTCCTGCCCACGGGTGACGACGAGGCCGGTGGCCAGACGGTCGCGGAACTTCGCGGGGAGGAAGAGGCGGCCCTTGTCGTCGAGACGAGGCGTGTGGGTACCGAGGAACACGACCCACCTCCCGCTCTGCTCGACCCTCCGGGCGCCACCGTGTCCCGATGTCCCCCACTTTACTCCACCCTGCCCCCGAAAGACAGCCGCAACCGTGACGGATCCGTGATTTCTCACCCGAGAATTCGCCATTTCTCGGGGGTGGTGCGAAGTGGGGCAGATCTGGCGCACCAGCGCCTTCGAGCAGCCGGCCGACGGCTCCACCGGGCGGCTGCCCATGACAGATCCCGCTGATCCCGGGGCCTGTCGCCCCCCGAGGCCTCGCGAGGGCACCCCTTCGCCATAGGGTCGGGAGCACAGTGGGGCGTGGTGGGATGACCTCGACCTCACCGAGGACCCGGTCGGCACGGCCGGGGGGAAGGAGCCCGGGTGATCCCGGTCAACGACATCCGTCCGAGCGCCCCGACGACATCAGAGCTGGAGCACCTCGTCGAGGTGGGCGAACGCCTCGCCGCGACGATGAGCGCGGTCATCGAGGGCAAGCCCGAGGTCGTGCGCACCGCGATCACCGTCATGCTCGCCGAGGGCCACCTGCTCGTCGAGGACGTGCCGGGGGTCGGCAAGACGATGCTCGCCAAGACCCTCGCCCGCTCGGTCGACGCCTCGGTTCGACGGGTGCAGTTCACCCCCGACCTGCTGCCGAGCGACATCACCGGCGTGAGCGTCTTCAACCAGGACAACCGGGTCTTCGAGTTCCGGCCCGGCGCGGTCTTCGCCAACGTCGTCGTCGGCGACGAGATCAACCGCGCCTCGCCCAAGGCCCAGTCGGCCCTGCTCGAGTGCATGGAGGAGCACCAGGTCACCGTCGACGGGCAGACCCACGCGCTGCCCCACCCCTTCATGATCATGGCGACCCAGAACCCCGTCGAGATGGAGGGCACCTACCCCCTGCCCGAGGCCCAGCGCGACCGCTTCATGGCGCGGGTGTCCGTCGGCTACCCCGACCCGCGCGCCGAGGTCGAGATGCTCGACCACCACGGCGCGGCGTCCCCCCTCGACGACGTCCGGCCGGTCACCGACGCCGAGGGGGTCGCCGAGCTCATCCGGGTCGTGCGTCGCGTGCACGCCTCCGAGGCTGCGCGCCGCTACGTCGTCGACGTCGCCGCCGCGACCCGCTCCCACCCCGCCATCCGGCTCGGCGCCTCGCCGCGTGCCACCCTCCACGTGCTGCGGGCGGCCCGGGCGCGCGCCGCCCTCGCCGGGCGCGACCACGTGCTGCCCGACGACGTGCAGGCCCTCGCGGTCCCCCTGCTCGCCCACCGCATCATCCTCACGAGCGAGGCGCACGTCTCGCGGCTCACCCCGGCCGGGGTCGTCGAGGACGTCATCGCCCGCACGCGGGTGCCCGGCAGGCGCTAGGTCATGGGATCGCGGCTGAACAGGCTGACCTCGCGCGGCGCGGTCGTCCTCGGCCTGGGCATCTCGCTGGCCGCCGCCGGGGTGCTGCTCGGCGTGCCCGACCTCACCCGGGCCGGGGCGCTCCTGCTCGTCCTGCCCCTCCTCGCCCGGCTGCTCGTCTCCCGCCCCTTCGGGCTCGTCACCTCGCGCACCGTCGACCCGCCGAAGGTCACGACGGGCACCCCCGCCTCGGTCCACCTCGTGCTGCGCAACACCGGCCGCACGACCTCTCCCCTGCTCGTCGCCGAGGACCAGGTGACGTACGCCCTGGGCGACCGGCCCCGCATGCTCGTCGCCCGCCTGGCCCCCGGCGAGGAGCGCGAGGTGCAGTACCGCGTGCGCTCCCACGTGCGCGGGCGGCACCCCGTCGGCCCGCTGAGCGTGCGGGTCACCGACGCCTTCGGCATGGCCCATCGCGAGGTCGTCGTCTCCGGCACCGACAGCGTGCTCGTCCTGCCGCGCACCGTGCCCCTGCGCGGCACGCCCGTCATGCGCGCCGGGTCCGGGGGCGACGAGTCCTCTTCGCACCAGCTCGCGCTGCACGGCGAGAGCGACGTCGGCGTGCGCGAGTACCGCAGCGGCGACGAGCTGCGCCGCATCCACTGGCCGTCGACCGCACGCACCGGCCAGATGATGGTGCGCCAGGACGAGCAGCCCGGCCGACGCCGGGCCCTCGTCCTCCTGGACAACCGGGCGAGCTCGCACGCCGGCACCGGTGGGGGCGGCTCCCTCGAGTGGTCGGTGAGCGCGACGGCCTCCGTCGCCACCCACCTCGTGGCCCACGGCCTCGAGACCTACCTCGCGACCGCCGACGAGACGAGCGAGCCGCTGGCCCCGCTCGGCGGCGTCGACGACGCGCTCGAGGCCCTCGCCGTCGTCGCCACCTGCTCCCGGACCGGGCCGGACGGGCTCGTCGACGCCGCGACCGAGGTCGCGGCGACCGGCGGGGGCACGGTCGTCGCCGTCGTCGGGCCGCTCGAGCACGAGCAGGCCCAGCGCCTCACCCGCACCGGCCACGGCATCGCCTTCGTCGTCGACCCCGACTCCTTCGAGCAGGCAGGCGAGCGGCCGAGCACGACGGCGGCCGCGCTCACGGCCGGCGGCTGGCGAGCGGTCGACGTGCAGCCGGGGTCGCGCATCGCCGAGGTGTGGGACCACCTCGTCGCCGCCCGGGCGGGGGCCGCCTGATGCGCCAGGCGATCACCTCCGTCATCACGGCCCTCGCCGTCCTCGCGGCCGCGGCCTCGTTGCGCTACCTCTTCGTCGACTCCTCCTTCATGCGCCCCGCGGCGCTCGTCGTCCTCGTCGTCGTCGGGCTCGGCGTCGCCCTGCGCACGCGCACCCGGGCTGTCACCGTCCTGCTGCCCGTCCAGGCCCTCGGCCTGGCTCTCGCCCTCGCCTGGCTCTTCGCCCGCGACACCCTGTGGTTCGCGCTGCCGACGACGCGCACCGTCGAGCGGGCCGTCGAGCTCGTCCTGCAGTCGCAGGACACGATCACCTCCTACGCCGCGCCGGCCCCGGTCGACGCCGGCGTCACCTTCTCGCTCACGGCCATCGTCGGGCTCGTCGCCCTCACCGCCGACCTCGCCGCGGCGACCGCCGAGTCGCCGACCATCGCGGGCCTGCCGGTGCTGGCGCTCTACGCGATCAGCGCCGCGAACGCCCAGACCAGCCTGCCGTGGCACGCCTTCGCCGCCCCCGCCGCGCTGTGGCTGCTCGTCCTCGCCCACCAGGACGGAGACCAGCTGCGCCGGTGGGTCAGCCATGTCCCGGGGCACCCGGGCGAGGACGGCGAGGAGCGGGCCCGCCGGGACTTCACGACCCAGGGGGTCGGCCTCGCCGCCGCCGGCATCGCGCTCGCGATCGCCGTGCCGACGGTCGTGCCCCACCTGCCGAGCACCTACATCGGCGACGGGCTGCGCGACGGCACGGGCCAGTCGGAGGGCGGTCGCTCCCGGGTGAGCCTGTCCAGCGAGATCGACCTGCGGCGCTCGCTGCAGGACCCCGACCCCTCCCCCGTCCTGCGCTACCAGACCGACGACCCCAGCCCCCCGCCGCTGCGGGTCGGCGTGGCGACCCGCTTCGTCGACGGACGGGCCCGGATCGGCTCGGAGATCTCCGGCACCGTCCCGCTCGGCGACGACGACGCCGTGGGGGTCACCCGTTTCGGCCAGGAGCGCCGCACGACGACCGTCGTGGAGTCGAAGGTCCGCGCACCGCAGCTGCCGGCCCCCTTCGTCGCCCGTGACGTCCAGGTCGGGGCGCCGTGGAGCATGGACTCCGACGGCGTCGTCCGCGTCGCCGACGACGCGCAGAGCTACACGATCAGCTACGACGAGCCGCTCGACGAGACCGAGGCGGTCGTCGCGGCGGCCGGCGACACCGGGGCGGGCCTGCCGGACCGCGAGGAGTACCTCGCGGTCGAGCCCGAGATCGCCGGCGAGCTCGCCCAGGTGCTCGACGAGGTCGTCGAGCCCGGCGACAGCCAGCTCGAGAGCGCTCAGGCGATCCAGTCCTACCTGCGCGGCAACGACTTCACGTACAGCCTCGAGCTCGACGAGCGCCTCCCGGGCGAGCACCCCATCAGCCAGTTCCTGCGCACGAAGCGCGGCTACTGCCAGCAGTTCGCCGCGACGATGGTCCACCTCGCCCGCGCCGAGGGCATCCCCGCGCGCTTCGTCGTCGGCTTCCTGCCCGGCACCGGCAGCACCCAGGAGCGCGTCGTGCGGGCGTCGGACGCCCACGCGTGGCCCGAGCTGTGGATCGACGGCGTCGGCTGGTTGCGCTTCGAGCCCACCCCCGGCGGCCGTGCCGCGAGCCTGCCGGGCTACTCGCTGCCGCAGCAGGACACGACGTCGTCGACCTCGACGACGAGCTCGAGCACGACGAGCTCGGCGACGAGCACCTCGCAGGACGCGGCACCCGTCGAGGAGGCCGACACGGGCACCCAGGTGCAGTGGCAGCGACCGCTGCTCCTCACCCTGCTCGTCGTCGCCCTGCTCGCCGTGCTCCCCCTCACCGCCCTGCTGCTGCGCGAGCGTGCGCGCCGGCGGCGCGGGTCGCCCCAGGAGCAGGTCGAGCGCGAGTGGGAGCGGCTCGTCGAGGGGCTGGGCGATCTCGGCATCGACGCGCCGCCCGGCGCCACGCCGCGGGTCTCCGGCGACCACCTCGTGCAGCGCAGCGGGGTTGGCGGCCGCGGCACAGAGCAGATGCATCGCGTCGTCACGACCCTCGAAGGAGCCCGCTACGCCCCTCCCGGGCGCCCCGAGCCCGACGAGGTCGAGCAGGTCGGGCGCGACGTCGACGACCTCCTCGCGCGGGTGCGACGCTCGCGCGACACCGGGCGACGGGTCCGGGCCGCGCTCGCCCCGCCGTCGGCGATCCGGTGGTGGGGCTCCCTGCCGGGCCGGGTCGTCGACGTCGTGACGCGCCGGCGCTGAGCAGCGGCCCGCGCCCGAGCCACCGGACGCACGAAGGGGGACCCACCGGATGTCCGGTGGGTCCCCCTTCGCGTCGGGCGGGTGCTCAGTCGAGGTAGTCGCGCAGGACCTGCGAGCGCGACGGGTGACGCAGCTTGCTCATCGTCTTGGACTCGATCTGGCGGATCCGCTCGCGGGTCACGCCGTAGACCTTGCCGATCTCGTCGAGCGTCTTGGGCTGGCCGTCGGTGAGGCCGAAGCGCATCGACACGACGCCCGCCTCGCGCTCGGAGAGCGTGTCGAGGACGCTGTGCAGCTGCTCCTGCAGGAGGGTGAAGGAGACCGCGTCGGAGGGCACGACCGCCTCGGAGTCCTCGATGAGGTCACCGAACTCGGAGTCGCCGTCCTCGCCGAGCGGGGTGTGCAGCGAGATCGGCTCGCGGCCGTACTTCTGCACCTCGACGACCTTCTCGGGGGTCATGTCGAGCTCCTTGGCCAGCTCCTCCGGGGTGGGCTCGCGGCCCAGGTCCTGGAGCATCTGGCGCTGGACGCGCGCGAGCTTGTTGATGACCTCGACCATGTGCACCGGGATGCGGATGGTGCGGGCCTGGTCGGCCATCGCGCGGGTGATCGCCTGGCGGATCCACCACGTCGCGTACGTGGAGAACTTGTAGCCCTTCGTGTAGTCGAACTTCTCGACCGCACGGATGAGGCCCAGGTTGCCCTCCTGGATGAGGTCGAGGAAGAGCATGCCGCGACCGGTGTAGCGCTTGGCGAGCGAGACGACGAGACGCAGGTTGGCCTCGAGGAGGTGGTTCTTGGCGTTCTTGCCGTCCTGCGAGATCCACCACAGCTCGTTCTTGAACTTCGTGTCGATCTTCTCGCCCGAGGCGAGCTTCTCCTCGGCGAAGAGGCCGGCCTCGATCCGCTTGGCGAGCTCGACCTCCTGCTCGGCGTTGAGGAGGGCGACCTTGCCGATCTGCTTGAGGTAGTCCTTGACCGGGTCGGCCGTGGCGCCGGCGGTGACGACCTGCTGGGCCGGGGCGTCGTCCTCGTCCTGGTTGGACAGCACGAAGCCAGCGGCCTCGCTCGTGGGAGCGGTCGTCGCGGGAGCCGGGGTGCCGACGGCGGGCTCGGTGGTCTCCTCGCCGTCCTCGCCGGCCTCCTCGGCGGCGTCGGCGATGTCGGCCGGATCGGGCTCGACGTCGTCGCCGGGACCGGTCGCACCGGCGGTGGCGGCAGCCTTCTTGGCCGTCGTCTTCTTCGCGGTGCTCTTCTTCGCGGCGGTTTTCTTCGCCGGAGCAGCGGCGCCCGCGGCGGCGGCCTTGGTCGTGCCGGCCTTCTTCGCCGCCACCTTCGTCGTCACGGCGCCGTCGGCCGCAGCCTTCTTCGTCGTCGACTTCGTCGCCGCCTTCTTGGCGGGGGACGCTGCCTTCTTGGTGGCGGTCTTCTTGGTGGTGGTCGGTGGCACGTGGACCTCGATTCCCTGTTCCTTCAGCGTCTGAAGCACAACGCGCATCCGAGGGGCGGTAATCCCGGCCTCGCTCACCGCGGCGGCGACGTCCTCTGCCGTGACGTGGCCGGTGGAGCTGCCCTTGCTGAGCAGGGTCTGCACGGCAGGGTGGGCGAAGTCGCGGGGCAGGGAGTCTGACGTGGTCGAGCGGGGCGACAAGGGTCTACCGGCACCTTCCGTGGCGTGTGAGCGGGCTGAGCCCGCGCCACCGAGGATGCATCTGGAGCAGGGTGACTGCCTCCGGAGCAGGTGGCGCCTGGGCGCTCGGCCGCGGGCTTGATCACCATTATAAGTCGAGAGCACGCGAAGGGCCCACGCGACCGTGCGCATGGGCCCTTCGGCGGTGCTGCAGAGCGTCTCGCGTCAGGCGTCGGCCTTCACCGCGAGGACGGGGCACGGGGCGTCGAGGAGCACCCGCTGGGCGTTGGAGCCGAGGATGAGCTTGCCGACGGGGGTGCGGCGGCGCAGCCCGATGACGATGAGCTCGGCATCGGTCTCCTCCGCGACGGCGATGAGGTCCTCGGCCGGCTCCTTGCCGCGCACGAGACCACGCACGTCGACGTCGACGCCGCTGCCGGCGAGGTCGTCGCGCACCCCCTGGAGGGTGGCCTCCTGGGAGGCGGCGTTGTCACCGGTGAAGCCCGAGCCGCCGCGGTCGGAGTGCACGACGACGAGGCGTCGCCCGCGCAGCTTCGCCTCCTCGACCGCACGGTCGAGGGCGGCGCGTCCCTCCTTGGTCGAGACGTAACCAACGACGATCGTCATCTGCGACTCCTTGTCCATGGCTGGTAGTTGCCGCAGACGCTACACCGCGAGCGCGGTGCCGCACGGGCAAGAGGACGGGGCGCGCCGGACGCGTCAGCGGTGCCGGTCGAGGCCGTCGTCGGCGGCTCGGCGTCAACCGTCGAGGGCCTCGCGCACGATCGTCGCGACCTGCTCGATCTCGGTGAGGAAGCCGTCGTGCCCCGACCGGCTCGTGACGAGCCGCTGGACCGTGCCCGGGCGCAGCGCGGCGACCTCGTCGGTGAGCCGTGGGGGGTAGAGCCGGTCGCTGTCGACGGCCGCCACCGTGAGCCGCCCGGGGTAGGCCCGCAGCGCCGACTCGAGACCGCCCCGGTCACGCCCGACGTCGTGGGAGTTCATCGCCTCGGTGAGCACGACGTAGGAGTTGGCGTCGAAGCGACCGGCGAGCTTGGTGCCGTGGTGCTCGAGATAGCTCTCGACGGCGAAGGGGGCGTCGGCCCCCTCGGCCTGCCCGCGCCGCCCGAAGCGGTCGTGCAGCTCGATCTCGCTGCGGTAGGTGACGTGGGCGACCTGGCGCGCGATGCTCAGACCGGCGTCGGGGCCCTCGGGCTGCCCGTAGTAGTCGCCCCCGGCGAAGTGGGGGTCGTTGCGGATCGCCATGACCTGGGCCTGCGACCACCCGATCTGCTCCGCCGTCGCGTACGGGGTGCTCGCGAGCACGACGGCCCGCTCGACCCGCTCGGGCTCCGAGAGCGCCCACTCCAGGGCGCGCATGCCGCCCATCGAGCCGCCGACGACCGCGGCCCACCGGGTGACGCCGAGGGCGTCGGCGAGCAGGACCTCCGCGGCCACCTGGTCGCGGATCGTCACCGCTGGGAAGCGCGAGCCCCACGGGGCGCCGTCCGGGGCCGGCGAGCTCGGGCCGGTGCTGCCCTGGCACCCGCCGAGCACGTTGGGCGCGACGACGAAGTAGCGGTCGGTGTCGACCGGCGCGCCGGGACCGACCATGCCCTCCCACCACCCGGGCGTCGGGTGACCGGGGCCGCTCGGCCCGACGACGTGGCTGTCGCCGGTGAGGGCGTGCTCGACGAGGACGGCGTTGGAGCCGTCCGGGGCGAGCTCGCCCCACGTCTCGTAGGCGATCCGGACCTCGGGCAGCCGTGCGCCGCGCTCGAGGTCGAGCGGTCCGAGGTCGGCGAAGACCCGGCCGCCGGGGTCGTCGCCCTCGCGCCAGGCCGCGCTCGGGCGCGCCGGGCCTGCCGCGCGGGCGGGCACCGAGGTGGGGATGGGGGTGCCCGGTCGATCTGCACCGGGTCGGACGAATGACGTCACGCTCATGACGGATGCGCTCCTGCAGCCTCGCTCTTGCACGCACCGGGTCGGTGCGGCCAGGTCATCACCCGGGGCACCCCATCGCGAGGAGGGTTGCCGCCCAGCAAGCCGGCGCTTGACGCTGGGTCTCATGACCTGCCCGAAGTGTAACGAGGCGCCGTGGGCGGGGCCACGGGCGTCTCACCCTCAGGCGGCGGGCAACCGGATGCCGTGGGTGACGAGCTGGTCGAGCAGCACGGCGAGCCGGTAGCGGGGGTCTGCTCGCAGGGCCGCCTCGAGGGCGATGCCCGCCAGGGCACCGCTGCCCGACCACCAGGCCACCTGCCCGACGACGGTGAGCAGCGGCGCGCTGCGCGGCTCGGGCACCCGGTGCACGACACCGCACAACCGGTCGAGCAGGGCCTCGACGTCGAGCGCCGCCGCGTCGTCGACCTCTCCCCCGCGGCTGCCCGTCGCATCGTGGGTCCACGTGCAGCAGCGCGCCGCCGCGGCGGCGGTGCGCAGGTCCTCGGGGTCGATGCCGGGCACCGCGTCCGGCCCGGGGGTGAGGACGGCGAGGAGGGCGTCGCGCCAGGCCCGGTCGCGCAACGACACGACGAGGTCGGCGACGACGTCGTCGTCGAGGTCGTCGACCGGCTCCCGGGCGCGCAGGACGGCCGTCCAGGCGGCCGTCGCCGCAGCCCGGCCCCGAGGCCCCGTCGGCCGGCGCGCGAGGAGCGTCTCGACGAGCGCGCTGCCCGGGTGGGTGCCAGGGGCGACCTGCTCTGCGAGGTCCGACCGCGTCCGCAGGGGCGCTCGTCCGTGGGCGACCAGCGCGGCGACACCGGGCACCCTGCTCGCCTCGGGGAGCACGACGCCGTCCTCCTCCCACCCCTCGACGTCGCGGTCCGGCGAGTGCCACCGCCCGTCGCGCACGACGACGACCGGGCTGCACCCGATGACGCCTCGGTCGACGAGACCCGCGAGGACTGCGCGCATCCGGGCGGAGGCGCCGGACCGGGTCTCGTAGGCGACGGCGACCACCGCGCGGGCACGGGTCTGCACGACCTGCCCGACCATCTGGCGCACGGCGCGCTCGGCGTGCTCGTCGGGGACGATGTCGCAGCGCTGGATCAGCCCGACGCGTCGCCCGTCGAGGGCGAGCAGGACGAGAGAGTCCTCGGGGTGGAAGCCGAGGAGATAGGGCGCCATGACGGCGATGTCGACAGGGGTGCGGGCTCGGACGGTCTCCATGACCGCACGCTGCCCTGTGGCGCGGGCTCCCGTCAGGACGTCGCGGCGCCCTGTGGACGACGGCTGCGCGGCGCGCCCACCTGTGGACGACGCACGTGGCCGTCAGTCGCGAACGACCTCGGAGGGCACGGTCGTCGACGTCGCGTAGGCGGATGCGGGGCCGGGCGTGGGGCCCGATGCGTAGGCATGGGCACCGGGAGCGGGCGAGCCGGCCTGCTCCCAGGCGATGAAGTCCTCGGTCTCGCGCACGAGCGACACGGCGAGCCAGGACAGGATGACCGCGTCGTCGACGAGGCCGACGACGAGGAGCAGCCCCTCCGGCACGACGTCGATCGGCGAGACGACGTAGCCGAGGCCGAGGAGCATGAGGGTGAGCTGCCCGCTGCTCATCCCCTGGTAGCGCCCGCTGCGCACGGCGCGGACGAGGCGGGGCAGTGCGAGCACCCGCTGGATCAGGCTGGGCGTGCCGGGACGGGTGGCGCTGCGCACGGCGCCGGCGAGGTTCGCGGCGGCGTGCATGCGGTGTCGTCGGGCCATCGGGCTCCCCTTCTCGAGGTCGGGCCGGTCTGGGGCCGGCCGCGAGGAGTAGAACGAGCGGGCGACCCGGAGGATTCCCCCGGGTCGCCCGATGGTCACGAGGCGGGCGGGAACTCCGTGCGCACGTGGTCGGCGAGCTGCTTGAGCAGCCATGTGTCCATGCCCCCTCCGACGGCCCCGCCGACGACCGGCACCGACTTGCCGAAGCGGGAGAAGGACTTGCGCCCCGCCGTCGACAGGATCCGGAAGCCGACGGCCTTGTTGACGACCATGAGGGCCGGCCCCGGGAGGCGCTGCGCGGCGAGGTTGGTCAGGCGCCCGGACGGGGCGGCCATCCCGGCCTTGGCGAGCAGGTCGTTGGCGTCGGCGCCGACGAGCGCGAGGAGGACCGCGCTGCGGATGCGCGGGTCGGCGATGTCGTGGCCGCGCAGACGGGCGGTCGCGGCGGTCATGCGGGTCGCGAGGAGGTAGAAGCCCAGGACGTTCGCCGGGAGCGCCACGGGCAGCGTGATGAAGCCGCCGAGGTTGGTGACGAAGCCGCTCGCCGCGACGAGCTTGAGGTGGTCGCGCATGACCTCGTCGACGGCCTTCTCGGCGTTGCCGCCGTGCTTGGCGAGCGCGGCGTCGGCGACCTGGGCGGCCGAGTCGAAGGGGCCGCGCCCGTCGATGCCGGTGTCGAGGAGGCTCTCGACGACCCGGGAGACGGACGCGTTGAGCGCGCCCTGGTCCTTCGGGTCCTGCGCCTGCTCGAGAGCCGTGCGCGTCTGCTGCACCTGCTCCTTCTCGTCCTTGCCGAAGCCGAGCGCGTCGGAGATGCGTCCCACGGGTCCTCCTGGTCTGTCTGCGCCGGGCCGTGTCGCCCGCCGCGTGGTCATCCTGCCCCATCGTGCGCACGCCGAGGCCCCGCAGCCGCCTACCGTGACCCGGTGAGCACGAGACCCCTCCCCGGCGCCGCGCGCGCCCTGGTCCTCTCGCCCGGCGCGGCGCTCGCCGTCGGCGCGGAGGACCACGTCGTGCTGGGCCCGGACGTCGCCGGCGGGCTCGCGACGCTGAGGCCCACCCGGTGGGTCACCTGGTCGGCTCGCGATCTCGCCCCTCTCCTGGCGGCCGGGGCCGCGCTCCCCCGCACGTGGGACGTCGCCGAGGCCCACCGGATCCTGCACGGCGGGTGGCGTGCCGATCCCGCGACGGCGTGGGCGCACGCCCGGGGCCTCGACCCCGGCGCCCTGCCGGCGCCGGTCGGCGACGACCTCTTCGCCGCTCTGTCCGAGGACGGGGACCCGGACGACCTCGTGCGACCCGACGGCTACCTGCGCGCCGACGCCGGAGCGGTGTGGGCGGGCGACTCCCTGGCCCGCGGTCTGGCCTGGGGGCGCGCGGCCCTGGAGGTGGCCCGCTGGCAGCAGGAGCGTCTCGAGCGGCTCGGCCCGCGAGCGGTCGTCACCGCTCACGCCGAGTCGGCGGCTGCCGTCCTCGCGGTCGAGCTCGAGCGCGACGGGCTGCCCGTCGACCGGGCGGCCCTCGAGGAGCTCGTCCAGCAGGCCGCCGGGCCACGCCTGCTCAGCGAGGCCGACGAGGCTCGCGCCCGTGCCGAGCGTGACGCGCCGGTCCTCGCCAGCGTGCCGGGCATCGGCCGGGTCGACCTGCGCAACCCCGCCGCCGTCCGCAGCCTGCTGGCGACGGCCGGCGTCGACGTCCCGAGCACCCGCAAGTCCGTGCTCGCCGAGCACGTGCATCGCCACCCCGTCGTGCCCGCCCTGCTCGAGTGGCGTCGGCGCGAGCGGATCGCGACGACGTACGGGTGGCGCTGGCTGGCCGAGCACGTCGGCGCGGACGACCGGCTGCGCGGGGCGTGGACGGCGTGCGACGGGGCGGCCGGGCGGATGACGGCTCAGGCCGGGCTCCACAACCTGCCCGCGGAGCTGCGGCCCGGCGTCGCGGCCGCTGCGGGGCACGTCCTCGTGCGGGCCGACCTCGGCCAGGTCGAGCCTCGCGTCCTCGCCGTCGTCTCCGGCGACGAGGCCTTCGCCGCCGCGAGCACGGCCGCGGACCTGTACGAGCCGGTGGCCCAGCGCCTCGGGGTGGAGCGCCCGGTCGCGAAGATCGCCGTGCTCGCCGCGATGTACGGCCAGCGCAGCGGGGCCGCCGGCGAGGCGCTGCGCGGTCTCGAGCGCGCCTACCCGGTCGCCATGGGCCATCTCGACCGCGCGCAGCGCGAGGGCGAAGGGGGACGACCCGTGCGCACCTTCGGCGGGCGGCTCGTGCGCACCGCCTTCGGTGCCGTCGGGCCCGGCGAGGACCCGGGGCCGCTCATCCGCTCACGGGGACGTTTCGCCCGCAACGCCGTCATCCAGGGCTCGGCCGCCGAGCTCTTCAAGGCGTGGGCGGTGACGGTGCGCGAGGCCGTGCGGCCGCTCGGCGGTCAGGTCGTCCTGTGCCTGCACGACGAGCTGCTCGTGCACGTGCCGCACGAGCACGGCGAGGAGGTCGCCCGGCTCGTCGACGAGTCGTTGCGGCTCAGCGCCCGCCGGTGGTGCGGTCACGACCGCGTGCGCTTCGTCTCCGACACCTCCGTCGTACGCCGCTGGTCCGAGGCCAAGTAGGCCCCGGACCAGCGTGGACGGCGTCGCGACGAGCGCTCAGCTGTCGCCGTCGTCGACGGTGCGCAGGAAGTCCTCGAACTCCGCACCGAGCTCGTCGGCCGAGGGCAGCTTGTCGTCCTCACCGGCCAGGAGGCTGGGGCGCTCGATGCCGCGCAGGTGCACGTCGTACTGGCGCTCGAGCCCGTGGACGGCCTCGGCGACCGCGGCGTTCTCACCGATCTCGCGCTCGATCTCGAGGCGGTTCTCGCCGGCCGCCTGGACGAGGGCGTCGTTGGGCAGGTTGAGCCCGGTCGCGTCGACGACCGCGTTGAGCGCGGTGAGCGCGCCGTCGTGGAAGGCCGAGCCCGCGAGGTAGTGCGGCACGTGGATCGCGAAGCCCATGGCGTCGAGACCGGCCTCGCCGAGACGCAGCTCGAGCAGCGAGCCGAGGCTCCCCGGCACCTGCACGGTGCCGAAGACGGGCTTGCGCTCGCCGATGAGGCGCTCGTCGGTGGCGTGCGCCGTCATGCCGATCGGACGGGTGTGCGGCACGGCCATGGGGATGCCGTGCGCCTGCACGACGAGGGTGATGCCGAGCCGGCGCACGAGGTCGGTCACCGCCAGGACGACCGCCTCCCAGCGGTAGTCGGGCTCGGGACCGGTGAGCAGGTAGTACGCCTGGCCCTCGCGGTCGGTCAGCTGGTAGAGCAGCAGGGCCGGGTCGTCGTAGGAGCCGTAGCGGGTCGCCTCGAAGACGATGACGGGTCGGCGGCCGCGGTAGTCGAGCAGGCTGTCGACGTCGAAGGACGCGACGACACGGGCCTCGCCCGCGGCGAGCAGGTGGTCGACGAGGATGCGCTGGGTGCCCCCGGCGTCGATGAAGCCGTCGAAGCCCACGATCATCGGCCCGGGCGTGAGCCGGCTCGGGTCGATGTCGACCTCGAAGCGGTAGAGCTCGGTCGGGTCGGTCACGTCGTCCTCCTGGTGATCGGTACGTACATCATCCCCAACGACACCGGGCCGCACGGGATTCCCCCGTGCGGGTGGCGCGTCGCGGTCAGCCGTGGGGGCGCAGCTCGGCGCGCACGGCGGCGATGGCCGAGCGCACCCGCTTGGCCGAGACCGGCACCGGCACGCCGACGGACTGGGCGAAGAGCGAGACCCGCAGCTCCTCGACGAGCCAGCCGATCGCCCGGACGTCCTCGCGGTCGCGCTCGAGCGGGTCGAGGACGTCGAGCAGGTCGGCGTAGGCACCCTCGACGCCGTCGACGACCTCCTGCTGCGCCTGGTCGCGGTCGGGACGCTCGCCGAGCCGGTCGATGCGCACGGAGACGCCGCGCAGGTAGCGGGCGAGGTCGCGCAGCCGGCCCAGGCCCGCCGCGGTGACGAAGCCGGGCCCGGCGATGCTCTCGACCTGCGCGCGCATGTCGGCGACGGCCGGGGCGAGGGCGGGCGCGGTGATCCGCTCGAGGGTGCCCAGGACCTCGCGGCGCTGCTGCAGGACCGGCTGGACCTCGCGCACGACGAAGAGGGTGCGCGAGCCGAGATGGGTGCGCACGGCACGCAGTGCGTCGTCGAAGGCGGCGCGGTCCCTCACCTCCCCGGGCACGTGCTCGGCGACGACGTCGTCGACGGCGGCGCCGAGGCAGTCCTCGAGCAGGGCGGGGACCGACCCGTGCGGGTTGTCGCCGAGCGCGAGCTTGTCGGCGTTGGAGAGGCCGGCGAGCACGCGCTTCCACGGGGCCGGGGTGCCGAGCACGAGCAGCCGGCGCACACCGCGTCGACGGGCCGCCTCGGCCTGCGCGGCGTCGGGCAGCACCCGGACGGCGACGGTGTCGCCCTCGTCGACGAGCGCCGGGTAGCCGACGACCTGGCGGGAGCCGCGACCGGACGTCACCGTGCGCGGCAGCTCCTCGAGCTCCCACGTCGTCATGCCCGAGCGCTCGACCGACGCACCCGCCTGGCGCACCCGCGCCTGGACGTGGCCGGCGACCTCGGTGCGCAGGGCGTCGAGATCGGTGCCCTCGGCGAGCCGGCGACCGCGCTCCCCTTCGACCCGGAAGGTCATCCGCAGGTGGGCCGGCACCGCCGAGGGGTCCCACTGCTCCAGCGGCACGGCGACCCCCGTGAGGCTGCGCAGGGCGCGCCCGAGGGCGACGACGAAGGGGGTCTGCCCCACCTCCTCGGGCGGGATGGCCCGCAGGGCGCGGGCGGCGTGGTCCGGCGCGGGCGCGAAGCTGCGGCGGGTCGCCTTCGGCAGACCGCGGATGAGCGCGGTCGCGAGCTCCTCGCGCAGCCCGGGGACCTGCCAGTCCAGGCCGGTGCCCTCGATCTGGTTGAGCAGGTGCACCGGGAGGTGGACGGTCACGCCGTCGGCCTCGGTGCCGGGCTCGAACTGGTAGGTGAGGCGCAGGTCGTGCTCGCCGTCGCGCCAGGTCGTCGGGTACTGCGCGTCGTCGACGGCCTCGGCGTCGTCGCGCACGAGGTGCTCGGGGGTGAGGGTGAGCAGGTCGGGCTGCTCGCGGCGCGCGGACTTCCACCACCGGTCGAAGTGGGTCCCGGAGACGACCTCGGCGGGGATCCGCTCGTCGTAGAAGGCGACGAGGTCCTCCTCGTCCGTGGCGATCCGTCGCCGGCTGCGCGCCTCGAGCTCCTCGACGCGGGCGATGGCCCGCGCGTTGTCCCGGAAGACCTGGTGGTGGGTCTCCCACTCCCCCGAGACGATCCCCTCGCGGATGAAGAGCTCGCGGGCGAGCACGGGGTCGACGCGCGAGAGCTGCACGGTGCGACCGGCGACGAGCGGTACCCCGTAGAGGGTCACGCGCTCGGTGGCGATCGCGCTCGCCTGACGCTTGGACCACCGCGGCTCGGAGTAGCTGCGGCGCACGAGGTGCGCCCCGGCCCGCTCGGCCCACTCGGGGTCGATCCGGGCGTTGGTGCGCGCCCACAGCCGGGTCGTCTCGACGAGCTCGCCGGCCATGACGACCGGCGGCTGGCGGCGGTGGAGCGTCGAGCCGGGCTGGATGGAGAAGCGCGCGCCACGGGCGCCGAGATAGTCGCGCTTGTCCTCGTCACGGACACCGACGTGGCTGAGCAGCCCGGCCAGCAGCGCCTGGTGCACGGTGTCCCAGTCCGGGTCGGCCCCCTTCGCCGAGGTCCGCGAGCGCGTGTCGAGACGACGGTCGGTCGCCGCCCGGCGCAGCTGCGCGTGGACGTCCTGCCACTCACGGATGCGCACGTAGTGGAGGTACTCGCGCTTGCACATCCGGCGGAAGGCGCTCGAGGACAGCTCGCGCTGCTGCTCCTTGAGGTAGACCCACAGCTGCCACCACGTCGCGAAGTCGGAGGTCTCGTGACGGAAGCGCGCGTGCTGCTGGTCGGCCTGCGCCTGGCGCTCGAGCGGACGCTCCCGCGGGTCCTGGATGGACAGCGCGGAGACGACGACGAGGACCTCGGTGAGGCAGCCGCGGCGGTCGGCCTCGATGAGCATCCGGCCCAGCCGCGGGTCGACGGGCAGCCGGGCGAGGGTCTTGCCGGTGGGGGTGAGGCGGCGGGCCGACCCCTTCGCCCCCCGCTCGGCCGGGTGGACGGCCTCGAGCTCCTCGAGCAGACGCAGGCCGTCGCTCACCTGGCGGGAGTCCGGCGGCTCGACGAAGGGGAAGCGGCTCACGTCCCCCAGGCCGAGGGCGGTCATCTGGAGGATGACCGCGGCGAGGGAGGTGCGCAGGATCTCGGGGTCGGTGAACTCCGGGCGCGCGTCGTGGTCCTCCTGCGAGTACAGGCGCACGCAGATGCCGTCGGAGAGCCGGCCGCAGCGGCCGGCGCGCTGCGACGCGCTCGCCTGGCTCACCGGCTCGACGGGGAGGCGCTGGACCTTCGTGCGCTGGCTGAAGCGGGAGATGCGCGCCATGCCGGTGTCGATGACGTAGCGGATGCCGGGCACGGTGAGCGAGGTCTCGGCGACGTTCGTGGCGAGCACGATGCGCCGGCCGGAGTGGCGACCGAAGACACGGTGCTGCTCGGCGGAGGAGAGCCGGGCGTAGAGGGGCAGGACCTCGGTGCCCGGCAGGTGTATGCCCTCGAGCGCGTCCGCGGCGTCGCGGATCTCGCGCTCGCCGGAGAGGAAGACGAGGATGTCCCGCGCCCCGCCGGGGTCGGGCTCGGTCCACAGCTCCTCGACCGCCCGGCAGATGCCGGTGATCTGGTCGACGTCCTCGCCGTCCTCGCCCTCGCCGACGAGCGGTCGGTAGCGGACCTCGACGGGGTAGGTGCGCCCGGAGACCTCGATGACCGGGGCGGGGGTGCCGTCGGCGTCGGCGAAGTGGGCGGCGAAGCGGTCGGGGTCGATCGTCGCCGAGGTGATGATGACCTTGAGGTCGGGTCGGCGCGGCAGCAGCTGCTTGAGGTAGCCGAGGATGAAGTCGATGTTGAGGCTGCGCTCGTGCGCCTCGTCGATGATGAGCGTGTCGTAGCGCCGCAGGTCGCGGTCGCGCTGCATCTCGTTGAGGAGGATGCCGTCGGTCATCACCTTGACCGCCGTCGCGTCGCTGCTGTGGTCGGAGAAGCGGACCTGGTAGCCGACGAGGCCGCCGAGCTCGACGTGCAGCTCCTCGGCGATGCGCTCGGCCACGCTGCGGGCGGCGATCCGTCGCGGCTGGGTGTGGCCGATCTGGCCGCCCATCCCCCGGCCGACCTCGAGCGCGATCTTCGGCAGCTGGGTGGTCTTGCCCGAGCCGGTCTCGCCGGCGATGACGACGACCTGGTGCTCACGGATCGCGGCCGCGATCTCGTCCTTGACGGCGACGACGGGCAGCTGCTCCGGGTAGTGCAGCTGCGCCGCCGTCATCGGCGCAGCGAGGGGTCCGGGCATGCGCGCCAGGATACGTCCGGCCCCGTGCTAGGGCGGCGTCGGCTCCTCGACCCGGCGGGCGGCGGCGGCGCGGCGGCGGTCCTCGCGTCGGGCGTCGCGGCGCTCGCGCTCGTGCGCATCGGCGTCGGTCACCGGGCGGAGGCGCTCCCGCGTCGTGCCCGCGGCGTCCGCGGTCCGCCCGACGTGCCGGGCGACCTTCGTGCTCGACGCGACGCCCTGGACGACCTTCACCGGGCGGGAGGCACCCGAGACGGCGCGCCAGTCGGCGGCGAGCTCGTCGGCGAGGGCGAGGCCGCTCCGGTCGCGGGCGAGCTGAGTCCCCTTCGCCACGGCGAGCTCTCGGCTGCGGGCGGCCAGTCGGGTCGTGCTCTGCCGGGCGGTGACGTGCCAGGGCTGGTCGAGCGCCCGTGGGGCACGGGCAGGGCTCGCCGTCCGCGTCGTGCGGGTGACGGAGGTGGCGGCGGTGCTCACGCCCCGCGTCGAGCGCAGGACCCGTCCGCTGCCCTTGATGACGCCGTCGGCGACGAGGTACCTCGAGTCCGACGCGATCCGGCGCCAGCTGCCGTGACCGTAGGCCACCCGCAGGCCGGCCTGGCCGAGCGGGTCGAGCGCGGTCCCGAGGGCGAGCGGCTTGAGCAGGCCCGCCCACGGCCCGGTGAAGAGCGCGCTGCGCCCGAGGTCCCGGGTGCCCTCGAGCGCGTCGTAGCCGGGCGGGTCGGCCAGATCGGTGCACACCTCGTCGAGGTCCGCGGCGAGCAGGGCCTCGTCGCGCCGGGCGTCCTCGCTCGCGGCGGCGTAGGCGCTCTCGTGGGCGAGGACCTCGCGGTGGGCCTCGGCGCGTCGCGCCCGCAGCGCGTCCTCGGCCGGGTGGGGTGCGTAGAGGGCGAGCTGGCGGTCGATCTCGGCGAGGGTGTCGCACGTGCGCTCGTGCGCGGCGGCCGTGCGCGCCATCTCCTCCTGGGTGGTGCGCAAGGTCCGCGAGTAGCAGGTGATCCGCTCGCCCGCGTCGCCCATGCGCGCGGCGACCTGGCGCAGGGTCACCGGGACGTCGCCCACCTCGCGGGCGAAGGTCTCGCCCGACGGCGACTCCCACACCCCGTGGGTGCTCACCTGCCCGAGGAGCTCGGCGACGAGCCTGACGTTGTCCTCGACGGTCGTGAGGTCGCTGCCGAGCGCGGCGACGACGTCGGTGGCGGCGAGGTCGACGCGGTAGGGGTCGAGCGCGAGGATGTCGCGGGCGCTCCAGTCGTAGCCGGTCACAGGGTGCCGACCTTCGTCCCGCGCTCGAAGGTCGGTGTCACCGAGCGGCGCACCATGTCGTCGGTGTCGACGTAGCAGGCACCCGCGGAGCGGGCCAGGCGGGCGAGCGAGGTGAGCTGCGCGCACAGCGTGACCCGTGCGTGCTCGAAGTCGCCGTAGACCCGGTCGACCGCCTCCTCGGCCACCCGGTCGACGAAGCCGTGGTCGACGTCGCCCGCCCCCCGCGTCTGCGCCGACCGCTCCTCCAGGTGGGTCGCGATCTCCTCGAGCCGGTCGCCGAGCGCGGCGATCGCCTCGGCGCTGATGGTCAGCCGTGTCATCCCCGAACGCTAGGTCGACCCGCCACCCCGGCCGGACGAGTTGTCCACAGGCCCTCGTCGGTCGAGGTGCGAGGGCGCCTGCGCCCGAGCCTCGAGACCACCCGAGACGTTCGCACCTGCTCGGGTTACAACCAGCGCTCGCGCCAACATCTCGGGAGACCACCCCAGACGTTCGCACCTGCTCGGGTTACAACCAGCGCTCGCGCCAACATCTTGGGAGACCACCCGAGACGTTCGCACCTGCTCGGGTTGCAACCAGCGCTCGCGTCGACATCTCGGGCGGGCCCAGCCCGCTGACGACGAAGGGGGACCCACCACCGGGTGGGTCCCCCTTCGCCAGGACGTCAGCTCGCGGCGCGCTCCTGCGCCTCGCCCGCGGCCGCGGCGAAGCCCCGCTCGAGGTCGGCGACGATGTCGTCGACGTGCTCGATGCCGACGGCCAGGCGCACGAGGCCCGGCGAGACACCGGCCGCGTAGCGACCCTCGTCGCTGCCCTGGCTGTGCGTCGTCGACCACGGGTGGATCGCCAGGCTGCGCACGTCGCCGATGTTCGCGACGTGGCTGTGCAGGGTCAGCCCCTCGACGAAGCGGCGACCCGCCTCCTCGCCGCCGACGATCTCGAAGGTAAGCACGGCGCCAGCACCCTTCGGCGCGTACTTCTGCGCGAGGGCGTGGTGCTTGTGGTCGGGCAGGGACGCCCAGGTGACGTGCTCGACCTGCGGGTGACCGACGAGGAAGTCGGCGACGGCGCGCGTGTTCTCCAGGTGCCGCTCGATGCGCAGCGAGAGCGTCTCGATGCCCTGCGCGACGAGGAAGGCGTTGAAGGGCGAGACCGCCGAACCGAGGTCGCGCAGCAGCTGCACCCGCGCCTTGAGGATGAAGGACAGGTTGGCCCCGAAGGCGCTGCCGACGCCGAGGTCCGGTCCGTAGCGCAGCCCGTGGTAGCTCTCGTCCGGCTCGTTGTAGGACGGGAAGCGCTGCGGGTGCAGCGCGTAGTCGAAGGTCCCGGCGTCGACGATCGCACCGGCGATCGTCGTGCCGTGCCCGCCGAGGTACTTCGTCGCCGAGTGCACGACGACGTCGGCGCCGTGCTCGATCGGGCGCAGGACGTAGGGCGTCGCGACGGTGTTGTCGACGACGAGCGGCAGCCCGAGCTCGTGGGCGACCCCGGCGACCCCCTCGACGTCGAGGATCTCGCCGCTGGGGTTGGAGATCGTCTCGCCGAAGAAGAGCTTGGTGTTCTCCTTCGCCGCGTCGCGCCACTGCTGGAGGTCCGCCGCGTCCTGCACGAAGGTCACCTCGATGCCGTAACGGGGCAGGGTCGAGCCGAGGAGGTTGTACGTGCCGCCGTACAGCGCCGGGCTGGCCACGACGTGGTCGCCGGCCTCGGCGACGTTGAGGATGGCGAAGGTCGTCGCGGCCTGGCCGGACGCGACGAGGAGGGCGCCGACTCCCCCTTCGAGCGCGGCGATGCGCTGCTCGACGACGTCCGTCGTCGGGTTCATCAGGCGGGTGTAGATGTTGCCGAGCTCCTTGAGCCCGAAGAGGTTCGCGGCGTGCTCGGTGGAGTCGAACTGGTAGCTCGTCGTCTGGTAGATCGGCAGCGCGCGGGCGCCGGTCGTCGGGTCGGGGCTCTGCCCGGCGTGGATCTGCTGCGTCTCGAAGTGCCACGTCGTGGGGTCGGACATGAGGGTTCTCCTGGTGTCATCGCGCTTGACCGTGGGCGGGTGCTCACGGACCAGGTCGTCTCCCGGGGCACCCCACCGCGGATGGAGGGTTGCCGACCAGCGAGCCGGGGCTTGACGCTGGTGCTCTTGACCTGCGGGCAGGCTAGCCCGCGTCCTCGCGGCGCGACAGGGCGCGTCTCAGGATGTGGTGGGCGCGCCCGCCGGGGCCGTGCGGCGCAGCCACCACAGCCCGACGAAGGGGAGGACGAGCGGCAGGAAGCCGTAGCCGGAGCCGAAGTGCGACCAGACCGTCTTGTCCGGGAAGAGGTCCGGTGCGAGGTAGGACAGCGCCCCGACGAGCAGGACGCCGACGGCCTCGACCGTGATCGTCGCGGAGGCGACAGAGCGCCGGTCGGTGAGCAGGGCCCACGTCGCGACGACGTAGACGAGCGCGGCGAGCGCGCTCAGCAGGTAGGCCAGCGGCGCGCGGTCGAAGTACTCGAGGACCTGCAGGGTCGAGCGGCCCGTGGCGGCGAGCGCGAGGGTGCCATAGGCGATGACGAGCAGCAGACCGGGGCCGCTGCGCACCGGACGGCCGGTGCGCTCCCCCGTCGCCTCACGCATGGACGGTCCAGATCTGCTGGATGCGCAGGGTCATCACCGCGACGACGAGGGCGCCCCCGAGGACGGCACCCATCGCCCAGCGCGACTTCTCCTTGATGGCGAGGTAGGCGAGCGCCGGCGGCACGAGCGGCAGGGTGACCGCGTATGCCGCCATCGTCGGCCCCTCGCCGGGGGTACGGACCTGCCCCGCGACGACGCAGGCGACGACGGCCTGGACGACGAGGAGCAGCTCGACGACGGCGGCGACGAGCAGCAGCCGGTCGTCGATGACGCGGTCGAGGGCCGTGTAGGCGCCGGCGACCACGGCGAGGACGAGGGAGGCGACCAGGACGATCGTGGTCAACGGCACAAGCACGAGAGCCAAGGGTAGGGCCTGCTCCTGGGCAGGATCGACCCATGCCCGCCGACCGCGACACCCCTGACCGCGTCGGGGGCCCCGTCACGGTCGAGACGACCCTGCGCTACGAGCCGCCGCTGGACTGGCAGGGGCTGCTCGACTGGTACCGCTACCACTCGCTCGACGGCGTCGAGGTCGTCGACGACGACCGCTACCGGCTCGCGCTGGCGCTCCCCCACGGCTCGGCGCTCGTCGAGCTGCGCGACGACCCGGGCCAGGACCGGCTCGACGCCCGGCTCGAGCTCGCCGATGCCGCCGACCACGACGCGGCCGTCGCCGTCCTGCGGCGGATGCTCGACCTCGACACCGATCCCGCCGAGGTCGACGCGCACCTGCGCACGGTCCCGGTGCTCGCTCCCCTCGTCGCGCGGCGCCCGGGCATCCGGCTGCCGGGCACCCCCACCCCCTTCGAGGCTGTGCTGCGTGCAGTCACCGGTCAGCAGGTGAGCGTGGCCGCCGGGCTGACCCAGCTGCACCGGCTCGTCGCCGAGGTCGGCACGCCGAGCGCGCAGGTCGGCGCGCTGCAGCCCTTCCCCGGGCCCGCGGCGGTGCACCCCTTCGGCACCGGGTGGTACTACGGGACGCGGTCACGACGACGGGCGCTCGAGGGGGTCCTCGACCTGGCTGCGGACGGCGGCCTCGACCCTGGTCTCGACCCCGAGGCGACCGGCGCGGCGCTGCACGCCGTGTGGGGTGTCGGGGCGTGGACGGTCGCGAGCACCCTCATGCGCGGGCACGGCGCCGCGGACGTCGACCTGCGTGGCGACCGGGCGCTCGTCGTCGCCCTCGAGCGGCTCACGCGCGAGGTCGACCTGCCGGGCGTCCTGCGCCCGGCGAGCCCGTGGCGCAGCTATGCCGCGCTGCACCTGTGGACCGCGCGACCGCTGGGCAGCCGCTAGCTCGCGAGCGCCCGCTCGTCCCACCGAGGCAGCAGGCTCACGCCGTCGCGCGTCGCGAGATAGGCGCCGAGCAGCTCGACCCCGCCCTCGCGAGCGGCGCGCAGCGCGCTCTCGTGCCAGGCCCGCACCTCGTCGTCGGGCACGCTGCCGCGCGGGCGCCCCACCGCGACGACGACAGCGGCCAGGCTCGCGCCCAGGTGGCCGAAGAAGGCGTCGAAGAGGGCACGTCGCTCCCCTTCGTCGGTCGTGGGGTCGACGCCGTCGACGGTGACCGGCTGGATCATCCGGCCGTCGGCGTCGCACAGGAGGAGGCTGATGCAGCGCCCCTCCCGCTCGTCGTCGCGGACGACGAGGTCGACGACGTCGGCAGCGAGGCGCTCGTCGCGCAGGGACAGGGCGGGCCACCCAGGTGGCAGGTCGGAGAAGGTCATGACCGCAAGACTTGCGCGGGACGGGCCGATCGCCGCGAGCTTTTCCACAGCGCCCGTTACTGTGACGCACGTGGCACTCAGCGTCTTCGACCTCTTCTCCGTCGGCATCGGGCCGTCCAGCTCGCACACGGTGGGACCGATGCGGGCGGCGGTGCTCTTCGTCGAGGGAGTGCGTGACAGCGGCGACCTGCCCCGCGTGGCGCGGGTCAAGGCCGAGCTCTTCGGCTCGCTCGGCGCGACGGGCCACGGCCACGGCTCGAACACCGCCGTCATGCTCGGCCTGTCCGGCGAGCGGCCCGAGCTGTGCCAGCCCCGCGAGGTCAAGGGCCGTCTCGCCCAGATCCGTGAGAGCGGTCGGCTGAGCCTGCTCGGCGAGCACGAGATCGACTTCGCCGAGGCCGACGACGTCGTCCTGCACCGTCGGGCCACCCTGCCGCTGCACCCCAACGGCATGACCTTCCACGCGTGGGACGCCGCGGGCGAGCTGGTCTCGCAGCGCACGTACTACTCCGTCGGCGGTGGCTTCGTCATCGGCGAGGACGCCTCCGGCTCGACGAAGGTCGTCGAGGACACCACCCCCGTCGCCCACCCCTTCACCACCGGTGACCGCCTGCTGCAGATCTGCGCCGAGACCGGGCTGTCGATCGCCCAGGTCATGCTCGAGAACGAGCTGTCGTGGCGCACCGAGGAGGAGGTGCGCTCCGAGCTGCTCGCGATCTGGCAGGTGATGTCGGAGTGCATCGACAACGGCGCGCGCACCGAGGGCGTGCTCCCCGGGGGACTGAAGGTCCGCCGCCGCGCGCCCGACCTGCACCGCCGGCTCAAGGTCGAGGGCAGCAGCGACGACCCCCTGCGCGGCATGGACTGGCTCACCCTCTACGCGCTCGCCGTCAACGAGGAGAACGCCGCCGGCGGGCGGGTCGTCACCGCCCCGACGAACGGCGCGGCCGGGATCATCCCCGCGGTGCTGCGCTACTACCTCGACTTCGTGCCCGGTGCTGACGACGACGGGGTCGTGCGATTCCTGCTCACCGCGGCCGCCATCGGTGTCATCTACAAGGAGAACGCGTCGATCTCCGGCGCCGAGGTCGGCTGCCAGGGCGAGGTCGGCTCGGCCTGCTCCATGGCGGCCGGGGCGATGGCCGCGGTCCTCGGCGGCACCCCCGCCCAGGTCGAGAACGCCGCCGAGATCGGCATGGAGCACAACCTCGGCCTCACCTGCGACCCCGTCGGCGGGCTCGTGCAGATCCCGTGCATCGAGCGCAACGCGGTCGCCTCCGTCAAGGCGATCACCGCCGCCCGCACCGCCCTGCGCGGCGACGGCAGCCACGTCGTCTCCCTCGACAAGGTCGTCAAGACGATGCGCGACACCGGGCGCGACATGAAGGTCAAGTACAAGGAGACCGCCCGCGGGGGTCTCGCGGTCAACGTCATCGAGTGCTGACCGTCAGCTGCCGGCAGCAGCACGAAGGGGGTGCCCGGACCGATCGGTCCGGGCACCCCCTTCGTCACGGCTGGGTGATCAGCGCGCGGTGATCAGCGCTTGGTGATCTCCCAGTCGCCGCCGTCGGAGTCGACGACAAGGTACTTCGTGCCGGTCTGGACCGTCGAGGTGCCCTCGTAGGTCTTCTTGTACTCGCTGACGAGACGGTCCGGGTAGTCCTCGCCACCGACGGCCTGGATGGAGATGCGGCCGCCGTAGTCGTTGCTCGAGGTGTACTTCACGCGGATGTCGGAGGACTTGCCGTCCCACTTGAAGACCGCGCCGCCGTTGCCCTTCTGCGAGGAGCCGAAGGCGGGGGCCGTCGAGATCCGCTTGAAGGTGATCTTCCACTTGCCCTCGGACTCGACCTTGATGCGGTTGGTCGAGGCGCTGGAGCCGGTGAGGTTGTACGAGCTCGTGCCCTTCGCCTTGTCGTAGTAGGAGAAGATGCTGTAGTCGCCCGAGGACGAGCCGTTCGCGTCCTCGCCCTTGACCCGGAAGCTGGAGAAGCTCGAGTTGGGGTCACCGAGGAAGTCGGCCTCGATGAGACCGGCGCCGTCCCCCGGCGGGACCTGGATGACGGCGTTGCCGCTGCCCTCGTAGGTCTTGCCGTACTCGCCCTTGGTGACGCCGCTGCCGATCTTCGTGCTGCCACCGCCGGTGGAGTCGCTCGTCGGCGAGGCGTCGGTCGTCGGGGAGTCGGTGCTCGTGTCGCTCGTCGAGGAGTCGTCGCTCGTCGGCGAGTCGCTCGAGGTGTCGCTCGAGGTCTCCGAGGTCGAGGACTCGGTGCTCGAGGAGCTCGCAGTCGTCGTCGGGTCGTCGCCACCGCTGAGGGCGCGGACGCCGAAGAAGCCGAGGACGCACAGCAGGAGCACACCGAGCACGCCGCCGCCGATGATGAGCGGGAGCTTGTTGCTCTTCTGCGGGCCGCCGGGCTGACCGGGGTAGCCGCCCTGCTGGCCGTAGCCCTGCTGGTTGTAGCCCGAAGGACCGCCGGGGCCCTGCTGGCCGTAGCCGCCCTGCTGGCCGTAGCCCGGGGCGCCCGCGCCGGCACCGGCGCCGTAGGAGCTCGTGCCGTAGCCGCTGTCGCCCGAGGACCCGTAGGAGCTCGAGCCGTAGCCGCTGTCACCGCTCGCGCCGTAGGAGCTCGACCCGTAGGAGGAGTCACCCGACCCGTAGCCCGAGCCCGCGCTCGGCATGGCCTCGGTCTCCGGCGACTTGTCGGCGCTCGGACGGATCCGGGTCGCCTCGTCGACGTCAGAGGCGTCCTGACCGGCAGCCCCCTGCTGGTCGTTGCCGAAGCCCTCGGGCGTCGGCTGACGGTGATCCGTCCAGCTGCTGCCGTCCCAGTACCGGATCTGGCCGGACTGCTCGGGGTCCGGGTACCAGCCCGCTGCCCACTCGCTCATCGTGCTCCCCTTGTCAGGTGGTGTGTCTTGTGCGGCGAAGGCTACCTGCGCCGGATGGGTGCGAGGCGCACCGATCTCGTGTCGTTTCGGCGACGACCCGCGATCTGCCCCGGTATCTCGGGGTTGTCGTCATGTCGGGGGAGCACTCCCCCGGCGCATGTCTGCGGAAAGCGCGGGGCCCCGGCCGCAGCATCGCTGCGGCCGGGGCCCGTCGTGCGCAACTCGTGATCAGCTGTCGATGTGCGTCGATGTCATCGCGCCAGGCACGCGGTGCCAGTTCTTATCGTTTTTCACTTGCGAGTGAGAAGATGAGAAACATGATCACGGGACCATCTGCTGGGGCCATTGCGCAGCTCGCCGAGGACGTCGGTCAGGCGCTCGTTCGTTTCGCGGAGAGGGTTCGTCGCGAGGAGGCTGTGCCGGTGGCTGACGATGAAGCGGCAGGTCGTCGTCTCGGCAAGACCCAGACTCGGGTGCTTGCACTGCCAGGGCTGGCGACCGAGTCCGGGATGAGCAGTGGTGAGGTCGCTGAGCAGTTGAGCCTCGCGCAGGGCAACGCGCAGAGGACCCTCTCGTCGTTGACGTCGAACGGGCTGCTTCAGCAAGTCAAAGGCGTCAGACCCACTAGGTGGCGAGCTGCGCGAAGGGACAAGGAATGATCGCTCAACCGGACACGTCATCGTTCCGGCTCCCGCGCGCGCTGACTCCCGGGTGGGAGGGTGACGCTGTGGCTCTGCTGCGGGGGTACTTCGACAAGGACGCCCTCTACTCCGGCGCGGGCTTCACGGGTGCGCTCTTCGATACGTGGGATCCCACCAGGACTCGCACCTCCTCGCCTGATCAGTTCACGCCCGACGACCTGCAGGCGGTGGCGTTCCTGTCTGCTGACATCAGCGCCCGTGCCGCGATGAGACTGCTGGACCAGCGCGCCTCGGAGTTCAACGGGCTCCTGGCGGCAGTAGGCGCCGATCGCGAACTGGTGGATGAAGGGGATGCGATCGGTGAGTCATGGCCGGCGACCGTCCTCAACCGCGCCCTGCGAACCCTGCCCGGTGTCGGCGCGACCCGCGCCAGCAAGCTCATCGCCCGCAAGCGGCCGCGGCTGGTCCCGATCTTCGATTCGGTCATCAACGACCACGTCCTTGGTGGTTCAGGAGTTCTCTGGGAGCCGATGCGCCAGGCGCTGCGTCGGGACGACGCGTGGCTGCACCACCACCTGCTTGCTCTGAGGGACGCCGCTGGCCTGGGGCCTGAGGTGTCGGCCCTGCGGGTCTTCGATGTGATCGCGTGGCGCGAGGGCCTCACTGCGGGTTCCGGCAGTTCTCACGGCCCTACCGACCCCGTCGAGCGAGCTCGGCCCTGACTGCTCGCATGAGCGGCGTGCCCTCGAGCCACTCGTCGGGGGTGAGGTCCGTGGTCGAGGGCGCTCCGGCCTCTTGCGCGAGCTCGTGGGCAGAGACCCGACCGATCGCGGCATCGGCGACGCCCTCGATGAGTTCTCGCATGATCGCGCCATGGTGATACCGGGCCGCGTACAGGGTGAGGTGACCGATGACGTTGGACAGGTACTCCGCGCTCATCGTCGTGAGCTTGTGGGGTCGCTGATCGATGTCGACCCAGTAGACGTCCTGGTCGAAGACTCGCAGGTCAACAGTTCCGGCCTTGTGCTGTCCCCATGCGGTGAACGGCAGCTCGCCCGGCCACAGGTCCGAGTCGCCGGGAACGGGACTCGGGTCTGAGGGGCCGATGGTACTCACGGCGCCGAGTGTGCCCTCAAGGCCCGACATGGCAGTCGCAGCAGTGACCGGTCTCGCCCGGGTCTCGTTGTTATAGGTTGTTATAGGTCGCGCGATTTGGCGCGATCTATAAGGGACGAGTCTCATCGGCGCTTGCTGTGCTCGAGGCTCCCTGACCAGGTGTCGTCATCTGCTGGCCCAGGCCTGGGCTCGTACCCGTTCATGCCTCCGGTGTTTCCGGAGTGTCGGTTGCCGTGACGGCGGCGGGCGTGATGGTCGCTACCGTGGAGCTGGCACGCCACTGCTCCATGAGCGGGTCGACGGGGTCGTCGAACCACAGGAAGAAGCGTCTTCCTACCGACGGCCAGATCTCCACCCGCGTGATGGGCATCTCGAGCCGGTCATAGGCCAAGGGTCCGGCGGTGGGGCCGGGGAGCCGGGTGTAGGTCATGACGTCCAGGTCCCACACATGGACCGAGTTGCCGGTGTCGACCTCCCAGTGCCCACCCATCTCAGGACTCAGCTCTGTTGGGGTCTGTGTCTTGTCCTGCGGCGACTGGTCCATGCAGGTGACCGTGCCAGGCCCTACTGACAAGTGGTCAGCGACGTTTGCCGTGCTCGAAGCTGCCCGGGACTCGCCTGTCCATGGCGTCTTCTCTTGAGCGATACAGGACTCTGCCCGACCCGTCGCACTCAACGTCCTCGTCGCCGCGGCGCTTGCTGTGCGGCTGAACCGTCCACCCGTCTTCCTCCAGGTCGACGGCGACCCGGACGAGACACACCGGGCAGGCACGCGAACGCGTTAGTGCCGTGCCCGCGAGATCCTCTGTGCCCGTCTGCCGCAAGCGGGCGTCTTCCTTCTTGTACTTGCACGCGATACAGATGCCTTGCTCGGGGTCGAACCTCCCTGCGGCCTTGGTCTCTCCGCAGGCGCGGCACACGCGGAAGTGCGGCAACTTGCCGGACCCGCGCCCGCATCGAGGTTTCTGCGTGGGCTCCTTCCCCGCCTCGAGTGCCGACAGGTGCTCCTCGCACGTGGCGTGCAGAGCCAGGTACTCCTGGCCGCGCGCAAGCTCCTCAGCGAAGCGCGGCTCGAGCGGCCGTAAGTCAGCCGCATAGGTGAGCTTGTCGACCAGAGACCGTGTGCGTCGAAGCTTCTCCTCGTGCTCGCGCGGCAGGCGGTAGTAGGCACTCACCCCCTCACCGTCCTCTCGGGGTGCGCTGCGAGCCCGGCCCACCGTCAACCGTCCTGGTCGTCGGTGTGCAGATCCTTGTAGATGAGCTCGCCGATGAGCTTGATCATGGTCTGCTCGATCGCGCCCTTCTCGGTGAACAGCTCAGCCATGCGGGACTGGGCGATGTCGGTCTCGGCGACGGCAAGGATCAGCGCGTCGTGGAGATTCTTGGAGGAGAGGAACTGGTCGGCGTTGTTGGCCTCCGCCTGGAGGCGCAGGTCCTCGTCGGCCTTCATCGCCTCGACGAGGGTCAGGACCCAGGACGCGATCTGGTCGTCGCGGAAGTTCTCCCCGGCGAACTGCTCGTTGAGACGGTCGATGAGCTGCTTGAGGAGCACCATCTTCGGGTCGTGGGTCGTCCCGGCACCGGCGGCCGTGATGGGCTGGAGCTCCTTGCCGTCGGTGACGGACAGGGAGTGCTCACCGGTGTGCTTCTGCTTGATGTTGGTCAGGGTCACCGTGGACAGGTCGATGGTGACCGAGGGCTTCTTCCCGCGGATGTGCGGTGCGAGGAGGCGGAAGAAGATGGCGTGCTTCTCCACGTCCGTGTCGCCGAAGTCGACGATCTGAGAGAGGAAGTCGTGGAGCTTGACGTAGGTGGAGATGTCCTTGCGGAAGATGTCCAGCTCGTCGAGGGCTGACTTGTCCCCATCGGCCTGAGCCTTGAGGTACCGGGTGCTGAACCGCTTGGCGACAGGGGTCAGGGCGCCCTTGATCTTGTTGTTGCCCTGCTTCTTGACGTACGCGTCGACGACGGCGTCGATCTCCTCGAAGGTGTACAGGCCGGACTGGTCGAGCTTGCCCTGCAGGTCATGCAGGAGGTTCGGGTCGGTGGTCTCGACGAGCTCGGCCTCACCGAAGTACGGCTTGAACGCCTCGAGGATGTCGTCGGCGGTGTTGACGAAGTCAAGGATCATCGTCGTGTCCTTGCCCGGGTAGGCCCGGTTCAGACGCGAGAGGGTCTGCACGGCCTGAACCCCGGAGAGCTGCCGGTCGACGTACATGGCGCACAGCAGGGGCTCGTCGAACCCGGTCTGGAACTTGTTCGCGACGATCATGACCCGGTACTGGGGCTTGCGGAACGCCATCCGCAGGTCCTTCTCGCCGGGGTTCATCGAGGACTCGGTGAACTTCCCGTCAGCGTTCGTCAACGACGACCCGGGCACCGACTCGTCGTCGGCGACCTCCCCGGAGAACGCCACCAGCGAGGTGTAGTCCTTGTAGCCCTTCTTCGTGATGTAGGCGTCCATCGCGTGCTTGTACCGGACCGCGGCCTGGCGGGAGCTGGTCACGACCATGGCCTTCGCGCGGCCTCCGAGGAGGCCCTTCACGTTGGCCTCGAAGTGCTCGACGATGATCTCGACCTTCTGGGCGATGTTCGTCGGGTGGAGCTTCACCCAGGAGATGAGTGACTTCGTCGCGGCGGCCTCGTCGACGAACTCGCCGTCCTCGTCGCGGGTGGTGATCCGCACCTGACCGTTCTTGGCGGCCTGCCCGAGCTGGTAGGCGGTCTTGTACGTCGTGTACGAGCGCAGCACGTCGAGGATGAAGCCCTCTTCTATGGCCTGAGACATCGTGTACGTGTGGAACGGGTGGGGGATGTCGTCGGCGTCGCGAGTGCCGAACATCTCCATCGTCTTGGTCTTCGGGGTGGCCGTGAACGCCAGGAACGTGATGTTCCCCGTCTCTGCCTTCGCGCGGGCCTCCGACGCCAGGAGCGCCTCGACATCGACCTCTCCCCCATCGTCGAGCGCGTCGGCCTCTTGTGCGGTGAGGACCTGCTTGAGCTTGGTCGCTGACGCGCCGGTCTGCGAGGAGTGCGCCTCGTCAGCGATGACCGCGAAGCGGCGGCCCTTGAGGGACTGGTTCTCCTGCATCGCGGCCAGGACGTACGGGAAGGTCTGCAGGGTGACGACGATGATCAGCTGACCGGAGGTCAGCGCGTCGGTCAGGTACGCCGACTTCGAGGAGAACGACTTCTTCTGCGTCTCGGTCGGGGAGATCGTGGCGACCATCCCGGACTTCGCCTCGATCTGCTTCACGGCGTCCTGGAGCTGGGCGTCCAGGACGGTGCGGTCGGTGACGATGACGACGGTGTCGAACACCTTGGTGTTGTTCTCGTCGTGCAGCGTCGCCAGGCGGTGCGCGGCCCACGCGATCGAGCGGGTCTTGCCCGACCCGGCGGAGTGCTGGACGAGGTACCGCTCCCCCGCGCCGTTGGCCTTGACGTCCTCGACGATCTTGGTGACCGCGTCGAGCTGGTGGAACCGCGGGAAGATCAGGGTGTGGCTGGTGGTGACCTGCTTGGTCTGCGGGTCGGTGGTCTTGGACGTCTCGTAGTGGACGAACTTGCCGAGGATGTCGAGGAACTGGTCGCGCTGCAGCACGTCCCGCCACAGGTACGTCGTCGGTGACCCGCCGTCCTCGTCCAGGCCGTTGCCGGCGTGACCGTCGTCGCCGCGGTTGAACGGGAGGAACACCGTCTTCGGGCCGGCGAGCTTCGTGGTCATCCACACCTCGTCGTTCGATACGGCGAAGTGGACCAGGGCGCGGGTGCCGAACCCGAGGAGAGGCTCACCGGCGGGCTGGCGGTCGTGGACGTACTGGTTCTTCGCGTCGGCGACGTTCTGAGTGAAGTCGGTCTTCAGCTCCAGCGTGGCGACGGGGATGCCGTTGACGAACAGGACCAGGTCGATGCTGTTGTTGTTCTTCGTCGAGTAGTGAACCTGCCGCATCACCCGCAACCGGTTCGCGGCATACCGCTGCGTGACAGTCGGGTTCAGGGTCTGCTCCGGACGCTTCTGCATCATCTCGAACTTCGCCGGGACGTCCTTGAACCCCGACCGAAGGACGTGCAGGGAACCGCCGGCGGGTTGGCCCTTGTCGAGAACCTTCGCCAGCCGCGTCAGGATCCCGTCACGCGACTTCGCCTGCGCCTGCTCCGACGCGCTCGCCTTGACGATCTTCGCGAGCTCGTCCGGCTGGGTTTCCTCCAACCACGCGAACACGTCCTCCGGGAACAGCGCCCGCTGCCGGTCATAGCCAGTGTCGTTCGCGCTGTACAACCACCCGTTCGCGGCCAGGTGCTGACACAGCTCTGCCTCGAACGCGCTCTCCCACGTCTGACTCACCCCCGACGCCAAGATGCCGTGCGATGCCAGCTGGTCCGCGATGGCCTGCTCCATCGGGCTCTCAGGCGAGGGTGTTGTCATTACGCCGCTCCTTTCGTGACGTCGATCTGACCGGTCACCGCGGCGGTGACCAGCGCTGACCGCCGCTCGCGGGCCAGTTCGGTGAATCGTTCGGCTTTCGCGATCAGTGCGTCGATCTTGGCGGTCTCGCGGTCGAGGTGGTCCGCGATCTCGCGCTGCTCGTCCACAGGCGGGCAAGGGATGCGAAGTGCGCCGAGCACTTCCCGCGAGAGCGAAGGGAGTGTCGCTGTCCGGTTGTTGGCCTCGAAGAACCCAGAGAGTCTGCACATCTCTAGTACCGCGCGTATGTACCGAGTGTCGACGTCATCCTTGCGTGCGCGGACTCGCGCCACGTGGTTCTGGAAGGCCCAACCGGGGATTCCCTCCGGCAGGACATGGGATCGCCCGTACCCCGCTCCCCCCTCGACAACCACCACGTCGGCGGCGCGGAGCTCGTACTTGCTGACCTCTCGGGCGGGGACGGCAAGAGTCTTGCTGTCGTCTAAAACCAAGGCATCAGGCTGGATCGAACCGGCGGCTAGGTACGGCAGCTGGACGTCGTCATCGCCGGCTGCGGCCGCGTTGATCATCCTTCCGAGGACAACGGAAGCCTTGTGAGAGAGGCGAGGTGTCGACCAGTGTTCCGGGATGCTGCCGAACCAGTAGTTCGTCGTTTCGCGCGCGGTATGGGAGCGCGCCATTACAAGGTTCCCCCGCAGCTGAGACCGCCGCTCGCGGAGCCGGTCGATCAGCTTGGTCTGCTTCTCAATGAGGGCGTCGATCTTCGCCGTCTCGCGATCCAGGTAGTCGGCGATCGCACGCTGCTCGGGGAGTGATGGGACGGGCAGGTGGATCTTGCCGAAGTCCTGATACCGAATCGACTGTCCGTCACGCAGCTGGTTCACGGTGACGCGAAGCGCCTGGACGTACCTGTCGGACTTCAACAACCAGCGGAAGAACGGCCCGTGCACGAGGGCTCGAGGAGTTAGGACGGTGTACGCAAGGCTCACCTTTCCGGCGACGGCCGATCGTTCGATCCCGCCTTGGAAAGACCGAAGATGGATGACGAAGTCCCCGGGGCGGACGCGCTTCATGGTGTCAGCGCCAGCGAGGTTCAGGACGACTCGCGTCCCGGTGATCTCCATGTACTCCGCCTGGGTCACGACCCCGTACTTCTGCGAAGGAGTGAGGTGCTCGTCTTCCGTGGCGCTCGCCTCACGACGGTCTGAGAACAGCGCCTTCGCCGGCATCATGCTCCACGAGACAGGTACAGCAGGCAACCAGTCATGGCCGGTCCCCTTGAACCCTCCCGACGGCTCCGCAGTCACGACTCGACCGCCTGGAGCAGTTCGATGATCTCGGCTGCGAGCTGGTCGAGCTCGGCGTCGATCTCCTCCAGCGGGCGAGGCGGCACGTACTTGTAGAACGAGCGCGTGAAGGGGATCTCGTAGCCGACCTTCGTCTTGGTCTCGTCGATCCACGCGTCGGGAACGTGGGGCGTCACCTCGCGCTCGAAGTATGCCTCGATGCTGTCTCGGAACGGCACCAGCTCCGTGTCTCGAAGGTCCGTGTCAGGCTCGACGTTGCCCTTGCTGTCCGTGCATGCGTCAGCTGACTCGTCACGATCACCGATCGCCTGCCATAGCGCCTTGACCAACGGGGCCCCGAGGGGCGCGCCCGCGGCCTTGAGCGCCAGCCGCAGTGCCTCGACGAACTCATCCCTGTTCGTCCACGACTTACCCTCCACCGAGGTCAGCGCGGTCCGGATAGTCGCCTGGTCGGACTCGTCCAGCTTCGCGACCGGCTTGGTTGCCATCGCCGCTTCCTCGGTAGCGGGCGTGACCTCGAAGCGGAGGCGTAGGGGCTGTTCGACGGTGATCTCCCAGTAGCCGAAGTCGGCCGGTTCGAGGATCTTGGACTCTTCGGTCTCGGCGAAGTCGTCGTAGAGCGTGACGATCGCGGCGCGGTGGGCCTCGGTGATCTCGCGGTTCTTGCTGCCAAGGTTCTTACGCAGTTTGGCCCAGCGGGCTGTGGCGTCGATGAGCTGGATCTTGCCGCGCCGCTCGATGGGCTTGTGGTTGTCGAGGATCCAGATGTAGGTCGCAATGCCCGTGTTGTAGAACATGTTCGTCGGCAGGGCAACGATGGCATCGACCAGGTCGTTCTCGATGAGGTGGCGCCTGATCTCCGACTCCCCCGACCCCGCGCCGCCGGTGAAAAGGGGCGAGCCGTTGAGGACGATCCCGGCGCGTCCGCCGGAGTTGGCGGTCCCGCTGGTGGCGGGGCGCATCTTGGCAACGAGATGCTGCAGGAAAAGCATCTGGCCATCGCTGATGCGGGGCAGGCCGGCGTCGAAACGGCCACCGCCGTCGTTGTACTCCTTGCGGACGACGGGTTCGGAGGCCTTCCAGTCACCGCCGTACGGGGGGTTGGAGACGCAGTAGTCGAAAGTGGTGCCGTCATGCTGGTCCTTGGCGAGGGTGTCGCCGAGCTTGATGGAGTCGACGTCGTGGCCCTTGCTGATCATGTCGGCCTTGCAGATGGCGTAGGACTCGGGGTTGAGCTCTTGTCCGGCGAGGGTGACCGAGGCGTGCGGATTCATCGCCAGGATGGTGTTCTCGGTGACCGAGAGCATGCCGCCGGTGCCGGCGGTGGGGTCGTAGATGGAGCGGACGGCGCCGGCGGTGGTGAGGAGGTCGCTGTCGGGAGCGAGGAGGAGGTCGACGAGGAGGTGGACGGCGTCGCGGGGGGTGAAGTGCTCGCCGGCGGTCTCGTTGCTGGCGGTGGAGAACTTGAAGATGAGGTGCTCGAAGATCTCGCCCATGTCGGCGTTGGAGACCTTGGAGGGGTGCAGGTCGGTCTTGGCGAAGGCCTCGGTGATGAGCAGGAGCCGGTCGTGCTCGTCGAGGCGGGTCAGGGTCTTGCTGAACTCGAACTTCTCGAAGATGTCGCGGACGTTCGCGCTGAACCCGGCGGCGTAGTCCCGGAGGTTCTCGCGAAGGTTCTCGGGGTCGCCCTTGAGCTTGGCGAGGGTATACGGCTTGGTGTTCCAGAAGTGCAGTCCGCACTTCTTGCGGAGCATCGCCGCGAGGACGGTCTCGTTCTTCTGGGTGGCGATGAGGTCGGTGATCTCGTCGCGGTGCTCGTCGAGGACGCACTCCATGCGCCGGAGGATGACGAACGGCAGCATGGCGGTGCCGTACTGGGCGGGCTTGTACACGCCCCGCATCTGATCGGCGATGCTCCAGATGAACCCGCCCAGCGCCTGTGCTGACATCCACTCTCCTGTGCTTGGTGCCTCCGACTGCTCAGGTCGGTGGCGTGAAGGGTGCTTCGGTGGTCACCGTAGTAGTGCTTGCCGACAACGGTTCTGGCAATGCCGGATCCGGCCAGCATCCCCGACACCACAGGGGCGTGCGGGTGACCGCGACAGCATGTGTCAGTAAGGACCGTCACGCTGCCGCCCATGACCGCACACTTCGACACATCAGACGGCCAGATCATCGCGACGAGCGACGCAGCCCCTGGGCTCCGGGCAGCTCACCCGAACTTCGCCCTGGCGCTCCAAGAGCTGGTCAACGCGATCAAGGAGCGCCACCCCGACCTCGGGGTGACCGACGCTGCGGCCCTGCCGGAGCGGCTCCTGGTCACGACGTCCAGTAGCGCCCGGCATCTCATCGCTTTCGACCGGATCGACCACCGGCACACGGTGACCCGGCTACCAGAGCGCGGCCACAAGGCGGTCGGTGACTTCGACCTCGCCTCGCTGCGGCGCGACAAGGAAGCGGTCGAGCTGGTGGCACTGGAGCACCTCGCCATCGGTGAGAGGGCCGTCCTGGTTCTGCGAGGCGTCAACCCGGACCCGCCGATCGTCACGATCCGGGAGACGACCCCCGTCCTCGACGTCCGTTCCTTGTAGGGCGCACTCCTAGGGCTTGTTGATCGACACGTCCAGGTCGAGAGCGGCGGTGATGCGGATCAGGACGAACAGGTCGACCCAGCCGGTGCCGGCCTCGAGCCGGGTGACGGTGGTCCGGCTGACACCTGCTTCGTCCGCGAGGCGCTCTTGTGACCAGTAGCGGGCGGATCGCTCGCGTCGGACCTCGGTGGCGATGAACGCGGCAGCGTGGACAGCTCGACGCGTTGCAGGGTCCTTCGCTCCGGGGAACGGGCCTTCGGGCCAGTTGTCCGCCGGTCCGAAGCTGGCGGGCCCGGGGCGTCGACTGCTCGAGGTGGACACGACAGCGAACGTAGGTAGTTCACGGAGCCCTCCCACCCTGCCTGACCCATTTAGCGCCCTGCCTGCTACTGAACTGGTCCTGCCTGCGACTGAGGGGGTATCAGGGTGGTCGGACGGTCCTTCCTCGTCAGCCCCACGCAGGGTAGGTCGCTCGGCGGCATCGGACATGTCAGTCCGGTGGTGTTCCCTTCCTGTCACAGCGTGCGGGACCACGTGATGAGTGCAGGAGAGATCGATGTCATCAACCGATAACGACACGAAGACGACGCCGTCAGCCGTACAGGCATCGGCGGCTGTGACGGCCATCAACGAGCTGTGGGAAGGGGCAGGGCCTCCGCTCCCCAGCCCGGTGCCACTTTGGGACACGGAGCAGCTGCTGGCAGCGTGCGGCGCCGCGGTTCGGCGGTACTGCCCTCAGGCTCGCGGCCGGGCTCGCACCCTTGCCACCGCGAAGGTTCTCTCCGCCGTGGTGAGCTACACCCGGGTGTTCCACCCAAGCACGCCCTGGCTGCTCGACCCCACCATCACCTGCCCGGACACGGCCCGCCTGGCCTGGCGCCGAGAGGGCCAGGCGGAAGTGCTCGTCGACCTGGTGCGCAACCCTGGACCAAGGGCCGCGCTCCTGGATGCGTCCACGGAAGCCAGCGCACGCGACGGCATCGCGGGCGGCGCGAGCGCGGTAAGGGCCGTGAACCTCTCCGCCCCGCGAACCTCCCACGTGCTGCTCGCAGGCTCCTCGTCGTGGCAGCCGTGGCAGGCCGGGATCGGTCTCAGCCTCGCCCCGACCAGCTGGGAGGTGGCCTGATGATGGGCTCGAACGAGCGGGCAGCCGCGTTGCAGATGCTTGCTGGGTGCGCGAACGAGAGGGGTGTCCTCGCGAACAGGGACGTCGCTCAGGTAGCCGCTCAGTTCGCGGTGAGCACCCGGACGGTACGCCGCATGTGGGCCGCGCATCTGGATCACTCGCCTGAGGACCTCGACGACGACACCGCTGCTGCCCGGCCGGCACGCCCGGAGAAGTGGTGGCTCGACCGTGACGTCCTGGCCGTGGTCGCCGCCTCTCCCACCTGCCGGGACGCATGGCGCACCCTGCAGGAGGACCCCACGAAGGATGTGCCCGGATACTCGGCCTTCACGCGGACGCTAAAGCGGCACACCCGTGCTGACGTGTACGCGGCGATCAGCGCTGGTGGCTCTCGCGGTGGCCGGCAGGCGTTCCTGCAGCACACCCTCTTCGTCCCCTACGTCCAGGACCGGCGCAACGCCGTCTGGCAGGCCGACGCCCAAGAGATCCCCGTCGACGTCACCACGAACACCGGGGCTCGACGCATCAAGCCCTGGCAGACAACCTTCATCGACGACGCCACCCGCGTGGTCGTCGCAACAGTCATCACCACCGGGCGACCGACGTCCGCGGACGTCCTCGCTGCCCTCGCCGCGGGCGTTCGCGGGCAGGTGCTGCCCAACGGAACACGAATCGGTGCGATCCCTGCGGCGCTCCGGTTCGACAACGGGACAGAGTTCATCAACGACGCGCTGCTGACCGCGTGCGCGCGACTGGGCATCCAGCCCCAGCCGTGCCGACCGCACTCGCCGTGGGAGAAGGGCAAGATCGAACGCTGGCACCGCACCATCCAGAACGAGTGCTACGACAAGCTGCCGGGAGCCACCCACGGTCCCCGGTCCTTCACCGGGACCCAGTACTGGCGCCAGGTCGACGGTGACGTCCTCGACCTACGCTCCCTCACCATTCAGGCCCTGACGTGGATCCAGGAGTACAACTGCGATCGGACCCACTCAGCCCTCGGTGGCACTCCCGCAGACGCCTGGGCCAACGACCCCACCGAGCTCCGCTGGGCCGAACCCGCGGCCCTCTACCAGTTTGCGCTGGCCTTGTCGAAGACCCGGAAGATTACACCTGAGGGCGTCAGCGTCGACGGGGTGAAGTATCTCTCCCCCGAGATGGGCGCCCACGTCGGCCGCACGGTCGAAGTCCGGGTCCTCCCCCACGACCACTCCGCGGTTGCTGTGTACGTCAACGGCGACTACCTCTGCGAGGCACGCCCAGCGGCGAACCTGACCAACGAAGAGCGGCGCGAGATCCTCGTGGGTCGACGCCTTGGGTACGAGCAGGCCATGGCAGCGCACCGCGAGGGCGTCCAGCGACGGTTCGCCGAGGCCGCGAACGCGGATGAGGACCTGGAGGTCGAGGCACTTCTGGCCGCTCACTCCGACGACCCCGACACGGTCTTCACCGACGAGGCCGCGGCCCTGCTGGCCACCACCTACGACGATGGAGATGAGGAGTGAGCACCACCATCCGCACCGTCCAGTTCACCAAGGCCCAGGCGATCCTTCGTGCGGTGACAGCGAGCAACGACATCGCCGCTGTGTACGGGCCGCCCGGGAGCGGTAAGAGTCGTGCCGTCGAGCACTTCCTCACACAGGATCCGTCCATGCACGGTCGTGCTTGGCGCCGGCTGCAGATGCCCTACCGGCCCTCGCCCAAAGAGCTTTCCGTCCGGTTGCTTCGTGACCTGGGGGCGCCGACGACCGGGACTGGGTACGAGCTCTCGGACCGGGTCACTGAAACGCTCAAGGGCAGCAACATGGTAATTACTGTGGACGAGGCGCACCATCTCAACGCCTCCGGGCTGCAGCAGCTGCGCTACCTTCACGACCGCTCGGAGCGGTCCTGGGCACTGGTGCTCGTCGGCTCCGACATCGACAAGGTCCTCGGCACCGCAGCCGAGCTGCGCAGCCGCGTCTCCGGGTGGGCAGACTTCACTCCTCTGACCGGCGCCGAGATGATCGCCACCGCCAAGCAGCTGCACCCGGCCTTGCATGCCCTGAGCAACGACACCATCCGACTCGTAGACAAGCGGTTCGCGCGCGGCAACCTGCGCGACTGGATCCACTTCAGCGAGCAGGTGACCAGACTCGCCGGCCAGTCGGCCATCACCCAGAGGCACATCGACGCTGCCCTCGAGATGCTCACGGTGCGCCGATGACAACCCGAACCCCTGCAGCGCCCGAGGCCAGGATGGAGCTCGCACGAGCCAGCGGCGGCATCATCGCCGTCCACGACACCGCTGGCACCTTGGCGCGCGCCACCTTCGGCGAGCTGCACGACCCCGAGGACGGTCTGGTCATGGTCCAGGTGCGCCCTGGGACACGCAGGCTTGTCACCTTCGCCGCCGACCTTCAGACCGCGCTCGGAGTCGATCAAGAGCTGACCGGCTTCGGTCGTCCCGGCGAGGGCAGCTGGGAGCTGGCCACCGTCGCCGTCCTTGCCGAGAACATCGGTCACGTCATCGTCCTCGACCCGTGGCTGCTCACGCACACCCTGCTGGGCGAGCTCATCGAACGTCTCCAGGCCACCGGAGCGGTCCTCTGGCTGGTCGGGCGAGGCGCATTCAGCGACGACCACCGCGATGTCGTCGACCGGTGGACCACGACGGTGATCGACGCCGACGCCTTCCGCGCGGCGTGGGCCGACCGGCCGAGTGGTCCACGACCGGCGACCGGGACGTCATCGCAAGGCACCGACGACTTCCCGATCCATGTTCCTGACGTGGACTTCACGCTGTTCCGCGCGGCTTGCCGAGACCAGCTCACCGCTGAGGAGTTCAGTGCAGTCGACACCCACTTCCGCACGTGCGCGGCGACCGCGCGGGAGTGGTTCCAGACACACCTCGGGCCTGAGACCCTGGTGAACGAGGAAGCGTTGGCCGCCCGGCTGCACGAGCAGTGGCACCAGTCCCCCACGACTGCGCACTTCATTGTCGCGGTCCGCGCGTTCGAGGTTGCCGCGTTCTCCATCGACTGGCAGCTGCAGGTCGACCTGCCCCAGCTCGTCGGCACTGCCCGGGTCAGCCCGCACGTTGCGGAACGTTCCCCGCAGGTCTGGGCGCGGTTGCGCGGCTACGCCAGCCCGCACCGAGGCGCCGTGTGCGCACTGACCGCAGCAGGTATCGACCTCGCCGACCAGCCGGCCCTGACCGTCGAGTCCATCACCGGACGCGGCCGGGAGGTCGTCACTCCGGATGGTCGCCGCATCGACGTCGAGGACGGCGCAGCACCCTACCTGTTCGCGCAGAAGCTGGCTCGCCTCCTGCAAGGAGCACCCGGCGATGCCCCGCTGCTGATCAACGACACGGGCGCAGCCCTTCGAGAGCGTGCCCTCGCCGACATCCTCACCACTGCCCGCATCGAGCTCGGTCTCAACCTCGTGGGTCTGCGCGCCGAACGACGTCAACCCACCGGCGACCGGTGGCTGACCCGATGGGGCCTCAGCATCCAGGAGCTCCGCCGATGACCACCGTGGCCCTCCACGCCGAGCGGATCCGCGCGCGACGCCTCGAGCTCGCTCTCTCCGAACGGGAGGTCGCCTCCCGGTGGGGCGTCAGCACCGCCGTCCTGCGCAGCGTCGAAGCCCGTCGCGTCGACGCCGACCTCACCCTCGGTCAGGTCGCCAAGCTCGCCGACATTCTCGGCCTCGGCCTCGACGAAGTCATCGGCATCCCCACGGCCCCGATCACAGATGACAGCCTCGCGGCGGACGTCGAACTCCTGGGGTCGGTCCTCGCTGACATCCGTGTGCTCGTGCCCGTGGAAGGCATCGCTGCGGCCCTGTCCTGGGACCTGGACCGGGTCCACCGGGCCCTCGATGAACTCGACCGTCGCCTTGAGCCAATCGGACTGCGCGTCCACCGCCTCGGTCACGACGTGCGCATCGCTAGACGGGTCACCGTGGCCAGCGAGGAGCAGCTTCGCGCGGTGTGGCGTCGGCACTTTGCGGTCCGTAGCCTCGCACCGGTGCAAGCCCGTCTACTCCTGCAGATCCGCGACGGCAAGGTCAAGATCAGCGGCAACAAGGACACCGAGAAGGTCCGCCTCCCCGAGCTCGCAAACGCCGGACTCATCCAGCCTGCGGACGCCAGCACCGGGACGAACGCCAAGTGGGAGCTGACCGATGATGTCCGGTTCAGCGTGCTCCTCGGTGAACTGTGACGTCTTCACGGCCAGCCGTGGGCCGTGTCCACTGGGCACGTCTACTGCGGCCCGACGTCCTTCCGCATCGCCGCCTCGATCCTGCCGCGGGCGGCGTCGCAACGGTTCCGGCGGAGCGCGGTTCCCAGGGGAATCTTGTGGTCTTGACGGATGGGCTTGGCCTTCCAGGCCCTGCTGATGTCGCGGCCTGCCTCCGCCCGTGCCGCTGCTACGTACTCTCGGTAGGCATCGGCCACCTGCGGACTTGCAGAGATGTTGAGCAGGGCTTGGTGATACGCGAGCCGGCTCTGCACATCGTTGATGTGGTTGGTGAGACGTTCCCGTGCGTCGGGACCCCTCTCACGACGGATCACTCGATAGGGCGCTTCGATGTAGTCCTCGACTGCTGACAGGGCATCCGCGTAGATCTTCGACCTTTCGACTCTGCGCTGCTCGCGCTGCTGCCGCCGGTAGCCCTCGACGGCGACGGCGGCGGCGATGAGCGCCGCAAGGATGACTGCGAGGTCCGCGTGATCGAAGCCGCGAATGAAGCAGATGACCTCGTTCATCGCTGCCGTCCGCGCGCCTGCTCGCGTGCTGCCCGGCGCCGGTCCTGGGGAAAGCCGTGACCCTCTTCATCTAGGGGCCACTCGTGACCGGCTCGGACCATGTCTTCCGCGACGACCTGGTTGGTGATGATGTGGGCGAGTGAGATCAGTCCCTTGTCGTGGGTCCACCTGCGCTCGGGGACGTCACGCGGGTACCACAGGCACATGGAGCCGTCGGGGTTTCGGTGGTTGGGCACCACTTCGCTCATGGCCAGATGCATGTGCCTGGGCAGCAATCGCGGCGTGCGGGCAGGCAGCCCGCCGAAGACCCTGGGCGAGTCCATCGCTGGAAGCCCGTAGGTTTCCAGCGTCCCGCTTGGCTCGAATATCGCTACTGCCTCGAATGGCTCAGCCCGGGCGGGCGCCTCAAGGGTCATCCAGAACGCAACCCATGACGGCGCGAGCACCGTCGACACGTCGAGCTGCGGCCAGTCACGCATGCCTGCCAGGAGAGACCTGCGCCACTCCCCATCCCATCCGTACCACGGCCGCGACGGAGTGCTACGCAGGAGCGCTGCGCCGCCCCTGATCACGACTCGAGTCGCCAAGACTTGGTCGGGACGAACGGTGCGGCTCGTCCGACTCCCAAGTTCTGGCGCGCCCTCTTGTCCGCAGCGATCTCGGCGTAGACGTCCTCGGCGAGGGGCGGGGGAAGAGTCTCCGGGTCTCCCAGCCACTTGCTGAGCTCGTCGTGGGCCTGGACCGGGTGTCCATCCTTCTCGTGAGCGATGGCCGACTGGAGGTGCGTGCAGGCTCGCTTGAGGCGCTTGACGACCTCGTCCTTGTCGAGGTTGGTCTTGATAGGTCCGGGTGCTACCCCAGTCGGATCAGGCGTCTCACGATCAACCAGCTCGGCTGCGGCGTACTCGTACCACGCTGCCAGGCCCTCAAGCTCGGTCATCGGTCCGGACAGGCAGCCCAGCGCGAGGGCCTTGATGTTCCATGAGCACAGGGGCTCCTTGTGGTGCTTGTTCCAATGCTTGACCAGACGAACTACACGGGCAAAGACCGAGTCGGTGTCCTTGATGGCACGGAGCACCAGCCGAGTGTGCTCCTCAGGGTGCGACCGGTCCCACGAGTCGTCCTTGGGGATGTACAGACCATCGCCCTGGGGGTAGTCGACCGCGACGATGACGTCAGCCGTGAAGTCCTGGGCTCCGGGAGTGACAGGGTCACGGAACCGCACGAGGATCGAGCGACGGCGGTTCTTGTACTCCACCTGCAGGTCTTCGTACTGCTCCTTGAGCCCCTCCCGGATCGCCTGGGCGGCACGCTCGATCAGTACTCCCGGCCCATCTCCTGCAGGACCGTACTGGCGGTCGGGATCGGGAACGACGACGCCGAGGTCGACGTCTGACAGCGGGCTGAGCGCGTCGCCGTGCGCGACGCTGCCGTTGACGTAGGAGCGAGATCCTGCGAACTCGGACTCCAAGCACTTGATGATGGCGCTTCGGCGTGTACGTGCCTCCACGAGCTCTTCGTCGCTGACCTCGATGGCCGCTCGGGCGTCACGGAGCAACTGCTCCAGGGTGGGCTGATCGGACATGCTCTGCTCTCTTCCTTGCTGGTGGGCCATTCGGCCGGGACTGGTTGACAACCAGAAGAGCGAGCGTGGTCTGATGGATGTGCACCATCCGCGGTTCAGGTTCCACCTGCTCTGCCCTCGTTGCGCCCGGTTGCCCCCGGGCGCTTCGTGGTTTCTGGCGTACTGACGATGTTCAGTTGTACGTCTTGCCACCGACAGCGCCCCGGTCCCCTGCAGTGGGGTCCGGGGCGCTGTGGGTTATCGGCTTGTCACTTCGTCACTGACAAAGTGATCACGAATGTCACCGCGCAACCGATGACACCTCGCGCAACTCCCCGGTGACATTCCGATGCGCGTCGACATCAGCTGCAGCCGCTGGTGGAGCCGCAGCCCTCGCAGACGTAGCAGGAGCCGGCGGGGCGCATCTTCGTCCCGCAGGTCATGCACATCGGCGCGTCGGCGGTCTTGCCCTGGAACTTCTCCAGCAGCTCGGCCGAGCTGTGGATCTGGCCGCTGACCTCACGGGCGGAGGCGGCGCCAGCGCCCGAGGTGACCTCGGCCGCGTGCTCCTCGACCGGGGCGTCGGCCTTCTTCGAGGACGGGGCGGCGGACTGGCTGTAGGTCTCCAGCTCGTCCTCGAGGTCCTCGTCGTCCTCGTTCGGCGCGGCCGCGTAGGACCCCGTCTCGAGCTGGCGGGCGCGCTCCTCGGCGGTGTGGATGCCCATGAAGGAGCGGGTCTCGAAGTCGAGGTAGTCCAGCGCGAGGCGACGGAAGACGTAGTCCATGATCGACTGCGCCATCCGCACGTCCGGGTCGTCGGTCATGCCGGCCGGCTCGAAGCGCAGGTTGGTGAACTTCTCGACGTAGGTCTCGAGCGGCACGCCGTGCTGCAGCGCGATGGAGATCGCGATGGAGAAGGCGTCCATGAGACCGGCGAGGGTCGAGCCCTGCTTGCCGAACTTGAGGAAGATCTCGCCGAGCTCGCCGTCGTCGTACGTGCCCGACGTGAGGTAGCCCTCGGCCCCGCCGACGGCGAAGGACGTGGTCTGCGAGGTGCGGCGCTTGGGCAGACGACGACGCAGCGGGCGGTACTCGACGACCTTCTCCGGCTCCGCGGCCTCGGTCTTCGCGTCCTTGGCGTCCTTCGCGTCCTTGGCGGTCGAGCCGCCGTCGGAGAGCGGCTGGCCGACCTTGCAGTTGTCGCGGTAGACCGCGAGCGCCTTGAGCCCGAGCTTCCAGCCCTGGATGTAGACGTCCTCGATCTCCTCGACGGTCGCGTCCTCCGGCAGGTTGACCGTCTTGCTGATCGCGCCGGAGAGGAAGGGCTGGGTCGCCGCCATCATCCGCACGTGACCCATCGGGCTGATCGAGCGCGCACCCATCGCGGTGTCGAAGACCTCGTAGTGCTCGGTCTTCAGCCCGGGGGCGTCGATGACGTGGCCCTTGTCGGCGATGTACTCGACGATCGCCTCGACGGTTTCCTGCGCGTAGCCGAGCTTCTTCAGCGCGCGCGGGATGGTGAGGTTGACGATCTGCATCGAGCCGCCGCCGACGAGCTTCTTGAACTTCACGAGCGAGAAGTCCGGCTCGATGCCGGTGGTGTCGCAGTCCATCATGAAGCCGATGGTGCCGGTGGGCGCGAGGACCGAGGCCTGCGCGTTGCGGTACCCGTTCTTCTCGCCGAGCGTGATGACGGCGTCCCACGCCTTCGTCGCGGCCGCGTGGATGTCCTTGTCCATCGTGTGCAGCGTGCGGACCTGGTCGTTCGCCGCCTGGTGCTTGCGCATGACGCGCTTGTGGGCGTCGGCGTTGCGGGCGTACCCGGCGTAGGGGCCGACGACCGCGGCGAGCTCGGCGGAGCGCTTGTAGGCGGCACCGGTGAGCAGCGAGGTGATCGACGCGGCGAGGGCGCGGCCGCCGTCGGAGTCGTAGCCGTGGCCGGTCGCCATGAGCAGCGCACCGAGGTTGGCGTAGCCGATGCCCAGCTGACGGTAGTCACGGGTCGTCTCGCCGATCGGCTCGGTCGGGAAGTCCGCGAAGCAGATGGAGATGTCCATCGCGGTGATGACGAGCTCGGCGACCTTCTGGAAGGTCGCGACGTCGAAGGTGTCGTCGTCGCGCAGGAACTTCAGCAGGTTGAGCGAGGCGAGGTTGCAGCTGGAGTTGTCGAGCGACATGTACTCGCTGCACGGGTTGGACGCGGTGATCCGGCCCGTCTCGGGGTTGGTGTGCCAGTCGTTGATCGTGTCGTCGTACTGGATGCCCGGGTCGGCGCACTCCCACGCGGCCTTGGCGATCTTGCCCATGAGCTCACGGGCGTCGACGGTGGAGATGACCGAGCCGTCCTTGCGGGAGGTGAGCCCGAAGTCGGTGCCGTCCTCGACCGCACGCATGAACTCGTCGCTGACGCGCACCGAGTTGTTCGCGTTCTGGTACTGGACCGAGACGATGTCGGCGCCGCCGAGGTCCATGTCGAAGCCCGCGTCGCGCAGGGCCCGGATCTTGTCCTCCTCGCGGGCCTTGGTCTCGACGAACTCCTCGATGTCCGGGTGGTCGACGTCGAGGACGACCATCTTCGCCGCGCGACGCGTGGCGCCACCGGACTTGATGGTGCCCGCCGACGCGTCGGCACCGCGCATGAAGCTCACGGGGCCGGAGGCGGTGCCGCCGGAGGAGAGCAGCTCCTTGCTGGAGCGGATGCGGGAGAGGTTGAGGCCGGCGCCGGAGCCGCCCTTGAAGATGAAGCCCTCTTCCTTGTACCAGTTGAGGATCGAGTCCATCGAGTCGTCGACGGAGAGGATGAAGCACGCCGAGACCTGCTGGGGGCTCTTCGTGCCGACGTTGAACCACACCGGGGAGTTGAAGCTGAAGACCTGGTGGAGCAGGGCGTAGGTCAGCTCGTGCTCGAAGATCTCCGCGTCGGCCGGGGTCGCGAAGTAGCCGTGGTCCTTGCCCGCCTTGACGTAGGTGAGCACGACGCGGTCGATGAGCTGCTTGAGACCCTGCTCGCGCTCGGGCGTGCCGACGGCGCCGCGGAAGTACTTCGTCGTGACGATGGTGCTCGCGTTGGCGGACCAGAAGTCGGGGAACTCGACGCCGCGCTGCTCGAAGATCGTCGCGCCGGTCTTCCAGTTCTGCTGGACGACGTCGCGCTTCTCCCAGGTCACCTCGTCGTAGGGGTGGACGCCCTCGGTGGTGTAGATGCGCTCGACCGTGATCCCGCGGTTCTTCGCGGATCGACGGGTGCTGGGCTTGCCGGCGGTCTCGGTCATGGTCCCTCTCTCGGTGGTGCGGGTCTGCAGGTGGTGCTGCTCATGTGGTGCTGTGTGGTGCGGGCGGCGTGCAAGGGAAGACCTCGCATCAAGCGTGTCACCGGGTACCGACAGCCCGATCGCGTGCCGGTACCCGGGGGTCTAGGGGGCGTCCTGCGCGAGGGCGGCGTGCTCGGCGCGCAGCAGGGTGATGGCGGCCTCGAAGTCCTCGAGCGAGTCGAAGGCCTGGTAGACGCTCGCGAAGCGCAGGTAGGCGACCTCGTCGAGCTCGCGCAGCGGGCCCAGGATCGCCATCCCGATCTCGTGGGCGTCGATCTCGGCGCTGCCCTGCGCCCGTACGGCCTCTTCGACGCGCTGGGCGAGCAGGGCCAGCTGGTCCTCGGTGACCGGTCGGCCCTGGCAGGCCTTGCGGACGCCGACGAGGACCTTGGCCCGGCTGAAGGGCTCCGCCGCGCCCGAGCGCTTCGTCACGCTCAGGCTCGCGCTCTCGAGCGTGGTGAAGCGCCGGTTGCACTCGGGGCACTGCCGACGCCGACGGATCGAGGACCCGTCGTCGGCCGTGCGCGAGTCGATGACGCGAGAGTCGGTGTGACGGCAGAAGGGGCAGTGCACGATGCTCTCCTCTCGGGCACGGTGGCACAGGTCGGGCACCGGCTGACCTGCACGAGGCGGGTCGCCGGCTGTGGACCGGGGTGTGGATCAGGGCGGTTCTGCTGTGGACATCTGTCGACAACCGGTGGACAACTCCGCCTCACATGTGCACTACATGTGGACGAATGACATCGGTGTAACCACTAGATGTAGTGCCATTTCATCACGCCCACCACCACGCACGCAAGACCCGGCGAGCCCCCGGGCGGGGAGGCCCGAGATACCGGGCGACACGCCGGTGCCAGGCCCCGCCGACGGCCGGCGGGGACAGCACGACGGCCGCACCCGGTGGAGGTGCGGCCGTCGCCGTCGCCCGGGTCGGGTCGAGGGACCCGGGTGGTCTGGTGATCCGTCGAGACGGTCAGCGCGTCGGGATGACGAGCTCCTGGCCGGCGTGGACGAAGGGGGTGCTCAGCGCGTTCTCCGAGCGGATGGCCGAGACGGCCGCGCTCGTGGGGACGCCGGGCATCTGGCTGGCGGCGACGTCGCTGAGGGTCTGCCCCTGCTCGACGGTGACGGTCGTGGCCGCAGCGGCCTCGCCGCCCGCGGTCGCGATGCCGGTGCCGAGCGCGAGCAGCGCCGCGACGGCGATCGTCGTGAGCGCGAGGCGACCCCGCCGGGTCACCCGCAGCTCGGTGGGGACGTCGGTCCCCGTCGGCACGGACACGAGGTGGCGCTCGGCCCGGCGCGGGTCGCGCAGCGCCGAGGGCCGGGCAGCGTGCTGCGGGGCCTGGACGGTGAGTGCGCTCATGGTCTCCTCCTGGTCGTCTGGTCGAACCGGTGTTCGACGAGGCGTCTGCACGATGTCTAGCACAGGTGTTCGAGCGAGAACAAGACACGCTCGAACATGTGTTTGATCTAGACCGGGCCGAGCACTACCGTCGGCCACACGGGAGAGACAACCAGCGAGCACCGACAACGCTGTCCTCCCCCGCAGGAGCAGGCCACCAGCCGCCCCCTCACGGGTCGCGGCGCGAGCGAGACAGCGAGGGGCGCGATGAGCGAGGACAACATCCGCACGTTGCCGGTGCGGGACAACGGCGAGGGGCTGACCGCCCGGCAGGTCAAGGTCCTCGAGGTGATCCGCAGCGCGGTCGCGACGCGGGGCTACCCGCCGAGCCTGCGCGAGATCGGCGACGCGGTCGGGCTGACCAGCCCGAGCTCGGTGGCCCACCAGCTGACCGCGCTCGAGCGCAAGGGCTACCTGCGCCGTGACCCCAACCGGCCCCGCGCCATCGAGGTCGTCTCGCCCGAGGCGTCCCGCTCCCCCGAGGGCGACGCGCAGACGCACGACATCGCCGGCTACCGCGGTGGCGCCAGCCCCCAGGACCCCGACGCGACGGGCAGCGGCGACGCCCACCCCGCCGCGACGTACGTGCCGGTGCTCGGCCAGATCGCCGCGGGCGTGCCAATCGTCGCCGAGGAGAGCGTCGAGGAGGTCTTCCCCCTGCCGAAGCAGGTCGTCGGCGAGGGCTCCCTCTTCCTCCTGCGCGTCGTCGGCGACTCGATGATCGAGGCCGCGATCTGCGACGGCGACTGGGTCGTCGTGCGCCAGCAGCCGACGGCCGACAACGGCGACATCGTCGCGGCGATGCTCGACGACGAGGCGACGGTCAAGACCTTCAAGCGACGTGACGGCAAGGTGTGGCTGCTCCCCCACAACCCCGCCTTCGAGCCGATCGACGGCGACCACGCGACGATCCTCGGCAAGGTCACCGCGGTCCTGCGCCGCATCTGAGCCTGGCGCGCCGCCCCGGCCGGACGGGCCCGCCCTGCACGGGGCGGGCCCGTCGCGCGTGACGGGGCCGCTCAGCCGACCTCGGTGCTCGCGCGCACCAGGGCGTCCAGGCTCGTGTCGAGCGAGCCGTCGACCCGGTGGGTCGCGAGGTCGTCACCGCGCGTGCGTCCCCTCGTGATGATGACGACCGGCGTGCCGAGCTTGGCGGCCCGCCGCACGAACCGCAGGCCGGACATCACCTGCAGGCTCGACCCGAGCACGAGCAGGCTCGGCGCCGCCTCCGTGAGCGCGAAGCAGTGCTCGACCAGGGGCTTGTCGACCGACCCGCCGAAGAAGACGACATCGGGCTTGAGCATGTCGGACCCGCACACGAGGCAGAGCGGCGCCTCGAAGGCCTCGACCTCGACCTCCTCGAGGCGCACGTCGCCGTCGGGTCGGATCTCGTCGCTGTCCGCGTCGAAGCCGGGGTTGCGCTGCGCCATCCGCTCGTCGAGCGCGGCCCGGGCCTCCCGGGCGCCGCACGCGAGGCAGACCACCTCGGCCAGGCTCCCGTGCAGCTCGACGACACCGGTGCTGCCGGCCGCCTGGTGCAGGCCGTCGACGTTCTGGGTGATGACGCCGCCCACCTGACCGCGCTCCTGCAGGTGCGTGACGAGCTCGTGGGCGCGGTTGGGCCGGGCCGCGCTGAAGCGGCGCCACCCCACATAGCTGCGCGCCCAGTAGCGCCGCCGGGCGGCGCTGCTGCCGATGAACTCCGACAGGTGCATCGGCGTCACCCGGCGCGTGCCGTCCGGACCGCGGTAGTCGGGGATCCCCGAGTCGGTCGACATCCCCGCGCCGGTGAGGGCCAGCGCCGGCCCGCGGCTCAGCACGTCGGCGATCTCGCGGAAGGTCTCGGGGGTGCTCACCGCACCAGTATCCGCCCCGCGCGGCCGCGGGCGTCGCGCGAGGACCTGACCGTCGCCTGCGGGGCGTCCGCCCAGGTCAGAGCCCCGAGATACCACCCCGAAGGCTGTAGTGCGCTCGCGGACCCGGCTCGCCGGAGGTCACTAGCGTCCACAAGGTCAGGCAGGCCGGTAGCGTCGCCAGCGCCCGGGTCTGCGCCCGTTGCACCACTCACCGAAGAGGGGACTGCAGATGACCGCAGGACCGTACGACCAGGACCGCTCGACCCCGGGCAGTGCAGGCGCCGGCACGGCGTCCGTCGCCAAGGACGAGGCCGCCTCCGTCGCCGGAGACGCCCGAGAGGGCACCCAGCAGGTCGCGGAGACCGCGAAGGACGAGGCCCAGCACGTCGCCCAGGAGACCCAGCAGCAGATCCGAGACCTCTACCACCAGGTGCGCTCCGAGCTGAGCAGCCAGGGGTCGGACCAGCAGAGCCGAGCCGCGGGCGGGCTGCGCACCCTCGCCGACGACCTCGGCGGCATGGCCGATCACGCCGACTCCGGCGTCGGCGGCGACCTCGCCCGGCAGGCGGCTCAGCGCACCCGCACCGCGGCGGACTGGCTCGAGGCCCGCGAGCCCGGTGACGTCGTCGCCGAGCTCACGAGCTACGCACGCCGCCGGCCGGGCGCCTTCCTCGCCGGCGCGGCCGTCCTCGGCCTCGTCGCGGGCCGCCTCACCCGTGGGGTGGTCGCCGAGAAGCAGGACGACGCCACGCCGCAGGAGGAGGGCACCCCCTTCGCCCGACGGCACGCGCAGGCGCCGGTGCAGGCTCCGCCCGTGGTGCCCCCGCCGACCCCCCACGTCGCCACCGGTCCCCCGCCGTCGGCCACGCCCCCGGCGTCCGGCGTCCCGACCGCTGCCCCGATGCCCGGGGAGCAGGCCGGCGCTCATCTCGGCGACCCGACGGCCACCGGCGGGCTGCGGCCATGACCGACCCCGTCTACAGCCCCGCCGCGGGCGGCGGTCCGCCGAGCTCTGGAGCGTCGGCCGCGGGCCCTGCCGCAGGGACGACACCCCCGGCCGAGCCGCTGCACGGAGCGCACGACACCTACCCGAAGGGCGAGATCGGCTCGATCGGCGCCCTCATCTCCGACATCGCGACCGACATGTCGACGCTCGTGCGCCAGGAGCTCGAGCTCGCCAAGGCCGAGGCCAAGGAGTCGGCCACCCAGGCCGGCAAGGGCGCCGGGATGCTCGCCGGGGCGGGGGTGGCCGCGCACGTCATGGCGATCTTCGCGACGGCCTTCCTCATGTTCGTCCTCGCCGAGCTCTTCGACAGCCTCATCTGGGCCGCCCTCGTGGTGACCCTGCTGTGGGCCGTCGCCGCCGCCACGCTCGCGGTGCTGGGGCGCAACCAGCTGAAGAGGGTCCGCGGGCTGCCGCAGACCACGGAGACGGTCAAGGCCGTCCCCGACGCCATCTCACGAGACGAGGACAGGGCATGAGCATGTACGAGGACGACATCGCCGCGACGAGCGGCACCGACCCCTACGCCGGGCAGCCTGCGGTCGCACGCGCGGCGCAGGCCCAGAGCCCGGACGAGATCCGCCGCGAGATCGAGCGCACCCGCGGCGACCTCAGCCGCGACGTCGACGCACTGGGCGAGGCCGTCCAGCCGGGCAACGTCGCCCGCCGTCAGGCCCAGAAGGTCGGCGGGGCGGCCGTCGGCGCGAAGAACTCGCTCAAGGACAAGATCATGGGCTCCGACGACCCGTACGACGACTCGCCGGGTCTGGGCGACCGGGCCGGCCAGGCCGCGCACGCCGTCGGGGACCGCGCGCAGGACGTGCGTCAGCAGACCCGACGCCGCGCCCAGGGCAACCCGCTCGCGGCGGGCGCGATCGCCCTCGCCGCCGGCTGGCTCGTGGGATCGCTGCTCCCGGCGAGCGAGAAGGAGCGCTCGGTGGCCCGCACGGCGATGGACAACGCCGACAAGGCTCAGCCGCTCGTCGACGAGGCGAAGAGCGCGGCGCAGGAGGCCGCGGGCAACCTCAAGGAGCCTGCCCAGCAGACGGCGGCCTCGCTCAAGGAGACCGCCCAGGAGTCCGTCGAGACCGTGCGCTCGGAGGGCGAGCAGCAGGCGCAGCAAGTCAAGGACAGCGCCCAGGACTCGAAGGAGACGGTGCAGGAGCACCAGCAGGGCGCGTGACTCGTCGGCGACCCCGACGGGCGAAGGGGGTGCCCCCACCAGGTGGTGGTGGGCACCCCTTCGTCCGGTCCCGCCCGCCCGTCCTGCGCGCGAGGCTCCCGGCGCCGCTCGGAGCGCGCCGGGGCTGCGGCTATCGTGACCGCATGATCGACGCTGCAGGGCTGCGGGTGATGCGCGCCATCGCTGACGAGGGCAGCTTCACCGCCGCCGCGCTCGCGCTCGGGTACTCCCAGCCGGCGGTCTCGCAGATGGTGCGCCGTCTCGAGCAGCGCACCGGCACGGTGCTCGTCGAGAAGGTCGGTCGCTCGGTGCGCCTCACCGAGGCGGGCGAGGTGCTCGCCCGGCACGCCGGACCGGTCCTCGCCGCGCTCGACGCCGCCGAGGAAGAGGTGGCAGCCATCGCCGGCCTGCGCGCCGGTCGGGTCCGGCTCATGGCCTTCCCGAGCTCGTCGGTCACCCTCGTGCCCCGCGCCCTCGCCGCGGTGCGCCGCGCGCACCCGGACGTCAAGGTCACCTTCACCGAGGCCGAGCCGCCCGAGTCGCTCGCGGCGCTGCGCGGCGGCGACTGCGACCTCGCGGTCGCCTTCAGCTACGACGGCACCGACCTCGGGCGGGACGAGGACCTCGAGGGCTTCGTCGTCCACCCCCTCCTCACCGAGGAGGTGGGCATCGCCCTGCCGAAGGGGCACCGCCTCGCCGAGGAGGAGCGGGTCGACCTCTCCGACCTCTCGGAGGAGGAGTGGATCGCGGGCTGCCCGCGATGTCGCGGTCACCTGCTGCAGATCTCGCACGACGCGGGCTTCGCGCCGCGTGTGGCCTTCGAGACCGAGGACTACGTCGCGGTGCAGGGCTTCGTCGCCGCGGGGCTGGGCGTCGCGCTCATCCCCGACATCATCCGCGAGGCCACGGCCAACGACGACGTCGTCGTGCGCCCGCTCAACCCGCCGACGCGGCGCCACATCCACGTCGTGACGACCGAGGACCTGCAGCGCGTGCCGGCCGTGCAGGCCGCGGTCACCGCTCTCGTCGACGCCGCGGCCCGCTGAGGGCCTAGCTGCTCGCGCCGGCCTCGGCGTGCTGGCCGTCGCACCACTGCTCGGCGGGGACCTGCGCACGGACCTGGTCGACGTGCTCGCCGCAGCCGGCCCACGTCGTCTTGCCGCAGACCTCGCACGGGACGGGTCGGCACATGAGGATCACGCTCCTGCTCGATCGGGACTGATGTCACCGCGAGGGTAGCCCCCGCGGGCCTCGTCCCCCTCACCCACAGGGGCCCCTCGGCGCGGTCCGCCGTCCACAGCCCGCGTGGTGGCCCGCTGCGAGCGTCCCGGCGTTCGTAACGTCGCGCCATGCGCAGACCGGACGAGCCCAGCGAGCGCCTGCGACGCATCCTTGACGGCGTCGAGGACGCCCGCGCCACCGACCCCGCGGACGGCGACCCCGACCTCGACCCCGATCTCCCCGACGAGGGGACGCGAGACGGGCCGGTACCCCCGCCGCCCCGGCCGCTGACCCTGCCGTCGAGCATCGCGACGGCCCGGTGGCAGGTCCGCCCCCGCGCGGTCGTCGGGGTGGCCCTGCTGCTCGCGGTCGCCGTCACGGTGCTCGGGGTCCGGCTGCACCTCGCCCAGCGCGACGCGCTGCCGCAGGCCGCACCGGCCACGTCGGACGGGCCGGCCGTGGTGGCGAGCGGTGACCGCTCCGGCTTCGAGACCGGCGTCGGCACCGAGCCGGCGCCCAGCGGCACCGCACCGGCAGGAGCACCGCCGGCGGCGGAGGTGTACGTGCACGTCATCGGGCGGGTGCGCAGCCCGGGCGTGATCACCGTGCCCGCAGGCGCCCGCGTCGAGGAGGCGATCAAGGGCGCCGGGGGCGTGCGCGAGGGCGCCGACCTCGCCCAGGTCAACCTCGCCCGACCGGTCGTCGACGGCGAGCAGGTGGTCGTCCCTCGCGAAGGGGGCGCCACCCCCGTCGCCGGGGGGGTCCCGGCCCCTGCCGGACCTACGGCGCCGGGTGCTCCCGGCGGACCGTCGGGCACCGCAGGCCCGTCGGCGCCGGTCGACCTCAACACCGCCGACCAGGCGACGCTGGAGACCCTGCCCGGCGTCGGACCCGTCCTCGCCGCACGGATCGTCGAGTGGCGCACGACGAACGGCGGCTTCACCACCGTCGAGGAGCTCGACGAGGTCTCGGGCATCGGCGAGAAGCTCTACGCCCAGATCAGCCCGAAGGTCACCGTGTGAGCCCCGGGCCGGCGCGGCGGGAGCCGACGAGCACCGCGCCGGTGAGGACGCCCGACCGGGTCGACCTGCGTCTGCTCGTGCCCGCTCTCGCCGCCTGGGCCGTCACGGTCGGCGCCCTGGGTGTGCCGGTGCCGGTGCGGGTCGGGTGCGCGCTCGCATGCCTCCTCCTCGGTGGTGTCGTCCTGGTCCTCCGCTCGCCTGCGCACCGCCCGGTCGCACGCCACCCGGCAGCGCGACACCGAGACCCGCGACGCCAGGCCGCGCGCGGCTCGTCCGGTCCACGTGAGGGGTCCTGGCGCTCGGGGGTCGCTGCGATCCTGGGCCTGTCGTGCCTGACGAGCGCGGCCTGCCTGCTCGCCTCCGCGACGCACGACACGCGCTCTCGGGTCGGCGGGGTCGTCCAGCTGGCCGAGCAGCGCGTGTCCGTGACGGGCACGGCCGTCGTCCTCGGCGAGCCGGTGCTCGTGCGGGGCCACGGGTCCGAGGAGCCCGCGGTGATGCTACGCGTGCGGCTGACCCAGACGAGCGTGCGCGGGCAGGTCCGGCGTCTGCACGCCTCCGTCGTCGTGCGCTCGTCGGACCCGGCCTGGCGCGACCTGCGCTGGCACGACGAGATCCGCGTCGCCGGCACGCTCGTGCCCGGCCGCCCCGACGAGCCGACCGTCGCCGTGCTCCGGCCCCGCGGACCGCCCGAGGTCGGCGAGCGAGGGCCGCTGCTCGCCGCCGCCGACCACATGCGCTCACGGCTGCGCGAGGCGACCGACCACCTGCCCGCCGACGCACGCGGGCTCGTGCCCGCTCTCGTCATCGGCGACACGAGCGCCACCCCGCCCGACCTCACCGACGACATGCTCGTCACCGGGATGTCGCACCTGTCGGCCGTGAGCGGGAGCAACGTCGCGATCGTCCTCGCCGCGGTGCTCGGCGCCTGCCGCCTCGCCGGCTGCCCCCGCCGAGCCCGGCCGTGGGTGGCGGCCCTCGCACTGGCGTGGTTCGTCGTGCTGGCCCGGCCGGAGCCCAGCGTCGTGCGTGCCGCGACGATGGGTCTCGTCGCGCTGCTCGGCATGAGCGCGTCGCGCCGTGGCGCGGGCGCGCCGGCGCTGTCCGCCGCGGTCGTCGTCCTCCTTCTGCTCGACCCGTGGCTCGCCCGCAGCTACGGCTTCGCGCTGTCGACGCTCGCGACGCTCGGCCTCCTGCTCTTCGTGCGGCCGTGGGCGCGGGCGATCAACGCCCGGCTCCCCCGGCGCCTGCACGTCGTCGGCCCGGCCGTCGCCATCCCCGTCGCCGCGCATCTCGCGTGCGCCCCGGTCGTCGTCCTCCTCCAGGGCTCGGTGAGCACGGTGAGCGTGCTCGCCAACCTCGTCGCCGCCCCGCTCGTCGCCCCGACGACGGTCGCCGGCGTCCTCACCGCACTCGTCGCGCTGCTCTCCCCGAGCCTCGCGTCGTGGCCCGCCTGGCTGGCCGGCCTGCCGGCGCTGGGCATCGCCCGCGTCGCCCGGGTCAGCGCGGACGTGCCCGGAGGATCCGTCGACTGGCCGGACGGCACCCCGGGGGCGCTCCTGCTCGCCGGCCTCACCGTGCTCGGGCTCCTCGCCGCGCCCTACCTCGGCCACCGGGCCCGCGCGGCGCCGGTGCTCGCGTGCTGCGTCGTCCTCGTCCTCGCCAGCGCCGCCGTCCCCCGGCGGGTGCTCGTCGACGTGCCGGACGACTGGGTGATGGCGGCCTGCGACGTCGGCCAGGGCGACGCGCTGGTCCTCGCCACCGGGCCGGGTCGCGCGGTGCTCGTCGACGTCGGCCCCGACCCCGCCGCGGTCGACAGCTGCCTGTCCCGGCTCGGCGTGCGCCGGCTGGACGCGGTCGTGCTGACCCACCTGCACGCCGACCACGTCGGCGGTCTCACCGGCGCGCTCGACGACCGGCCCACCCAGCGGCTGCTCGTGTCGCCGGTGCGCGACCCCGAGGGCGCGGACCGCGAGGTGCGCACGGAGGCGCGGCGCCGCGGCATCGCCGTGAGCGAGGTCGTCGCCGATGACCGGCTGAGCGTCGGCCCGGTGACCGGCAGCGTGTGGTGGCCGGCCCGCCGGATCACCGAGGGCTCGGTGCCCAACAACGCCTCGCTCGTGCTGCGGCTGCGGATCGGCGAGGTCGACGTGCTGCTGCTCGGCGACATCGAGCGCGAGGCCGGGCACGCGATCCTCCTGGCGCTGCGACGAGACCCCGCGATGTCCGCGGAGGCCGCCGACGTCAATGTCCTCAAGGTCGCCCACCACGGCTCTGCGAACGTCGACGAGGACCTCATGGCGACCGTCGCGGCACCGGACGCCCTCATCAGCGTCGGTGCGGACAACGACTACGGCCACCCCTCCCCGCCCCTGCTCGCGCTGCTCGCCCGCACCGGCACGCGGGTCTGGCGCACCGACGTCGACGGGCTGCTCGTCGTCGTGCCGGACGGCGACGGCGCGGCGGTGGGCTCGCTCCCGTGAGGGCGAGGCGGAGCACCTCGCCCGCCGGCGAGCTCCCGCCCGCGGGTCAGCTCTCGAAGCGGGGGGCGAGGGTCACCGCGATGGTGCCCGGCCCGACGTGCGCGCCGATGACCGCGCCGAGCTCGACGACGCGGGGCTGCTCCTCGAGCGACGCCGCGAGGTGATCGCACAGCGTCTGGGCCCGCTCGTCGGCGTCGAGGTGGTGCACGGCGACGTCGAGCGTCGCCCCGCTCGCCCGGATGCGCCCCGCCCGCTCGAGGCAGATCGCCTCGAGCCGGCCCAGTGCCCGCCCCGCGGTGCGCACGCGCTCCAGCGGCTGGACCGCGCCGTCACGGACCTCGAGGATCGGCTTGATCGCCAGCGCGGACCCGAGCAGCGCCTGGGCGCCCCCGATGCGCCCGCCGCGGCGCAGGTGCTCGAGGGTGTCGACGTAGACGACGACCTCGCTGGCCGCGGTGACCCGGCGGGCCGCCGCCTCGCACGCGTCGAGGTCGGCGCCGGCCGCCGCGAGGACGGCGGCCTCCTCGGCCGCCACCCCCAGCGGACGGGCGATGGTCTGGGTGTCGACGACACGCACGGGCACGGGCGAGTCGACGGCGGCGCTCGCCGCCGCGTCGACGGTCCCCGACAGCGCCGAGGAGAGGTGCACCGACACGATCGCGTCGGCCCCCTGCTCGACGAGCCGCTCGTAGGCCTCGAGGAAGACGTGGGGGGTGGGCCGCGACGTCGAGACCGGCGAGCGCCGGCGCATCGACTGCGCGAGGAGCCCGGGGGCGAGCGTGCCGTCGGTGTGCGACACCCCGTCGAGGACGACCTGGAGCGGCACCGTCGTCACCGACCCACGACCCGCCAGGACGGCGGTGGAGTCGGTGACGACGGCGACCGGGGTCATCGGCTCAGGCCGGCACGACGTTGACGAGCTTCGGGGCGCGCACGACGACGGTACGCACACCCCCTTCGATCAGGCTCGCGACCTTCGGGCTGGCGAGCGCCAGCTCGCGCAGCTCGTCCTCGCCGATGTCGCTGGGCACCTCGAGACGGTCCTTGACCTTGCCGCGCACCTGCACGACGCAGGTGACGGTCTCCTCGACGAGGCGCGACGGGTCGGCCTGCGGGAAGGCCTCGTGGGCGAGCGAGCCCTCGTGACCCAGGCGCGACCACAGCTCCTCGGCGATGTGCGGCGCGAGCGGGGCGACCATGAGCACGATCGCCTCGGCCGCCTCGCGGGGCACACCGCCCTCGATCTTCGTCAGGGCGTTGTTGAGCTCGGTGAGCCGGGCGATCGCGGTGTTGAAGCCCAGCCCCGCGTAGTCGGCGCGCACCGCGTCGATCGTGCGGTGCAGGACGGCCGCGGTCGCGTCGTCGAGCGGGGCGTCGACGACGGTGACCTCGCCGCTCTCCTCGTCGACGACGTTGCGCCACAGCCGCTGCAGGAAGCGCTGCGGGCCGACGACGGCACGGGTGTCCCACGGCTTGCTCTGCTCGAGCGGGCCCAGGCCCATCTCGTAGAGCCGGAAGGTGTCCGCGCCGTAGGTCTCGTACATCTCGTCGGGGCTGACCATGTTCTTCAGCGACTTGCCGATCTTGCCGAACTCGCGGGTCACCGGCTGGCCCTGCCAGGTGAAGGTGCCGTCGGGCCCCTCCTCGACCTCGCGCGCCTCGACCGGCTGGTCCCGGGCGTCGCGGTACGCGGCGGCCTGGATGTAGCCCTGGCTGAAGTACGTGCGGAAGGGCTCCGACGAGCTGACGTGACCGAGGTCGTGGAGCACCTTGTGCCAGAAGCGGGCGTAGAGCAGGTGCAGCACCGCGTGCTCGACGCCGCCGACGTAGAGGTCGACACCACCGGGGTCACGGGTGCCGGCGGGCGCGCCGGCGACCGGCTCGGGCCGCGGGCCCATCCAGTACCGCTCGTTCTCGGGGTCGACGAGGGCCTGGCCGTTCGCCGGGTCGAGGTAGCGCAGGTAGTACCAGCACGAGCCGGCCCACTGCGGCATGACGTTGGTGTCGCGGCGGAAGCGGCGCGGGCCGCGCCCGTCGCCGAGGTCGAGCTCGACGCTCACCCAGTCGGCGTCGCGGGCGAGGGGCGGCTCGGGCTCGCTGCCGGCGTCGTCCGGGTCGTAGGTGCGCGGGCTGTAGTCCGGCACGTCCGGCAGCTCCACGGGCAGCTGGTCCTCGGGCACGCCGTAGGCGATGCCGTCCTCGTCGAAGAGCACGGGGAAGGGCTCGCCCCAGTAGCGCTGACGGGCGAAGAGCCAGTCGCGCAGCTTGTAGGTGACCGCGCCCTCGCCCAGGCCCTTGCCCTCGAGCCAGGTCGTGATGCTCTCCTTGGCCTCGGCGACGCCGAGCCCGTCGAGGGAGATCTCGTCGTTGCTCGAGTTGATGGCCGGGCCGTCGCCGGTGAAGGCGGTCGACTCGACGTGGTCGGCCGGGGGCTGCACGGTGCGCACGACCGGCAGCTCGAAGGCGGTCGCGAAGTCCCAGTCGCGCTCGTCCTGGGCGGGCACGGCCATGATCGCGCCGGTGCCGTAGCCCATGAGGACGTAGTCGGCGACGAAGACGGGCACGCGCGTGCCGGTGACGGGGTTGGTCGCCCAGCCACCGGTGAAGACGCCGGTCTTCTCCTTGCCCTCGGCCTGACGCTCGAGATCGGTCTTCGCCGCGGCCTGGGCGCGGTAGGCGGCCACCGCCTCGCCGGGGCTGCCCGCTCCCCCGGTCCACGCGTCCCGCGTGCCCTCGGGCCAGCCGCCCTCGGGGACGAGCTCGTCGACGAGCGGGTGCTCAGGGGCGAGGACCATGAAGGTCGCGCCGAAGAGGGTGTCGGGCCGGGTCGTGAAGACCTCGATCCCGGTGCCGGCGGCGCCGTCGACGGGGAAGGTCACCCGCGCGCCCTGGCTGCGCCCGATCCAGTTGCGCTGCATGATCTTGACCTTCTCGGGCCAGTCGACCCCGTCGAGGTCGTCGGCGAGCCGGTCGGCGTACTCGGTGATCCGCATGACCCACTGGCGCAGGTTGCGCTTGAAGACCGGGAAGTTGCCGCGGTCCGAGCGGCCCTCGTTCGTGACCTCCTCGTTGGCGAGCACGGTGCCCAGCCCCGGGCACCAGTTGACCTGGGCCTCGACGCTCTGCACGAGACGCCGGGCGTCGAGCAGGTCGGCGCGCTCGACGTGCGAGAGGTCGTCCCAGCCGCGGCCGTCGTCGGCCGGGAGCGGGCGACGCCCGCTGCGGTACTCCTCGACGAGGTCGGCGATCGGCCGGGCCCGCCCGGTGCCGCCGTCCTCGCGCGGGGCGTCGGCGTCGTACCAGGAGTTGAAGATCTGCAGGAAGATCCACTGCGTCCAGCGGTAGTAGTCGGGGTCGATCGTGCGGATCGCCCGACGGTCGTCGTGGCCGAGACCGAGACGGCGCAGCTGGCGCGCCATGATCGCGATGTTCGCCTCGGTCGTCGTGCGCGGGTGCTGACCGGTCTGCACCGCGTACTGCTCGGCCGGCAGCCCGAAGGCGTCGTAGCCCAGGCAGTGCAGGACGTTCTTGCCGAGCATGCGGTTGTAGCGCGCGACGACGTCGGTGGCGATGTAGCCCAGCGGGTGGCCGACGTGCAGCCCCGCCCCGCTGGGGTAGGGGAACATGTCGAGGACGAGCAGATGACCCTCCGGGTGGGCGGCGACGCCCTCCGGGTCGGCCCAGGGGCCGGCGGGGTTGGCCGCGTGGAAGGTGCCCTCGCGCTCCCACCGGTCCTGCCAGGAGAGCTCGATCTGGTCGGCGAGTGCGGCCGTGTAACGGTGCGGGGTCTGGCTCATCGGTCCTTGTCTCTCGCGATCGTCAGCGGGCACGGGAGCCCGACATGTCAGGGTACCGGCCGTGCGCCGGCCCCCTTCGCCGCGCCCACGACGACGAGCGGCGAAGGGGGGTCAGTCCCGCGCCCGCCCGAGGGCGTCGGTGACGCCGGGCTCGACGGGCCCGAGGACCGGGTCGCGCCGGGTGATGACGTCGGCGGCGGCCTTGACGTTCGCGAGCACCTCGCGCTGGCGACCGGCCGACCACGTGCCGCCCCACCGCCGGGCCGTCTCGTCGCCGACGGCGTCGACGGGCAGCCCGACTGCCCGGCAGACCGCGACGACGCGGGGCACGTGGTAGCCCTGCGAGACGACCGTCGCGCTGCTCACCTGGAAGACCCGCTTGGCCCGCACGCACGTGTCGTAGCTGTCCAGCCCCGCGTAGTCGAGGACAACCCGGTCTCGGTCGACCCCGCGGTCGACGAGGTAGTCGCGCATCGCGCTCGGCTCGTCGTAGTCGTGGCTGCGGTTGTCACCGCTGACGAGGACGACCTCGACCTTGTCCTCGCGGACGAGCTCGGCCGCGATGTCGAGCCGCGCCTGGAGGAAGGGGCTCGGCGACCCGTCCGGCGCCAGCCCGGCACCGAGGACGATCGCGACGGGGTGCCGTGGCACGTCCTGCGCGGTGTAGAGGTGCCCGGAGGACGAGCGGGCCACCCAGAGGTTGGGCCCGCCGACGACGAGCGCGACGAGGAGCACGAGCCCGCCGGCGGCGAGCAGCAGCCGTCGCCGGGTCATCGCTGCCCCCGGGCGTGGCGCAGGGCCCCGACGACGACGAGGGTCTGGGCCAGCAGGTACGGGACCATGACGCGGACCCCGGCGGCCGGCACGGGCGCGACGAAGGCGTCGCGCGCGAGCACCGTGTCGCTGAGCACGAAGAGCGACGAGCCGGTGCCGAGCACGACGTCCTGCGTCGACCACGCGGCCAGGCTCGTCGCGCCGATGACCGCCATGTACGCGGCGACCGGTGCGGCTGCGGGCAGCCCGCCCTCTGCTGCGAGCGCCGGCAGCACCTCGCGGCTCGACCACAGGCACCCGGCGAGCACGAGACCGCCCGGCAGGACCCAGGCCGTGCGGTGCAGACCCATCCGGCGGGTCGCGTCGAGGTAGGCGAGGTGGCCGAGCAAGAAGCTCGTCAGCCCGCCGAGGAAGTACCCGCGCTGCTCGCCCCGCAGCAGGGCGACGTCGCCGACGAGGCCGAGCCCCAGCCCGCCGAGCACGCTGCGGCCCCACGGTCGCTCGTGCAGACCGGAGGCGAGGGCCGCCGAGCCGAGCGCCAGCATCGCGCCCGGCTTGGCGACGACCTCGGCGCGGCGGTGCCGGGCGGCGACGGCGACCCAGTCGGCGGCGACGGCTCCCGCGGTGAGCGTCCACAGCGCGGCACGGCGGCTGGGTCGGGTCATGGCGCGCACCCTACGGCGTGCGGAAGATCGTGCGGTGCCACTCCTTGTGCGCCGCCCCGGTGATGTCGGTCATCACGTGCTTGACCTGCGTGTACTCCTCGAAGGAGAAGTGCGACATGTCCTTGCCGAAGCCGGACTGCTGGAAGCCGCCGTGCGGCATCTCGCTGATGATCGGGATGTGGTCGTTGACCCACACGCAGCCCGCCGAGATCTCGCGGGTCGCCCGTCCGGCGCGGTAGACGTCGCGCGTCCACACCGACGCCGCGAGCCCGTAGACCGAGTCGTTGGCCAGCGCGATCGCCTCGTCGTCGTCGGCGGCCGGCAGCACCGCGAGGACCGGCCCGAAGACCTCGTCTCGCACGATCTCGCTGTCCGCCGGGGCCCCGGTGACCAGGGTCGGCCGGTAGTACGCGCCGCGGGCGAGCTCGCCGGACGTCGGGGCCTCTCCCCCGGTGACGACCCGGGCGTACCCCTTCGCCCGCTCGACCATCGCCGCCACCCGGTCGCGGTGCTCCACCGAGACGAGGGATCCGAGGTCGGTCGCCTCGTCCCGGGTCGGCCCGAGGACGACCCGCTCGTAGAGCTCGGCGACCCCGTCGACGAAGGCGTCGTGGAGGCTCTCGTGGACGATCGCCCGCGTCGCGGCCGTGCAGTCCTGCCCGGAGTTGATGAGGGACCCGGCGACGGCGCCGTGGATCGCGGCGTCGAGGTCGGCGTCCTCGAGGACGACGAAGGGGGCCTTGCCCCCGAGCTCGAGGTGGACCCGCTTCGCGGTCGTCGCCGCCGCCTCGAGCACGGTGCGCCCGACCCGGGTCGAGCCGGTGAAGGACACCATGTCGACGTCACGGTGCCGCAGCAGGTGCGAGCCGGCGTCGGCGCCGCGCCCGGTGACGACGTTGACCACCCCGGCGGGCACCCCGGCCTCGAGGAAGGCCTCGGCGAAGAGCAGCGAGGTCGTCGGGGTGAGCTCGGAGGGCTTGAGGACGATGGTGTTGCCGGCCGCGACGGCGGGCAGGACCTTCCACGCGGCCATCTGCAGCGGGTAGTTCCACGGGGCGATCGAGCCGACGACGCCGATCGGCTCGCGGCGGATCGCCGACGTGTGGTCGGGGCTGTACTCGCCGCTCGCCAGGCCCGAGAGGTGACGCGCGGCGCCGGAGAAGAAGGCGACGTTGTCGACGGTGCCCGGCACGTCAAACTCGCGCGAGAGCCGGATCGGCTTGCCGCACTGGGCCGTCTCGGCCTGGGCGAGGTCCTCGGCGCGGTCGTCGAGGACCCGCGCGGTGCGGGCGAGCAGGTCCGAGCGCTCGCCCGGCGTCGTGCGCGACCACGCCTCGAAGGCGCTCCGGGCGGCCGCGACGGCGTCGTCGACGTCCTGCGGCGAGGCGAGGTCGACGACGTCGAGCACCTCGCCGGTCGAGGGGTCGACGAGGTCGATCTGCTCGCCCGAGCCCCGGCGACGGGTGCCGTCGACGATCTGGTGCATGTCTGCTCCTTGCCCGACCTCAGCCCGGTGGGCCGACGGTCAGCTCGTGGTGGTCACCGACCCGGACGAAGCCGAGCCGGTCGTAGTAGGGCTCGACCATGCCCGCGGGCGTGCGCACGAGCCGGTAGCCGTCGGTGCGGAAGGGGCCGTGCGGCCCGAAGACGACCTCGCCCGGGCTGCGGTCGCGGTAGCGCGGGGTGACGTAGTCGAGCAGGACCTGCGCCACGCCGTCGCCCTCGTCGCGCACGACGACGACGCCGACGGTCTCGTCGCCGGTGAGCACGAGGTAGGCGGCGTCGTGGGCGAAGGGGTCGTGGACGAAGCCGGGGGTGAAGCGGCGGATGTCGGCCTCGTGGACGCGCAGGACGTGGCGCAGGTAGGCGTCGTCACCGTCGACCTGGAGCACCTGGTATGCCCGCTCGTCGTGGCGGTCCCGCCAGCCCCGCACGAGGTAGACGACGTTGACGGCGGCCAGGACGACGTTGAGCCCGACCATCGGCCACACGCCGACCGCGGCGTTGTACCCGATGAGCACGAGGCAGCCGAGCAGGTTGATCCAGCGCAGCCGGTGCAGGTTGGTCTGCAGAAGCGAGACGACGAGCACGGCGGAGCCGAGCCAGCCGATGACCTCCAGCGCCGTGCTGCTCATGGGCCGCAGGCTAGCGGGCGCCCGGCCGCGGCCGGGTCAGGTGCGGCGAGGCGTGGCGAAGGGGGGTCACCACGACGACCCCGCCGCGGCCACGACCCGGGCCTGGGTCGCCGAGCCGTCCCAGGTGCGCACGTCGTCGACGTGGCCGGCCCAGCCGGCCTGGCCGTGACCGGCCCCGACGAGGAGGTCGCCGACGTCGCCGAGCACCGGGACGGGCGACGAGCTCGTCCGCAGGGTCGACCCGATCGACCGCTCGTCGCTCTCGTGCATGACGTCGAGCCGCAGCTGGGGGCCACCGGTCGCACCCGGCAGGTAGGTGATGCCGACCGACCACCACCGCCCGGCCCGGGAGGGCTGGTCCGGGGCGGCGTCGACGACCCGGGCGAGCTCCGAGCCGCTGGGTCCGCGCAGCACGGCCTCGTAGCGGTCGGCGGTCGTGTCGCGGCGCACGGAGAGGGTGCCCGCACCCTCTGCGGTCGTCACCGGCACGACCAGGGCCGTCTGGTCGTCGGCACCCGCGGCCCGCAGCCAGGCGGAGACGGTGAAGCCGGTGCTGGCGTCGAGACCGGTCCGGGCCCGCGCCCCCGTCGTCGCGCGCGGGGCGAGGGCGTCGGTGAGCGAGTCGGTGGGCACCCCCCGCGCCGCCCGGACGACCCGCTCCACCGGCGCGCTGCCGTCGCCGCGGGCGGCGGTCGTCAGGGCAGGACCGCCCTCGACCTCGTTGTCGACGCGGTAGCCGGTCGTCGTGCGCACGGGCCGCATGGCGTAGGCGGCGGACACGTCGCTCAGCCGTCCGTGCAGCGCGAACCACGCGGTGTCGGGATGCGTGACGCCGGCGGCGTCGACCGCCCGGGCCTGCAGCTCGACGAGAGAGGCGTCGACAGGACGCGTCAGGGTGATCGGTCGTCCCGGGTAGGGCGTCGTCGTCCACGGGCCGACGATGCCGTTGACGCGCCAGCGGTAGGCGATCTCACGATCGGTGCGAGGCGCGGTGATCGTCCACGTCTGCGAGGAGTGGACGGGCACGACCGAGCCGTGGCGCGCCGACCCGCTGATGCTCGCCGATCGCAGCACGGTGAAGGGGCACTCCGGGGACCAGCCCGACCACGCGCCCGTCGCGTCCTGCACCCGCCATCGCGCGGTGTGCTGGCCGTCGGTGAGCGTCGGCGACAGCCCGGCCGAGACGGTGGACCCGCTGGCGACGTGCGTCGACCCGCCGGGCACCGTCCGGGCGGAGACCCGCTGCCGGGGCCAGGCGTCCCAGATCTTCAGGCGGGCGCGGACGGCTTCGCCGTCGGGGTCGGCCAGGCGCACGGCGACCCGCTGCGCGGAGGACGGTCGCAGGACCTCCTTCCACCGGGTGGCAGCCAGGCAGCTGCGCCCGGCGACGGTCATGCCATCGCCCCATCCCGGCGTCCGCGGGCTCGAGGCGGCGGCCGACGACGACGCGCGGGTCTCGGGCGCGGCCACGGCCGGCGTGGCGAGCGCAGCCGGCACGGCGAGCGCACCGACGAGCAGGAGGGGGACGAGGCGGGGGCTGCGAGCGCGTGCTCGCCGACGTGGCATGCGCACAGTGTCCACGAGGCGACGTCGTCGTGCGGCCGGACGCACGAAGACCCGGACCGATCCGGTCCGGGTCTTCGTCTCACGGGTGGAGCTGAGGGGATTCGAACCCCTGACCCCCTCCATGCCATGGAGGTGCGCTACCAACTGCGCTACAGCCCCGAGCGTGATGCTCGCGCCCCCTGTGGGGACTGCGGAATAGTACCCATGCCTACCCCTTCGCCACCAAATCGAGCGGTCAGGCGATGACGCTCTCGGCCGCGGTCGCGTCCGGCGGGGCCCCGACGTTCCACTCGACGACGCGCCATCCGGCGCGTCCCTCCTCGAGCAGCGCCCAGTGGCAGTTGCGCAGCCCGCCCAGCGCCAGCCAGGCCTGCTGCTGGTCGAGACCGACGAGGTCGACGACGAGGGTGCGGCCGGTGACCCCGTGGGTCGCGAGGACGACGCACTCCCCCGGCGCCATGCTCGCGACGACCTCCGAGACCGCGGCCCGGGAGCGCTCGGCGACGTCGGCGACGCTCTCGCCGTGGCCGCCGCGCACGAAGTCCTCGCCGCTCAGCAGGCGCTCGGCGTCCTCGGGGTAGCGCTCGCGCACCTCGGCCCCGGTGAGGCCCTGCCAGTCGCCGGCGTGGATCTCGCGCAGCCGCTCGTCGAGGGTGATCGGCACGCCGCACGCCTGCGCGACGTCGCGACCGGTCACCTGAGCCCGGAGCAGGTCCGAGGCGACGACCCGCGAGGGGTGCAGCGCGACGAGCGCCTGAGCAGCCGCGCGGGCCTGCGCGTGCCCGCGCTCGGAGAGCTCGTGGTCGAGCTGGCCCTGCCAGATCCCGCGCGCGTTGGAGTCGGTCTCGCCGTGCCGGAGCACGACGAGACGACGCGGCCGGCTCACGAGGGGTCGGTGGTCTCGTCCGGGGCGCCGGCGGCCGGCGACCCCGTCTGCAGGTCGAGGACCGGGCAGTCGCGCCAGAGCCGCTCGAGCTCGTAGTAGGCGCGCTCCTCCTCGTGCTGGACGTGCACGACGACGTCGCCGAAGTCGAGCAGGACCCAGCGCGACTCGCGGGCCCCCTCGCGGCGCAGGCGCTTCGCGCCGACGTCGCGCAGGGCGTCCTCGACGGCGTCGACGATGGAGGCGACCTGGCGCTCGTTGTCCGCGGAGACGATGAGGAAGATGTCGGTCAGGGGCATCTGCCCGCTGACGTCGAGGGCGACGACCGACTCGGCGATCTTGTCCTCGGCGGCACGGGCGGCGACGGTGGCGAGCTCGACGGCTCGGGTGCTGGCAGTCACGAGGTGGTGGGCTCCCCATCAGTGGGTCGGGTGTAGAGGGCGTACTTGTTGATGTACTGGACGACGCCGTCCGGCACGAGGTACCAGACCGGCTCGCCCTCGGCGACGCGGTCACGGCAGTCCGTCGAGGAGATCGACATGGCGGGCACCTCCTGGAGGGTGACCCGGTCCTGCGGCAGCCCCGACTCGCTGAGCTCGTAGCCGGGGCGGGTGACGCCGACGAAGTGCGCGAGCTCGAAGAGCTCGTCGGCATCCTTCCACGACAGGATCTGCGCGAGCGCATCGGCGCCGGTGATGAAGAAGAGCTCGTCGTCCGGTCGTGCTGCACGCAGGTCGCGCAGGGTGTCGATGGTGAAGGTCGGGCCGTCACGGTCGATGTCGACCCGGCTCACGGTGAAGCGCGGGTTGCTCGCGGTGGCGACGACCGTCATGAGGTAGCGGTGCTCGGGCGGGCTGACCGTGCGCTCCGCCTTCTGCCAGGGCTGCCCGGTGGGGACGAAGACGACCTCGTCGAGGTCGAGCAGCGACTGCGCCTCCGAGGCCGCGACGAGGTGCCCGTGGTGGATGGGGTCGAAGGTCCCACCCATGACGCCCAGGCGCATGGTCAGTGCTGGCCCGGGCCCTCGTGGGGGGTGTCGTGGTCGTGCGCACCGGCGGCGTGCTCGGTCGTGTGCGGCACCTTGTTCGCGGTGTTGCGGAAGGACCACAGCGACCCGAGCATGAAGGCGAAGACCGCGAGCGCGATGCCACCGAAGCCCCAGTGGCTGAAGGGCAGCTCGATGTGGTGCTCGGGGGCGGCCTCGGCGGCGTACGAGACGAAGGTGCTCAGCATGGCCCCAGCCTACCGGGCCGCGCGCCCGGCCCTCCCCGCGGCGTCGTCGGCCCCACTTGTCCACCGTCGCCGTGCACAGGGGTGTGCACGGCGACGAGGTCATGGGCCTCTCGCTGGGGACAACCCGGCTCTGCCCGCCGTTCGTCGACTGGGTGCCCGGCGCGGTTGCCCCGTCGCGGTACCCAGGAGTAGACAAGCGGGTGCACCCAAGCCCGGCGCCCCCCTTCGCCCGGGGGCCTGGGCGGCAACGGGTCCCAGGGATAACGCACCTGCACCGGCGCGCGAGCGCGACGGCGGCCTCCGGGCTGCCGGGTGACCGCAGGGACGGACCCCGGGGGCTCGACTCGGATCGCCCGGCGCCCCGCGCCGCCGCACGTCACCGCGGAGCCCACCCGGCCGGCTGGTCCGACGGCGCGAGGGCCCCTTCGAGACGATCGAAGGGGCCCTCGGCGCGTCGTCCGCGCGGGTCAGCGCACGTGGCCCTCGCCCTCGACGACCCACTTCGTCGTCGTCAGCTCGGGCAGCGCCATCGGCCCGCGGGCGTGCAGCTTCTGGGTCGAGATGCCGATCTCGGCACCGAAGCCGAACTCGCCCCCGTCGGTGAAGCGGGTGCTCGCGTTGACGAGCACCGCGGCCGCGTCGACCTCGGCGACCCAGCGGCGCGACGCGCCGCGGTCCTGGGTGACGATCGCCTCGCTGTGACCCGAGCCGAAGCGCCGCACGTGCTCGAGCGCCGCGTCGAGGTCGTCGACGACGGCGACGCTCATCTCGAGGCCGTGGTACTCGGTCGCGTAGTCCTCGTCGGTCGCCGGCTCCGTCGGCACGTCGCTGGCGAGATCCGCGGTGGCGGGGTCGACGTGGAGGCGCACCCCGGCGTCGCACAGCTGTCGAAGGGCGACCGGCAGGAAGTCCGCGGCGACCGCGCGGTGGACGAGGAGCGACTCGGCGGCGTTGCACACGCTCGGCCGGTGGGTCTTGGCGTTGATCGTGATCGCCCGCGCCTGCTCGAGGTCGGCGGCCGCGTCGACGTAGACGTGGCAGTTGCCGATGCCGGTCTCGATGACCGGCACGGTCGAGCCGAGGACGACGGACTGGATGAGGCCCGCTCCCCCGCGCGGGATGAGCAGGTCGACGAGCCCGCGGGCCCGCATGAGCGCCGTGACCGACCCGTGCCCGCCCTCGAGCAGCTGCACGGCGTCGGCGGGCAGCCCGACCGTCGTCAGCGCCGAGCGCATGACGTCGACGAGCACGCGGTTGCTGCTCGCGGCGGCGCTGCCGCCGCGCAGGATGACGGCGTTGCCGGACTTCAGCCCGAGACCGGCGGCGTCGACGGTGACGTTGGGACGGGCCTCGTAGATCATCCCGACGACGCCCATCGGCACGCGGACCTCGCGGATCTGCAGCCCGTTGGCCAGGGTCGATCCGCGCACGACCTCGCCGACCGGGTCGGGCAGCCCCGAGACGTCGCGCAGCGCCTGGGCGACCGCGGCGACCCGCTCGGGGTCGAGGCGCAGGCGGTCCTGCAGGCTCTGCTCCATGCCCTGCGAGCGGCCCCGCTCGACGTCCTCGGAGTTGGCGGCGACGACCTGCTCGCTCGCCGCGTCGAGGGCGTCGGCGAGCGCGTGGAGGGCGGCGTCCTTCTCGGCGCGGGTGAGCAGGGCGAGACGGCGGGCGGCGACGCGAGAGCGGGTGGCGAGCGCGGTGACGAGCTCGACGTCCTCGGGGCTGGCCTGCGCCGGTCCGGCGGTCGTGGCGGTCATGACGACAAATCTAGGCGACGACGGCGCTCAGCCGGTCGGGTCGTCCGACCGGCGACCGGTCGACTCACCTGGGGCGGGTCCCGCCGCGCCCGGGGCGGGTCCCGCCGCGCGCGGCCCCGTCTCGCCTGCTCCCGCCGCACCGGGTCGTGCGGGCGGCTGGTAGCCCGTCGGGAAGCACTCGATGACGCTCGGGTCGAGCGGTCGGTGCTCCTGCTCCGCGCGCCGCCGTGAGCGCACGACGAGGACGACGAGGGCCACGACCGCCACGAGCACGACGAGCAGGCCGGCGAGGAGCGGCAGGACGAGAGCTGCGGACATCGGGGCTCCTCGGGGACGGTCGCACGGGCGGACGGTGTCCATGGTGCGCCCTCGCAGTGCCAAGATGGGCCGGTGAGCACGACAATCCTGTCCATCCAGTCCTCGGTCGCCTACGGCCACGTCGGCAACTCCGCCGCCGTCTTCCCCATGCAGCGCCTCGGTGTCGAGGTGTGGCCGGTCTCGACGGTGGTCTTCAGCAACCACACCGGGTACGGCCAGTGGCGCGGCCCGATGCTGCCGGCCGACGACGTGCGCGAGGTCATCACCGGCGTCGGCGAGCGCGAGGCCTTCCCCGAGGTCGACGCGGTGCTGTCCGGCTACCAGGGCGGCACCCAGATCGGTGACGTCGTCCTCGACGCCGTCGCCCAGGTCAAGGCGGCCAACCCCGACGCGATCTACGCGTGCGACCCGGTCATGGGCAACGCGAAGTCGGGCTGCTTCGTCCACCCCGACATCCCCGTGCTCCTGCGCGAGCGCGTCGTGCCGCAGGCCGACCTCATCACGCCCAACCAGTTCGAGCTCGGCTTCCTCACCGGCACCGAGCCCGACGACATGGAGAGCACGCTCGCCTCCGTCGACGCCGCCCGCGCGATGGGCCCCTCGACGGTGCTCGTCACCTCGGTGCTCCAGCCCGACCGCCCCGACGACACCATCGAGATGCTCGCCGTGCACGGCGACGGGGCCTGGGTCGTGCGCACCGAGCACCTGCCGATCAAGTGCAACGGCTCCGGCGACGTCACCGCCGCCCTCTTCACCACCCACCTGCTGCAGACCGGTGACCCTGCCCTCGCCCTCGGCCGCACCGCCTCGAGCGTGTGGGACCTCGTCAAGACCACCCTCGACTCCGGCCGCCGCGAGCTCCAGCTCGTCCAGGCCCAGGAGCACCTCGCCGCGCCCCGGATGCAGTTCGAGGTCACCCGCGTGCGCTGAGCCGCGAGACGCACCGCAGGACAGCGCGAAGGGGGAGCCGGCCGGCTCCCCCTTCGTCATGGGTCGGGCACGGGCCGCGAGATGCGGCCCGGACCGGGACACCCCGAGCTGACCGGGACACCTCGGGGTGACCGGGACGTGTCCCGGTCACAGCCGGGCGTCCCGGTCGCCGGTCGGTTGCCCGGTCACGACGGGCGAAGGGGGTGCACGCGCCGGTCAGCGGGGGTGGAGGGCCAGGTGGTCGCGGTGGATGACCTCGCGCTCGTACTCGGGCCCGAGGTCGGCGGCGATCTCCTTCGTCGAGCGCCCGAGCATGAGCGGCAGCTCGACCGAGCCGTAGTTGCTCAGGCCGCGACCCAGGACCGTGCCGTCGGGGCCGACGACGTCGACGGGATCGCCGTCGACGAAGCTGCCCCGCACCTCGACGATGCCCGCGGGCAGCAGCGACTTGCCGCGCTGGGTGAGGGCCGTGACGGCACCGGCGTCGACGACGAGCTCGCCGCGCGACGTCGTCGCGTGCTGCAGCCACCACGTGCGCGGGGCCCGGCGCCGCTGCGCGGGCACGAAGACGGTGCCGACGTCCTCGCCGGCCAGGGCCGGTGCGACGTCGGCGGCCGAGGCGAGCATCGCGGTGATGCCGGCCGCGCCCGCGATCGAGGCGGCCTCGACCTTCGTCTGCATGCCGCCGGTGCCGACCCGTGAGCCGCGCGCGCTGACGTCCACCGCCTCGAGCTCCTCGCGGCCGCGCACGACGGGGATGCGGCGGGCACCGGGACGCCCGGGCTTGTCGGTGTAGAGCGCGTCGACGTCGGTGAGCAGGAGCAGCGCGTCGGCGCCGACGAGATGGGCGACGAGGGCGGCGAGCCGGTCGTTGTCGCCGAAGCGGATCTCGCTCGTCGCGACGGTGTCGTTCTCGTTGATGACGGGCAAGATCCCCAGCGTGAGCAGCCGGTCGAGGGTGCGCCGCGCGTTCGTGTAGTGGGTGCGCCGGGTCGTGTCGTCGGCCGTCAGCAGCACCTGGCCGACGGTCAGCCCGTGCCGGCGGAAGGCCTGGTCGTACGCGGCGACGAGCGCCCCCTGGCCGACGCTGGCCGCCGCCTGCTGGGTCGCGAGGTCGCGCGGGCGCGAGGGCAGGCCGAGGGGCCCGAGACCGGCCGCGATCGCCCCGGAGGAGACGAGGACGACCTGCGCACCGAGCGCGACGCGGCCGGCGAGGGCGTCGACGACGCCCCGGAGCCGGTCGAGGTCGAGGTGCCCGCCGTCGGCCGAGGTGAGCGAGGACGAGCCGACCTTGACGACGACCCGTCGCGAGGACGCGACCCGCTCACGGGCCTGCTCGTCGGTGACCTCCAGCGGCGTCACGGTGCTCCTCGGGTCCGGGCGTCGGGGACGCGCCCCAGTGTGCGGCCTGCGGCCGCGTCAGTCCTCGTCGGTCCAGTGACCGGCACGGCGCTCGGCCGCGAGCTCCTCGCGGGCGGCGCTCTGGGCGTCCTTGCGGGCGTGGAACTCCTCGCGTCGCTCGGCGTTGGTGCGCCGGTCGCTGGGGTCGAGACGCGCGTCGGTGCCACGACCGCCGAGCAGCTCGGCACCGCCGACGAGGGTGGGCTCCCAGTCGAAGACGACGGCGTCGTCCTCGGGGCCGATGAGCACGGTCGAGCCGGCGACGGCGCCGGCCTTGACGAGCTGGTCCTCGACACCGGCGCGCGAGAGCCGGTCGGCGAGATAGCCCACCGCCTCCTCGTTGCTGAAGTCGGTCTGGCGCACCCACCGGGTCGGGCGCTCGCCGATGACGCGGAAGACCTCGCCGTCGGAGGTGCGCTCGCGCCGCACGACGAAGCCGGAGTCGTCGACCCCCTTCGGACGCAGGACGACCCGCTGCGGGACGACCTCGCGCTCGATGTCGGCCCGCGCCTGCTGCACGTGGCGGGCCAGTGCGAAGGAGAGCTCCTTGAGGCCGGTGTGGGCGACGGCCGAGACCGTGAAGACCTCGAGCCCGCGCTCCTCGAGCATCGGGGTGACCATCTCGGCGAGCTCGTGGGCCTCGGGCACGTCGGCCTTGTTGAGCACGACGACCCGGGTGCGCTCCGAGAGCGGGATCCCGCCGAGGGCGTCGTCGCCGACGTAGGCGGCGAGCTCGGCCTCGATGAGGTCGAGGTCGCTCATCGGGTCGCGGTCGGGCTCGAGGGTCGCGCAGTCGACGACGTGGACGAGCACCGAGCAGCGCTCGACGTGGCGCAGGAACTCCAGGCCCAGACCCTTGCCCTCGCTCGCGCCGGGGATGAGACCGGGCACGTCGGCGATGGTGTAGCGCATCGAGCCGGCCGTGACGACGCCGAGGTTCGGGACGAGGGTGGTGAAGGGGTAGTCGGCGATCTTCGGTCGCGCCGCCGACAGGACGGACACGAGCGAGGACTTGCCGGCGGAGGGGAAGCCGACGAGCGCGACGTCGGCGAGCGACTTCAGCTCCAGGACGATCTCGGCGCTCTCGCCGGGCTCGCCGAGCAGCGCGAAGCCGGGGGCCTTGCGACGCTGCGAGGCCAGGGCGCGGTTGCCCAGGCCGCCGCGCCCGCCCTGGGCGGCGACGTAGCGGGTGCCCTCGCCGACGAGGTCGGCGAGCACGTCACCGGCGCGGGTCTTGACGACCGTGCCCTCGGGCACGGGCAGGACGAGGTCCTCGCCGGCCGCGCCGTCCTTCTCGTCACCGGCCCCCGGGGCGCCGTTCTTGGCGCGCCGGTGGGGGCTGCGGTGGTAGTCGAGCAGGGTCGTGCTCTGCGTGTCGACGACGAGCACGACGTCACCGCCGTTGCCGCCGTTGCCGCCGTCCGGGCCGCCGAGCGGCTTGAACTTCTCGCGGTGGACCGAGGCCACGCCGTGGCCTCCCTTGCCGGCCTCGACGTGGAGGACGACCCGGTCGACGAAGTTCGTCATCTGCTTCTTCTCCTGGGGGTAGACGAAGGGGGCGGGTCAGCGTGGCGCTGACCCACCCCCTTCGACGTGGTGCCTGCGGGCGATCAGCTGGCGCTGTCCGCGAGGACGATGTTGACGACCTTGCGGCCGCGCTTGGTGCCGAAGTGGACGGTGCCGTCCGCGAGGGCGAACAGCGTGTCGTCGCCACCGCGGCCGACGTTGTCGCCCGGGTGGAAGTGCGTGCCGCGCTGACGGACGATGATCTCGCCGGTGCCGACGACCTGGCCGCCGAAGCGCTTGACGCCGAGGTACTGGGCGTTGGAGTCACGACCGTTGCGGGTCGAGGATGCACCCTTCTTGTGTGCCATGTCAGGAAGTCCTTCGCTACTCGGTGGCGCTCAGGCCGTGATGTCGGTGATCTTGACCTGGGTGAGCGGCTGGCGGTGGCCCTGACGCTTCTTGTACCCGGTCTTGTTCTTGTACTTCATGATCGTGATCTTCGGGCCCTTCGCGGGACCGACGACCTCGGCCTTGATCGTCACCTTCGCGAGCTTGTCGGCATCGCTGGTGATGGTGGAGCCGTCGACGAGGAGCAGCGGCTGGAGGTCGACGGCGTCGCCGGCCTCGCCCTTGACGCGGTTGATGAGGATGGTGTCGCCGACGGAGATCTTCTCCTGGCGGCCACCCGCGCGAACGATCGCGTACATCAGTGGGAACTCTCTTTCGGTGTGCGTGGCGCGCTCTCTCTGTCTGACCGGCCGACAGTCCACCGACCCCGTGAAGGGCCGATGGCGTCCGCTCGGTGGACGCACCAAGGATCAAGACTACCGGCGGGGCTACCACCGGCCAAACCCGCCCCCGGCAGGGGGCGGGCCTGGTCACTGCTGGGTCACTCCCCCGCGGTCGGCGGGCCGGCCTCGGAGGTGACCCGCTTGCGCTTGCGGCGCGGCGCGGGCGTCGAGGTCTGCTCGGCCTCGGGCGAAGGGGTGGGCTCGGCCGCGCCGCCCACGGCACCGGCGACGGCCGTGATCGGCTCGCTCGGCGCGGAGGCGGTGAGGTCGACGGCCTGGAGGGTGACCGGGGCGCCGCTGGAGGCGGCGCGACGGCCGCCACGACGACGCGGCGCCGGGGCGGGCTCGGGCTCGGGCTCGGGCTCGGGCTCGGGAGCAGCCTTCTCGGCCGGCGCGTCCTGCGCGGGGGTCGACGCGTGATCGCGCACCTCGACCGAGGCCACCTCGTCCTCGCCCCCGGTGAGGTCGAGCTCGGCGACGTCGTCCTCGGCGGACTCGCCGGAGACGTTCTTGATCGCGGCGGCGTGGGCGGCCGCGGCGATCTGGGCCGCGGTCCGGCCGTTCTTGTCCTGCGGCTCGCGCTCGGGCTCGGCGGAGGAGCGCTGCTCCTCCCCCTTCGACCCGCGGCCCTTGCCCCGGCGCGACCGGGAGCCGGAGCCGCCCTGGTCGTCGTCCTTGGAGCCGCCGGTGCCGCGCCCGCCGTTGCCGCCGTGACCGTGGTCGTGACCGCCGTCGCCGGAGACCGGCTCGGAGGAGACGATGATGCCGCGGCCGTGGCAGTGCTCGCACTCCTGCGAGAAGACCTCGATGAGGCCCGAGCCGACCCGCTTGCGGGTCATCTGGACCAGGCCGAGCGAGGTGACCTCGGCGACCTGGTGCTTCGTGCGGTCGCGGCCGAGGCACTCGAGCAGGCGGCGCACGACGAGGTCGCGGTTGGCCTCGAGGACCATGTCGATGAAGTCGATGACGATGATGCCGCCGATGTCGCGCAGCCGCAGCTGACGCACGATCTCCTCGGCCGCCTCGATGTTGTTCTTCGTCACCGTCTCCTCGAGGTTGCCCCCGGAGCCGACGAACTTGCCGGTGTTGACGTCGACGACCGTCATCGCCTCGGTGCGGTCGATGACGAGCGAGCCGCCGGAGGGCAGCCACACCTTGCGGTCCATCGCCTTGGCGATCTGCTCGTCGATGCGGTGCCCGGCGAAGACGTCCTGCTGGCCGGTCCAGCGCTCGAGGCGGTCGGAGAGGTCGGGCGCGACGTCGTCGACGTAGCCCTTGATCTCGCGCCACGCGTCCTCGCCGGAGACGACCATCTTCGAGAAGTCCTCGTTGAAGATGTCGCGGATGACGCGGACGGTCATGTCGGGCTCGGCGTGCAGGACCGTCGGGGCGCCGCCCTTCTTGCCCTTCTTCGACTCGGCCTTCTCGCTGATGCGCTCCCACGCCGTGGTGAGCCGCTCGACGTCCTTGGTGAGCTCTTCCTCGCTCGCGCCCTCGGCGGCCGTGCGCACGATGACGCCGGCGCGGTCGGGGACGACCTGCTTGAGGATGGACTTGAGGCGGGCGCGCTCCTTGTCGGGGAGCTTGCGCGAGATGCCGGTCATGCTGCCCTCGGGCACGTACACGAGGTAGCGGCCGGGCAGCGAGATCTGCGAGGTGAGGCGCGCGCCCTTGTGGCCGATCGGGTCCTTCGTCACCTGGACGAGGACGGCGTCGCCGGAGGACAGCGCCTGCTCGATGCGGCGGGGCTGGCCGTTGCCGATGCCGTGGGCGTCCCAGTTGACCTCGCCGGCGTAGAGGACGGCGTTGCGGCCCTTGCCGATGTCGACGAAGGCGGCCTCCATGCTCGGCAGGACGTTCTGCACCCGGCCGAGGTAGACGTTGCCCACCATCGTCGAGGTCGTCTCGCGCGAGACGTAGTGCTCGACGAGCACGTCGTCCTCGAGGACGCCGATCTGCGTGCGCTCGCCAGTGGAGCGCACGACCATGACGCGCTCGACGCTCTCACGACGGGCGAGGAACTCGGCCTCGGTGATGATCGTGCGGCGGCGGCCGGCCTCGCGGCCCTCGCGGCGGCGCTGCTTCTTCGCCTCGAGACGCGTGCTGCCCTTGACGGCCTGCGGCTCGTCGCGCTCCTTGCGGGCCTCGCGGACCTTCGTCACGGTGCCGGGCGGGTCCTCCTGACCCTCGCCCGAGCCGGAGCCGCGGCGGCGACGACGCCGGCGCCGGCTCGAGCCGCCGCCCTCGGAGTCGTCGTCCTCGTGGTCCTGGGCTGCGTCGTCGGCGTCGTCGGAGCCACCGGAGGTCTTGTCCTGCGCGTCCTGGCGGGCCTTGTCGCCCCCGCGACCACCGCGGCCGCCACGGCCGCGGCCGGAGCCACCGCCGGAGCCACCGCCGGAGCCGTTGCCGCTGCCCTTGCCGGAGTCGTCGGCCTCGGCCGCGTCGTCGTCCGAGGAGGCCTGGGCCTCCCCCTTCGTGTCCTCGGTGCCCTCGTCCTCGGACGCGCTGTCCTCGGACTTGTTGCGGCCACGACCGCCGCGCCGGCGGCGGCGCCGGGGCTGGTCGGACTGCTCGTCGTCGTCCGCGGTGTCGGCGGCGCGGTCGTCCTGCGAGCTCTCCGGCTCGACGACGGCCTCGGGCTCGTCGTCCTGCGGGCGGGGCTCGGGCGCGGCCTGTGGGGCAGAGGCCGCGCGGCGGGCGCGGCGGGGAGCGACGGGCTCGGGGGCCTGGAAGAGCAGACCGAAGCTCGGCACGCTGGCGGCCGGCTCCTCGGGCTCGTCCTGCTCGTCCTCCGCCTCGGTGTCGTCCTCGGCGGTGTCGGCCTGCTCGGTGTCGTCGGCGAGGAGCTCGTCCTGGACCGCCTCGGGGGCGGGGTCCTGGGGGGTCTGGCTCGTCGCGACGCCTTCTTCGGGGGTCTCGTCGGTCGTGCTGGTCTCGTCGGTCGCCATGATGGCACCTCCTGCGGCACCGCCGGACGCCACGACCAACCCCGATGAGGGGCCGTCCGGCCGCGTGTCGCGGCTCGGCGTGGCGGTCGTGCCACGCCCGGGAAGTCAGTGCTGCCCGGTGAAGGCTCGCGCCGAGCGCGTCACCCCATCGGGCCGACGGTGTCCTCGTCGGTCATCAGCGGATCGATGACCGTCGCGTCCGCCTCGTCCCAGACCCCCTGCTCCAGCCGGGTGACCATCGGTGGCCTCGGCGGTGCGAAGGGCGTGACGAGCGACAGCGCGGTGAGCACGTCGTCGGGGCGCACGGCCGGTGTGGTGTGCCGTACGACCATCGTCAGTATCGCACAGGGAGCATCGGGACCGGCCTCGACACGGGTCTCGCGGACGGGCTCGCGGGCGTCGAAGCTCTTGCGACCGCGCTTGAACATGCGCGACACCTCGACCCGCTCCTGCGCGAGGAAGGCGTCGACGACGCGCTGGAGCTCCTCGACCTCTACCCCGGCGAAGACCATCCGCCAGCGGCTCGCCTGCAGCCGGTCGGCGAGCGCCCCGGGCGTGGCGTCGACGACCTGGATGACGTCGATGCCCTCCGGCAGCGCCTCGTCGAGGGCGACTCGTACCGACTCCGGGTCGACGTGCTCGGTCACCGAGATCTCGAAGTACTCGGCCTCGCTGGCCATGCCCGTCGGGGCGCCGTTGGCGTAGGAGATCTTCGGGTGCGGGTGGAAGCCGGCGGAGAAGGCCATCGGCACCCCCGAGCGACGCAGCGCCCGCTCGAGCGCCCGGGCGAAGTCACGCGTCGAGGAGAAGCGCAGCCGCCCGCGCCGGGCGTACTGCACCCGCAGCTTCTGGACCGGTGGGGGCGGGGGCGGTCCGTCCGGGGTGCGCTGCGGTGACATGACCACCAAGGGTACGGGGCGCTCCGGGCGCGCCCCACCAGCCACAGGTTTCTCGGGTCACCCGATAAGCCCCCGCTCAGCACGAGTAAGAAACCCGTGCGAAGCCGGGGGAAGTCTTGCTCAGCGGGCGAAGGGGGCCCACCACGGGCCCGCGAGCCCCGATCCCCGGGGTGGGGCGCCACACCAGCCACAGGTTTCTCGGGTCACCCGATAAACCCCCGCTCAGCACGAGTATGAAACTCGTGCTGAGCCGGGGGAAGTCATGCTCAGCGGGCGAAGGGGGCGGCCGTCACCCCTCGAGGTGCCCCTCGCGGTGGAGGAAGTCGGTGATCGTCTGCCGCGGCCGGTCGCGCAGCTCGGGCCCGTGGGTGAAGGCCGCGAGCGCGTAGTCGACCTCGACGAGGCGGTGCGCCGTCGCCTTCGTCATCGCGTAGCTCGTGCAGAAGGACGCGACCGGCCACCGCACCCCGCGCACGTTGAAGATCGCGTCGCCGGTGACGAGCGTCCCGGTCGGCTCGTGGAGGAAGGACGCGTGCCCCGGCGAGTGCCCCGGGGTGTGGATGACCCGCAGCCCGCCCGCGACGTCGAGGACCTCGCCGTCGACGAGGCCCCGCTCGACCGGGACCGGCTCGAAGGACCCCTTCGCGAGACGGTCGAGCAGCCGCCCGAGACGCAGCGTCCGGTCCCGCGGCGGCGAGGTGCCGGTGCGGGCGTGCTCGACGTCGTCCTCGTGGATCTCGAAGGAGCGCCCCGTCTCGCGCGCGACGTGCGCCGCACCCCCGGCGTGGTCCGGGTGCGCGTGGGTGAGGAGCAGCCGGGTGACGTCCGAGGGGCCCGCGCCGATCGCCCCGAGCGCCGCCATGACCTTCGGCCCCGACCGCGCCACCCCCATGTCGAGCACGGTCACCTGGCCGTCGTCGTCGCGCAGCACGAAGCCGTTGACGAAGTCGCCGAGCAGCGGGATGCGCCACACGCCGGGGGCGAGAGGGACGACGAGGTCGCGCGCCATCGCACCAGCCTGGCACGACCGACCTGACGAAGGGGGCCGCGCGCCCCCTTCGCTGCTCCTACGGTGTGCTCATGACACCCGTCGACCGCACCCGGCTGCGCCAGCTGCTGCAGACCGAGACTGCCGCCTACGCCGCCGCCAACCCCCGCAGCCGCGCGCTGCACGAGGAGGGGACGAACCTCTTCGGGCAGGTCCCGATGACGTGGATGCGGATGTGGGCCGGCGGCTTCCCGCTCGGTTTCGAGGCGGCGAAGGGGAACCGCGTCACCGATCTCGACGGTCACGAGCTCGTCGACCTCGCGCTCGGCGACACGGGCGCGATGGCCGGGCACTCCCCCGACCCGACGCTCGCGGCGATCCGGCGCCGCGCCCAGGACCTCGGCGGGCTGACGACGATGCTGCCGACCGCCGACGCGCAGTGGGTCGCCGCCGAGCTGACCCGGCGCTTCACGGTGCCGCGCTGGAGCTTCACCCTCTCCGCCACCGACGCCAACCGGTGGGCGGTGCGCCTCGCCCGCCTCGTCACCGGCCGCAGCAAGATCCTCGTCTTCGGGCACTGCTACCACGGCAGCGTCGACGAGACCTTCGCCCTGCCCGGTCCTGACGGCACGACCGTGAGCCGGCCCGGCAACGTCGCTCCTCCGGTGCCGCTCGACCTCACGACGCGCGCGGCGACGTGGAACGACCTGGCGAGCGTCGAGGAGCAGCTGCGCCACGGCGACGTCGCCGCGGTGCTCACCGAGCCGGCGTTGACGAACATCGGCATCGTCCTGCCCGAGGACGGCTTCATGAGCGGGCTGCGCGAGCTCGCGACCCGCTACGGCGCCCTGCTGATGATCGACGAGACCCACACCTTCTCCGCCGGGTGGGGCGGGGCGACGACCGCGTGGGGGCTGCAGCCCGACGTCGTCGTCATCGGCAAGTCCATCGGCGGCGGGGTGCCGATCGGCGCGTACGGGCTGAGCGAGGAGCTCGCCGCGGACGTCATGCGGCGCACCGAGAGCGGCGACGCCGACATCGTCGACGTCGGCGGGGTCGGCGGCACGCTCGCGGGCAACGCGCTGAGCCTCGCCGCGGCGCGAGCCACCCTCGGCGAGGTCCTCACGCGGGAGGCTTTCGAGCGGATGGAGCGGCTCGCGACCGACTTCACCGCCGGGGTGCAGGACGCCATCGACGCCCACGACCTGCCGTGGTCGGTGAGCCGGCTCGGGGCGCGCGCCGAGTACCGCTTCGCCTCCCCCGCCCCGCGCACGGGCGCGGAGTCGGCCGCTGCGGCGGACGACGAGCTCGACGCCTACCTCCACCTCGCGCTCGTCAACCGCGGCTACCTCATGACGCCCTTCCACAACATGGCGCTCATGTGCCCGACGACGAGCGAGGCCGACGTCGCCGGCCACACCGCGGTCTTCGCGGAGGTGACTGCCGCCCTGCGCGGCTGATTCCCCCTTCGCCCTGGCTCCCCCCTCGCCGAGGTATGGCGATCGGTCGTGATCGCGACCGCATGGCGACCGATCGCCATACCTCGGCGAAGGGGGGGGCAGCGGGTCAGGGGGCAGCGGGGTCAGCGGGTGAGGAGCTCCACGAGGTGGATCGCCTCGCGGTCGGAGAGGTCGGCGACCTGGGTCTGGCAGGAGAAGCCGTCGGCGAGGACGACCGCGTCGGGCGCGGCCTCCATCGCCGGCAGCAGCTGCTGGCGCGCCACCTCGACGGACACCTCGTAGTGGCCGAGCTCGACCCCGAAGTTGCCCGCGAGCCCGCAGCACCCGCCGAGCCGTTGCACGGTCGCGCCGGTCCTGGCGAGCAGCGCCTCGTCGGCCTGCCACGTCATCACGGCGTGGTGGTGGCAGTGCGGCTGCGCGACGACGGTCGTGCCGGTGAGGTCGGGCACGCTCCAGCGGCCCTCGTCCTGCGCCACGACGAGCAGCTCGGCGACGGTGCGCACGCCCTCGGCGACCGAGCGCGCCGTGTCGGTGTCGACCAGACGCGGCAGGTCGTGACGCAGCGCGGCGGTGCAGCTCGGCTCGAGACCGACGACCGGGACCCCGGCCGCGACCGCCGGCGCCAGCGCCTCGCTCGCCTGCGCGAGGGTGCTCGCCGCCCGGTCGAGCTGACCGGTGGAGATGAGGGTGAGCCCGCAGCAGCCCCGCTCCGCCGGGACGTAGGGGGTGTACCCCGCCTGCCGCAGCAACGTCACCGCGGCCTGGCCGACCCGTGGCGAGAAGTGGTCGGTGAAGGAGTCGACGAAGATCGCGACGGGGTGCTCGAGCCCGGCGACGTCGCCGGCCGGACGGACGAGGCCCTCGCCGTCGGCCCAGGCCCGGAAGGTCTGGCGCGCGAAGGTCGGCAGGTTGCGGCGGGGGTCGACGCCCGCGAGCGGCAGGGTGAGCCGCTTGGCCCCGGGCAGCGAGGTGAGGGCGTTGACGACCCGGGGCATGCGGGAGGCGATCCGCGAGAGCTCCGGCAGCCGGCCCAGCGAGTAGTGCGAGCGCGGGCGCAGCCGCCCGCGGTAGGTCTGGTGGAGCACCTCGGCCTTGTACGTCGCCATGTCGACGCCGGTCGGGCAGTCGCTCGCGCAGCCCTTGCACGACAGGCACAGGTCGAGGGTCTCGTGCACGGCCGGGTCGCGCCAGCCGCCGCTGATCGTGCCGCCGTCGAGCATCTCCTGCAGCGCGCGGGCGCGGCCGCGGGTCGAGTCCTTCTCCTCGCGGGTGGCCAGGTAGCTCGGGCACATGACGGTGCTCGACGTGCCGGCGGCCCGGCACTTGCCGACCCCGGTGCAGCGGTGCAGCGCCTGGCTGAGGTCGCCGTCGTCCTCGGGGTAGGCGAAGGCGAGCCCGTCGCGCGACCGGGTCACCGGGCGGGCGCGCGGGATGCGCAGCGAGGCCTCGGCCGGGTCGGGGTCGACGAGGACACCGGGGTTGAGCAGCCCGTGCTCGTCGAAGGCGTGCTTGACCGCGCCGAAGAGCGAGATGACCTCGGGCGAGTACATCCGCGGCAGCAGGGCGCTGCGGGCGCGCCCGTCGCCGTGCTCGCCGGACAGCGAGCCCCCGAGCGAGGCGACGAGGTCCGCGGCGTCCTCGACGAGCGAGCGGTAGCGGGCCGGGGCGCCCGGCGAGGCGAGGTCGACGTCGAGGCGGATGTGCAGGCAGCCGTCGCCGAAGTGGCCGTACGGCAGCCCGGTGACGTCGTGCTCGGCGAGCAGCGCGTCGAGCCGGCGCAGGTACTCGCCCATGCGCTCGGGCGGCACCGCGGCGTCCTCCCACCCGGCGTGCGCCGGCAGGTCGCGCGGCGAGCGGCTCGACAGCCCGGCGCCGTCCTCGCGGATGCGCCACAGCGCCCGCACCTCGGCCGGGTCGGTGACCACCCGTGCCTCGACGGCCGGGATCTCGGCGACGACGCGGCGGGCCGCGGCCATCGCCTCTCCCTCGTCGGCCCCGGTGACCTCGACGAAGAGCCAGGCGGCCCCCTTCGGCAGGTCGGGGACGGCGGCCGGCCCGCGACGGCGGGCGGTGACCTCGACGATGCGGCGGTCGATGCCCTCGGCGGCCACGGCGCCGAGCCCGCGCAGCAGGTGGGCGACGTCGCCGGCGGCGTAGATGTCCTCGAAGCCGAGCGCGACGAGGCAGGTCGCCGGCGGGTCGGTGACGAGGCGGACCCGGGCCTGGGTGACGACGGCGAGGGTCCCCTCGGAGCCGACGAGCATCCGCCCGACGTCGCGGCCGTGCTCGGGCAGGAGGTGCTCCAGGGCGTACCCGCTCACCTGCCGGCCGAAGCGGCCGAGCTCGGTGCGGATCGTCGCGAGGTGGTCGTCGGTGAGAGCGGTGAGGCGGGAGACGAGGTCGTCGGCGCCGGTGAGCGAAGGGGTGCCCCCCACCCCCGTCGTCGTCTCGACGGCGCGGCCGTCGGCGAGGAGCAGGCTCATCGCGGCGATGTTGTCGGACGTGCGCCCGTAGCCGAGCGCGCGGTTGCCGCAGGCGTTGTTGCCGATCATCCCGCCGATGACGCAGCGGGTGTGGCTGCTCGGGTCCGGGCCGAAGCGCAGGCCGTGCCGGCGGGCGCTCGCCTGCAGCGTGGCGTGCACGGTGCCGGGCTCGACGAGCGCGGTCCGGCTCTCCGGGTCGACCTCGAGCACCCGCCCGAGGTGACGGCTGGTGTCGACGACGATGCCCGGGCCGATCGCGTTGCCGGCGCACGAGGTGCCCGCACCGCGTGCCGTGAGGGGCACGCCGGTGCTGCGGGCGACGGCGAGCGCCGCGGCGACCTCGTCGGTGTCGCGGGGCAGCACCACCGCGCGCGGGGGCACGCGGTAGATCGAGGCGTCCGCCGCGTACATGCCGATCGACAGCGGGTCGGTCCGCACGTCGGTGATGCCGGCACGGCGCAGCTCGGCCCCGAGGTCGTCCAGGCTCACGCTCATGCGCGCCATCCTCTCCCGGACCGCGGGGCCGGCCCCAGCCGGTCCCGCAGCGTGGTCACGCCCCGCGGACCATCGACTCCTTGCCCGAGCCGAGGACGGTGAGCGGCAGGAGGGTCTTGCCGGTCGGGCCGACCTCGATGTCGGTGCCCATCTGCGGGCACACGCCGCAGTCGAAGCACGGGGTCCAGCGGCAGTCCTCGACCTCGGTCTCGTCGACCGCGTCGAGCCAGTCCTGCCACAGCCACTCCTTGTCGAGCCCGGAGTCGATGTGGTCCCAGGGCAGGACCTCGCTCTCGCCGCGCTCGCGGGTGGTGTACCAGTCGACGTCGACGCCCGTGCCGGCCAGGCCGCGCTCGGCGCCTGCCATCCACCGCTCGTAGGAGAAGTGCTCGCTCCAGCCGTCGAAACGACCGCCGTCGCGCCACACCTCCTCGATGACCCGGCCGATGCGGCGGTCGCCGCGGCTCAGCAGGCCTTCGACGATGCCGGGCTTGCCGTCGTGGTAGCGGAAGCCGATGGAGCGCCCGTAGCGCTTGTCCGAGCGGATCGCCTCGCGCAGCTTGGCCAGGCGGGCGTCGGTCTCCTCGGCGGAGAGCTGGCTGGCCCACTGGAAGGGGGTGTGCGGCTTGGGCACGAAGCCCCCGATGGAGACGGTGCACCGGATGTCGTTGTGCCCGGCGACCTGACGACCGGTCTCGATGACGCGCTTGGCGACCTCGGCGATCTGCAGGACGTCCTCGTCGGTCTCCGTCGGCAGGCCGCACATGAAGTACAGCTTCACCTGGCGCCAGCCGGCGCCGTAGGCGGCGGAGACGGTCTTGATGAGGTCGTCCTCGGTGACCATCTTGTTGATGACCTTGCGGATCCGCTCGGACCCCCCTTCGGGCGCGAAGGTGAGCCCGGAGCGACGACCGTTGCGGGTCAGCTCGTTGGCGAGGTCGATGTTGAAGGCGTCGACGCGGGTCGACGGCAGCGACAGGCCGGTGTTCGTGCCCTCGTAGCGGTCGGCCAGGCCCTTGGTCACCTCGGCGATCTCGGAGTGGTCGGCCGAGCTCAGCGAGAGCAGGCCCACCTCCTCGAAGCCGGTGGCCTGCAGACCCGCCTCGACCATCTCGCCGATGCCGGTGATGGAGCGCTCGCGCACCGGGCGGGTGATCATCCCCGCCTGGCAGAAGCGGCAGCCGCGGGTGCAGCCGCGGAAGATCTCGACCGACATCCGCTCGTGGACCGACTCGGCGAGCGGGACGAGGGGCTTCTTCGGGTAGGGCCACTCGTCGAGGTCCATGACCGTGTGCTTGGCGACCCGCCACGGGATGCCGCTCTCGGCGGGCGCGACGCGCTGGATGCGCCCGTCGGGCAGGTAGGACACGTCGTAGAAGGCCGGCACGTACACGCCACCGGTCTCGGCGAGACGGCGCAGCAGCTCCAGACGGCCGCCGGGCGAGCCCTGGGCCTTCCACGCGCCGATGATGTCGGTCGCCGCGAGCACCGCCTCCTCGCCGTCGCCGACGATGGCGGCGTCGATGAAGTCCGCGACGGGCTCGGGGTTGAAGGACGCGTGACCGCCGATGAGGACGATCGGGTCGTCGTCGGTGCGGTCGGCCGCGTGCAGCGGGATGCCCGCGAGGTCGAGCGCAGTGAGCATGTTCGTGTAGCCGAGCTCGGTCGAGAAGGACAGCCCGAAGACGTCGAAGTCGCGCACCGCGCGGTGGCCGTCGACGCTCAGCTGGGGCACCTCGTGCTCGCGCATGAGGGCCTCCATGTCCGGCCACACCGCGTAGGTGCGCTCGGCGAGGGCGTCGTCGCGCTCGTTGAGCACCTCGTAGAGGATCATGACGCCCTGGTTGGGCACGCCCACCTCGTAGGCGTCGGGGTACATGAGGCACCACCGGGTCGTGAGGTCCTCGCCGCCGGGGCCGCGTCCGCCGCAGTCCCAGTCCTTGACCGTGGAGTTCAGCTCGCCCCCGACGTACTGGATGGGCTTGCTGACCCGCTCGAGCAGCGGCTCGAGGTCGGCGAAACGAGACTGTCCAGACATGGGTTCCAGGGTAGGTCCCGCCCGCCACCAGCCCAAACGGCCGCCGACGAAGGGGTGTCGGCCCCCCTTCGCGCGGCGGGGAGCGGGGAGGGTGGCGCGGTGCCTCCCGCCCCGTGAGTCGAAGAAGGATCGTCACCTCGAGGTGACGATCCTTCTTCGAACGAGCGAGGGCGGCGGTCAGCCGGCGTACATGCCGTCGATGTCGCCCTTGAACTTGTCGGCGACGACGCGGCGGCGCAGCTTCAGGCTCGGGGTGAGCTCGCCCTCCTCGACGGAGAGGTCGCGGCCGAGGATGGTGAACTTGCCGATCCGCTCCCACTTGTTGAGACCAGAGTTCAGCTCGTCGACGTACCCCTGGACCATGTCGCGGGCCTGGGCCGAGGAGACGATCTCCTCGTACGACGCGTCGCCGAGGCCGTTGGCCTGCGCCCACGGCTTGATCGCCTCCTCGTCGAGCGTGACGAGCGCGGTGACGAAGTGACGTCCCTCGCCGTGCACGAGCAGCTGTCCGACGTAGGGGCACAGGCCCTTGAAGGTCGACTCGACCTGCGAGGGGGCGACGTACTTGCCGTTGCTCGTCTTGAAGAGGTCCTTCTTGCGGTCGGTGATCCGCACGAAACCCCGCTCGTCGATCTCGCCGATGTCACCGCTGTGCAGCCAGCCGTCGGCGTCGAGCGTCTCGGCGGTCGCCTCGGGGTTGTCGTGGTAGCCCTGCATGACGCCCGGGCCGCGCATGAGCACCTCGCCGTCCTCGGCGATGCGCACCTCGGTGCCGATGAGCGGCCAGCCGACGGTGCCGGTGCGCTGGGCGTACGGGCGGTTGACCGTGGCCGCAGAGCTCGTCTCCGTCATGCCGTAGCCCTCGAGGATGGTCAGGCCGGCGCCGTTGAACCACTGCGCGATGTCGGTGTTGAGCGCCGCCGAACCGGAGATGAAGAAGCGGATGCGCCCGCCGAAGCGGTCGCGCACCTTCGACAGCACGAGCTTGTCGGCCAGGGCCATCTGAGCCTTCTGGACCGGGCTGAGCGAGCGCCCCTCCTGCTCGGCGTCGGCGCGGGCCCGGCCGAGGTCGGAGGCCCAGCGGAAGAGCTTGAGCTTCGCTCCGCCCTCGGCCTCCATGCCCAGGCTCACCCGGGCGTAGACCTTCTCGAAGATGCGAGGGGCGGCGGCCATGAAGGTCGGCCGGACGACCGCGAGGTTGTCGACGATCTTGTCGATCCGCCCGTCGACGGCGGTCGACATGCCGGTGGCAAGCGTGAGCATGAGCAGCTGCTTGCCGAAGACGTGGGCGAGCGGCAGCCACAGGTACTGCACGTCGTCCTGCGTCATCATCCCCGTCGCGGTCGTCGCCGCACCCTGGTAGGTCCACGCCGAGTGCAGCAGGCGCACGCCCTTCGGCCGGCCGGTCGTGCCGGAGGTGTAGATGATCGTCGCCAGCGAGTCCGGGCCGGTGCCCTCGATGCGCTCGTCGACGACACCGGGGCTGCTCTCGAGCACCGCCTGGCCGCGCTCCTCGAGCTCGTCGAGGGTGACGACCCAGTCGTCGCGCTCGACGCCCTCGGGGTCGACGACGACGACGGTGCGCACGTCGGGGATGACCTCGCGGACCTCGCGCAGCTTGGCCACCTGCTCGGCGTCCTCGGCGATGACGACGGCGGAGCCGGAGTTGTCGAGGATGTACGCGACGTCGTCGGCGATCGTCGTCGGGTAGATCGTCGTCGTCGCCGCACCGGCGGCCATGATCGCGAGGTCGCCGAGCACCCACTCGATGCGGGTGCTGCACGCGATCGCGACCCTCTCCTCGGCCTCGACCCCGAGGTCGACGAGACCGGCGGCGAGGCGCCAGACCCGGTCGCCGAGCTGGGCCCATGTCATCTCGCCCCAGGCGACCCCCTCGGGGTAGCTGTAGGCGGCACGGTCGGGGGTGGCGGCGATCCGCTCGCGCAGCAGGTGGCCCACGCTCGGGGCCGGGTTCGCCAGTACAGCGGCGTCGTACGTCTCGTCACTGGGCAGGTTGACGTGGGTCGCGCTCAACGGGGGGCTCCTCGATAGCAGTCGGCCCCCGGCGCCGTCGACGGGGGTCTGTGGTGCACGACCTTCGCATCTGGAGGCGCCCCTGTCACGGGTTCGGGGTCGAAAGTTGTCGCGAGGTGACCCGATCCGCCTCCGGGACAGCCAAATCGGGGCTCAGCGCTCGCGCGGTGCGGCCGACACGACGAGCGCGACCGCGAGCCAGCAGGCGAACATCGAGCTGCCCCCGTAGCTGAGGAAGGGCAGCGGCAGCCCGGTGACCGGCATCACCCCGAGGTTCATCCCGACGTTCTCGACGACCTGCACGCCGAACCACGTCGCGACGCCGACGCACACGAGCCGCCCGAAGTGGTCGGCCCGCGCGGCGGCGAGCCCGATCCGCGCGACGAGCAGGCCGTAGAGGGCGATGATCACCGCCCCGCCGAGGAAGCCGAGCTCCTCCCCCGCGACGGAGAAGACGAAGTCGGTCTCCTGGAAGGGGATCCGGCCCGACTGCGTGAGCTCGCCCGCCCCCAGGCCCGACCCGAGCAGCCCGCCCGAGCCGATCGCCTCGCGCACCTGCTGGGTCTGGTAGCCGATGCCGAGCGGGTCCGCGCTCGGGTCGAGGAAGGTCGTGAGGCGGTCGCGCTGGTAGCCGCTGAGCACCGGCGTGGTGAAGGCCGCGAGCACGGCCCCGCCGGCGACGAGCGCGAGACCGGCGAGCCAGGGCCACCTCGCCCCCGAGGCGACGAGCACCCCGACGGACAGCGCGAGCAGGACGAGGGCGGAGCCGAGGTCGGGCTGGGCGAGGACGAGCAGGACCGGCACGCCGACGACGGCACCGGAGACGAGGACGTCGCGCGTCGTCGGCGCCCGGCCGCGCTCGGCGGCGTCGGCGAGGACCATCGGCAGGGCGACGCACAGCGCCACCTTCGCCAGCTCGGAGGGCTGGACGGACAGACCCACCGGCAGCTCGACCCAGGACCGCGAGCCGTTGACCGTCGAGCCGAGCGGGCCGAGGACGACGACGAGCGCGGCGACGCTCAGCAGGTAGAGCACCGGCGCCAGCGCGCGCAGCGTGTGCCGGTCGAGCCGCAGGAGGGCCCCGGCCATGACGAGCCCGACGGCGAGGTTGACGAGGTGCTTGACGAAGACGGTGGAGCCCGCGTCGGCGCGCGTCGCCGAGCCCACGAGCAGGGCGCCGACGAGGCTGAGCACGAGCGCGGTGACGACGAGGACGACATCGCCGCGCAGGAGCAGCTCGCGCACCCGCCCGCCCGGGCGCCGGTCGGTCGCGGTCGGGCTCATCACGCGGCCGCGACGATCAGGGCGCGGTGACGCCGAGGACGGCGCGGGTGCGCTCGACGTCGGTGCTCATCGCGTCGAGCAGCTCGTCGACGGACGAGAAGCGCAGCGTCGGGCGGATCCGCTCGACGAGCTCGACGCCGACCTGCTCGCCGTAGAGGTCGAGGTCGGTGCGGTCGAGGACGTAGGACTCGAGGACACGACGGACCCCGTCGAAGGTGGGGTTGGTGCCGACCGAGACGGCAGCGGGCAGGCGCCGGTCGGGGTGCCCCTCGGGCAGCCCACGACGCACCAGCCAGCCGGCGTAGACGCCGTCGGCGGGCAGGATGCCCAGGCTGTCCTGGCTCATGTTCGCCGTGGGGTAGCCCAGCTCGCGCCCCCGGTGCTCGCCGTGGACGACCTCGCCGACGACCCGGTGCGGGCGGCCGAGGATCTCGCCGGCCGCCGCGACGTCGCCCTCGGCGAGGAGCCGGCGCACCGCGGAGGAGCTCCATCGCTCGCCGTCGCCGACGTCCTCGATGACGACGACCTCGAAGCCGTGCTGCTCGCCCAGGGTGCGCAGCAGGTCGACGTCGCCGGTGTAGCCCCGGCCGTACCCCTTCGTGTCCGCGCCGACGACGAGGCAGGTGGCCCCGAGGCCCTCGACGAAGGTGGAGACGACGAAGTCCTCGGCGGTGGTCTGGGCGTACTCCCAGGTGAAGGGCACGACGAGGACGCCGTCGACGCCCAGCTCGCCGAGCAGCTCGTCGCGCAGCGCCCCGGGGGCGATGAGCTCGGGCGCCCGCTCGGGGTGGAGGACCTCGACGGGGTGGGGGTCGAAGGTCACCGTGACGGTCGGCAGACCGCGCTCACGTCCCTCCGCGAGGAGCCGGTCGAGGATCGCGCGGTGGCCGCGGTGGACGCCGTCGAAGTTGCCGAAGGTCGCCACGCACGGACGCAGGGCGTCCGGGGTGGCCTCGGGAGTGGTCCATCGCTGCACAGCAGCACACTCTACGAAGTCGGGGGGCAGCACGCCGCGCCCGCCCGCCCTCAGCTGCCGGCCGGGGCGAGGACGACGTGCGCCCGCACCCTCGCGCCGGACTCGTCGAGGACCGCGACGAGGGTGCCGTCGGGCCCGATGGCCGCGACCGGCTCGGTGCGGCCGGGCTGCTCGGAGTCGATCCGCTGGCCGTACCCGAGGGCCCGGGCCTGGGCCTCGTCGAGCCGCCGCACGGCGAGCGAGGCGGCCGCCGCGTCGGCGAGCGGGACGAGCGGCATGCTCGCCTCGAGGTCCTCGGCGCGCGCGGTGAGCTCGGCGAGGTCCTCCGCGTCGTCGAGGTGGTAGCCGCCGACGCGGGTGCGGGTGAGGGCGGTGAGGTGGCCCCCGACCCCGAGCGCCTCGCCGAGGTCGCGGGCCAGCGCGCGGATGTACGTGCCCGAGGAGACGACGGCGCGCACGTCGAGGTCGACGACGGCGGTGCCGTCGTCGGCGGTCACAGCACGGCGGTCGAGGACGACGAGCTCGGAGACCGTCACCGGGCGGGCGGGCAGGTCGACCTGCTCGCCGGAGCGCACGCGGGCGTAGGACCGCTCGCCGTCGACCTTGATCGCGCTCACGGCGCTCGGGACCTGCTCGATGTCACCGGTGAGGGCCGCCACCGCCTGCGCGACCGCGTCGTCGGTCACCGCGGCGGCGTCGACGCTCGCGGTGACCTCGCCCTCGGCGTCGTCGGTGACCGTGCGCTGCCCGAGCCGGATCGTCGCCGTGTACTCCTTGTCGCACCCGACGAGGAAGGTCAGCAGCTTCGTCCCGCGCCCGACGCCGATGACGAGCACGCCGGTGGCCATGGGGTCGAGCGTGCCGGCATGACCGACCTTGCGGGTGCCGTACAGCCCGCGGCAGCGGGCGACGACGTCATGGCTGGTCCAGCCCGCCGGCTTGTCGAGGACGACGAGACCGTCGCCGGCGAAGGGGCGACGCGGGCGCGAGGCGGGGCGGCTCACCCTTCGCTCTGGTCCGCGTCCTCGCGAGGCTTCTTGTACGGGTCGGCCTCGCCCGCGTACTGCGCACCGGTCGCGCTCTGCGCGAGCTGCTCGTCGCGCTCGCGGGTCTGGCGCAGCACGTCGTCGAGGTGCGACGCGGTCTCGGGCAGCGCATCGGGGATGAGCTCGAGGGTCGGGGTGAGCCGGATGCCCAGCTGGCGGCCGACGAAGGAGCGCAGCTTGCCCTGGTTGGCCTCGAGGACGCGCCCGCTGCGCTCACGCTGGGCGTCGTCGCCGAAGACGGTGTAGAAGACCGAGGCGTGCTGGAGGTCGCCGGTGACACGGACGTCAGTGATCGTCACGAAGCCGAGGTCGGGGTCCTTGACGATCGACTCGAGGTTGCCGGCGATGACCTCCTTGATGCGGTCGGCGATCTTGCGGGCGCGGGCCGGGTCAGCCATGAGGGCACCTCCGTGAGTCGGGACAGGACGAGGACACGGTATGCGATCCCGCGTCCCGCGCGGGCACCGGTCAGTAGTCGCCCGGGACGTCGTACAGGCCCGGGATCGTGCCGAGCAGGCCGGCGACGAAGGCGGCCGCGACGAGGAGCAGCCCGGTGCCGCCGAGCACGGCCCCCGCGATGAGGAGCGGGCGGTGGCGCGAGTCCTCGGCCCCGCGTGCCTGGGTGAGGCCGACGACGGCGGCGACGAGCGCCGCGACGGGGAAGATCCAGCCGATGAACCAGCAGCAGCAGGACGCGGGGATGCCGACGATGCCGAAGACGATCGAGACGATGCCGAGGATCTGCGGGGCAGGGGTGCCCGGGCTCTGCGCGCCGCCGGTCTGGGCGTAGGGGGTGCCGGGCACGTGCTGCGCCCCGTGCGGGACCGGTGGGTGGGCCGCACGGGGAGGCACCTCCGGGTACGGCACGTCCGGGCGCGCCGGTCGCCCGTCGCCCGGGACCCCGCCGGGCTCTCCCGGCCCGGGCGGTGGCGACGGTGTCACCCGCTCACGAGCCGGTAGCCCAGGCTGCGACGCTGCGGGCGTGATTGACGGTGTTGTTCGCCCACGCCAGTGTCTGCGGACCCGCCGCGGGGACTTGGGTCACGTGGTAGTGGTTGCCTTGGCGCACCTCAACCTCGACGTACCCGGTGACCCGAGTTTCCTTCACAGCGAGGAAGAGGAGTCCGAGAAAGCAGACGAAGAAGAGCAGGATCGCGCAGATGATCGCCCAGGAAGGCATGTACTGCTCCGTCCGCGAGTTGTCCCGCACGGTCCATACAGAGCCGGCCATCGGGAATGACCGACCTGGCACGTAGACCGTCGTCGAGTCGTACGAGATATCGCCGATCGTCCCGAGGATGTCACCTCCCCCATGCCGACCGGGCACCAGCTCCTGTCCGAAACGGCCGAGCTCGTGGTCGCCGTAACCTGCTGACATTCCATCGCCTTTCCCTGGTTGCCGTTCCGCGCCATGTGTACCAAGAGCGGGGCGTGGACGCATGCGCGCCTACGCCCCGCTCAGGTGGCTCAGGGTCGTGTCACCCCTGCTCACGTCCCATCTAGGAGTTCATATCCCACGTCGCGTTGAAACCCCCATTGCTGAGGGACCACACGATGCCCACAAGCGACAGGATTGTCGCGAGCGCTCCCAGCACGATGCCGACGATCGCGAAGGTCTTGCTGTTCCCGGTGCTCGGCTGGGTCTTGAGCTTGCTGAGGCCGAGCCCGCCAGTGATGACTGCTCCCAGACCCAGGACGAGCCCGAGGCAGCACCAGCAGAAGATGAAGGAGGCGATGCCGAGAATCATCGACGTCAACGACAGCGTCTCAGCCTGCGACCGACCGCCGCTCGGCGCGCCGTACTGGTTCGGTGCGTTCCCATACGGGCTCGCCTGCGGGGCGCCGGGACCGGAGCTGCCGTAGGAGGCGCCCGGGGCGCTCGGGTAGGACGAGCCGGAGGGGCCGGACGGGGGCGGCGTGGAGCCAGAGCCGGGGGTGGAGCCGGAGCCGGGGGTGGAGCCGGAGCCGGGGGTGGAGCCGGAGCCGGGGGTGGAGCCGGAGCCGGGGGTGGAGCCGGAGCCGGGCGTCGAGCCCGAGCCCGAGGGGTACGGCGACGAGCCGGTCGGGTCGTAGGGCTGGTTGCCGCCGCTGCCGGGCGGAGGAGGAGGCGTGGTCACGAGGATCCCCTGAGAGGTGTTGACGGACACGGTCGGTCGTGCTGCCCGGAGTCTAGGTGGGCCCACCTGGCCCGGATCGGCGAAGGGGCGTGGGCGGCGCGTCCCCCCCGCAGCCGGACCACCTAGCCTGGGGGCCATGACCACCGGACGGCTCCCCGTCGTGAGGACCGTGCGCAGCCTGGCCCTCACGACGAGCGCCGTGGGTGCCGGGCTCCTCGCCCACTGGCACGCCGGCGGGACCACACCCCACCCGGTCGCGCTGCTCGTCCTGCTCCTCGTGCTCACCGTGCCGGTGGCGCGGCTCAGCGCACGGCAGGTCTCCCCGGCCGTCGCGACCGTGGTGCTCGGCGCGGGCCAGGGGGCGATCCATCTGCTCGGCGCCCTGGGGGGCACCACCTCCTCGCACGCGTCGTCGCACGGCGGCCACGAGGTCGTCCACCTTGGGCCGATGCCTGCCGGCTCGCCCGACGGCGGCGGGCTGACCATGCTCGGGCTGCACCTCGTCGTCACGCTCGCCCTCGCTGCCCTCTGGTCGCGCGGCGAGCGGGCCCTCTTCGCCGTCGTGCGCCGGCTGCGCCCGCCGGCGCTCCCCCGCTGGTCGGTGCCAGGAGCACCGGCGGTGCTCGTCGCGGTCGTCGCGCTGCGAGCGCGCAGCCTGACCCGGTGGCACCCGAGCCGGGCCCCACCTCTCCCTGTGAGCTGATCCCCCTTCGCGCCTCCCGGCGCACCACCGGACGCACCCCGTGCACCCGGCCTTGCCCGCATGCCGCGGGCCCCATCGCTCACAGGAGAAGACACCCATGCGCACCACCCACTGCCGCGCCCTGCGCGCGCTCGTCGGCCTCGCCGCCGTCACCACCCTCGCCGCCTGCGGGTCCGGCGAGACGACCTCGACCACGACGGCCTCGTCCTCCTCGGCCGCCTCGACGTCCACCCCGTCCCTCACCGTCACCGATGGCTGGGTCAAGGCCGTCGACGCCTCGCAGGACATGACGGCCGCCTTCGGCACGCTGACGAACACCGGTGACGAGGACGTCGTCATCACCGGCGGTCGCTCCGACCTCGCCGGGATGGTCGAGGCCCACGTCATGAGCAAGGACGAGAACGGCGCCATGGTCATGGAGGAGGCGAAGGACGGGGACACCGTCCCCGCCGGGGGTGAGCTCGAGCTCACCCCCGGGGGCGCCCACCTCATGCTCATGGACCTCTCGAGCGACGTCGTCGCCGGTGAGGACTACGTCGTCACCGTGACGACGGCGGACGGCCAGGAGGTCGACCTCACCTTCGCCGGCCGGGAGTTCTCCGGCGCCGAGGAGGAGTACGCGCCCGACATGCCCGGCATGTCGCACGACGGGCACGGCGAGACCCCGGCGACGTCGAGCTCGAGCCGATGACCCCCGGCTCCTCCGGGGGCCACGGGCTGCGTCGTCGGACCCTGCTCGGGTCCGGCGTCGGCGCCGCTCTCGCCGGCTCGGCGGCCGTGCTCACGGCCGCCGGCCCGGCGGGGCCGGTCGCAGCCGCGGCCGAGCAGACGTCACCCGGATCGCGGACCGTCGCCTTCTACGGCGACCGGCAGGCCGGGGTGACGACGCCCCCGCAGACCCACACCCGGTGGGTCGCGCTCGACCTCGCCCGCGGCAGCGACCTCGCCGACCTGCGCCGCGTGCTGCGGATGTGGACGCAGGACCTCGCCCGGATCACGCAGGGCGTGCCGCCGCTGGCCGACCACACCCCGGAGCTGACCCTCGACCCCGCTCACCTCAGCGTGACCGTGGGTCTCGGGCGCAGCGCCTTCGCCCGGCTCGGGCGGCTCGACCTCGCGCCGCCGTGGCTGCGCGAGCTCCCCTCCTTCGCGACCGACGCGCTGCAGGACCGCTGGAGCGGGGGCGACGTGGTGCTCCAGATCGGGTCGAGCTCGCTCGAGGCCACGGCCCGCGTCCAGCGGGCTCTCGTGCGGGCGGCCGGCTCGACGACGACCCCGCGGTGGACCCAGGCCGGGCACCGCGGCCCGTCGCCCGAGCCGTCGTGGGCCACGCAGCGCAATGCCTTCGGCCAGGTCGACGGCACCGTGCAGCCGGCCGTCGACGGGCTCGACGACGACCTGCTGTGGCGCGACGCGAGCAGCGGGGCGTGGGAGCACGCGAGCACGCTCGTCCTGCGCCGGGTCGCGATGAACCTCGACACCTGGGAGCAGCTCGACCCGGTGGCGAAGGAGGCGGCGATCGGCCGCCGCCTCGCCGACGGCGCCCCGCTCACCGGTGGCGGGGAGCGCACTCCCCCGGACCTGCCCGCGACGGACGCCGACGGCCTCACCGTCATCGACCCGTCGTCGCACATGGCCCGCGCGATGCCCCGCGAGCCGTGGGAGCGCTTCCTGCGCCGGCCGTACTCCTTCGAGGTGCCCGGTGCCGACGACGTCGGCACGCTCACCCGTGCGCAGACCGCGCGCTCGGCCCACGGCCTGCTCTTCGCGGCCTACTGCGCCGACGCCCACCGCCAGTACGTGCCCGTCCAGCGCCGCCTCGCCGAGGCCGACCTGCTGAACATCTGGACGGTCACCACCGGCTCGACGCTCGTCGCGGTCCTGCCGGGCGTGCACCCGGGCGAGGCCCTCGGCGAGCGGGTTCTCGACGGCTGAGCCGGCCCGGGCACGACGAAGGGGTGACCCTCCCGCGTGGGAGGGTCACCCCTTCGTCGTGGTGAGCCGGGCGCGTCAGGCGCGCGGCTTCTCGCGCATCTCGTAGGTGGCGATGAGGTCATCGATCTGCAGGTCGTTGTACGACCCGAGGTTGATGCCGCACTCGAAGCCCTCGCGGACCTCGGTGACGTCGTCCTTGAAGCGCCGCAGACCGGCGATCTCGACGTTCTCCGCCACGACGACACCCTGGCGCGTGATGCGCGCCTTCGTGCCGCGCTTGATCTCGCCGCTGCGCACGATGGAGCCGGCGATGTTGCCGAACTTGCTCGAGCGGAAGATCTCGCGGATCTCGGCGGTGCCGAGCTCGACCTCCTCGTACTCCGGCTTGAGCATGCCCTTCAGAGCCTGCTCGATCTCCTCGATCGCGTTGTAGATGACCGAGTAGTACCGGATCTCGACGCCCTCGCGCTCGGCGACCTCGGCGTTCTGACCCTCGGCCCGCACGTTGAAGCCGATGATGATCGCGTCGGACGCCATCGCGAGGTTGATGTTGTTCAGCGTGATCGCGCCGACGCCGCGGTCGATGATCCGCAGGTCCACGTCGTCGCCGACGTCGATCTGCAGCAGCGCGTCCTCGAGCGCCTCGACCGAGCCGGACACGTCGCCCTTGAGGATGAGGTTGAGCGTGTCGATCTTGCCGGCGGCGATGACCTTGTCGAGGTCCTCGAGGCTGATCCGCTTGCGCGCCTTGGCCAGCGAGGCCTGACGGTCCGCGGCCTCGCGCTTCTCGGCGATCTGGCGCGCGGTGCGGTCGTCCGGCGCGACGACGAAGGTGTCGCCGGCGCGGGGGACGCTCGACAGGCCGAGCACCTGGACCGGACGGGACGGGCCCGCCTCGTCGAGGGTGTTGCCGTGCTCGTCGAGCAGCGCACGGACGCGGCCGTAGGCGCTGCCGGCGACGATCGCGTCACCGACGTGCAGGGTGCCGGCCTGGACGAGGACGGTGGCGGTGGCGCCGCGGCCCTTGTCGAGGTTGGCCTCGATCGCGACACCGCGGGCGTCACGGTCGGAGTTGGCCCGCATGTCGAGCGCCGCGTCGGCGGTGAGCAGGACGGCCTCGAGGAGGCTGTCGATGTTCTGCCCCTGACGGGCGGAGACGTCGACGAACATCGTGTCGCCGCCGTACTCCTCGGCGATGAGGTTGTACTCGGTCAGCTGACCGCGCACCTTCATCGGGTCGGCGCCCTCGACGTCGATCTTGTTGACGGCGACGACGATCGGCACGTCCGCGGCCTGGGCGTGGTTGAGCGCCTCGATGGTCTGCGGCATGACGCCGTCGTCGGCGGCCACGACGAGGATCGCGATGTCGGTGACCTTCGCACCACGGGCACGCATGGCCGTGAAGGCCTCGTGACCCGGGGTGTCGATGAAGGTCAGCGCACGGTCGACGCCCTCGTGCTCGCGGTGGATCTGGTAGGCACCGATGTGCTGCGTGATGCCACCGGCCTCGCCGCCCTGGACGTCCGCGTTGCGGATCGCGTCCAGGAGACGCGTCTTGCCGTGGTCGACGTGACCCATGACGGTGACGACCGGCGGACGCGGCGAGAGGTTCTCGTCCTCCTCGTCGGCGATGCCCGTCTCCAGGTCGATGTTGAAGGAGTCGAAGAGCTCGCGCTCCTCCTCCTCCGGCGAGACGATCTGGATGTCGTAGCCGAGCTCTGCGCCGACCAGCTCGAAGGTCTCCTGGTCCAGCGACTGCGTGGCCGTGGCCATCTCGCCGAGGTTGAAGAGCACCGTGACGAGCGACGCCGGGTTGGCGTTGATCTTGTCGGCGAAGTCGGTCAGGGACGCCCCCTGACGCACGCGGACGACCGTCGTGCCGTCGCCCCGGGGGACGATGACGCCGCCGATCGACGGCGCCTGCATCTGCTCGAACTCCTGGCGCTTCGCACGACGGCTCTTGCGCTGCTTGTTGCGACCGCCACCGCGACCGAAAGCACCCTGGGTGCCGCCACGACCGCCGGGACCACCGCGGTAGCCACCGGGGCCACCGCCGCCGGGACGACCGGGACCACCCGGGCCACGACCGGCGGCGCCACCACGGGCACCGGAACCGCCGCGGGGGCGCTCACCGGGACGCGCGACCGAGCTGCTCGCCGGCATCATGCCGGGCGTCGGGGCACCCGGACGGGGGCCGCCCGGACGCGGGCCGGCCGCACCGGCGCCGGCACCCGCCGCACCACCGGGGCGAGGAGGACGCTGGCCCGGACGGGGCATGCCCTGGGCGGGGGCGAAGGGGTTGTTGCCGGGACGGGGGCCGCCGGAGCCGCCACCGCCGTCACGACGGGTCCCCATGCCCTGCGAGGAGGCGAAGGGGTTGTTGCCGGGGCGCGGCGCACCGCCACCACGGGTGCTGCCCGAGCGCGGAGCGGCGCCGGGGCGACCGCCACGGTCACGGGCGGCAGGCGCCTCAGGACGGCTGGGGCGCGGACCCGGCGTCGGACCGCCGGCGGCGGGACGGGCCGGGGCCTCGGGCTGGCTGGGGGCCGGGCGCGGGCCGGGCGTGGCGCTCGGCTTGTCCGCGGGCGCGGCCTGGGGCGTCGGGCTCGGCGCGGGGGCCGGGCTCGGGGCAGGGGCCGGAGCGGCGGGTGCCGACTCGGCGGGCTTCGGGGCAGCGGGGGCCTCGGCGGGCTTGGGGGCCGCCGGGGCGGGAGCTGCGGGGGCAGGGGCCGCCGGGGCCTTCGGACCCGGACGGGGGCCGGGCGAGGGGGCAGCACCGGACGCGGGCTTCGCGGCGGGGGCGGACTCCTTGGCGGCGGACTTCTTGCCGGCCGGGGCGGCCGGGGGGTTCTCCTGGACCCGGCGCACGACCGGGGCCTCGATGGTCGAGCTCGCGGACTTCACGAACTCGCCCATCTCCTTCAGATGCGCCAGCAGGTCTTTGCTGGACACGCCGAGCTCCTTGGCGAGCTCGTGGACACGGACCTTAGCCACGTTTCTCCTTCTCCTGGTCCGCGTCGATTAGAAGAAGGCGCGGACCGTCGTCAGTGCAGGGGGATGCTCATCGCTGAGTACTCATCGGGTGCTCATCAGCGTCAAACCCGCTCTCGGTGTCTGTTCGGACGGTTCATCGCTGCGCGTGGTCTGCGACCCAGGACCGCAGGTCGTCGATCCCCCCGGGGCTGCAGCGCAGCGCCCGGGCGAAGGCCCGGCGACGTACGGCGAGGTCGAAGCACCGGAGGTCGGGGTGGAGCCATGCCCCACGTCCCGGCGCCCGGCGGCGCGGGTCCGGCACGAGGACGGTCAGACCGTCCGGGTGCGTCTCCGCGACAACTCGCAGCAAGATCGACCGGCTATCCGTGCCGCGGCACCCGATGCAGGTCCGCAAGGGACCCGAAGGGGCAGCCGGAGCCCGGAGTCCAGTCCGGTCGGTCTCCTCAAGTCTAGCGCGTCCGCCCGCGGCGTCAGGCACGCCCCGCCTCGGGCGCCCCGGAGGGGGCGGTGTCGGGACGGATGTCGATGCGCCAGCCGGTGAGCTTGGCGGCGAGGCGGGCGTTCTGCCCCTCCTTGCCGATCGCCAGGCTCAGCTGGTAGTCGGGCACGATGACGCGCGCCGAGCGCAGCGTGGGGTCGACGACCTCGACGGACTGGACCTTCGCCGGCGACAGCGCGGCGGCGATGAAGTCCTGGGGACGCTCGGAGTAGTCGACGATGTCGATCTTCTCGCCCTGGAGGTGGTCCATGACCGCCCGGACGCGCTGACCCATCGGGCCGATGCACGCCCCCTTCGCGTTGAGACCGGGCACCTTGGAGCGCACGGCGATCTTCGTGCGGTGGCCGGCCTCGCGGGCCAGGGCCGCGATCTCGACGCTGCCGTCGGCGATCTCGGGGACCTCGAGGGCGAAGAGCTTGCGCACGAGGTTGGGGTGGGTGCGCGACAGGCCGATCTCCGGGCCGCGCATGCCACGACGCACGGAGACGACGTAGGTGCGGATCCGCTCGCCGTGGACGTAGCGCTCCCCCGGCACCTGCTCGGCGAGGGGGAGGATGCCCTCGACGGTGCCGAAGTCGACGGTGACGTGGCGCGGGTTGGGGCTCTGCTGGATGACGCCGGCGACGATGTCGCCCTCGCGGCCGCGGAAGTCGCCGAGGACCGCCTCGTCCTCGACGTCGCGCATGCGCTGGACGATGACCTGGCGGGCGGTCGCGGCGGCCACCCGGCCGAAGTCGGAGGGGGTGTGCTCGAACTCGGGACCGACCTCGCGGCGCAGCCGCGGCCGGACGGGCTCGCCGTCCTCGCCGACCTCGCCCTCGGGGGCGGGCTCCTCGACGACGGTCTCCTCGCGCGCCCACACGACGACGTGGCCGTGCTTGCGGTCGAGCTCGACCCGGGCGTGCTTGTAGGCGCCCGGGGTGTGGTGGTAGGCGCCGAGGAGCGCGGCCTCGATCGCCTCGACGAGCACGTCGAAGGGGATGTCGCGCTCGCGCTCGACCGCCCTCAGGGCGTGGATGTCGATGTCCATGGGTGTCCTACCTGCTCTCGTCGGGCTGCTCGGGCTGGTCGCTGGGCGACCCGGTCTCGTCCGCGTCCGGACGGCTGAACTCGACCTGGACCCGTCCGCGGGTGATGTCTGGGAGGGGGATCTCGACCTCGCTCGCCGGCGTCTTGCGCTCGGCGGGGATCTGCAGGCGAAGGGTGCTCGGCGTCACCTCGAGGACGCGGCCGGTGACCGGTCCCCCGTCGGTGCGCTCGACCTCGACGAGCCGGCCGAGGTTGCGGCGCAGGTGCTCGGGGGTCGTCAGCGGGCGGCTCACCCCGGGTGTGCTCACCTCGAGGGTGTAGGGCTGCGACCCGAGCGCGTCGCCGGCGTCGAGGACGTCGCTCACGGCGCGGGTGGCGTCGGCCACCTCGTCGAGAGAGAGCGGCTCCACCGGGTCTGTCCCGCCGAGCCCGTCGAGGGCGCGGTCGACGGTGACCCGGACGACGCGACGGCGCCCGGCCGGCGTCACGGTGACGTCGTCGACGACGACGTCCGCCCCCAGGGCGGGCGCGACCAGCTCGCGCAGATCGTGCTCAAGGCTCATGGGTGGGCCTTCCGTGTGAAGTTGAGGGGCCGGGCTGGCTGGTCACTCTAGCCCGGGAGCAGGGCGCCGCGCACGCCGCGACGGCGCGCTGGCGGTCCGGGAGCGACCCACCGGCCGTGGCAGCATGGCCCGGTGCCCGTGACCCCTTCGCCCTCCCGCCGAGCCCTCCTGCTCGGGACGGTCGCGGCGGTCTCGCTCGGCGGCTGCGGTGTCCGGCTCGAGGACGACGCCCCCGACCTCCCGCTCCTGCCCCGGCGCACCCCGGTGCCCGGCGAGGTCCCCCTGCTCGCCCTGCTCAGCTCGTTGTCTCACGAGAGCGCCGACGACAGCGTGCCGCAGGGCGCGGCCCCCGCGCGGGCGCAGGTGCTGCGCGCCTCGCTCGTCGAGCTCGAGGTGCCGGCGCGCAAGCTCGACGACGCCGAGGCGCGCGTCCCGACGTGGGGCGAGGGCGAGGACGTCGCCGTCTACGAGAGCGCCCTGCGCGAGTGCCCGCCCGGGCTCGTCCAGCAGGTCGGCAGCATGGCCGTCGGCCGCGTCCTGCGCGGTCCCGCGCGGCTGTGGGGCCGCGACGGCGCGGCGGCGTGGTCGAGCACCGACGCGGCCGTCTCGGCCGCCGCCGACACCCGGGCCGCGACGTGGGTGCTCACCGTCGCCGCGGCGAAGGCTTCCGGCACGGAGCAGACCCGGATCACCGACCTCGTCGACGACCTCGAGGACCTCCTCGCCCGCCAGGTGAGCGCCGGCGAGGACGACGGCAGCCGCGCCCCGCTCGGCTACGACCTCGAGGCGAGCACGCGCACCCCGCAGGCTCGCCGCGAGCTCGCGGCGACGGTCCTCGACCGGATGGCCGGCCGACTCGTCGCCCTCCTGCCCGATCTCGCGCAGGACCGGGACGCCGCGCACGAGGTCGTCACGTGGGCCGCCCGGGTCTACCGCCTCGGTCGGCCCTGGGGGGTCACGGTCGACGAGCTGCCGGGCTTCGGGTCCTGAGCCGGGTGGAGCTGCCCCCGGCCCTCGTCGAGGGTGTGCGCGGGCTCGAGCCCGACGGCGGCCCGAGCGGCGCCGACTGGGTGGACGCCCTGCCTGCCCTCCTCACCGCGGTGCTCGAGGACTGGGGCCTCGCGCCCGACGGCCCCGCGCGTCACGGACGGACGGCGCTCGTCGTGCCCGTCGCGGGCGCGGACCTCCCGCGCGGCGCCGCGCTCAAGCTCGTGTGGCCCCACGCCGAGGCGGCGACCGAGCACCTCGCGCTGCGCCGCTGGGACGGCGACGGCGCCGTCCGGTTGCTGCGAGCCGACCCCTCGCGCGGCGCGCTGCTCCTCGAGCGGCTGCGCGACGAGGACCTCACCCAGATGTGGGACGAGCAGGCCTGCGAGGTCGTCGCCGAGCTCTACGGCAGGCTGCACGTCGCGCCCTACCCGCAGGCCCCGCGGCTGTCGACGTGGCTCGCGCACCAGTCCGAGGCGCTCGCCGCGTCCGGCGACGTGCTCCCCCGGCGGCTCGTCGCCCGGGCCCGCTCGCTCATGACGCAGATCGCGCAGGACCCCGCCTGCGACGCGACCCTCGTGCACACGGACCTCCACTTCGAGAACGTGCTGTCCGACGGCACCGACTGGGTGGCGATCGACACCAAGCCGATGGCCGGGCACCCGGCCTTCGAGATCGCGCCGATGCTGGGCAACCGCACCGACGAGATGGGCACGGGGTCCTCCCTTCGCTACCTCGTCCGGCGCCGCGCCGAGGTGCTCTGCGAGCGCTCCGGGATCGCGTGGGAGCAGGCCCGCGACCACACCGTCGTGCGCGAGTGCGTCACCGCGATGTGGGCCGCGCAGGCGGGCGACCGCGCCCGCGTCTCGCTCGCGATGTCGCTTGTCAAGGCGCTCGAGGACTGACCCGCGCCTCACGGACCCGTGGCGGTCCCCCTTCGCCCGCTGAGCAAGACTTCCCCCGGCTCGGCACGAGTCTCGAACTCATGCTCACCGAGGGTTTATCGGGTGACCCGAGAAACCTGTGGCTGGTGGGGCGCCCCGGAGCGGCCCGCACCCTTGGTCATCGTTCTGGACCGATCACCTGACCTCGTGCGTCGTCACCGAACCCGGCGGGACGGGCTCGTCCCAGTCGACGTCGCGGTGCGACGTCGAGCGCAGCCACGCCAGGGCCGCGCGGATCGTGTGCTCGTGGCTGACGACGACGAGGTGCTCGGGCTGCTCGAGCAGCGCCGGCGCCAACCAGGCCCCCACCCGCTCGAAGACGTCGTGCATCGACTCGCCCCCGCCCCAGCGCACCTCGCTGACGTGCTCTCCCTCGGGCACCGGCTCGGCGCGCAGCGTGCGCGCCTCGCGTCCCTCGAGGTCGCCGAGCGACTGCTCGCGCAGCCCCGGCTCGTGGCGCACCGAGGCCGTCCAGCCGGAGGGGCGGAGGGCGACGGCGAGGACCTGCGCGGTCTCGAGCGCGCGGCGCAGGTCGCTCGACCACAGCCACAGCGAGCGCTCCCCGCGCGGCACCCCGATCCGGGAGCCGAGGGTGAGCCCGGCTCGCGCGGCGTCGGCCCGACCGGTCGCGGTGAGCTCGGCCTGGTCGGTGCCGCAGTAGGCCCCCTGGACCCGCCCGTCGCGGTTCCACGTCGACTCCCCGTGGCGGACGAGGTGCACGTGCGTCGGGCTCACGCGGGTCACGCTAGCCGCGGACCGTAGGGTGGCGCCTCGTGAGCGGGCTGCTGGTCACCGGGACCTCGTCGGACGCGGGCAAGTCGCTCGTCGTGACGGGGCTGTGCCGCGTGCTCGCGCGCCGGGGCCTGTCGGTCGCGCCCTACAAGGCGCAGAACATGTCGAACCACTCGATGGTGTGCCGCGACGGCTCGGAGATCGGACGGGCCCAGCACCTTCAGGCCCAGGCGGCCGGGGTCGAGGCCACCTCCGCGATGAACCCCGTGCTGCTCAAGCCGGGCAGCGACCGCCGCGCCCACGTCGTCGTCCGGGGCCGCCCCGCGGGCGAGCTGCGCGCCGGCGAGTACGCGACCGGTCGGGCCCATCTCGCACAGGCGGCCTTCGCCGCCTTCGAGGAGCTCGCGCAGACCTACGACGTCGTCGTGTGCGAGGGCGCGGGCTCGCCCGCCGAGATCAACCTGCGCGCCGGCGACTACGTCAACCTCGGCCTGGCCCAGCGCTTCGGGCTGCCGACGGTCCTCGTCGGCGACATCGACCGCGGCGGCGTCCTCGCCGCCCTCTACGGCACGTGGGCGCTCGTCTCCGACGACGACCGGCCCCTGCTCGCCGCCTACCTCATCAACAAGTTCCGCGGCGACGCCTCCGTCCTGCAGCCCGGCCTCGAGGAGATCACCCGCCGGACCGGCATGCCCTCGCTCGGGGTGCTCCCGTGGCTGCACGACGTGTGGCTCGACTCCGAGGACTCGCTGTCGATGGGCGCGTGGGGCGATGCCGACGACGGCGTGCCCGACGACGCCCGCCTGTCGGTCGCGGTCGTGCGCCTGCCGCGCACCTCCAACGGCACCGACGTCGACTCCCTCGCCGCGGAGCCCGGCGTCGACGTGCGCGTCACGGTCGACGCCGACCTCGCCCGCGAGGCCGACCTGCTCGTCCTGCCGGGCTCGCGAGCCACGACCTCCGACCTCGCCTGGCTGCGCCGCACCGGTCTGGCCGACGTCGTGCGCGACCGAGCCGCTCGCGGCGCCCCGGTGCTCGGCATCTGCGGCGGCTACCAGATGCTCCTCGACGAGATCGTCGACGACGGGGTCGAGGGCGACGGGACGGCGGGCGAAGGGGGTGCCCCGACCGGGTCCGTGGCAGGCCTGGGTCTGCTGCCCGGTCGCGTCGTCTTCTTCGAGGACAAGGTGCTCGCCCGCCCCACCGGCCGCTGGCGCGGTCACGACGTCGAGGGCTACGAGATCCACCACGGCGTCGTCACCCCCGAGGGCGGCGAGGACTTCCCCGGCGGTCACGCCGTCGGGCCGGTCATCGGCACGATCTGGCACGGCACCCTCGAGTGCGACGGCTTCCGCCGCGAGCTGCTGCGCGAGGTCGCCGCGACGACGGGGTCCCGGTGGGCCCCGCAGGCGGGGGCCTCCCCCTTCGCCGCCCGACGCGAGCAGATGATCGACGTGCTCGCCGACGCGATCGAGACCCACGTCGACGTCGACGCCGTCCTCGCCCTCGCCCAGGAGATCCGATGAGCACCCGCCGCATCCACGTCATCGGCATCGGGGCCGGCTCGCCCGAGCACGTCACCGCCGAGGCGGCCGCCGCGCTCGCCGAGGTCGACGTCTTCCTCGTCGCCGACAAGGGCGAGACCAAGGACGAGCTCGTCGCGCTCCGCCGCTCGATCTGCGAGCGCTTCGTGCCCGCTGACCACCCCTACGAGGTCGTCGCGGTGCCCGACCCGCAGCGCGGTCCCGACGCCGCCCGCGACGGCGCGCAGTACGCGAAGGGGGTGGCCGACTGGCACGCCGCGCGCACCGAGGCGTACGTCCGGGTCGTCGAGGGGCTGCCGCCCGAGGCGGTCGTCGGCTTCCTCGTGTGGGGCGACCCGGCCTTCTACGACAGCACGATCCGGGTGGTCGACGCGATCGGCGAGCGGCTCGCGACGACGGTGCGGGTCATCCCGGGGATCTCGGCCTTCCAGGCGCTGGCCGCCGCGCACGGCGTCGTCCTGCACCGGGTCGGCGAGCCCGTGCACATCACGACGGGGCGTCGGCTCGTCGACGACTGGACCCGCGCGGGCGAGGCCGGGCTCGACCTCGGCACCGTCGTCGTCATGCTCGACGGGCACCTGCGCTGCCGCGAGCTCCTCGCGACCGCGCCGGCGACGACGATCCACTGGGGCGCCTACGTCGGCATGCCCCAGCAGGAGCTGCGCTCCGGGCGTCTCGACGAGGTGATCGACGAGGTGGTCGAGCTGCGGGCCCGGCTGCGCGAGCAGCACGGCTGGGTGATGGACGTCTACGCGCTGACGCCGGCTCGGTCGTAGGTCTCGAGGCTCCTCGCTGCGCTCGTCGCACCTCGACCAGCGAGTCGGTGCAGGGTCAGCGGGTGCGGGCGGCGACGCGGCGCACGGCGAGTCCCTGGAGGACGAGCGACGCGGCGAGGCAGGCGCCGACCCCTTCGCCCGAGCGCAGCCGCAGCGCGAGCAACGGCTCGAGACCGAGCTCGCGCAGGACGAGCGCGTGGGCGCGCTCGCGGCTCACGTGCCCCGCGAGCAGGTAGGCCTGCGCCGCCGGCTCGAGGCGTGACGCGACCAGCCCCGGCAGCGACCCGGCGAGGCCGTCGAGCACGACGGGCGCGCCTGCCGCGGCCGCACCGAGGGTGACCCCGGTGAGCAGCGCGATCTCCGGTCCGCCGAGGGCGGCGAGGAGGCGAAGGGGGTCGCGCTCCCCTGCGGTGCGGGCGAGAGCGGACGCGACGACCTCGCGCTTGCGCGCGACCATCGCGGCGTCCGAGCCGGAGCCCAGGCCGACGGCGTCCTGCGGCTCGAGGTCGAGCAGGGCGCAGGCGAGGGCGGCGGCCACCGTCGTGTTGCCGACGCCGACCTCGCCGAGGCACACCAGACCCCTCGAGCCCGCGGACCGCCCGATCTCACGGCCGGCGGCGAGCAGGTCCGCGACGTCGGTGTCGCTCATCGCGTCGGCCGTCGCGAGGTCACCGCGCACCCCGGCCGGGCGGGCGTCGTGGGCGCCGCGCACCGGCGCGGCGACCCCGGCGTCGACGGCGACCACGGCGAGCCCGGCACCCGCAGCGGTCGCGGCGCCGAGCGAGCTGCCGGCCACCGTCGCCGAGAGGACGTCGTGCGTCGTCTCGGACGGGTAGGCGCTCACGCCGAGCGAGGTCACCGGGTGGTCGGCCCCGGCGAGCACGAGAGTGCCGCCGACGACGTCGCCCGCCCCGACCGCGAGCACCCGGCTCAGGGCGCGGTCGAGCACGCCGAGCGACTCCGGCGGCGAGAGCAGCTCGTCGGCGGCGTCGGTCGCGCCGACGAGACGCTCGGGCTGCGGGCCGCGCAGGTGAGAGACGGGTCGGGTGGGCTCGCCCTCGTCGGCGGGCCAGCGCTCGCGCACCACCACCTCCTCGAGCGGCGTCCGACGCGACCACGCCGCGCGCTCCAGCCCCGGCGACGGGGGACGCTCGTCGGGCCAGCCGAGGCACAGCCAGCCGAGGGTGACGACGCCCTCGGGCAGACCGAGCAGGTCGGCGAGCTCGTCGGGCTCGAAGAGGGTCACCCAGCCCATCCCGAGCCCGTGCGCGCGGGCGGTGAGCCACATGTTCTCCACCGCGGTCGCGCACGACCACAGGTCGGCGTCGGGGTAGGTCGCCCGGCCGAGGACTCCCCCGGCCGGGACGCGCCGGTCACACGCGACGACGACGCCGACCGGCGCCTCGCGCAGGCCCTCGAGCTTGAGGTCGAGCATGCGCGCCGCCCGCTCCGAGGACAGGTGGGCGGCCTGCTGCGCCCGGCACCGGTCGGCCATCGCCGCGGCCCGGTCCCGGGTGGCGGGGTCGGTGACGACGACGAAGCGCCAGGGCTGCGAGTGCCCGACGCTCGGCGCCCGGTGGCCGGCCTCAAGGACCGCGGTGAGCAGCTCCTCGGGCACCAGGTCGGGTCGGAAGCGACGGATGTCGCGGCGCCCGGCGACGACCGCGGCGAGCGCCTCGGTGACGTCCTCGCCCATCGCCCAGCCGGCGGGGTCCTCGCGCCGCTGCGCCGCGCTGCTGGTGTCGCCGATCGTCGGGACCGGTCGGGCGTAGCGCCCGGTCCCCCCTTCGCGACCCGTCACCGCGTCGCGCTCGGACACCCCTTCGCCCTCGGTCACGCCCGGGCGTCCACCGCGCCGCCGACGCCCACGACGTCGTCCGCGTCGTCCTCGAGGTCGCCCTCGACGTCGAGGTAGACCTGCTGCATCTGGGTGATGACCTCGGGGTCGGGCTCCTGCCACAGACCGCGCTCGACGGCCTCGGTGAGCTTCTCGACGATGCCGCGCAGCGCCCACGGGTTGGCCCGGCGCATGAAGTCCTGCGTCGTCTCGTCGAGGACGTAGTCCTTGGCGATCCGGTCGTACATCCAGTCGTGCACGACCCCGGCGGTGGCGTCGAAGCCGAAGAGGTAGTCGACCGTCGCCGCGAGCTCGAAGGCGCCCTTGTACCCGTGGCGCTGCATCGCCGAGATCCACCGCGGGTTGACGACGCGGGAGCGGAAGACGCGGTTGGTCTCCTCCTGCAGCGTGCGGGTGCGCACGGCGTCCGGCGAGGTGGAGTCGCCGACGTAGGCCTTCGGCTCGGCGCCGGTGAGCGCACGGACGGTCGCGACCATGCCGCCGTGGTACTGGAAGTAGTCGTCGCTGTCGAGGATGTCGGACTCGCGGTTGTCGACGTTCTTCGCCGCGACCTGGATGCGCCGGTAGGTGCGCTCCATGTCCTCCGCGGCCGGCGCGCCGTCGAGGTCGCGGCCGTACGCGTAGCCGCCCCACGCCGTGTAGACCTGCGCGAGGTCGTCGTCGCTGCGCCACGTGCCCGACTCGACGACCTGGAGGATCCCCGCGCCGTACGACCCGGGCTGCGAGCCGAAGATGCGGGTGCGCGCGCGCCGCTCGTCGCCGTGGTCGGCGAGGTCGGCGGCGGCGTGGGCCCGCACGTGGTTGTCCTCCTCGCGCTCGTCGAGCCCGGCGACGAGTGCGACGGCGTCGTCGATGAGCGCGATGACGTGCGGGAAGGCGTCGCGGAAGAATCCGGAGATGCGCACGGTGACGTCGACGCGCGGTCGGCCGAGCTCCTCGAGCGGGATGGGGGCGAGCCCGGTGACCCGGCGCGACTGCTCGTCCCACACCGGCGTGACGCCGAGCAGGGCGAGGACCTCGCCGATGTCGTCACCGGAGGTGCGCATCGCGGAGGTGCCCCACATCGACAGGCCCACGCTGCGCGGCAGCTCGCCGGTGTCCTCGAGGTAGCGCGCGAGGAGCGAGTCGGCCATCGCGGTGCCGGTCTGGTAGGCCAGGCGCGAGGGGATGGCCTTGGGGTCGACCGAGTAGAAGTTGCGCCCGGTCGGGAGCACATTGATCAGCCCCCGAAGGGGGGACCCGCTCGGCCCGGCGGGGACGTAGCCGCCGTCGAGGGCGTGCAGGACCATGGCGAGCTCGCGCTCGGTGCCGGCGAGGCGCGGCACGACCTGGGTCGCGGCGAACTCGAGGCCGGCGACGACCCCGGACGCGGCGTCCTCGTCGAGGTCGGGCTCGGTCCGCGCGACGACGTCACGCGCGGCGTCGGGCCGCCAGTCGGCGGCCGCCAGGCCCTCGACGAGGCGACGGGCTCGCCCTTCGACCGCGTCGGTCTCGACGGTGCCCGCGTCCTCGGAGAGACCGAGCGCGGCCCGAAGGCCGGGGACCGATCCGACCTGGCCGGAGAAGACCTGGGCGGCGCGCAGGACCGCGAGGACGAGGTTGACGAGCTCGTCGCCCTGGGGCGCCTGGCCGAGGACGTGGAGGCCGTCGCGGATCTGGACGTCCTTGATCTCGCACAGCCAGCCGTCGACGTGCATGACGAGCTCGTCGAAGCCGTCGGCGTCGTCGAGGTCGACGTCCTCGAGCCCGAGGTCGACGTGCATCTGCGCCGCGTGGATGAGCTGCCAGATCTCGCCGCGCAGGGCCGGCGCCTTCGCCGGGTCCATGACCGAGACGTTGCCGTACTCGTCGAGGAGCTGCTCGAGGCGGGCGATGTCGCCGTAGGACTCGGCGCGCGCCATCGGCGGCACGAGGTGGTCGACGATCGTCGCGTGCGCCCGGCGCTTGGCCTGGGTGCCCTCGCCGGGGTCGTTGACGAGGAAGGGGTAGACGAGCGGCAGGCTGCCGAGCGCGGCGTCGGTGCCGCACGACGCGGACATCGCGAGGTTCTTGCCCGAGAGCCACTCGAGGTTGCCGTGCTTGCCGACGTGGACGACGGCGTGGGCGCCGAACTCCTCCTCGACCCAGCGGTAGGTCGCGAGGTAGTGGTGCGTCGGCGGCAGGTCGGGGTCGTGGTAGATCGCGATGGGGTTCTCGCCGAAGCCGCGCGGCGGCTGCACGAGGAGCGCGACGTTGCCCCGGACGATGGCGGCGGTGACGATCTCCCCCGTCGCGTCGCGGGTCGTGTCGACGAAGACCTCGCCGGGCGCGTCGCCCCAGTGCTCGGTCATCGCCTCGCGCAGGTCGGCGGGGAGCGTGTCGAACCAACCGCAATAGCGCTCGGCCGGGATGCGTACCTGGGCGCCCTCGACCTGCTCCTGGGTGAGCCACTCCTCGTCCTGGCCGCCGGCGGCGATGAGCTCGTGGATGAGCGCGTTGCCGCACGTCGTGTCGGGGGCCTCGCCCTCGACCTCGGGCAGCGGGTCCATGCCGACGAAGCCCTCGCCGAGGTCGTACCCGGCCTCGCGCATGAGACGCAGCAGGCGGATCGTCGACACCGGGGTGTCGAGGCCGACGGCGTTGCCCAGGCGCGAGTGCTTCGTCGGGTAGGCGGACAGCACGACGGCGATCTTGCGCTCGGCGACGGGGGTCGAGCGCAGCCGGGCGTGGTTGACCGCGATACCGGCGACGCGGGCGGCCCGCTCGGGGTCGGCGACGTAGTGCGGCAGGCCCTCGTCGTCGATCTCCTTGAAGGAGAAGGCGACCGTGATGAGCCGTCCGTCGAACTCGGGGACGGCGACCTGGGTCGCGACGTCGAGCGGGCTCATGCCGTCCCCAGAGGCCTGCCAGTCGGCCCGGCTCCACGTGAGGCACAGGCCCTGGAGGATCGGGATGTCGAGCGCGGCGAGACGCTCGACGTCCCACGCCTCGTCGTCCTCGCCGGCGGAGGCGGTCGCCGGCTTCGTGCCGCCTGCGGCGAGCACGGTCGTCACGAGCGCGTCGAGGGTGCCGAGGTGCTCGAGCAGGCCGTCGGGGGCGTCGCGCAGCGACGCGGAGTGCACGACGACGCCGTGCCCGCCGGCGGCGTCGATCGCGTCGGCGAGCGCGTGCGCGTAGGCGGTGTTGCCCGCCGCGTACTGGGCCCGGTAGATGAGCACCCCGACCCGCGGTCGCACCGCGCCGTCGGGCAGCGGCTCAGGCTCCGGGCGCTCGAGGACGCCCCACCGGGGCAGCGCCTTCGGGGCCTCGAAGCCCTCGCCGGTGAGGAGCAGGGTGTCGCCGAGGAAGGCGTGCAGCTGCGCGACGTTGTCGGGGCCGCCCTCGGCGAGGTAGCGGTGGGCCTCGGCGACGACGCCGGCCGGCACGGTCGACATCTCCATGAGGGCCGCGTCCGGCTCCTGGGTGCCGCCGACGACGACGAGCCGCGCTCCCTGCTCGGCGAGCCGGCGGAAGCCGCTGCACAGGTCGTCCGGGGTGCCGAGGATGCGGGCGACGACGACGTCCGCGGAGGCGATGAGCTCGCCCATGTCGGTGTGGCCGGGACGGGCGGGGTTGGCCAGCACCACGTCGATCCCGTGCGTGCGAGCGGCCTCTCGGGCGCTCAGCAGGTCGGTGTCGGAGGTGGACAGCAGGGCGAGCGTGGTCACGTCGGTGACTCCTCTGGCAGGGTTCCGCGCCCCGCAGTCGAAGGGAGGGACCCAGACGTGTCGTCCGGGCCGGCCGACCAGGCGTGTCTGACTCGCGAAGGGGATTCGCTCACAGTGGCGGGACCGTCCCGGAGTCGCACCGGGTTCCGCGCAGATCGACCGAGACGCACCCTACCGGGGTCGCCCGGGGACCCCGCGAGGCGCGTCGGCGAGGGCCCTCGGGCCGCCCCCGGGGCGTCGGCGCGAGGTCGGCGCGACGCGTAGGCTGCACCGCCGTGACCACCCGATCGCCCGCTCGCGACGGCGCCGACCGGTGCCCGGGGCTGCTCTCGCCCTTCGTCTCGGCGGACGGCGCAATGGTCCGGCTGCGGGTGCCCGGCGGACGCACCAGCGCTGCCGATCTCGTCGAGATCTCCTCTCTCGCAGGCAGATTCGGTGATCCCGATGTCACGCTCACCTCGCGCGGCAGCCTCCAGCTGCGCGGCCTGCCGAGCCCGCTCCCCCGCGAGCTCGTCACCGCGATCGGCGCGCTCGGGCTCGTCCCATCGGCGGCGCACGACAAGGCACGCAACGTCGTCGCCGACCCGGCGCTCGCCCTCGACGACCTCGTCCGTGCGCTCGACGAGGCCCTGCTCGCCGACGACGCGCTCGCCGCCCTGCCCGGGCGCTTCCTGCTCGCCGTCGCCGTGCCCGGGGGCGCCGTGCTCGGCGAGCCGTGGGACGTCGCGGTCGTCGACGAGGGGGCGAGCGCGCGCGTGCTCGTCGACGGTCGCGCCCTCGTCGTGCCCCGCGCGGACGCCGCGACGACCGTCCTCGACGTCGCGCGCCGCTTCCTCTCCGTCCGCGGGCGCGAGCGGGTCTGGAACGTCCGCGACCTGCCCGCCGAGGACCGGGCGACCCTGCTGCCGGGGGGCTCCCCCTTCGCCGTCGACGTCGCGCCGCCCCCGGCCGCCGGCCCGCTCGGCGAGGACCTCGTCGCGCTCGTGCCGCTGGGCCTGCTCACCCCCGACACGGCCGCCGCGCTCGCGGGGACGGCGACCTCGGCCGCGAGCGGCCTCACACCTCCCCTGCGGATCACCCCGTGGCGCTCGGTCCTCGTCCCGGGGGGCGCTGCGCGCGCCGGTGAGCTCGCCGCCGCCGGCCTCGTCGTCTCCGCCGGCTCGCCGTGGGCGGTGCTCACCGCCTGCGCCGGGGCCCCCGCCTGCGCCCGCACGACGACGCCGACCCGCGAGCTGGCTCACGCGGCGGCGACCCTCGTCGACCCCTTCGGCCCGCCCGTCCACGTCATCGGCTGCGACCGGGCGTGCGGGCACCCCGCTCGTCCGCACACGACCGCGCTCGACCCGACCTGCGCCGACGACGTCGTCCGCGCGCAGCGCCGCACCCCTGAGGAGCCCACGTGACCACCCTTCGCCGACCGACCCGGCGTCACGACTACGTGACCGACGGCCAGGAGATCTACCGGCGCTCCTTCGCGATGATCCGCGAGGAGACCGACGTCTCCGGGCTGCCGGCGAGCCTGCACGGCGCGGCCGTGCGCATCGTCCACGCCGCCGGCGACGTCGAGATCACCCGTGACATCGCCGCGCACCCCGAGGTCGCGACGGCGACGCTCGCCGCGCTCGTCGCCGGGGCGCCCGTGCTCACCGACAGCAACATGCTCGCCTCGGGCGTCACCCGCCGGCGGCTGCCCGCCGACAACGACGTCGTGTGCACGCTGCGCGACGAGCGCGTGCCGGGGCTCGCCGCGGCCTGGGAGACCACCCGCGCCGCCGCCGCCGTCTCGTTGTGGGAGGACCGGCTCGAGGGCGCTGTTGTCGCGATCGGCAACGCCCCGACCGCGCTCTTCCACCTGCTCGAGATGCTCGCCGACGGCGCGCCCCGGCCGGCGGCGATCATCGGGATGCCCGTGGGCTTCGTCGGCTCCGCCGAGTCGAAGGTCGCGCTCGCCGAGCACGGCCTGCCCGGCGGGCCGGTGCCGTGGCTCGTCGTCCACGGGCGTCGCGGCGGCTCGGCCATGGCGGCCGCGGCCCTCAACGCGCTCGCCAACCCGGACGAGCTCGCATGAGCGAGGAGGCGCGGGGGCGCTTCTACGGCGTGGGGATCGGGCCCGGCGACCCCGAGCTCGTCACTCTCAAGGCCGCCCGGGTCATCGCCGAGGCCGACGTCGTGGCGTACCACGCGGGCACCGGCAAGCAGTCGATGGCGCGCTCCATCGCCGCCGACCTCATCCCCGAGGGGGTGCTCGAGGAAGAGCTGCGCTACCCCGTGACGACGGGCTTCACCGATCACCCGCGGGGCTACTACGGCGCGCTCTCGGACTTCTACGACGAGTGCGCCGACCGCCTCGAGGCGCACCTGGCCGCCGGGCGCTCGGTCGTCGTCCTCGCCGTCGGCGACCCCCTCTTCTTCGGGTCCTTCATGTACGTCCACGACCGGCTCAGCCCGCGCTACCCGACCGAGGTCGTGCCCGGGATCACCGCGCTGTCGGCGGCCACCGCCGCGGTCGCGACCGGTCTGTGCCGGCACGAAGACACCCTCACGGTGCTGCCCGGCACGCTCGCCGTGCCCGAGCTCGCCCGTCGGCTCGCGGACACCGACGCGGCGATCATCATGAAGCTCGGGCGGACCTTCGCCGGGGTGCGCGAGGCGCTGCGCCAGGCGGGGGTGCTCGAGCGCGCTGTCTACGTCGAGCGCGCGTCCGGCCCGGGCCAGGTCGTCCTGCCCGCGGCGGAGGTCGACGAGGGCCGGGTGCCGTACATGTCGCTCGTCGTCGTGCCCGGCGAGGGGCTGCGCGACGACGCGGCCGGTCGGGCCGCGGACTTCGCCCGGCTGACAGCCGGGTCGCCCGAGGTGGCGGACACCCCTTCGTCGCCGGGCACGGTCCACGTCGTCGGGCTCGGCCCCGGCCCGGACCACTGGCTCACCCCGCAGGCCTCGCAGGTGCTCGCCGAGGTCGACCACGTCGTCGGCTACGCGCCCTACGTCGCGCGGGTGCCGCAGCGCGAGGGCCTGACCCGTCACCCGTCGGGCAACTCCGTCGAGGTCGACCGCGGGCGGCTGTGCCTCGACCTCGCCCGACGCGGCGAGCACGTGGCGCTCGTGTCCGGCGGCGACGCTGGTGTCTTCGGCATGGCGACGGCGCTCTTCGAGGCGCGGGAGGCGGCGCTGCTCGAGGACGAGGGCTTCGGGCACGTGCCGGTGCACGTCGTGCCCGGGGTCACCGCCGCGCACGCCGCGAGCGCGCTCGTCGGCGCGGTGCTCGGCGGCGACCACGCCCTGGTCAACCTCAGCGACAACCTCAAGCCGTGGGAGATCCTCGCCGACCGGCTCACCGCGCTCGTCACGCGCGACATCAGCGTCGCGCTCTACAACCCGCGCTCGCGCTCGCGCCCCGACACCCTCGGCGCCGCGCGCGACCTGCTCGTCGACGCCGTCGGCCCGGACCGGGTCGTCGTCGTCGCCCGCCACGTGGGTCGCGAGGAGGAGTCGGTGACGGTGACGACCCTCGGCGGTCTCGACGTCGACGCCGTCGACATGGGATGCCTCGTCGTCGTCGGGGCCTCGACGACCCGGGTGGCCGACGACGGGCGGGTCTGGACCCCGCGCTCGATCGGCTGAGCCCTCAGGCCCAGAAGGGCGGAGGTCCTGCCGGTGCGTCCGCGCGGGGCGAGGGCAGCCGCGCGCCGTCTCCCCACCCCTTCGCCCAGGTCGGCAGGGCCGAGGGCGGCGGCTCGACCCTCAGGAGGGACCAGAGGCGGTCGGTGTCGACCCCGCGGCCGCGCCGGAGGAATCGCATCCGCAAGAGCGCCTGCGCGCACACCTGGCCGTCGACGACGAAGCGCTGCTCGAAGGTCACGCTCACGCGGTCCCACCCCGCCACCGCGCTGTGCAGCTCGAAGGCCTGGAGCGGGCGCAGCGACGTGCGGAAGGTGATCGTCTCCTGCATGACGACCGGCGAGAGGCGGTGCCGCAGCTGCGCGCGCGCCCACCCCGAGCGCACGGCGAGGTCGAGCCGGCCGAGGTCGGCGATCGAGAGGTAGACGCCGTTGTTCATGTGCCCGGCGAGGTCGATGTCGTTGAGCAGCACCCGCAGCGGCAGGACGGCGTGCTCCCCCGGGCCGACGGGTCCGCGACGCCGGGCGGTCGTGACGGTCCAGGCGGTGCGCAGCAGGCGGTTCAACTCACGGTCCTCGGGTGGGTGGCGGGGCGGGGGTCATCCTGCCCCGAGCCGATCCCGAGCCCGTGGGCGGGGCGCTGAGCAAGACTTACCCCTGGTCAGCAGGAGTTTCGTACTCATGCTCAGCGGGGGTTTATCGGGTCACCCGAGAAACTTGGGGCGGGTGGGGCGAGGGCTGGGGGGCGAAGGGGTCAGCGGAGGCCGCCGTCCTCGGCCGCCCGGGCCGCGGCCGAGGGGCCGGCCGCGCGCAGCCGCGAGTAGAGGTGCGACTCGACGAAGCCCTCGGCCCGCAGGGCCCACCCGACGAGGACGACCGCGGCCTGGCGGATGTCGTGGGCCTCGACCTGGTCGGCGATGTCGACGAGGGTCCCGTGCAGCACGAGCTCCTCGGGCTGCTCGACGCGGTAGGCGACGACGACGGGGCAGTCCTCGCCGTAGTGCACCGCGCAGCGCTGCGCGAGCTCGCGCACCCGTCGCACGGCGAGGTGGAGCGCGAGGGTCGCGCCGGTCGCGGCGAAGGCCTCGAGGCTCTCCCCCGTCGGCATCGCCGTCGAGTCGCGCTGGGCGCGGGTGAGCACGACCGACTGCGCGACCTCGGGCACCGTGAGCTCGCGCCCGATCCGGGCGGCGGTCGCCGCGTAGGCCGCGACCCCGGGCGTGACGTCCCACGGCACGCCCGCGGCGTCGAGGCGGCGGGTCTGCTCGGCGAGCGCGGAGTAGACGGACGGGTCGCCGGAGCACAGCCGGGCGACGTCCTCGCCGCGCCCGTGCGCCGCGACGACCTCGGCGACGATCGCGTCGAGGTCGAGGTCCTGGGTGTCGACGAGACGGGCGTCGTCGGGGCAGTGCTCGAGCACGGCGGCGTCGAGATAGCTGCCCGCGTAGAGGCACAGCCGGCTCTGCGCGAGGAGCCGGGTCGCCCGCAGCGTGAGCAGGTCGGCGGCGCCGGGTCCGGCGCCGATGAAGTGGACGGTCATGACGCTCCGTGGGGTCGGGTGACGGCGAGCTGGACGACGGCGCGGGCGGGCGTCCACGACAGGTAGCGACCGAGCGGGACCGCCCGCTCGACGCTCACCCGGGTGAGCTCGCCGCCGGTACGGCCGTGGGTGGCGACGAGCGAGCCCTCGCCCTCGAGGGTCACGGCGTGCGCGACGAGCCGCCCGCCGGCGGGCAGCGCCTGCCAGGCCCGCGCGAGCAGGTCCTCGTCGAGCCCGCCGCCGACGAAGACGGCGTCGGGGGTGGCGAAGGGGATGAGGTCGGTCGTCGTCGTGTCACCGACGACGACCTCGACGCGCCCGGCGAGCCCGAGGGCGGCGGCGTTGTCGCGGATGCGCTGGGCTCGGGTGGGGTCGCGCTCGACGCAGGTCGCGCTCGTCCGCTCCGCGGCGAGGCACCACTCGAGGGCGACCGAGCCGTTGCCGGCGCCGAGGTCCCACAGGTGGGCACCGGCGGTGGGGCGCAGGCGGGCCAGGGCCGAGGCCCGCACGTCGCGCTTGGTCAGCTGGCCGTCGTGGGCGATGAAGTCCTCGGGGCGACCGGGCACGGGTCCCGCGGTCGGCGAGACCGCGGCGGGGTCCTCGGCGCGCACCTCGACGCAGCAGAGCACGAGGTCGGCGGTCCCACCGGCGAAGGCGTCGGCCCGCTCGCTGCGGGCTCCCTCGTCCGGCCCGCCGAGGTGCCAACGCGCGGTGAGCGTGCTCGCGCCCCAGCCACGCTCCGCGAGCAGGGCGCCGAGGCGCGCGGGGTCGGCGCCGTCGGAGCAGAGGACGACGAGCCGGGCGGCGGGGGCGAGATGGGGCAGGACCGCGCGCAGGTCGCGCCCGACCGCCGTGACGACCGTCGCGCTCTCCGCCGACCAGCCCTGGCGCGCCCGCGCGAGGGCGTCGCTGCCCACCGCCGGGTGGACCCGCACGGCGTCGGCCCCGAGCAGGTCGACCAGCGTCGTCGCGATGCCGGAGCGCAGCGGGTCGCCGCTCGCGAGGGCGACGGCGTCGCCCGTCGCCCGCAGCAGCTCGGGCAGACCGGCGCGAAGGGGGCTCGGCCAGGGCACGAGCTCGGCGCCGGGTGCGTGGGGACCCAGGAGGTCGAGGTGGCGGCGCCCGCCGATGAGGGTCGACGCACCCGCGACGAGGCGGCGACGCGCCCCGTCCAGGCCGTCCCACCCGTCGTCACCGACACCCACGACCTCGATCACGGTCGCCCACCCTAGGCCCCTTCGCGGTTGTGAGAGGATCGCGCCCGGCGCAGCCAACCGAGGAATCCGGTGCGAATCCGGAGCGGTCCCGCCACTGTCACGGCCCCCTGGGCCCGAGCCAGACACTCGGTCTGCACCCGTCACCGTCACCCGCGGCGACGTCATCGACCGGCGAGCGTGGACACTCGCCAGGAGGCAGCCGTGACGGCTCTTGGCCAGCGCACCCCGACCTACCCCTTCACCGCCATCGTCGGCGCCGACGAGCTGACGACCGCCCTGCTCCTCAGCGCGATCTCCCCGGAGATCGGAGGGGTGCTCGTGCGCGGGGAGAAGGGCACCGCGAAGTCGACCGCCGTCCGCGCCCTCGCGGCCGTCCTGCCCGAGCAGCACGTCGCGCTCGGCTGCCGCTTCGGGTGCGACCCCGACCGTGCCGAGGACTGCCCGGACGGCCCCCACGACGGACCCGGCACGACCCGACCCGCCCGTCTCGTCGAGCTCCCCGTCGGCGCCACCGAGGACCGCGTCGTCGGCTCGCTGGACCTGCGTCGCGCGCTCGGAGAGGGCGAGGCCGCCTACCAGCCCGGTCTGCTCGCCGAGGCGCACCGCGGGATCCTCTACGTCGACGAGGTCAACCTCCTGCACGACCACCTCGTCGACGTCCTGCTCGACGCCGCCGCGATGGGCCGCAACACCGTCGAGCGCGACGGGGTCTCGATCTCCCACCCCGCCCGGATCACCCTCGTCGGCACGATGAACCCCGAGGAGGGCGAGCTGCGCCCGCAGCTGCTCGATCGCTTCGGGCTCACCGTGCACGTCGCCGCGAGCCGCGACCCCCGTGAGCGGGCCGAGGTCGTGCGTCGCCGGCTCGCCGCCGACGCCGACCCGGTCGGCTTCGCCGCCGGCTACGAGCGCTCCGAGGTCGAGCTCACCGAGCGCATCGCCGCCGCCCGCGCCGGCGTGCGCGAGGTGGTCCTCGACGAGCGGACGCTGCGGACCGTCGCACGGGTGTGTGCCGGCTTCGACGTCGACGGCCTGCGCGCCGACATCGTCACCGCCCGCACGGCGGTCGCCCACGCGGCCTGGCAGGGACGCACGCACGTGACCCGCGAGGACATCCGTGCCGCGGCCCTGCTCGCCCTGCCGCACCGCCGCCGGCGCTCCCCCTTCGACGCGCCCGGTCTCGACGAGGACCTCCTCGACCGGCTCCTCGACGAGGAGCCGGAGGACGACCCGCCCGGCGGCGACGAGCCCGAGGACGGCCCCGACGAGCAGCCCGACGGCGGCCGGCCCGACGACGAGCAGCGCGACGGCGACGGCCGGACCACCGGCGGGCCGCCCCCCACCCCCGACGGGTCCGACGACACCCCGCCGAGCGGGCGCGCCGACAGTCCTCCGGAGCCGAGCGCCGAGGACCACGGAGCGCAGGACTCGGACGACCCCTCCGACGCGCAGGCCGCTCCCCCCGCGGGCGGTGCCGCTGCACCGGTCGGGACCGCGAGCGCCCAGGTGCCCTACCGCGCCCGCCGCCTCGAGCTCGCCGGTGTCGGGTCCGGTCCCTCGGGCCGCCGCTCCCCCGCTCTCACCCCGCGCGGCCGGGTCGTCGGCACGCACCCGGCCGGCCAGGAGCCGGCGGGCGCGCCGGTGCACGTCACCGCCACGCTGCGCGCCTCCGCCGCACGACGTGCCGCTCGCACCGGCCCGGCCCGCGTCACCGGTGACGACCTGCGCCACGCCGTGACCCGCGGGCGCGAGGCCAACCTCGTGCTCCTCGCCGTCGACGCCTCCGGCTCGATGGCCGCCCGCCGCCGGATGGGCGAGGTCAAGACGGCCGTGCTCTCGCTGCTGCTCGACGCCTACCAGCGCCGCGACCGAGTGGGTCTGGTGACCTTCCGGGGCACGCAGGCCGAGGTCGCCCTTCCGCCCACCTCGTCCGTCGACGCCGCTGCTGCTCGGCTCGCGCAGCTGCCCCACGGCGGGCGCACCCCGCTCGCCGAGGGCCTGACCCAGGTCGCCCGGGTCGTCGCCCGCGAGCAGGTCCGCGACCGCCATCAGCGCGCGCTCGTCGTCGTCGTCACCGACGGCCGGGCCACCGCCGGGGCGGATGCCCTCGCCCGCGCCCGGGTCGTCGCCGACGGCTGGTCGCGCGCCGTGCCGACCGCGCAGACCGTCGTCGTCGACTGCGAGTCCGGCCGCTTCCGGATGGGTCTGGCCGCCGACCTCGCCCGGCGCATGGGCGCCGAGCACATCCCCCTCGAGCAGGTCGCCGCGAGCGGTCTCGTCGAGATCGTCACCGACCGCACGGGCACCGGGCGCACCGGCCGGAGCGCCGCCTGATGGCGCAGGGACGCACCCCCGTCACCCCCGCCGACGGCCTGACCACCCGTCAGCGCCGCACGTCGCCCCTCGTCGTCGTCCACGGCGGGTCCGGCAAGGGCAAGTCGACCGCCGCCTTCGGGCTCGCCCTGCGCGGGTGGAACCAGGGCTGGTCGATCGGGGTCTTCCAGTTCGTCAAGTCGGCGAAGTGGCGGATCGGCGAGGAGGAGGCCTTCGCAGCGCTCGGCCGGCTCCACGAGCAGACCGGCGAAGGGGGCCCGGTCGAGTGGCACAAGATGGGCTCGGGGTGGTCGTGGTCGCGCAAGGCGGGATCCGAGGAGGACCACGCCGCCGACGCCCGCGAGGGCTGGGCCGAGATCAAGCGCCGGCTCTCCGAGGAGACGCACACCGTCTACGTCCTCGACGAGTTCACCTACGTCATGAAGTGGGGCTGGGTCGACGTCGACGACGTCGTCGAGACCCTGACGAGCCGCCCGGGCTACCAGCACGTCGTCATCACCGGTCGTGACCCGCACCCGCGCCTGCTCGAGATCGCCGACGTCGCGACCGAGATGACGAAGATCGCCCACCCCTTCGACCGCGGTCAGAAGGGTCAGCGGGGCATCGAGTGGTGAGGTCAGCGCGAGTGGTGAGGCAAGGGCGAGAGGTGGCCCTGCCGCGGGTGCTCGTCGCCGCCCCCGCGTCCGGCCACGGCAAGACGACGATCGCCGTGGGCATCATGGCCGCGCTCTCCCGCCGCGGGCTCGTCGTCGCCCCGGCGAAGGTCGGCCCCGACTACATCGACCCGGGCTACCACGCCCTGGCGACCGGCCGCCCGAGCCGCACGCTCGACCCGTGGCTCGTCGGCGAGGAGCGTGTCGCACCCCTGCTCGCCCGCGGCGCGACCCACCCGGTCACCGCGGACGTCGCCGTCCTCGAGGGCGTCATGGGCCTGCTCGACGGGCGCCTGGGCACCGACGGCTTCGCCTCCAGCGCGCACGTCGCCGCCCTCACGCGCACCCCCGTCGTCCTCGTCGTCGACATCAGCTCGACCTCGCGGACGGTCGCCGCCACCGTGCACGGCCTGGCCCGGATCGACCCCGTGCTCGAGGTCGTCGGCGTCGTCCTCAACAAGGCCGGCACCCCGCGTCACGGGGCCGAGGCCCGCCGCGCCGTCGAGGGCGTCGGCGTCCCCGTCTGGGGCGTCCTGCCTCGCGACGCGGCGATGCACGTGCCCTCGCGCCACCTCGGGCTCGTCCCCGCCGCCGAGCGCGGCCGGGCCGCCGCCACCCTCGACCACATCGCCGGGGTCGCCGAGGAGCACCTCGACCTCGACGCCCTGCTCGCGGCGGCCGCGGACGCACCGCCGCTGGAGACGTCCCCGTGGTCGCCCGCGCAGGCCCTCGGCCGCGAGCCCGCCACCCTGCCCGACGACGCCCCGGTCGTCGCCGTGGCCGGCGGGCGCGCCTTCACCTTCCGCTACCCCGAGACCGTCGAGCTGGTCGAGGCCGCCGGCGCCCGCGTCGTCGAGGTCGACCCCGCCCGCGACACCGTGCTGCCCGAGCGGACGTGCGGTCTCTACCTCGGCGGCGGCTTCCCCGAGGTCCACGCCCGCGCCCTCGCGACGAACCGCGAGCTCGTCGGCCAGATCGGCGCGGCCGTCGCCGCCGGCATGCCCACCGTCGCCGAGTGCGCCGGCATGCTCTACCTCGCCCAGAGCCTCGACGACCACCCGATGATCGGCTCGCTGCCCGCCCGGGCCGCCATGGGGCGCCGGCTCACCCTCGGCTACCGCGAAGGGGTGTCCCTCACCGACTCCGTCCTCGGCCCCGCCGGTACGACGGTCACCGGGCACGAGTTCCACCGCACGACGACCGACCCGCCCGCGGGCACCTCCGCCGCGTGGCGGCTCGGCGAGCGCGACGAGGGCTTCACGCTCGACCCGGCCGGCACCGGGCGCGCGACCCTCATCGCCTCCTACCTCCACACCCACTGGGCCGGCTCCCCCGCCCTTGCGTCGAGCTTTGTCGACGCAGTGCGCGAGCACGACCGGACGAGCACGAGGCGCGGGGCGGGAGGGGTCGCCCCGACTCAGGGGCCTTCGGCTCAGGGACCAGCGACTCAAGGGCCGGACCTCCGTGGCGCAGGGGGGGCGCCCCTTGGGGCTTCGCAGTGGTCGGTCGGCTCGGGCGGGAGAGCGCCGGTTGCCGAGAGCGCGGGTCAGCCCCTGAGTCGGGGCATCCCCCCCAGCTCCACTGCGGCCCGGCCCGTCCTGGCCGACCCCTTGCGGCATCACGGAGATGCCGAGGTCGCCGAGGAGCTCGTCGACCTCGCGGTCAACGTGCGGCTCGAGCGGCCACCGGCATGGCTCATGAGCGCACTTGTCGAGGAGCTCGAGGGCGTCGCCGCCTACCCGGACCCGACCGCTGCGCGGGACGCCCTGGCCGCCCGGCACGGGCTGCGGCGCGAGCAGGTGCTTCCGACGAGCGGCGGTGCCGAGGCCTTCACGCTGCTCGCCCGGGCGCTGCGCCCGCTCGACGCAGTCGTCGTGCACCCGCAGTTCACCGAGCCCGAGGCGGCGCTGCGCGCTGCCGGGCACGAGGTACGGCGGGTCCTGCTGCGGGCCGATGAGGGCTTCGCGCTGACACCGGACGCGCTCGCCGAGATCGGCGACGCGGACCTCGTCGTCGTCGGCAACCCCACGAACCCGACGGGCGTGCTCCATCCCGCCGACGTGCTGCGCTCGCTGGCGCGGCCCGGGCGGGTGCTGCTCGTCGACGAGGCCTTCGTCGACGCGGTCCCGCACGAGGCCGAGACCCTGCTCACCGGCGACCTCGACGGGGTGCTCGTCGTGCGCTCGCTGACGAAGACCTGGGCCGTCGCCGGGGTGCGCGCCGGGTACCTCGCGGGCGACCCCGAGCTCGTCGCCGCGCTCGCCGCGCACCAGCCGCACTGGTCGGTCGGCTCGCTCGCCCTGCGGGTGATGACCGAGACCGCGACCCCGCGGGCGCTCGCCGAGGCCGGCCGCGCCGCGCAGGAGACGGCGGTCTGGCGTCGTCACCTCCTCGACGGGCTGCACGCCCTCGGCGTGCCGACGGCGGGGGCCGACGCCCCCTTCGTCCTGGCCCAGGTGGGCACCGGTGTGCACGCCGCCCTGCGCGACGCCGGCTGGGCCGTGCGTCGCGGTGACACCTTCCCCGGGCTGGACCCCACCTGGGTGCGGGTCGCCGTGCGCGACCCGCTGACCGTCGACGGCCTGCTGCGCGAGCTGGGCCACCTGCTGCACCGGAGGACCGCATGACGACGACCCCCACGACGACGACCGGACGGGTGCTGCTCGTCGGCGGCGGGCCCGGCGACCCCGGCCTGCTGACGATCGCCGGTCGTGACGCCCTCGCGGTCGCCGACGTCGTCGTCACCGACCGGCTCGCCCCGCTCGCGGCGATCGTCGAGCACGCCCCGCAGGCCGAGGTGATCCACGTCGGCAAGATCCCGCGCGGCGACTTCACCCCGCAGGAGCGGATCAACGAGCTGCTCGTCGAGCACGCGCTCGCGGGGCGGACGGTCGTGCGGCTCAAGGGCGGCGACGGCTACCTCTTCGGCCGCGGCGGCGAGGAGTGGCAGGCCTGCGCGGCCGCCGGGGTGCCGGTCGAGGTCGTGCCGGGCGTGTCCTCCGCCTTCGCCGTCCCGGCCCTCGCCGGGATCCCGGTGACGCACCGCGGGCTCTCGCAGGGGGTCGTCGTCGTCTCGGGGCACGTCGCCCCCGAGGACCCGCGCAGCGAGGTCGACTGGGCGGCGCTCGCGACCTCGCGGCTGACGATCGTCGTCCTCATGGGCGTCGCGACGCTCGGGTCGATCGCCCGGGCGCTCGTGGCGGCCGGCATGCCGGCCGACACCCCCGCGGCGTGCGTCGCCGACGGCGCGAGCCCGCAGCAGCGCAGCGTGCGCGCCCCCCTGTCGGGCATCGCGGCCGCGGCCGACGAGGGAGACTTCGCCCCTCCGGCGATCACCGTCATCGGCGACGTCGTCGCCGCCCTCGACCCGGTCGCCCCGGCGGGCCCGTGAGCCTCGACGCCGGGCTGAGGCTGGCGGTCGGGACCTTCACGCGGGTCCCCAGCGGCGAGGTCTCGACCTCCCCCGCCGCGGCCCGCTCCGCCCTGCTCCTCGCCCCCCTGGCCGTCGTCCCGCTCGCGGCGCTCGCCGGGCTCGTCGGCGCCGCCGTCGAGATCGGGCTGCCCCCGCTCGTCGCGGCCGGGCTGGTCCTCGGCCTGCTCGCCCACGGGTCGCGCGGCATGCACCTCGACGGGCTCGCCGACACCGTCGACGGGCTCGGCGCGGGGTGGGACCGCGAGCGCGCGCTCGCCGTGATGCGCAGCGGCGACGTCGGGCCGATGGGCGTCGTCGCGCTCGTCGTCGTCCTCCTCGTCCAGGCCGCGTCGGTCGCCCACCTGCTCGCGCACGGCTGGTGCGGCGCGCTCGTCGTCGCCGCGCTCGTCGTCGCCTCGCGCGCGACCTGCGCCCGGATGTGCACGACCGGCACGACCGCGGCACCCGGCTCGAGCCTGGGCCGGGTCTTCGTCGGCACGGTCACCCCGGCCGCGTCCTGGCTGCTCCTCGTCGCCGTCGCCGTCGTCGTCGTCCTGGCCGCGCTCCCCCTGGCCGCGTCGACCGGCCACGTCCTCGCGGTCCTCGCCGGTGCCGCCCTCGCCGTGCTCGTGGCGAGCCAGCTCGCCGTCGTCCTGCGTGAGCGGGCCGCACGGACCTTCGGCGGGGTCGGCGGCGACGTGATCGGCGCCGGGGTCGAGGTGGCCCTCACCGCCTCGCTCGTCGTCATGACGGTGGCGTCATGAGCGCCCGGGTGCTCGTCACCGGTGGCGTGCGCTCCGGCAAGTCCCGCCACGCCGAGTCCCTCCTCCTGCCCCCGCACCTCGACGACCAGGCCCCGGTCACCTATCTCGCGTGCGGGCCGCAGCGCGACGACCCCGACTGGGCTGCGCGGGTGCGAGCCCACCGTGATCGCCGGCCGGCGGCGTGGACGACGCTCGAGAGCACCGACGCCGCCGCCGCGCTCACCGCGGCGAGCGGTCCGGTGCTCCTCGACTGCCTCGGCACGTGGCTCACGGCCCAGCTCGACGAGCTCGACGCGTGGGAGAGCCCGCAGGAGCGGTGGGAGGCCGATCTCGACATGCGCGTCGACGCGCTCGACGCGGCCTGGCGCGCGGCCCCGCACGTCGTCGCGGTGACCAACGAGGTCGGCTGGGGCGTCGTCCCGGCCTACCGCTCCGGGCGGGTCTTCGCCGACCGGCTCGGCATGCTGGGCCAACGGCTCGCCCGCAGCGCCACCCGCGTCGACCTCGTGGTCCTCGGGCAGGTGCTGACGATCAAGGACGAGCGGTGACCCGGGTCGACCCGGTCGCCCTCGGGCTCGTCGTCGGCTGGGCCGCGGACCAGGTGCTCGGCGACCCGCGGCGCGGGCACCCCGTCGCGCTCTTCGGGTCCTGGGCCGGCGCCGTCGAGCGCCGCACCTACCGCGACGGACGGCCCGCCGGGGTCCTCACCGAGGTCGTCGTGCTCGCCCCCGTGCTCGCCCTCGGGGCGGCCGCCGGCCGTCTGCCCGCCCCGGCACGGTGCGCCGCGACGGCGGCCCTCGTCTGGACCGCCCTCGGCGGCACGAGCCTCGGGCGAGAGGGCACCGCCGTGCACGACCTGCTCGTCGGCGACGACCTGCCCGGGGCCCGCACCCGGGTGCGCAACCTCGTCGGGCGCGCGACCCAGGACCTCACCGCCGACGAGGTCGCCCGGGCGGCGCTGGAGTCCGTCGCCGAGAACTCCTCCGACGCCGTCGTCGGCACGCTCGTCTGGGGCGCGCTCCTCGGCCCGGTCGGCGTCGTCCTGCACCGCGGCGCGAACACCCTCGACGCGATGCACGGCCACCGCAGCCCGCGCTACCACCGCTTCGGCTGGGCAGCGGCCCGCGCCGACGACGTCCTGGGCTGGCTGCCCGCGCGGGTGACCGTCCTCGCGACGGCGCTGGCGGCACCCGCGCGGGCGGGGCAGGTCCTCGCCGTCGCGCGGCGCGACGGCCGCGCCCACCCCAGCCCGAACGCCGGTCCGGTCGAGGCGGGCTTCGCGGCCGCGCTCGGCGTGCGCCTCGGCGGGCGCAACGTCTACGGGGGCTCCGTCGAGGACCGGGGCGTCCTCGGGTCGGGGCCCCGCCCCATCGCGGCCGACCTGCCCCGCGCGGTGACGCTCGCCCGACGGGTCGGGGTCGTCGCTCTCGTCCTCGCCGCCGGCGCGCGCCAGGTGCTCAGCGCCCGGAGGTGACCTGCTCGACCCACCGGGTCGCCTGCTCCGCGTCGACCGCCTCGGTCACCCCGTCGGCCCGCCGCGGGCGGGCGACGACGACGACCGGGACCCCCACCCGGCGGGCGGCCTCGAGCTTGGCCTGCGTGTAGCGGCCGCCCGAGTCCTTCGTCAGCAGCACGCCCACCGCGTGGTCGCGCATGAGCGCCTCCTCGGCGGTGACCTCGAAGGGTCCCCGCGAGCGCAGCACGGTCCAGGTCTGCGGCAGCGGCTCCTCCGGCGGCTCGACGAGCCGCACGAGCACCTCGCGGCGGGCCCACGGGCCGACGTGGTGGTGCAGGGTCTGCCGCCCGGTCGTGACGAAGGGGGTCCCCCCGGCCCGGTCCGCCGCCTCGCGGGCGGCCTCGTGGCTCTCGACCCAGGTCCACGTCGCCGCGTCCGGGTGGTCCGCCCAGCCGGGGCGGGCCAGCCGCAGCAGCGGCAGGCCGACGGCGGCACAGGCCGCCGCCGCGTGCGCACCCATCGTCGCGGCGAAGGGGTGGGTGGCGTCGACGACCGCGCTCACGTCGTGCTCCCGCAGCCACCGGACGAGGCCGTCGGCCCCGCCGAAGCCGCCGACGCGCACGGGCCCGACGGGCAGGCGGGGCTGCGAGACCCGGCCGGCGAGCGAGGAGGTGAGGGCCACCCCCTTCGCGTCGAGACGGGCCGCGAGGTCCCTCGCCTCGGCGGTGCCGCCGAGGACGAGCACGTGCGTCATGGCGGGCTCAGCCCTCGAGCCAGCCGTCGACGACGGCGAGGATGTCGACGAGCTCGTGGACGGTCGCGTCGGGCTCGACGTCGACGGCGACCTGCTGGTCGAGCGGGATGTCGCTGTGGGGCACCCAGATGGCGCGCATGCCGATCTCCTGCGGCCCGAGGACGTCCTCGAAGAGCCGGTCGCCGACGTAGACGGTGCTCGTCGCCTCGACGCCGAGCGCCTGGCACACCGCTGCGAAGGCCCCCTCGTGGGGCTTGGTCACGCCGATCTCGCTGGAGTAGACGTCGGCGTCGAGCAGGTCGAGCACGCCGTCGCGGGCGAAGACGTCGCGGTGGTAGTCGCGGCTCCAGATGGTGTTCGACAGCACGCCGACCTTGAGCCCGCGGGCGCGCAGGCCCTCCCACAGCGGCCGGACCTGCGGGTCGGTGATCGTGTGCGGCTCCCAGAAGCGGCGGTAGGCCGCCAGGGCGAGGTGGTGGCGGTCGTGGCGCGGGTCGACCCCGGCCCGGCGCAGCACCTCGTCGAGGCTCGAGCTGCGCTGGTCGCCGCGCGTGCTCTGCCAGGCCTCGTGCTCGGCGGCGAGGATCCGCTCGGCGAGCTCGTGGGCCCGGGCGAGATCGGCCTCGGGCACCTGCGCGGAGTCCACGGGGATGCCGTGGACCTCGCGGGCGAAGACCCGCCACTGCTCGCCGAGGTCGATGGCGTGCCAGGGCGTGAGGGTGCCTCCCCAGTCGAAGACGACCGCCCGGACCGGGCCCGGCGCGGGCCGGCTCGGCGCGACCCGCAGCGGCGTCTCCTCACGGCTCACGACGACCGCACCTCCGCGAGGAGCGCGCTCACGGCCTCGTCGACGGGGACCTCGCGCCGGTCGCCGGTGCGCCGGTCCTTGATCTCGACGACGCCGTCGGCCAGGCCCTTGCCGACGACGAGGATCGTCGGGACCCCGATGAGCTCGGCGTCCTTGAACTTCACCCCGGGGCTGACGCGACCAGCGCGGTCGTCGTAGACGACCTGCAGCCCGTGGCGCTCGAGCTCCTCGGACAGCTCGGCGGCCTTGACGAAGATCTCGTCGCTCTTGCCGGCGGCGACGACGTGGACGTCGAAGGGGGCGACGGATCGCGGCCAGACCAGGCCCCGCTCGTCGTGGTTGTCCTCGGCGATGACGCCGACGGCGCGGGTGACCCCGATGCCGTAGGAGCCCATGTGCACCGTGACGAGCTTGCCGTTCTCGTCGAGGACCTTGAGGCCGAGCGCCTCGGCGTACTTCTGGCCGAGCTGGAAGATGTGGCCCATCTCGATGCCGCGGGCCAGCGTCAGCGGGCGGCCGTTCGGGCCGAGGTCGCCCTCGCGGATCGCCGCGGCCTGGATCGTCCCGTCGGCGGTGAAGTCACGCCCGTGCACGAGGTCGATGACGTGCTTGCCGTGCTCGTCGGCGCCGGTCACCCAGGCCGAGCCCACCGCGATCAAGGGGTCGAGGAGGTAGCGGATGCCGCGCTCCTCGCCAAGGGCGCCGGGGCCGATGTACCCCTTCGCCAGGTGCGGGTGCGCGGCGAAGTCGCGCTCCTCGAAGGCCTCGACGGCGGCCGGGGCGACCTTCGCCTCGAGACGCTTCGGGTCGACCTCGCGGTCGCCGGGCACGCCGATGGCGAGCGGCTCGCGGCGGCCCTCGGGGTGCTCCTCGTCGGCGGGGTGCACGAGCATGACGATGACGTTCTTCAGCGTGTCGGCCGCGGTCCACGCGCGCCCGTCGGTGCGCGGGTGGTCCCGGTTGAGCGCGGCGACGAGCGTGTCGATCGTCGGGGTGTCGGGGGTGTCCTCGACGTGGGCGGGACCGACGGTCACCTCGACCGGCTCGGCCTGGGGCACGGTGACGGCCTCGACGTTGGCGGCGTAGCCCTCGCCGTCGCGCACGAAGGTGTCCTCGCCGCCCTCGTTGACCGCGAGGAACTCCTCGCTCGCCGAGCCGCCCATCGCGCCGGAGTCGGCGTGGACGACGACGTACTCGAAGCCGAGGCGGTCGAAGATCTTCACGTACGCGTCGCGGTGGGCGTCGTAGGACTTGCTCAGGCCCGCCTCGTCGACGTCGAAGGAGTAGCTGTCCTTCATGACGAACTCGCGCCCGCGCAGCACGCCGGCGCGCGGCCGGGCCTCGTCGCGGTACTTCGTCTGGATCTGGTAGAGCGAGACCGGCAGGTCCTTGTAGGACGTGTAGAGGTCCTTGACCGCGAGGGTGAACATCTCCTCGTGGGTCGGGCCGAGGAGCATGTCGGCGCCCTTGCGGTCCTGGAGGCGGAAGAGGTTGGGTCCGTACTCCGTCCACCGGTTCGTCGCCTCGTAGGGCTCCTTGGGCAGCAGCGCGGGGAAGCTCAGCTCCTGGCCGCCCATCGCGTCCATCTCCTCGCGCACGATGCCCTCGACCTTGCGCAGGACCCGCAGCCCGAGCGGCAGCCAGCTGTAGACGCCGGGCGCGGCGCGACGGACGTAGCCGGCCCGCACGAGCAGCTTGTGCCCCGGCAGCTCGGCGTCCGCCGGGTCCTCGCGGAGGGTGCGGAGGAAGAGGGAGGACATGCGCATGACCACGGTGGTTGGCTCCTGGCAGCTGGGGGTGGGGCAGACGTGCCCGGGCAGGATATCGGTGGTCGGCGGACCGCCCGTCGAGGCGGGCCGGTGGCGAAGGGGGTGAGCCCGCCCTCGGGCTGCGAGGCTGGGCCGATGAGCACCCAGCAGTCGACAGGCACCGACGAGGGACGCCGTCGCCACTACGGCGTCTTCTACGGGATCGACCCCCTGCCCGGGGCGGACGAGCCGGGCGCACGCCCGCTGCTCGCCGTCCTCGGCAACTGCCAGGCCGAGTCCCTGCGCATCACGACGACGACCACCGCCGACGGCACGAGCCCCGTCGACTCCGTGCGGGTGCCGCCGGTGCACGAGCTCGAGGCGTCGGACATCCCCCACCTGCACCGTCTGCTCCCCCACCTCGACGTCCTCGCCGCGCAGCCGGTCCGCGACGACTACCGAGGCCTGCCGCTCGGCACGAGCCAGGTCCGGGCCCACCTGCGCGAGGACGCCCGGCTCGTCACCCTGCCGGTGCTGCGCGACCCCAGCGCCTACCCCTTCCAGGCGCTCGTGCGCGGCGCGGCCGGCGACCCGCCGGTCGTGCCGTATCACGACCTGCGCACCCTGGCGCAGGCCGCGGGCCTCACCGGCGGCCCGCAGACCCTCGCGGCCGACGAGCTCGCCGAGGCCTACCGCACGATCGCCCGCGAGGGTCTCGCCGAGCTCGCGCGCCGGCAGTCCGTCTCGAGCACCCTGCGCGCCGACGACGTCGTCGCCGAGACGCTCGGCGAGGGGTGGACGATCAACCACCCGGGCAACACCGTGCTCGTCGCGCTCGGCGAGCGCCTGCGCGAGGCGATCGGGCTGCCCGCCCCGGGCGCGGACCCCGGCCGGGTCCTCCTGCGCTCGGTGCGCACCCCCCTTCGCGAGGACGTCGTCGAGGCCCTCGGCCTGCCGTACGAGCCGCGGGCGGACTGGCTCGTCGGCGAGGAGGTCGTCGCCGACGACGAGGTCCGCGAGACCCAGTCGCGCTGGTACGCCGAGCACCCCGAGATGGTGGGCGCCGGCGTCGAGCGGCACGGCGAGCGCCTGCACCTGCTCGGCTGGCGCTGAGGCCGCGGCCGCTCGCGGGCAGCCGTGCCACGATCGGCGCATGGACGAGCGACCGGTCACCACCCTCGAGCAGCTCACCGAGATCGTCGGCGAGCCCCTCCCCCGAGTGCGCGACAAGGTCCGCACCCACCTCACCGACGTCGACCGCCGGTGGCTGGCAGCCACCCCCTTCGTCGTCGTCGCGACCTCGGCCGCCGACGGGAGCGTCGACGCCTCGCCGAAGGGAGACCCCGCCGGCTCCCTCGTCCACGTCCTCGACGAGCGGACCGTCGCGATCGCCGAGCGACCGGGCAACCGTCGGGTCGGCGGCCGGGCACGTCTCGTCGCGGACGCGCCGTGGTTCGACGACCTCGTCGTGCGCGGTCACCGTCCGGTGCTCGCGCTCGTCGTCGAGGTCGAGGAGGTCTTCCACCACTGCGCGAAGGCCTTCCTGCGCAGCGGGCTGTGGGAGCCGCAGACCTGGCAGCCCGACGCGGTGGAGTCGCGCGCCGAGATCGCGCACGCGCTCGAGCGCCCGGAGGACAGCGTCGAGGAGCTGCGCGAGTACTACGGCGAGAGGTACGCGCAGCAGCTCTACTGACCGGGCGCCGGCCGGCCCGTGACGACCTCGCCCTCCTCGGGCACGCGGGGACCTCCCGGGAGCCGGAAGGCCAGCGGCACGCCCCGCGCGCGCTCCCAGTCGGTGGTGTCGCTGACCTGCAGGTGGACGTGCGGCTCGGTGCTGTTGCCCGAGCTCCCGCACTCGCCGAGGACGTCCCCGGGGCGCACGCGGTCGCCGACGGCGACCCGTGGCGAGCCGTGCCGCAGGTGGGCGAGGACGACGACCGGGCCACCCGGGGCGATCTCGAGGACGACGTGGTTGCCGGCGAGCGCGGCGTGACCCCGGCGGGCGCGCCTCGCCTGGGTGAGGGCGTAGCCGAGCAGGGCGAAGGGGGACCGCCTCGCCTCGTGGTCGGGCTCGCCGTCGTGGACGAGCAGGACCGTGCCGGCGACGGGGGCGAGGATCTCGGCGCCGAAGCCGACGAAGCGTTGCGGGGCCTCGGTGGCGAGCGCGCTGCGCCACGAGCGCGGGGCGCTGCGGCCGTGCTCGTCGACGGCGACGAAGTCGATGGCGTGGCTCGTGCCGTAGAGGGTCGTGCCGTGGCTGGGCACGCGGCGGGCCGGGCTCATCTCGGTGCGCCAGCGCCCGCGGAAGGGCAGGTCGAGGACGACGGGGCCGGTCACGCCGTCCCCGTCCACGTCAGCCCTCGTCGAGCGCGGCGACGAGGGCGGGCAGGGCGGTCGCGGCACCGGCGCGCACGTGGTGGTGGCACAGGTCGGAGACGTCGCTGGGCTGCGGGTTGACCTCGACGACGACGGCGCCCTGGCCGAGGGCCATCGCGGGCAGACCCGCGGCCGGGTAGACCAGGCCGCTCGTGCCGACGACGAGGACGACGTCTCCCCCGTCGAGCCGCTCGACGGCGCCGACCGCTGCGTCCCACGCGTCGCGCGGCATCTCCTCGCCGAACCACACGACGCCAGGTCGGACGTCCCCGCCGCACGCCGCGCACGTCGGTGGGTCGAGCCGCTCGACCGGCTCGTCGGGCACGGCGAGCTCGCCCTGCCACGGGGTCGCGCAGTCGCGGCAGCGGAAGGACAGGAGGGACCCGTGGACGTGCGAGAGGACGCGAGAGCCGGCGCGCTCGTGGAGGTCGTCGACGTTCTGCGTGACGACCTCGACGTCGCGCAGGCGGGCGAGGTCGGCGACCGCCCGGTGACCCGCATGGGGCTCGACCCGGCGCAGCAGGGCGGCCCGCCACGCGTACCAGGCCCACACGAAGGGAGGGTCGTCGTCCCAGGCCTCCTGGGTCGCCAGGGAGGAGGGGTCGAAGCGCTCCCAGAGCCCGCTCTGCGCGTCGCGGAAGGTCGGCACGCCGGACTCGGCGCTCATGCCGGCGCCGGAGAGGACGAGGACCCGACGGGCAGCGCGGAGGGCGTCGACGACGGCGGGGTCGGCGGACGAGGTGGGCTCCCCCACGTCGGCGCTCATCGCCGTGGTGCGCTGCGGGCGGCCCGTAGCGCGGCGCGCACGAGCGGGAGCTGGAGGGGCAGCCGGGCCAGGGTGCCGGCGAAGGCCGCCCGGGAGCCGGTCGTGCGGCGGCGACGGGCGCGCCGGCCGTGGTCGAGGCTCATCTGGACGTTGGCGGGCAGGACCGCGACGAGCAGCGCGGCGCTGGCCAGACCGGCGACCCGACGGGTGCGCGGCACGAGCAGGCCTGCGCCGCAGAGGATCTCGAGGACGCCGGAGACGTAGACGAGCTCGCGCCGGTGGCCCCGCAGCGGGGCCGGGACGATCGACTCGAAGACCTGGGGGCGCACGAGGTGCACGACTCCGGAGGTGATGAGCAGACCGGCCAGGCCGGTGGTCGACAGGTCGCGACGGGGCACGGGCTCTCCTAGAGGATCTGGCGCAGGTTGGCGCGCGAGAGGTCGAGCAGCTCGTCGCCGCGGCCGGACATCACGGTGCGCAGGGCGTAGAGGGTGAAGCCCTTGACCTGCTCGGCGGAGATGGCCGGGGGGATCGTCAGCTCCTGGCGCTCGGTGACGACGTCGACGAGGGCGGGTCCGTCGTGGGCGAAGGCCTCGCGCAGCGCGCCCTCGAGGTCCTCGGAGCGCTCGACCCGCCAGCCGCGGATGCCGACCGCCTCGGCGACCTTCGAGAAGTCGGGGTTGTCCAGACCGGTGCCGAAGTCGGGCAGACCGGCGGCCTTCATCTCGAGCTCGACGAAGTTCAGCGAGCTGTTGTTGAGGACGACGACCTTGATCGGCAGGTCGTGCTGGCGCACAGTGAGCAGCTCGCCCATGAGCATGGCCAGCCCGCCGTCCCCGCTGAGGGTGACGACCTGGCGGTCCGGGTAGGCGCTCTGCGCGCCGATCGCGTGCGGCACGGCGTTGGCCATCGACCCGTGGACGAAGGAGCCGATGACGCGTCGGTCGCCGCGGCAGCTGAGGTAGCGGGCGGCGTAGACGACCGGCGAGCCGACGTCGGGGATGAAGACGGCGTCGTCGGCGGCGATCTCGTCGACGAGCCGGGCGAGGTACTGCGGGTGGATCGCCTGGCGCCGCTTCGAGGGCACGGCGAGGTCGTCGAGCCGCTCGCGGGTGCGGCGGTAGTGCTTCACCGAGTCCTCGAGGTGGTCGCGGTCCTTCGCCCGCGTGAGGAGCGGGAGCAGCTCGCGCACGGTGTCGCGGACGTCGCCGACGAGCCCGACCTCGAGGGGCACGCGCTTGCCGAGCTGCTCGCCGCGGACGTCGACCTGGATGACCTTCGCGTGCTCGGGGAAGAACTGGCGGTAGGGGAAGTCGGTGCCGAGCATGAGGATCGTGTCGGCCCGCTCCATCGCGCGGTAGCCGGAGGCGAAGCCGAGCAGACCGGTGAGACCGACGTCGAAGGGGTTGTCCCCCTCGACGTGCTGCTTCCCGCGCAGGGAGTGCACGACCGGGGCGCCGAGGGTGTCGGCGAGCTGGAGGACCTCGGCCTTCGCTCCCTCCGCACCGACGCCCACGAGCAGGGTCGTGCGGCGGGAGCTGCTCAGCAGGTCGGCCGCCCGCTGCAGCTGCTCGGCGTCGGGGACGACGCGGGCGCGGGCGCGCTCGACGACGGTGACCCGGGTGTCCTGGGCCTCGAGCTGGGCGACGTCGCCGGGGATGACGAGCACGGCGACCCCGCGCTGCTGGATCGCCGCGCGCATCGCGGTCTCGAGCATCCGCGGCATCTGCGAGGCGTCGGAGACCATCTCGCAGTAGACGCTGCACTCCTGGAAGAGGTTCTGCGGGTGCGTCTCCTGGAAGTAACCGCTGCCGATCTCCGAGCTCGGGATCTGCGCCGCGATGGCGAGCACGGGCACCCGCGAGCGCTGGGCGTCGAAGAGTCCGTTGATGAGGTGGAGGTTGCCGGGGCCGCAGCTGCCGAAGCAGACGGACAGCTCACCGGTGAGCTCGGCGTCGGCCGCGGCGGCGAAGGCCGCGGACTCCTCGTGCCGCACGAGCTGCCAGGCGATGCTGCCGTCCCGACGCATCGCCTCGGTGAAGCCGTTGAGCGAGTCGCCGGGGACCCCGTACGCGCGGGTCACCCCGTTGGCCCTCAGGGTGGCGATGACGGTGTCCGCGATGGTGGCCATGCGGGCTCTCCCTTCGGTCGGACGTGCTGTCCTCGCCACGTTAGACCCCTGCGCGACCCGACCCGGCGGGCGGGGCCCCTCGTAGGGTGAGCGCGACACCACCGAGGACGAGGAGACCCCGTGCGCGCCGTGTACGCCGAGAGCATCACCCCCGACGACCCCCTGGTCGGCCTCGTCGTCGGCGAGCGCCCCGAGCCCGAGGTGCCCGACGGCTGGGCCCGGGTCAGCGTCCGGGCGGCGGCGCTCAACCACCATGACCTGTGGTCGCTGCGCGGGGTCGGTCTCGGGCAGGACAAGCTCCCGATGATCCTCGGGTGCGACGCCGCGGGCGTCGACGAGGACGGCCGCGAGGTGGTCGTCCACGCGGTGATCTCCGACCCGTCGTGGACCGGGGACGAGACGATGGACCCGCGCCGCTCGTTGCTCAGCGAGCGCCACCAGGGCACCTTCGCCGACACCGTCGTCGTGCCCCGGCGCAACCTCCTGCCCAAGCCGGCCGACCTCACCTTCGAGGAGGCGGCCTGCCTGCCGACCGCCTGGCTCACGGCCTACCGGATGCTCTTCACCCGCGGCGAGCTGCGCCCGGGGCAGAGCGTGCTCGTCCAGGGCGTCGGGGGCGGCGTCGCCACGGCGCTCGTCGTCCTCGGCCACGCGGCGGGGCTGCGGGTGCTCGCCACCTCGCGCGACGAGGCGAAGCGGGCCCGCGCCCTCGAGCTCGGCGCCGACGCGGTCTTCGAGAGCGGCGAGCGCCTGCCGGAGAAGGTCGACGCGGTGATGGAGACGGTGGGCCGCGCGACGTGGAGCCACTCGATCCGCTCCCTTCGCCCCGGTGGGACGCTCGTCGTCTCCGGGACGACGAGCGGGCCGCAGCTCGACGACGCGGAGCTCACCCGGATCTTCTTCCTCCAGCTGCGGGTCGTCGGCTCGACGATGGGCACCCTGCAGGAGCTGCGCGACCTCACCGCCCTGCTCGCCGTGAGCGGGGCACGGCCGGTGATCCACGACGTCGTGCCGGTCGAGCGGGCGCGTGACGCCTTCGCCGAGATGGAGCGCGGCGACATGGTCGGCAAGCTCGTGCTCACCTTCTGAGGGCCGTCGGCTGGTCCCTCAGAAGAGGATCGTCGCGAAGGCCCCGATCCGCTCCATGCCGATGCGCTCGTAGGTCGCGATCGCCGGCGCGTTGTAGTCGTTGACGTAGAGCGTCACCCACGGGGCGTGGTGGGCGAGCGTCATCTCGACGACGCTGGCCATCATCGGGGCCGCGAGGCCCTGGCCGCGCAGGTGCGGGGCGAGCCAGACGCCCTGGATCTGGGCGCAGCCGAGCGCCACCGACCCGACGTCGGCCTTGAAGATCACCGCGCCGTCCTCGACGACGACGTAGGTGCGGTTCTTGCGCAGCAGCGTGCGCAGGGTGTCGGCGTAGTACGTCGAGGAGCCCTGGTAGGGCGGGTAGCCGATCTCCTCGGTGAACATGTGCTCGGCCGCAGGGAGGACGAGATCGGTCTCCTCGACCAGGCCCGGGCGCACTCGGGGGTCGAGCTCGACGCCCCGGCTCGACGGGGTGTCGCGCATGCCCATGAGCGGCTGCTGCCCGCGCACCGAGCGGGGCCGCCCGAAGCTCTCGCCGACCTCGTCCCACATCGCCATGACCTCGTCGTGGGGGCCGAGGAAGGAGGCGCAGCGCCGACGCACCTTGCGCACGCGGTCGGCGAAGGCGGCGCGGCTGACGGCGTGGGTGGACACGGGCACGACGTTGGCGATGGTCCACACCATCGAGGTGAGGGCCTCGTCCTCGAAGTACCCCGAGACGGCCGTGCTGCCGAGCCCGAGCGCGCCGTCGAGGATCCGGCTGGCGACGTAGACGTTCGCCGCGGGGTCCTGGGCGCACAGCTCGAGGGCGGCCTCACGATCATCTGTCGTCAGGAGCCTCACGGGCGAGCGGGTGCGCAGCACGCGCTCAGCGTAGGTCAGCCGACGGTGACGGTGGGGCTGCCCGCGCCGTCCTCCTCGTCGACGGGCTCGCCGATCTCCTCTGCGATGCGCATGGCCTCCTCGATGAGGGTCTCGACGATCTTGCTCTCGGGGACGGTCTTGATGACCTCGCCCTTGACGAAGATCTGGCCCTTGCCGTTGCCGGACGCGACGCCGAGGTCGGCCTCGCGGGCCTCGCCCGGGCCGTTGACGACGCAGCCCATGACGGCGACGCGCAGGGGGACGGTCATCCCCTCGAGCCCGGCGGTCACCTCGTCGGCGAGCTTGTAGACGTCGACCTGGGCACGGCCGCAACTGGGGCAGGAGACGATCTCGAGCTTGCGCGGGCGCAGGCCGAGGGACTGGAGGATCGAGATGCCGACCTTGACCTCCTCGACCGGCGGGGCCGAGAGGGAGACGCGGATCGTGTCACCGATGCCGCGCGAGAGCAGCGCGCCGAAGGCGGTGGCCGACTTGATCGTGCCCTGGAAGGCAGGGCCGGCCTCGGTGACACCGAGGTGCAACGGCCAGTCGCCGCGCTCGGCGAGCAGCTCGTAGGCGCGCACCATCGTCACGGGGTCGTTGTGCTTGACCGAGATCTTGAAGTCGTGGAAGTCGTGCTCCTCGAACAGGCCCGCCTCCCACACCGCGGACTCGACGAGCGCCTCGGGGGTGGCCTTGCCGTAGCGCTCGAGCAGGCGCTTGTCGAGGCTGCCGGCGTTGACGCCGATCCGGATCGAGGTGCCGTGGTCCTTCGCGGCCTTGGCGATCTCGCCGACCTGGTCGTCGAACTGGCGGATGTTGCCGGGGTTGACCCGCACCGCCGCGCACCCCGCCTTGATCGCCTGGAAGACGTACTTCGGCTGGAAGTGGATGTCGGCGATGACCGGGATCTGGCTGTGCTGGGCGATCTCGGCGAGCGCGTCGGCGTCGTCCTGGCTCGGGCAGGCGACGCGCACGATGTCGCAGCCGGCCGCGGTGAGCTCGGCGATCTGCTGGAGGGTGGAGTTGACGTCGGAGGTGAGCGTCGTCGTCATCGACTGCACCGAGATCGGCGACTCGCTGCCGACCCCGACCGACCCGACCTTGATCTGCCGGGTAGGGCGACGGGGGGCGATCACGGGCGCGGGGGCCTTCGGCATGCCGAGGGAGACAGTCATGCCCTCATTATCCCCCTTCCGCTGGGAGTGGTCTGGGCACTCCCCCACCCCGGTGCGAGCTACGGCGCAGTAGTGGCTGCGATCGCAGCCACTACTGCGCCGTAGCAGGCGGCGAAGGGGGCACCGTCGGGTCTCCGCGTCGCTCCGGATCGACGCAGCACGCAGGATCCACAGACCGCGGCGTAGACCGGTCCTCGTCCACAGGTGCTCTCACGTCAGCTCGGAGCGTGCTCGACAGGATCACGGTGCTGTCATGAGCTATGACTCCGTGGAGGATCTGCCCGACGAGGTCCGCAAGATCCTGGCGCGGCAGGACGGTCTGGTCACCCGGGCTCAGCTCACGCTCCACCAGGTGCCGCGAGCACGGACGCGCTGGCGCTCCGGACGCCACTGGACGGCGATCCTGCCGAACGTCTTCCTCGTCGATCGCGCACCTGCGACGGAGCGTCAGAGATGCATCGCGGCCCTGCTCTGGGCAGGTCCCCGCGCCTACCTCACCGGCCCGTCGGCGGCTCGGCTTCACGGGCTGTCCGTCACCGAGCCGGCACGCGTGCTCATGCTGACCCCAGAACCGTGCCGGTCCCGCGAGCACGGGTTCGCCACGGTGCGACGGACGACAGTGGCCGACCACGCAGTCGTCGAGCGAGGACCTCTGAGGTACGCCTCCGCAGCCCGGGCTGCCATCGACACCGCCTCCCTCCGCCCCTTCGCCGACGACCGCTCGGCCCTCCTCATCGAGGCGGTCCAGAAGGGCACGACCGACGTCGCCGAGCTCCACGAGTGGCTGTGCCGACTACGCACGCGAGATGCGAAACAGCTCTTGGTGCCCCTGCAGCACGCGGCGTCGGGCGCCTGGTCGCTCCCCGAGGCTGAGCTGCTGGATCTCGTCGCGACCTCCGAGATCCTGCCGCTGCCGATGGCGAACCCGGCACTCGCCACCGCGGACGGCCGCGCTCTGCTCACTCCCGACGTGTGGTTCGACGACGTCGGGCTGGCGGTGATGGTCCACTCTCACCTGCACCACTCCCAGGGGCAGGAGTGGGTCGAGACCGTGGAGCGTGACGGCGACCTCACGCGTGTCGGTGTGGTCGTCGCCGGGGTGACGCCGACCGGTCTGCGTCAGGACCCGAGCGGGACCCTGCGACGGCTCGAGGACACCTACGTCGCCGCACAGGGACGCTCCCGGCCTGACGTCGTCGCGATCCCGAAGCTCTCCTGACGCCCGTCGCCTCGCCACATGCGACGGGCGACCTGACGACCCTGCTACGGCGCAGTAGTGGTTGTGATCACGACCACTACTGCGCCGTAGCTCGCACAAGTGGAGGGGTCAGAGGAGCTTGATCGGCTTGACGATGTCGGCGTAGACGAGCAGGACCGTCATCGCGATGAAGGTCAGGGCGACGCCGTAGGCCAGGGGCAGGGCCTTCGCGACGTCGACCGGGCCGGGGTCGGGCAGGCCGCGGACGCGGGCCCAGCCCTTCTTCACGCCCTCCCACAGCGCGCCGGCGACGTGGCCGCCGTCGAGCGGGAGGAGGGGGATGAGGTTGAAGGCGAAGAGCATGAGGTTGAGCGAGCCGATAAGGCTGATGATCATCATGAGCTTCTCGACCGGGGTCCCGAACTCGTCCGAGCTCGCCACCTCGCCGGCGACCCGGCCGACGCCGACGACCGACATCGGGCTCTCGGGGTCGCGCTCCTCGCTGCCGAAGGCCGCCTGGTAGACCCCGACGAGCTTCTGCGGGATCTTCGCCACGGCGGAGAAGGTCGTCACGAGCATGTCGCCGAAGAGCGCGGGCACCTCGGTCACGGGCTGCTTGACGCGCACGGGGGTGCCGCTCGCGCCGAGGAAGCCGGCCTGCTCGAGGACGGGCTCCCCCTTCGCGTCCTCGACGACCCGGCCGTCGTCGCCGATCTTCGGCTGGTCGAGGACGATCGGGGTCGCGGTGACGGTCTCGTCGCGCCCCCCGCGGTCGACGGCGATGCGCATCTCGCGGTCGCCGTTGGCGCGGATCTGCGCGCGCACCTCGTCCCACGTCGTCACGGCCTGGCCGTTGATCGCCGTGATCGTGTCGCCGGGGCGCAGGCCCGCCTCGTTGGCCGGGGCCGTGGGCATGTCGGGCGTGCACTCCTGCGCGGTGCTCTGCCCGGCCTTGGTGAGGTCGACGCACTCGCTGACGGAGGAGAGCCTCGGCGAGGTCTGCACCGTGCCGTAGAGGGTGAAGATGCCGCCGAAGATGACGAAGGCGATGAGGAGGTTCATCATCGGCCCGCCGAGCATGACGGTGATCTTCTTCGGCACGGACAGCTTGTAGAAGAGCCGGTCCTCGTCGCCGGGTCGCACCTCCTCGAAGGACTGCGCGCGCGCCTCGTCGGCGAGCTGGCTGAAGCGGCCCGTGCTCGACGTGCGGATCGTGCCCGGCTCGTCACCCGCACGCGGCGGGAACATGCCGATCATCCGGATGTAGCCGCCGAGCGGGATCGCCTTGACCCCGTACTCGGTCTCTCCGCGCCGTCGCGAGAAGACCGTCGGGCCGAAGCCGACCATGTACTGCGGGACGCGGACGCCGAAGCGCTTGGCGGGCACGAGGTGCCCGATCTCGTGCAGCGCGATCGACAGCGCGATGCCGAGGAAGACGAGCACGACCCCTGCGAGGAACAGCATGGTCGCCATCGTCTCATCCCCTCACGACAGCCGCAGCGGCCTCTCGCGCCCAGCGGTCCGCGGCGAGCACCCCGTCGAGGCTGTGGGCGTCGAAGTCGCCCCCGTCATGGCGCCCGACGACCTCGGCGACGGTGTCGACGATCCCGACGAAGGGCAGCGCCCCGTCGTGGAAGGCGTCGACGGCCACCTCGTTGGCCGCGTTGTAGACGGCGGGGTAGGTGCCACCGGCGGTGCCGACCTGGCGGGCGAGCTCCACGGCGGGGAAGGCGACGTCGTCGATCGGCGCGAAGTCCCAGCTCTGCACCTGGGTCCAGTCGCACGGCTCGTCGACGTCGGGCAGGCGCTCGGGCCACGACAGCCCGAGCGCGATCGGCACGAGCATCCGCGGCGGACCCATCTGCGCGATCGTCGACCCGTCGTGGAACTCGACCATCGAGTGGATCTGCTGCTGCGGGTGCACGACGGTGGCGATCCGCTCGAAGGGGATGTCGAAGAGCAGGTGGGCCTCGATGACCTCGAGACCCTTGTTGACCAGGGTCGCCGAGTTCGTCGTGATGACGCGGCCCATGGCGAAGTTGGGGTGGGCCAGGGCCTCCTGCGGCGTCACCTCGGCGAGCTGCTCGCGGGTGCGACCGCGGAAGGGACCGCCGCTCGCGGTGACGACGAGGCGCCGCACCTCCGACGACCGTCCGCCCCGCAGGCACTGCGCGATGGCCGAGTGCTCGGAGTCGACGGGGACGACCTGGTCGGGCCCGGCGAGGTCGCGCACGAGCGGGCCGCCGATGATGAGCGACTCCTTGTTCGCCAGCGCGAGCGTCGTGCCCGCCCGGAGGGCGGCGAGCGTCGGCCGCAGGCCGATCGCGCCGGTGATGCCGTTGAGCACGACGTCGGCCTCGCGCCCGGCGACCTCGGTCGCGGCGTCCTCGCCGACGAGCACCTCCGGGTCGTACCCGGTGACGCCCGCGGCGTCCGCGGCGGACCGCACGGCCGCCCGCAGGTCGTCCGTCGACCCCGCCGCCGCCGCGACGAGCGGCGCCCGGTGCGCGACGGCCTGCTCTGCGAGCAGGCCGACGTTCGACCCGCCCGCCAGCGCCCCGACCTCGAAGCGCTCGGCGTTCGCGGAGATGACGTCGAGCCCCTGGGTGCCGATGGAGCCCGTCGACCCCAGGAGGGTGACGCGGGTGCGGGTCATGCCGCACCCCCTTCGCCACGCGAGGTGCGGATCTCGTCACGCCGGGCCAGCCGGTGGCGCCGTCTGATCTGCGCCTCGCGGAAGCGGCGGTGCTCCTCCTCGGTCTCGACGCTCAGCTCGGGCACCGGACGGGTCTGCCCGTCGGCGTCGACGGCGACCATGACGAGGTAGGCCGAGGCGACGTGCACGCGCGGCGCGGCGCTGTCCCAGCGGTCGGCCTCGGCGCGCACCCCGACCTCCATCGAGCTGCGCCCCGCCCAGTTGATCTGGGCGCTCACGTGCAGGACGTCCCCGACCCGCACCGGGGTGAGGAAGGTCATCTCGTCCATCCCGGCGGTCACCGCCGGCCCCTGCGCGAAGCGGTTGGCCACGACGCCGGCGCAGTCGTCGACCATCTTCATGATGTTGCCGCCGTGGATCGTGCCGAGGAGGTTGGCCTCCGTCGCGTTCATCACGTGGCTGAGGGTGACCTGGGTCGAGGTGGGGGTCGTCACGCCCCCATGATCCCCCACCGCGCCGGCCCGCCCGTCGGGCAGCCCGCCAGCCTGCGCTCCGACCCACCGCGCAGGTCAGCCCGCGCGGGCGATCTCGACGGCCACCGTCAGCTGTTCCGCGTCGTGCTCGAGGTCGCCGAGGACGCCGAGCAGCGCCTGGTCCTCGAGCACGCCGGACGCGGCAGTCGGCCGCCACAGCAGGGTCCACGCGCCGTGGTGCCGCGTCGCGACCTCCATGAGGCTGTCGTAGAGCGCGTCGAGGTTGCGCCCGAAGTGCTCGGGCAGGTCGAAGGACGCGGCGAAGGCGTCGTACGCGGTCTCGCGGTCGGACCCGCCGTCGACGACGTGGACGTGCACGTGGTGATGCATCGCCTCGACGAGCAGGGCGTCGACGGCCTCGGGCCGCAGCCGGATCACGACCCCACCTCGACCTGACGGAAGCTCGCGTAGTGGTCGGCCGTGTAGTACGTGTCGCCCTCGTCGCCGACGACGAGGCGGCGCGCCCCGCGGTCGTCCTCGCCGGGCGTCGGCACGGTGTACTCGGCGTAGTACCCGCGCTCGCGGATCGGCAAGATCCGCTCGCGGTTGCCGAAGGTCACCCCGTCGCGGTCGTACGGGAAGGGCCCGCCGGCCGCGACCAGCGCGAGAGTGCGGCGCCCCTCGGGCGGCAGCGAGGAGGCGGGGACCGTCGACAGCCCCGAGTCCGGCGTCGCCGCCGCGGCGGGCCGCGCGGAGGACGAGCGCGAAGGGGTCGACGACCGCGAGGCGGGCGGCGACGGCTGCGCGGAGGTGGACGACGTCGACGAGGACGACGGGGCGCCGGCCGGCTCCACGTCGTCGCCGCCGCCGATCGTCAGCCAGGCGGCGAGGAGGAGCAGGAGCACCCCGGCGACCACCTGCAGCCGCTGCCGCCAGGTCGTGCTCACGCGCGTGCCGTCGAGGGTGCCATGGGGAGATTGTGCAGCCCCGTGGCACCCGCGGCGGGCCTACAGGGCGATGCCGATGTACTTCGTCTCGAGGTACTCCTCGATGCCCTCGAATCCCCCTTCGCGCCCGTAGCCCGAGTGCTTGACCCCGCCGAAGGGGGCGGAGGGGTTGGAGACGACGCCCTGGTTGACCCCGACCATGCCGAAGTCGAGGGCCTCTGCGACGCGGATCATCCGCGAGGCGTCCCGGGTGTAGACGTAGCCGACGAGCCCGTACTCGGTGCCGTTGGCGATGCGCACGGCCTCGTCCTCGCTGCGGAAGGTCGTGATCGGCGCGACCGGGCCGAAGATCTCCTCGCGCATGACGCGCGAGCCCGCGGCGACGTCGGTGAGCACGGTCGGCGGGTAGAACCAGCCCTCGCCCTGCGGCACCTCGCCGCCGGTGAGCACGGTGGCGCCGCCCTCGATGGCCTCGTCGACGAGCGCGGCGACGCCGTCACGGGCCTTGCTCGTGATGAGCGGGCCGACCTGGACGCCGTCCTTCGTGCCCTGGCCGACGGTGAGCCCGCCCATCCGCTCGGCGAACTTCGTCGAGAACTCCTGCGCGACGTCCTCGTGGACGAGGAAGCGGTTGGCGGCGGTGCACGCCTCGCCGATGTTGCGCATCTTGGCCTGCATCGCGCCCTCGACGGCGGCGTCGACGTCGGCGTCCTCGAAGACGACGAAGGGGGCGTTGCCGCCGAGCTCCATCGACAGGCGCAGCAGCTGCTCGGAGGACTGCTCGACGAGCTTCTGCCCGACCCCGGTCGAGCCGGTGAAGGTCAGCTTGCGCAGGCGCGGGTCGCGGATGATCGGCTCGCTCACCTCGCCCGAGCTGCTCGTCGTCACGACGTTGAGCACGCCGGCGGGCAGGCCGACCTCCTCGAGGGTCTTCGCGAGCGCGAGCATCGTCAGCGGGGTCTCGTGCGCCGGCTTGACGACCATCGTGCAGCCGGCGGCGATGGCGGGGCCGATCTTGCGCGTGCCCATGGCGAGGGGGAAGTTCCAGGGCGTGATCATGAAGGTCGGGCCGACGGGCTGCTTCGTCGTGAGCAGCCGGGTGCCGCCGCTGGGCGCCACGGCGTAGCGGCCGTGGATGCGCACGGCCTCCTCGGCGAACCAGCGGAAGAACTCGTTGCCGTAGGTGACCTCGCCGCGAGCCTCGGCGAGCGGCTTGCCCATCTCGAGGGTCATGAGCATCGCGAAGGTCTCGGAGCGCTCGCGCACGAGCTCGAAGGCGCTGCGCAGGATCTCCGAGCGGGTGCGCGGCTCGGTCGCCGCCCACTCGGCCTGCGCGGCGACGGCGGCGTCGAGCGCGGCGGCCCCGTCGGCGGCGGTGCCGTCGGCCACCTGGGTGAGGGTCTGACCCGTCGCCGGGTCGTCGACGGCGAAGGTCGCGCCGCCGGTCGCGTCGCGCCACTCACCCCCGATGAAGAGCTGGGTGGGGGCGAGCTCGAGAGCGGACTGCTGGGTCACGTCGGCCATGAGCGTCACGCTACAACCGCCGCGGGGGTCTGCGGCGTGCACCCGAAGGGAGGGGGCGGCTCCCCCGTCGAGGCGCTCCAGCGGGTGCGACCGTGGAGACGTCCCCACCCCCGACATCCCAGGAGAGACGTCATGTCCGACCAGCTGGACCTGGACAACCCCGTCGAGCGCCACCCGACGATCTCGCCGCCGGAGCAGGACCAGGACTTCCCTGGCTCCGACGTCGGTCTCGAGCCCGGCGCCGACATCGGCCTGAGCAGCTATCGCGGCACCGGTCGTCTGCAGGGCCGCAAGGCCCTCGTCACCGGAGCCGACTCCGGCATCGGCGCGGCGGTCGCCGTCGCCTTCGCCCGTGAGGGCGCCGACGTCGCCCTGGCCTACCTTCCCGACGAGGAGGAGGACGCCGACCGCGTCGCCCGCGTCGTCGAGGAGGAGGGCGGCACCCTCGTGCGCATCCCGGGCGACGTCCGGGACCGCGCGTACTGCGACGACCTCGTCGCGAAGGCCGTCGAGGGCCTCGGCGGGCTCGACGTCCTCGTCGTCAACGCCGGCAAGCAGGTCGCCTGCGAGGACATCACCAAGCTCACCGACGAGCAGCTCGACGGCACGCTGAAGACCAACCTCTACGCGATGGTGTGGATCTGCCGGGCCGCGGTCCCCCACCTGCAGCCGGGCAGCTCGATCATCATGTCGAGCTCGATCCAGGCCTACCAGCCGAGCGCGCACCTCGTGGACTACGCGATGACCAAGGCGGGCATGAACACCTTCGCGAAGGGGTTGTCGCAGCAGCTGGCCCCGAAGGGGATCCGCGTCAACGCGGTCGCCCCGGGCCCGGTGTGGACGCCCCTGCAGGTCGTCGACGGCCAGCCCAAGGAGGCTCTGCCCGAGTTCGGCCAGGACACCCCGCTCGGGCGGGCCGGTCAGCCGGTCGAGCTCGCCCCGGCGTACGTCTTCCTCGCCTCGGCCGAGTCGAGCTTCGTCGTCGGCGAGACCCTCAACGTCAACGGCGGACAGCCCTCGCCGTGACCTGTGTCGCGCCGTCGCGCGACACCTGATGTCCCGCCGCAGCCCCGGCTTGCGAGAAGATCTCCGTCTTTGAGACCCTTTGACGGTCAGATCTTCTTCTCGCCGGGGCTGCTCGGCGTCCACGACCCATGTCAGGGGTGTCCCGTGCGCGACTTCGCCACCGTCCTGTTCGACCAGGCCCACTCGAGCGCCTGGTCCACCGACCGCGACCGGGCCGCCCGGATGAACCCGGCCAACCCCGCGGACGCCTCGCTGGCGCTGGCCGTCGACGCCCTCGCCGAGCGCGGGCTGGCCGTGCGCGAGCACCGCACCGGCGAGCTCGTCGGCGCGGCGCTCGAGGGCGTCGACGTCCTCGTCATCGCCCACCCGGCCGACGCCGCCTCCGAGCGGGTCGCCGGCGACCTGCCCCCGGTCTACTCCCCCGCCGAGATCGCCGCGATCACCGAGCACGTGCGCACCGGCGGCGGTCTCGTCGTGCTCGCGGAGTGCGACCACCGCGCGCACGGCAACAACCTCGACGACGTGCTCTCCCCCTTCGGGCTCTCGATCACCTCGACCCTCGTCCACGAGAGCGCGACCTCGGGCCGGCGCCACCTCGGCAACGCGACGTGGGTCCTGCCCGAGCTGGCGGTCGGGCACAACGGCGGGCAGGGTGTGCTCGCCGGTGTCGGCGAGGTGTGCTTCTACCGCTCCGGCGCGGTCGACGTCTCGGCCGCCCCGTCCGCCCACGTCATCGCCAGCTCGAGCGCCAGCGCCCACCCCGCGCAGGCCCCGCTGGCCGTCACCGTCGAGCACGGGGCCGGCCGCGTCGTCGTGCTCGCCGACTCCGACCTCGTCGGCGACGACTCGATCGCCGACCTCGACCACCGCCGGCTGTGGACCAACCTCGTCACCTGGGCGGCAGTCCCCCGCTCGGCCCACCTCGGCGAGGACGCGCCGCAGGACGCCGCGGCCGAGCGCACCGTCGACACCGCCGAGTGGGCGAGCCTGAAGGCGGCGGTCGAGGAGCTGCGCCTGCTGCAGGGCAAGGACGGCAGCATCGACCGCGAGACCCACGACGAGACCGACCTGGCTCGCGCGGGCGAGCTCGTCGCCTCGATCCAAGCCGACGTCGCCGCGCTCGCGCCGCGCTTCCCGCACGACGCCGAGTACCTCGCCGCGCTCGACACCGACCTCGCCCGCTGGGTCGAGGAGGGCTTCGTCGTCCCCGACTTCCTCGACAGCCTCGTGCTCTTCCACCCCGAGCAGCACCGGGTCGACGGCACCGAGCACCTCGTGCTCTTCCCGATGTACACGCAGAACGGGAACCTCGACCGGGTCTTCGAGGCCGTGCTGCTCGACGTCGTATGGCCGCAGTGGCTCGCCGACGTCGAGGCGCAGCAGCCCAACCCCGCCTTCCTGCCGGTGACCTTCACCGACTTCACCCCCGGCTACGACACGAACTCCGCGGTCCTCTTCCCCGAGACCGTCGCCGTGCGCGAGGTGCCGACCTTCACGTGGGGCGCGATCTTCTGCGACCGCGAGGCCGCACGCTTCCGCGCCGTGACGTCCGCCGCCGCGCAGACCCTCGGGCTGCAGCTGCCGCCGGAGGGCGAGCAGCTCGTCGCGAGCCAGTCGCTCGCGCAGTCGACCTTCGCCATGTGGGACCTCGTGCACGATCGCACGCACAGCCACGGCGACCTCCCCTTCGACCCCTTCATGATCAAGCAGCGGATGCCCTTCTGGATGTACGCGCTCGAGGAGCTGCGCTGCGACCTCAACACCTTCCGCGTCGCGGTGCAGATGGACGAGCAGGGCCACCCGTACGCCCGCCCGGTGCAGCTGGCGATCCTCTTCGACCGCCTCTTCCGCTTCCCGATCACCGGTGACCGGGTGCGCAACTACGACGGCCTCGGCGGCCAGCTGCTCTTCGCCTGGCTGCACAAGCGCGGCGTCCTGCGCTGGACCGACAACACGCTGTCCTTCGACTGGGCCGCGGTGCCCGAGGCGGTCGTCGCGCTGTCCGACGCCGTCGAGGAGCTCTACCGCTCCGGCATCGACCGCAGCCGGGTCGGCCACTGGCGCGCGGCCTACGAGCTCGTCGCCGGCTACGTCTCTCCGCACCCGGGGTCGACCTGGGCGAAGGGGATGAGCGACCCGTCCGCGCTGCCGCTCGACGGCCCGCCGAAGGGCCTGACCGACCTCGTGCAGCCCGACGAGTTCCCGCTCAACGTCTTCTACGAGGCGCTGCGCAAGAAGCTCGCGCCCGTCATCGAGGCGAGCAGGGGCGTGACCGGCACGTCCGCGACCGGTGCGAGGATTGCCGCGTGACGACGACGACCCCTTCGCAGCTCAGCGCCCTGCACGACGACACGGTCCGCGGCTTCGCCAGCGACAACTACGCCGGCATCCACCCCGAGGTGCTCCAGGCCCTCGCGACCGTCAACGGCGGCCACCAGGTGGCCTACGGCGAGGACGTCTACACCGAGCGGCTGCGCAAGGTCATGCGCGGGCACCTCGGCGAGCAGGTCGAGACCTTCCCGGTCTTCAACGGCACCGGCGCCAACGTCGTCGCGCTCCAGGCTGCCACCGATCGCTGGGAGTCGGTGATCTGCACGAGCAACGCGCACATCCACGTCGACGAGTGCGCCGCGCCCGAGCGGATGGGCGGCATCAAGCTGCACGCCGTGCCCACCGGCGACGGCAAGCTGACCCCTGAGCTCATCGACACCGTGCCCGCACGCGTCGGCGACGAGCACTGGCCACAGGTGCGGGTCGTCTCGATCACGAACTCCACGGAGATCGGCACGGTCTACACCCCCGACGAGATCCGGGCGCTCGCCGACCACGCGCACGAGCGCGGTCTCGTCCTGCACCTCGACGGCTCGCGGATCTCCAACGCGGCCGCGGCCCTCGGCGTCTCGCTGCGCGAGCTCGTCGCCGACACCGGCGTCGACCTGCTGAGCCTGGGCGGGACGAAGGCCGGGGCGCTCGCAGCCGAGGCCGTCGTCGTCCTCTCGCCCGAGAAGGTCCGCGGCATGCCGTACCTGCGCAAGCAGTCGATGCAGCTCGCGAGCAAGATGCGCTTCGTCTCCGCCCAGCTGCTCGCGCTCTACGAGGGCGACCTCTGGCTGCGCGGTGCCGGTCATGCGAACGCGATGGCCGCCCGTCTCCAGGAGGCCGTGCGTGACGTCGACGGGGTGCGCCTGGCGACCCCCGCCGAGGCCAACGCCGTCTTCCCGATGCTCGACCCCGCGGTGGCGGACCGCCTCGCAGCCCGCTTCCGCTTCTACCCCTGGGACGAGTCGCGCGACCAGTACCGCTGGATGTGCAGCTGGGACACGACCGAGGCCGACGTCGACGCCTTCGTCGCCGCCCTCCGCGAGGAGCTCGCCCGCCCCTGACCCCGCGAGGTATGGCAATGCGCCCGTCGATCCCCCAGGATCCGGGCGCATCGCCATACCTCGGCGAAGGGGGGCCGAGACCACGACCCCTGGCTGGTCGAGGTGCGAGCGCCAGCGCCCTTCGCTGGTCGAGGTGCGAGCGCCAGCGAGCCTCGAGACCACCGGACCCCCTTCGCTGCTCGAGGCTCGCCCGCCCCTGACCCGCCGAGGTATGGAGATGCGCCCGTCGATCCCCCGGATCCGGGCGCATCGCCATACCTCGGCGAAGGGGGGCCGAGACCACCACCCCGCGCGGTTTCGAGGCTCAGGCCCTGGCGGGCCTTCGCACCTCATCCACCAACCGTCCCCATCCCCGTCACCGGGCCTGCGTCACCGCGCCATCCCGCTCTCGACGTCGGCCTCGGCGAAGTCCATCTCCGGGGGCGGGCGGCGGAAGCCGCGGGTGAGCAGGCGAGGTAGGCGATGCCGACGGCGAGCCAGATCAGGCCCAGCCGCAGCGACTGACCGCTGAGCGAGGTCCACAGCCACACCGACATCGCAAAGCCGACGAGCGGCATGACGAGGTAGCGCACGAGATCGGCCCCGGCGCGGCGGCCCTCGTCGACGACGTAGTGCTTGACCACCGCGAGGTTGACGGTCGAGAAGGCCGCGAGCGCGCCGAAGCTCACGACCGACGCGAGCAGGTCGAGGCTGATGACCGTGGCGAGCAGCGAGATCACCGAGACGAGCACGATCGCGACGACCGGCGTGCGCCACCGTCGTGACAGCAGCGCGAGCGGGCGGGGCAGCACCCCGTCGCGGCCCATGACGTACATGATCCGGGTGACCGAGGCCTGCGAGGTGAGCGCGCTGCCGATGCAGCCCGCCACGTACGCGGCGGTGAAGAAGGTGCCCAGCCACGACCCGCTCACCGCCGCCATGACGTCGAGCGTCGCCGAGTCCGGGTCGGCGAAGGTCGTCGCGGGCGCCGCGAGCTGGGCGACCGAGGAGAGCAGCACGAACATCACGCCGCCGGCGACGGTGACGAGCAGGATCGCGCGCGGGATGTCACGCCGTGGGTCGCGCGCCTCCTCCGCCATCGTCGACACCGCGTCGAAGCCGAGGAAGCTCAGGCACAGGATCGCCGCCCCGGCGAGGACCGGCCCGATCCCCTCGACGGAGCCGTCGCCGACGAAGGGGTTGACGACCGTCTCGACACCACCGGCGGCCCGCAGCGCGAGCGCGACGAAGACGACGATGAAGACGGCCTGCACGGCGATGATGATGGAGCTGGCCCGCGCGATGCTCGTGATGCCGACGACGTTGAGCACGGTGACGAGCGCGATCGCGAGCACCACCCACACCCACAGCGGCACGGCGGGGAACTGCGCCTCCATGTAGATGCCGATGACGAGGTAGTTGATCATCGGCAGGAAGAGGTAGTCGAGCATGAGCGACCACCCGGTGAGGAAGCCCGCGTGGCTGCCGAAGGTGCGCTGCGAGTACGTGTACGCCGACCCCGCCACGGGGAAGGCGCGCACCATCCGCGCGTAGCTGAAGGCGGTGAAGATCATCGCGAAGGTCGTCACGCAGTACGCGAGCGCGACCCGCCCACCGGTCTCCTGCGTGACGATGCCGTACGTCGTGAAGACCGTGAGCGGCACGAGATAGGCCAGCCCGAAGAGGACGAGCGAGGGCAGCCCGAGAGCACGGCGCAGGGTGACGTCCTGCCGGCTCGCGGGCGCGGGTCGAGGGGTCGTGCTCATCTCGGGGCTCCTGCCTCGTCGGTGCCTGGGGAGGGATGGACGGCTCGACCGGCCAGCCAGGTCCGCCGGACCCGGATGCCGTCGATGTCCCGCGGTGAAGGGAGGTCGCGCGGGTCGGCGGTGAGCTCGACGAGGTCGGCGACCGGCGGCCCGCCGGCGACGCACCCGGGGTCGAGGCAGCCCGCGTCGCGGCGCGCCTGGTGGGCGCTGCCGAGGGTGTAGGCGGCGAGCGCCGCCTCCACCGGCAGGCGCTGCTCGGGCACCCACCCGCCCTCCGGCACGCGGTCCTGCGTCTGCCGCGAGCACGCGACCGCCATGCCCTCGAGCGGGTCCGCGGAGCTCACCGGCCAGTCCGACCCGAAGCTCAGCGGCGCACCGAGCGCGTGCAGGTCGGCGAGGCAGTACTGCTCGTCGACCCGCGGCTGGCCGAGCCGCGGCACGGTGAGCACCGTCATGAGGTCGTCGAGCTGGGCCCACAGCGGCTCGGCGTTGGCGATGACGCCGAGCTCGGCGAAGCGAGCACGGTCGGCCGGGTCGACGAGCTGCACATGGGCGACGACGGCACGTCGGTCACGCCGACCGTTGGCGGCCTCGGCGGCTCCGACCGCGTCGAGCGCGGCCCGCACGGCCCGGTCGCCGATCGCGTGGATGTGCGGCTGCAGCCCGTGCGCGTCCACCGCGGTGACGGCCTCGGCGAGCTGCTCGGGCGGCCAGACCATCATCCCGTCGACCGGGCACCCGCACGCGGCGTGCTCCTCCGGGCGGCTGCCGTCGAGCAGGGTGGCGTAGGGCTCGAGCAGCGCGGCCGTGGCGTTCTCGACGACCCCGTCGGCGAAGAACTTCACCGACTCGGCCCGCAGGTGCGGGTGGCCGAGCGCCCGCACCTGCTCGCGCATCGCGAGGATCTCCTCGAGCTGGTCGGGCCAGCGCCGCGGGTCGGCGTGCAGCGCGAGGTCGAAGCGCACGGGTAGCCGGTCCTCGCGGGCGGCGCGCAGCCAGGCCGGCAGCTCGGCCGGGGTGACCCATGCGTCCTGCACCCAGGTGACGCCGAGGGCCGCGTAGGCGCGACCGGCCCGCTCCACCGAGCGGACCATCGTCTCGACGTCCCACTCGCCGAGCACGTCGGTGACGAGGTCGACGGCGCCCCACTCGCGCAGGGTGCCGAGCGGCGAGCCGTCGGGCCGTCGCGCGATCTCGCCGAGCGGCGGGTCGGGGGTCTGCGCGGTGATGCCGCAGCGCTCGAGGGTCGCCGTGCTCACCCAGACCGTGTGGTAGTCCCAGGCCCGCAGGACGACCGGCCGGCCGGGGGCGGCCTCATCGAGCCAGCGCGCGTCGAAGAGCCCCCCGTCGACGAGGCTCGCGTCGTAGGACGCGCCGCGGATGACGTCGAGGTCGGGGTGGGCAGTGGCGTACCGCGCGACCTCGGCGACGATCTCCTCGACGCTCGTGCACCCCCGGATCGCGGGCCCCTCGGACTCGAGCCCGCCGAAGAGCGGGTGGGCGTGGCCGTCGCCGAAGGCGGGCAGCAGCAGGGTCGGGACCTCGTGCTCGACGGCCCCGATCTCGCTCGCGCGCTCGCGCGCCCGGTCCCCCGTCGCGACGACCCGCCCGTCGTCGACGAGCAGGGCGTCGAGGTCGCCGGTGCACGCCGACCAGATGCGTCCGGTGAAGAGGGTGGTCTGGCTCATCGCTCGCCTCCGGCGTCGTAGATCTCGGGCCTGCGGTCGGCGAGGTAGGTCGCCCCGTCCGGCGGGTGCGCGGCCCGCAGCGGCAGGTCGACGACGAGGAGCTCCTCGCCGTCGGGGCCTCCGCGGGCGAGGACGGCGCCGTCCGGCCCGACGACGACGCTCGCCCCGACGTAGCGGGTCTCGCCTTCGCTCCCGCAGTGGTTGGCGTAGACGACGGGCGTCGCGTTCTCGATCGCCCGTGAGCGCACCACGACGTCGTTGACCGCGACGTAGGGCTCCATGTTGGCCGTCGGCACGAGCACGGCGCGTGCCCCGGCGAGCGCCGCCGCACGCACCGCCTCGGGGAACTCCACGTCGTAGCAGACCATCGTCGCGACCGGCACCCCGTCGACCGAGCCGAGGGCGAAGGGGTGGTCCCCCGCCTCGACCCGGGTCGTGTCGAGACCGCCGAAGAGGTGCGCCTTGTCGTGGACGACGACCCCGTCGGCGGAGGCGACGACCCCGCTGTTGCGCCACGTCCCCCCGGGGTCGACGCGCAGGACGCCCGCGACGATCGCGACCCCGGTCGAGCGAGCGACCTCGGCGACTGCGTCGACGGCGCCGTCGACGTCCTCCGGCTCGAGGACCCCCACGTCGTACCCGGTGAGCACGGCCTCGGGGGCGACGACCACCCGCGCGCCCTGCTCCGCGGCTGACGTCGCCGCGGCGCGCAGGCGGGCGAGGTTCGCCGCCGGGTCGCGGGGCTGCGGGTGGCACTGCCAGACCGCGACCCGCAGGGTCTCGGGGGGCGGCACGGTGTTCTCGGGGCTCAGGCCCTGGCGGGCCCTCGCACCTCGACCGGCGATGAGGCTCTCGCTCATCGCGCCACCGCGCTCATCGCTCCTCCATCCCCCAGGCCGAGCCGTACCCGGCGGGCGCGGGGGCGGCGAGGAGGTCGAGGAAGGGGCGCGCGGGGAAGGCCTCCGGACCGAGCACACCGGTGCCGGACCACTCCCCCGTCGCGAGGAGCTCGAGGGCGACGACGGGGTTGATCGCGGTCTGCCACACGACGCACTGGGCGTCGAAGTCGCGCATCGAGTCGGCGTTGTCGACGACGTGGTAGAGGTACACCGCGCGCGGCTGGCCGTCGGTGCCGGTGCCCGTGACGGACAGCCCGGCGCACGTCTTGCCCTCCATCCGCGGGCCGATGCTCGCGGGGTCGGGCAGCACCGCGGCGACGACGTCGCGGGGGCTGACCTGCACGCCCCCCACGTCGACCGGCTGCGTCGAGTCGAGCCCGAGGGCGTGCAGCTGGCGCAGCATGGCGATCATCTCGGCGCCGAGCCCGTACTTGAAGGTCACCCGCTGCGCGTCGACCCACCGCGGCATGAGGAGCACCTCCTCGTGCTCGACGTGGACGCACTCGACCGGGCCGATCCCCTCGGGGAAGTCGAAGACCTCGGGCTCGGCGAAGGGGGGCAGCGTGAAGAAGCCCGCCTCGACGTCGCCGCCGGCGGCTTGCGCCCGCTCCCGCTCCCACACGACCGGCGGGTTGAGGCACTCCTCGATGATCGTCCACATCGAGAAGCCGGGCGCGAAGACCTCGCGCCCCTCCGCGTCGCGAACGACGAGGTTCGCCCCGTCGCGGGTGCCGAGCTCGTCGATCGAGGAGAAGAGCTCGTCGGCGGCGTACCGGGCGAAGACGTCGGACAGCCCGGGCTCGACGCCCATCCCGACGAGCGCGAGCCGGCCCGCCGACTCCCACTCCCCCGCCTGGGCGAGCTGCTCGTCGCCGAGCTTGACCCCGACCTCCTCGTACGGGCGCTCCGGGTGCGGCCGCGACAGCGACATCGCCATGTCCAGGTAGTCCGCCCCAGCGGCGAGCGCCCCCGTGAAGATCGGCATGACGAAGCGCGGGTCGACGGCGTTGAAGACGTGGGTCGCCCCGTGCTCGCGCGCGAGCGCCGCGACCGCCCCGGGGTCGGAGGCGTCGACCTGGGCGGCCACGAGACGGGACTCGCCCTCCCTTCGCCCGCTCGCCGCGGCCACGGTCGCCTCGGCGCGCTCGAGCGAGTAGTCCGCGACCACCCACCGCTCGAAGTAGTCGCGGTCGACGGCGATCTTCGCCGCGGCGTCGCCGACGCCCCCGGCACCGATCATGAGCACTCGCACGGGATCTCCTCCTCCGCCCGCCGCGCTCGCGCGCGGCTCAGGCGCTCTTGCGGCGGGTGCCGACGACCTGCGCGAGGACGACGAGCAGCACCGCGATGACGAACATCGAGAAGCCGATGACGTTGGCCTGCGCGGGGATGCCGCGCAGATAGCTGACGTAGACGAACTTCGGGAAGGTCGTCTCGTCGCCGGACACGAAGTTGGTGATGATGAAGTCGTCGAAGGACAGGCTGAAGGCGAGGAGCGCGGCGCCGACGATGCCCGGCAGGACCAGCGGGAAGGTCACCCTCCAGAACGTCCCGCCGGGCCCGGCGTAGAGGTCCTGTGCCGCCTCCTCGAGCCGGGGGTCGAGGCTCTGCAGCCGGGCCTTGACAGTGACGACGACGAAGCTCACGCAGAACATGATGTGGGCGATGACGATCGTCCAGAAGCCGAGCTGCAGCCCCACCCGCGAGAAGCCCTGGACGAAGATCGTCAGCAGGCTCGCGCCGAGGACGATCTCCGGTGTCGCCATGGGGATGAAGACGAGGAAGTTGCCGGTGCCGCGCCCGCGGAACCGGTGCCGCACGAGGGCGAAGGCGATCATCGTGCCGAGGACCGTGGCGACGAGCGTCGCGATCGCGCCGATCTGGATCGACTTCACGAGCGACTCGCACACCCCGGGCGCACCGCACGGGTTCTGCCAGTGCTTGAGCGTCGGCCCCGCCTCGGAGTTCCACGTGATGTTCGACTTCTTGTAGTCGTTGAAGGAAAAGACGAAGGTGTAGAGCACGGGCAGGAAGAGGTAGAAGAGCACGAGCAGCGCCGCGATCATCGCGAAGCGCTCGCCGACCCAGAAGCGGGCCCGGCGCACGAAGGGGGTGGACGTGGCGCTCACAGCAGCTCCTCGGTCCCGAAGCGGCGGACGTAGACGAAGACGAGGGCGAGGATGATCGCCATGAGGGTGAAGGACAGCGCGGCCGCCGTGTCGAAGCCGCCGGGCACCCGGAAGAACTGGCTCTCGATGACGTTGCCGACCATCTTCGTGCTGCGGTCGGAGCCGAGCAGCTCGGCGTTGACGTAGTCGCCCGCCGCGGGGATGAAGGTGAGCAGCGTGCCGGCGAGGACGCCGGGCAGCGACATCGGCAGGGTGACCGTGCGGAAGGTCGTGAAGCCGTTCGCGTAGAGGTCGCCGCCGGCCTCGATGACCCGCGGATCGGCGCGCTCGAGCGAGGCGTAGATCGGCAGCACCATGAAGGGCAGGAAGTTGTACGTCAGACCGGCGACGACGGCGACCCAGGTCTCGGTGATGTGACCGCCGGGCAGCAGGTGCAGGGTGCGCAGCGTGCTCGCGACCGGCCCCTCGTCGGAGAGGATCTGGCGCCACGCGATCGTGCGCAGGATGAAGCTCGTGAAGAAGGGCGCGACGACGCAGATGAGCATGACGCCCCGCCACCGCCCGGCCTTGAAGGCCATCGCGTAGGCGAGCGGGTAGGCCAGGACGAAGGCGAAGAAGGTCGCGAGCCCGCCGAAGAGCAGCGAGCGCACCATGTGCGGCCAGAACTCGACGAAGGCGTCGACGTAGTTGCCGAGGTTGACGTCGCGGTAGTAGTACCCCGGGTAGCCCGGGAAGTCGCTCTGCAGCGAGACGGTGAAGAGCTGGACGAGCGGCACGACGAAGAAGACGACGAGCCACAGCACGCCCGGCAGGAGGAGCAGGTAGGCCGTCCGGCTCGAGCGGCGCCCGCCCTTCGCGTGGTCGGCCCCGTCACCGCCGGTCCCGGCGGCGGCGCCCAGACCGTGGGCGATGCTCACGCCGGCTCCCCCGCGGCGACCCGACCGGCCTCGGCGGCCTGCGCGTCGGCGGGCACGGCGAAGGCGTGCGCGTCCTTCCACGACAGCCAGACCTCGTCGCCGCGGCGGATCGTGTTGCGCTCGACGTCGAGGTTCTGCTCGTAGACCGACCACACGGAGCCGCTCGGCACCTCGACGAGGTACTGCGTCGCGACACCGGTGAAGGAGACGTCCTGGACGACGGCGCGCACGTCGCTGCCGGCGCCGTCGGGGCGGTGCTCGTGGATCGTCACCTTCTCGGGGCGCACCCCGAAGAGGACGTCGTCGCCCTCGCCGCCGGAGCGCTCCCGGTGCACCTTGACCCGGGTGCCCGCGACCTCGAGCACCTCGAAGTCGCCGTCGCGGTCGACGACCCGGCCGGCCCCGATGTTGGACTGGCCGAGGAAGGTCGAGACGAAGGCGGTGCGCGGCAGGTCGTAGAGCGCCTCGGGGTGGCCCATCTGCTCGATCCGGCCCTGGTTCATCACGGCCACGGTGTCGGCCATCGTCATGGCCTCCTCCTGGTCGTGGGTGACGTGGACGAAGGTGAGCCCGACCTCGGTCTGGATGCGCTTGAGCTCGACCTGCATCTCGCGGCGCAGCTTGAGGTCGAGCGCGCCGAGCGGCTCGTCGAGCAGGAGCACCTCGGGTCGGTTGACGAGGGCCCGGGCGAGCGCCACGCGCTGCTGCTGACCACCGGAGAGCTGGGTCGGCTTGCGCCCGGCGAGGTGGCCCATCTGCACGAGCTCGAGCGCCTCGTCGGCTTTCGTCCGCGCGTCCTTCTCGCCGCGCCGCTGCGGGCCGAAGGCGACGTTGTCGCGCACGCTGAGGTGCGGGAAGAGCGCGTAGCTCTGGAAGACGGTGTTGACCGGGCGCTCGTAGGGGCGCGACCCGGTGAGGTCGGTCTCGCCGATGAGGACCCGACCGGAGGTCGGCTGCTCGAGCCCGGCGACCATGCGCAGGGTCGTCGTCTTGCCGCAGCCCGAGGGGCCGAGGAGGGCGAAGAAGGACCCGCGCGGGATGGTGAGGTCGAGGTCGTCGACGGCGGTGAAGTCGCCGAAGGACTTCGTCACCGACTCGAGCTCGAGGTCGCCGTGCGCCTCGCGGAAGCCGGAGCCGGAGCGGCGGGCCATCAGTTGCCCACCGTCCGCGACCAGATGTCGCTGAACTCGGCGTCGTCCTGCGCCGACAGCGCGGCGAAGCCCTGGACGTTGTTGTCGCGGATGTAGTCCGCCCCGGGGAAGATGAAGGGCGACGTCGCCAGCTCGGGGTCGATCTTCTCCATCTCCTCACGGGCGCCCTCGACGGGGCATATGTAGTTGACCCACGCGGCGACCTCGGCGGCCACCTTCGGGTCGTAGTAGTAGTCCATGACCCGCTGGGCGTTGCGGCGGTGCGTCGAGGTGATCGGCACCATCATGTTGTCGCTCCACAGCGTGCCGCCGGACTCGGGGATGACGAACTCCCAGTTGTCGTCCTCGGTCTCGGCCCTCAGGACGAAGAGGTCGCCGCTCCACACGATGCCGGCGATCGCGTTGCCGCTCTTGAGGTCGTTGAGGTAGGCGTTGCCCTTGATCCGACGGATGTAGCCGTCGGTGACGCGCTTGTCGACCTCGGCGACGGCGGTCTCGAACTGCTCCTTGGTGATCCCCTGGTCGATGTCGACGCCCTGCTGGAGCAGGATGAGACCGACGGTGTCGCGGAACTCCGAGAGCACCGAGATCCGGCCCTTGAGGTCCTCGGCCCACAGGTCCTCGAGCGACTTCAGCTCCCGGCCGACCTTCTTCTTGTGGTAGCCGATCCCGGCGAAGCCGGACTGCCAGGTCAGCGAGTTCTGCCGGCCCGGGTCGAAGCTCACCTCGCGCAGCGGTTCGAGGAGGTTGCCCGCGTTGCGCATCTGGATGAGCTCGAGCGGCTGGCACAGCCCCTCGCGGATGATCCGGTTGGCCATCCAGTCGGTGAAGGTGAAGATGTCGCGCTTGATGTCCTGACCGGCGCGCAGCTGCGGGGCGATCTTGTTGAAGTACGTGTCGTTGTCGTCGATGTCCTCGGTGTAGGTCACCGAGATGCCCGTCTTCTTCTTGAAGGCGTCGAGCGTCGGGTAGCGCTTGCCGTCGTCGTCCATGTCGAGGTAGGCCGTCCAGTTCGCCCACCGCACGACCTTCTCCTCGTCGGAGAGGTCGTCGGGCAGGTCGAGCGCGACCGTGCCGTCCTCGGCCGACGGCGGGGGCGGCGGTGCGCACCCGGCGGCGGCGAGCGCCGCGCCGCCGAGCAGACCGCCGGTGAGGACCGAGCGACGCGTCAGCCGTGAGCGCTGCGAGGCCTGCGCGGCCCGCACGAGCGCGGCGGTCATCGGGTCGGAGGGGGGCCGCAGAGGCGTCATGGTGGCCTTCTTCACGGGACGGGACCGCGGGCGGTCGTCGGGGTGGAGGGGTGCCGCCGGCCGGGTGCACCGGCCGGCGGCGAAGGGGTGCCCGGCTCAGCTGTCGATGTTGGCCATGACGTGCTTGATCCGGGTGTAGTCCTCGAAGCCGTACATCGACAGGTCCTTGCCGTACCCGGACTTCTTGAAGCCGCCGTGCGGCATCTCGGCGACGAGCGGGATGTGGGTGTTGATCCACACGCAGCCGAAGTCGAGCCGCTTGCTCATCCGCATGGCGCGACCGAAGTCGCGGGTCCACACGGAGGAGGCCAGGCCGTACTCGACGTCGTTGGCCCAGCGCACGGCCTCGTCCTCGTCGGCGACCCGCTGGACGGTGATGACGGGGCCGAAGATCTCCTGCTGCACGGCCTCGTCGTCCTGGCGCAGGTTCGACACGACGGCGGGGCTGAGGTAGAAGCCGCCCCCGAGCTCGGTGAGGCGGGTGCCGCCCGCGTCGAGCGAGGCGTGGTCGGGCAGGCGCTCGAGGAAGCCGGAGACCTTCGCGAGCTGGTCGGCGTTGTTCACCGGGCCGAGCAGCGCGTCCTCGTCGTCGGGCCGGCCGACCTTGGCCTGCGTGCGGGCGAAGTCGGCGAGCGCGGCGACGAAGTCGTCGTGGATGCCGGGGGTGCACAGCACGCGGGTCGCGGCGGTGCAGTCCTGGCCGGCGTTGAAGTACCCGGCGGTGCCGATGCCCTCGACCGCGGCCTCGATGTCGGCGTCGTCGAAGACGACGACCGGGGCCTTGCCACCGAGCTCGAGGTGCGCGCGGGTGAGGTTGCGCGCGGCCGAGGCCGCGACCTCGACTCCGGCGCGCACGGAGCCGGTGATCGCCACGAGACCCGGGGTCGTGTGCTCGACGAGCATCCGACCGGTCTCGCGGTCGCCGGTGATGACGTTGAAGACGCCCGCGGGCATGTGCTCTGCGGCGATCTCGGCCATGAGCAGGGTGGTCTCGGGGGTCGTGTCGCTCGGCTTGAGCACGATGGTGTTGCCCGCGGCGAGGGCCGGCCCGATCTTCCAGGCGGCCATCATCATCGGGTAGTTCCACGGGGTCACCTGGCCGACGACGCCGATCGGCTCGCGCCGGATCCAGCTCGTGTGACCACGCATGTACTCCGCGGACGCCTTGCCCTCGAGGACCCGGGCCGCGCCGGCGAAGAAGCGCAGCTGGTCGCACATGACCGGCACCTCCTCGCTGGCGGTGAGCGCGAAGGGCTTGCCGGTGTTCTCGGCCTCCAGCTCGACGAACTCCTGGGCCCGGGCCTCGAGGGCGTCGGCGAACCGCAGCAACGCGGTCTGCCTCTCCCCCGGGGTGGTCTGGCCCCACTCCTCGAACGCGGTGGCGGCACTGGCGTAGGCGGCGTCGACGTCCGCCTGGCCGGAGACGGGCGCGGACGCGACGACCTCACCGGTCGCCGGGCTGACCAGGTCGGTCCTGCCCTCGCTCTCGGTGTCGACGTACTCGCCGCCGACGAAGTTGCGCAGGGTCCGGGTCTCGGTCACTGGTGCGTCCTTTGCGAAGGGGGATGGGTGAGACAGACGATAGACGGCAGATGTCGATCTCGACAGACCCATGGTTAAGAAGGTGCGAAAACTTCTGATCACACCCATGTTTCGTACGGATATCGTCGAAGCAGGCTTGTCAGAGCGATCATCTGGGCGCACGATGGGGCGCATGGCCACCCCTTCGCCCGACGCGTCAGAGCCCCGGGGACGGGTGCGGCTCGACGAGGTGAGCAAGCAGATCATCGAGCACCTCCAGGTCGACGGCCGCCAGTCCTACGCGACCATCGCCCGCGAGGTGGGTCTGTCCGAGGCCGCGGTGCGGCAGCGGGCCACGAAGATGCTCGAGGCCGGCGTCATGCAGATCGTCGCCGTCACCGATCCCCTCCAGGTCGGCTTCACCCGCCAGGCGATGATCGGGCTCACCGTCGAGGGCGACCTGCGCCCGGTCACCGAGCAGATCGCCGCGATGCCCGAGGCCGCCTACGTCGTGACGACGGCCGGCAGCTTCGACGTCCTCGTCGAGATGGTCTGCGAGGACGACGAGCAGCTCCTCGAGCTGCTCACCACCCGGCTGCGCACCATCCCCGGCGTCCGCAGCACCGAGACCTTCGTCTACCTGCGTCTCGACAAGCAGCACTACGACTGGGGCACGCGATGAGCCCCGCGACAGGAGCAGCATGACCACCACCCCGCAGACCGGGCCGATGACGACCCGGTCGGGCAGCCGGCACGCCGACGCCGCCCGCGACCACCTGTGGATGCACTTCACCCGCCACTCCGTGCTCGAGGAGGGCGGCGAGGTGCCGGTCATCGTGCGCGGCGAGGGCCACCGCATCTGGGACGACCGCGGGCGCGAGTACATCGACGGGCTCGCCGGGCTCTTCGTCGTCCAGGTCGGCCACGGCCGGGCCGAGCTCGCCCAGGCCGCCGCGAAGCAGGCCGAGCAGCTCGCCTTCTTCCCGCTGTGGTCCTACGCCCACCCGGCCGCGATCGAGCTGGCCGAGCGGCTCGCCCGGATGGCCCCGGGCGACCTCGAGCGCGTCTTCTTCACCTCCGGCGGCGGCGAGGCCGTCGAGTCCGCGTGGAAGCTCGCCAAGCAGTACTTCAAGCTCACCGGCAAGCCGGGCAAGCACAAGGTCATCTCGCGCTCGGTCGCCTACCACGGCACCCCGCACGGCGCCCTGTCGATCACCGGCATCCCCCCGCTCAAGGAGATGTTCGAGCCGCTCGTGCCCGGGGCCCACAAGGTGCCGAACACGAACTTCTACCGCGCCCCCGACGTCTACAGCGAGGACGAGAAGGCCTTCGGCCGCTGGGCCGCCGACCAGATCGCCGTCGCCATCGAGACCGAGGGCCCCGACTCCGTCGCCGCCGTCTTCCTCGAGCCGGTCCAGAACGCCGGCGGGTGCTTCCCTCCCCCGCCCGGGTACTTCGAGCGTGTCCGCGAGATCTGCGACACCTACGACGTCCTGCTCGTCTCCGACGAGGTCATCTGCGCCTTCGGACGGGTCGGGTCGATGTTCGGCGCCGAGCAGTTCGGCTACCAGCCCGACATCATCACGTGCGCGAAGGGGCTGACCTCCGGCTACGCGCCGATGGGCGCGATGATCGCCAGCGAGCGCCTCTTCGAGCCCTTCAAGCACGGCACCGCGTCCTTCGCCCATGGCTACACCTTCGGCGGGCACCCCGTCGCCGCCGCGGTCGCGATGGAGAACCTCGACATCTTCGAGCGCGAGGGGATCGTCGAGCACGTGCGCGAGCACGGCCCGACCTTCCGCCGCACCCTCGAGCGACTGCTCGACCTGCCGATGGTCGGCGACGTGCGCGGCGAGGGGTACTTCTACGGGATCGAGCTCGTCAAGGACAAGGCGACGAAGGAGACCTTCGACGAGGCCGAGTCCGAGCGCCTGCTGCGCGGCTACCTCTCGAAGGCGCTCTTCGAGGCGGGCCTGTACTGCCGAGCCGACGACCGGGGCGACCCCGTCATCCAGCTCAGCCCGCCGCTCACCATCGGGCCGGCCGAGTTCGACGACATCGAGCAGCGCCTGCGCTCGGTGCTCGTCGCCGGCGAGAAGCTGCTCTAGCCCCGTGGTCCACCCCCTGTGGTGGGACGACGCGGCGCCGAGCCCGGCCCCGCCGGAGCTGCCCGCGCACGCCGACGTCGCGGTCGTCGGCGGCGGGTACACGGGTCTGTGGACCGTGTACCACCTGCTGCGCGAGCAGCCCGGCATCGAGGTCGTCGTCCTCGAGGCCGAGCACGTCGGCTTCGGCGCGAGCGGGCGCAACGGCGGCTGGGTGAGCGCGCTCTTCCCCGTCTCCGGCGACGCCCTCGCCGCCCGTCACGGGGCACCGGCCGCCCACGCGATGCTCGCCGCGCTGCGCGAGAGCGTCGAGGAGATCGGTCGCACGACCGCGGACGAAGGGGTGGATGCCGGTTACGTGCGTGGCGGCACCCTCGTCCTCGCCCGGGGCCGGGCCCAGGAGGCGCGGGCCCGCTCGGAGGTGGCGGCCGACGCCCGGTGGGGCGGCGGCACCCGCTGGCTCGATCGTGACGAGGCGCTCGAGCGGCTCGCCGCGGCCGACCGGCCCGGTCGCACCGTGCTCGGCGCGACCGCGAGCCCGCACTGCGCCCGGGTCCACCCCCGCCGTCTCGCCGACGGGCTGGCCGCGGCCGTGCGCCGGCGCGGCGGCGTCGTCGTCGAGCAGGCGCGGGTGGCCGACGTCGTGCGCGAGGGGCGCACGCACCGGCTGCTGCTCGACGACGGGCGCGAGCTGTCCGCCGGGACCGTCGTGCGCGCCACCGAGGCGTGGACGGCGACGCTGCCCCGGCTGCGTCGACGGCTCGCGCCCGTCTACTCGCTCATGGTCGCCACCGCGCCGCTCACGGCGCAGCAGTGGGACGAGGTCGGTCTGGCCGACCGCGAGGTCTTCGCCGACCACGGGCACCTCGTCGTCTACGGCCAGCGCACCGTCGACGACCGGATCGCCTTCGGCGGGCGGGGGGCGCCCTACCACTACGGCTCGCGCATCCGCCCCTCCTTCGACCACGACGACGCGGTCTTCGCGGCCCTGCGGACCACCCTTCGCCAGCTCCTGCCGCAGGTCGAGCTCGACTTCACCCACGCGTGGGGCGGGCCGCTCGCCATCCCCCGCGACTGGCACCCGTCCGTCGGCTACGACCGGGCGGCGCGGGTCGGCTGGGCCGGCGGGTACGTCGGCGACGGGGTCGCGACGAGCCATCTCGCGGGGCGCACCCTCGCCGAGCTCGTCACCGGGGCGACGACCTCGCGCACCGAGCTGCCGTGGGTGGGGCACCGCTCCCCCGACTGGGAGCCCGAGCCGCTGCGCTGGCTGGGGGTCAACGCCGGTCTGCGCGCGGCCGTGCTCGCCGACCACGAGGAGCGGCGCACCGGCTCGCCCGCGCGGATCGCCCCCGTGCTCGACCGGCTCACCGGGCACTGAGCGTGCTCGACGTCGTCACCGAGGCGCTCGGGCGGGCCCTGCCCGTCGCCGCCTTCCTCCTCGCGATCTCTGCCGTCGCCGAGCTGAGCGACCGTGCGGGCGTCTTCGACGTCGCCGGTCACGCGATGGCGCGGCTGGGCCGGCACCGGATGTGGCTGCTGTGGCTCGGCTTCTCCGCGCTCGCCGTCGCGTGCACCGTCTTCCTCTCGCTCGACACGACCGCCGTGCCGCTCACCTCGGTCGGGCTGACGATCGCCCGGCAGGTGGGTGCGGCGCCGCGGGCCTTCGCGCTGACGACGCTGTGGGTGGCCAACACCGGGTCGCTGCTCCTGCCGGTCTCGAACCTCACCAACCTCCTCGCCCTGCCCCGCCTGGAGCAGATGGGCGTCGACCACGGCGGGTACGTCCGGCTCGCCGCGGCGCCGGCGCTCGTCGCCGTCGTGCTCACCCTCGCCCTCGTCGCGCTCCTGCACCGGCGCGAGCTCTCGGCGCGCTACGTCGTCGACCCGCCGGCGGCCACGCACGACCGCGTCCTGCTCCGGGTCGCCGGGGCGACCTGCCTCGTCATCGGGCCCGCCTTCGCGCTCGGGGCTGCGCCGTGGCTCGTCGCCGGTCTTGCTGCGCTCGTCCTCGCGGGGGTCACGGCGGTGCGCGCTCCCGGGGCCGTGCGCACGCTGCGTCTGCCGTGGGCGATGACCGTCGGCTTCAGCCTGCTCATGGTGGCGGTGACCGGCGCCCACCGCGCCGGCCTGCTCGACCCGCTCGTCGACCTCGCCGGCCGGGGCACCGGCGCCGGCGACCTGCTCCAGGTCGCCGGGGTCAGCGCGCTCACCGCCAACGCCGTCAACAACCTGCCCGGCTACCTCGCCCTCGAGCCGGTCGCCCAGGGCGAGCCGGCCCGTCTGCTCGCCGTCCTCGTCGGCGCGAACGCGGGCCCCCTCGTCACGCCGTGGGCCTCGCTGGCCACCCTGCTGTGGCTCGACCGGTGCCGCGCCGCCGGCGTGACCTGGCGGCCGTGGCGCCTGGCCGGCGGCGGTCTGCTCTGCGTGGCCGTCGTCGTGCCGGCGACGACCCTCGCCCTCGCGCTGACGACCTGAACCCCCGTCGCAGCCCGGCGATGGCGGCCGCCCCGGCGGGTCGCTAAGGTCGCGCCGATGACCTCACCACCACCGGACCACCCCGGGATGCGCTGGTCACGACGCGCTCTCCTCGTCGCGCTCACGGCGGCCGCCTTCGCTCTCAGCCTGTGGACGGCGCTGCGCCCGGACCTCCGCAGCGGGTGGCTCGGCGTCGGCGTGCCCCACCCGCTGGTCGTGGGCCTGTGGCTCGTGCTGCTCGTCGCCCTCGCGCTGCAGGTGAGCTCTCGCGTCCCCGCGGTCGTCGTCGGGATGGTCCTCCTCTTCTTCTGGCCCGCGCCGGTCTACGCCGCCGTCGCCACGATGTCGCTCTACGGCGAGCTCGCGACGCAGCGCACGACCGCCACCGTCGTCGACGTCGACCCCGGTCGCGGTCAGGGGCCCGTGCTGCTCACTGTCGCGCTGGCCGACGGGTCGACGCAGGACGCCATCTCGACCCTCGTCGACCGGGGCTCGCGGACCTACCTCGTGCCGCGGGTGGGTGACCGGGTCGACGTCCTGCGCGACCCCGCAGGCCGGCTGCCGACCCACACGGCGCCCGCGCAGGACAGCTGGACCTCCACCCCCGCCGGGGTGCTCCTCCTCACCGTCCCCGGGGCGCTGGGCCTGCTCGTCCTCGGGGCGACGGCCGCCTCGGCCCTCACCCGCCGCAAGAGCTTCGTCATGGTCGCCGGACGACCCGAGCCGGCGCCCCACGAGCAGACCCGGCCGCGGGGTGCGCCCTCGGCATAACCGGTTGCCCGGAGCGGCCCCACACGAGTTGGATCGCGGGCATGCGGATCCTCGTGCTCGGTGGGACGGCCTTCCTCGGGCGGGCCGTGAGCCGCGCCGCCCTCGCGCGCGGGCACGAGGTCGTGTGCGCCGCGAGGGGCAGCGCGCCGGTGGCCGACGGAGCCGGCCTTGTCGTCGTCGACCGCGACGACCCGGACGGCCTCGCGCCGCTGCGCGGGCAGCGGTGGGACGCCGTCGTCGACGTCTCGCGCCAGCCCGGGCAGGTGCGCCGGGCCGTCGCCGAGCTCACCGTCGACCACTGGGTCCTCGTCTCCTCGGCGAACGTCTACGCCCGCTTCGACCACCTCGAGCAGGACGAGGACGGCCCGCTGCTCGACCCCCTCGCCGACGACGTCATGCCCGACATGAGCCGGTACGGCGAGGCGAAGGTCGCCTGCGAGCAGGCCGTGGCGACGACGGCGAGCTGGACCGCCGTGCGCGCCGGGCTCATCTGCGGCCCCGGCGACGACTCCGGCCGACTCGGCTACTACCCGTGGCGGCTCGCGCACCCGACCGGGGCCGACGTCCTCGTGCCGCCCGACCTCGACCACCCGGTCGCGGTCGTCGACGTCGACGACCTCGCCGACTGGCTCGCGACGTGCGCGCAGGAGCAGGTCCACGGCGCCCTCAACGCGACCGGACCGACGCACCGCCTCGGCGACCTGCTCGACCTCGCCCGCGAGGTCGCCGACAGCGACGCGGCACTGCGACCGGTGCCGGCCGAGGTCCTCGCCGATGCGGGCGTCGAGGCGTGGGCGGGCACGCCCTCGCTGCCGCTGTGGGTCGACGACCCCGAGTGGCGCTTCTTCTCCACGCTCGACAGCTCGCGAGCGCGTGCCGCCGGGCTCGTCACCCGCCCCCTTCGCCAGACCCTCGCCCGTGCCCTCGCGCACGAGCAGACCCGCACCACCCCCCGCGCGTGCGGGCTCACCGACGAGCAGGAGCGCGACCTGCGCCGCCGGCTCGACCACCACCAGGAGGACGCCCGTGCGTGATCTCGTCTACTACGTCGCGACCTCGCTCGACGGCTTCGTCGCCGGTCCGCGGGGTGAGGTCGACGACTTCGCGATCGACCCGCGGCTGCTCGCCGAGCTCTTCGCGCGCTACCCCGAGACCTGCCCGGCGCACCTGCGCGGGCCGCTCGGCGTCACGGGCGAGGCGCGCCGCTTCGACGCCGTCGTCATGGGGGCGCGGACCCACCAGCCGGCGCTCGACGCGGGGCTGACGAGCGCCTACCCGCACCTCGACCAGCACGTCGTCACCCATCGCGAGCTCCCCGACGACCCGAGCGTCACGCGGGTCGACGGCGACGTCGTCGCGCACGTCACGGCGCTGAGGTCGGCGCCGGGGCGGGACATCTGGCTGTGCGGTGGCGGCGACCTCGCCGGACAGCTCGTCGACCTCGTCGACGAGCTGCAGCTCAAGGTCAACCCCGTGCTGCTCGGCGAGGGCGTGCCCCTGGTCCGGCTCGGCTACGCCGGACGGGCCTGGCGCCTCGCCGACGTCGAGCGCCTGCCCGGCGACGTCGTGCTCCTCACCTACCGCCGCCGCGACAAGGGCGTCGGATGACCCTCGACCTCCGCGCGCTGATCCGCACACCCGTCCTCGAGGGCGAGCTCGTCCGTCTGCGCCCTCTGGTCGAGAGCGACGCCGAGACGATGCACGAGGTGCTCGCCGACCCCGAGGTGCAGGTGCTCACGGGGAGCGTCGTCTCGAGCACCGGCACCTCCCCCTTCGACCTCGACGGGCTCCGCGCCTGGTACGGCAGCCGCGAGGACCAGGACGACCGGCTCGACCTCGGCGTCGAGGACCGCGCGAGCGGGCGGCTCGTCGGCGAGGTCGTCCTCAACGAGCTCGACCCCGCCGCGGCGACCGCCAACATCCGCGTCCTCCTCGGACCGCAGGGTCGCGGGCGCGGGCTCGGCACCGAGGCGATGCGGCTGACGCTCGCCCACGCCTTCGAGCGCGTCGGTCTGCACCGGGTGAGCCTGCACGTCATCAGCCACAACCCGCGCGCCCGCCACGTCTACGAGACCCTCGGCTTCGTGCACGAGGGCACGCTGCGCGAGAGCGTCGTCCTCGACGGCGAGCGCCACGACGAGCACGTCATGTCGCTCCTCGCCCACGAGTGGTCGGCGCTCACGGCGGCGAAGGGGGCCCACCCGCCCGGTCGGTGAGCGAGGGCTGTGCGACGCTGCCGGGCATGACCACCGAGCACCGCCCGCAGGTCGCCAGCGACGAGGTGCGCCCCCACCCGGCCCACCGCGAGATCACCCGGCCGATCGCCCTTCGCGCCGTCCTGTCCGCGGGTGTCTCGCTGCACGGCGCGCGGATCCAGGACGTCGACCTCGGCCCGTACGAGGCGGACCTGCTGGCGCGCGAGGACCTCGCCGGGCTCGTCGTCCTCGGCGGCGAGGTCTCGGACCGGCTCGCGCACCACCTGCGCCTGCACGGCGCCCTCGTCTTCCCCACCGACCCGACGTGCCCGGTCAACCCCTACCGCGCGACGCTCTACCGGCCCGAGGAGCTCTACGACGGGATGCTCGACCGGGGCTACGCGAGCACCCCCGACGCGCTCGCCTACGCGTGGAGCCGTGAGGCCGACCAGGCGCACGACGTCTTCGTCACGCTCGTGCGGGCGATCCACGACGACTCGGTCTCCGACGCGCTGACCGAGGTGCTCGACGGGCGCCGCGTCGTCGGCGTCATGGGCGGTCACGCGCTGCTGCGCGGCACGACGGAGTACGCGGGCGCATCGCGGCTGGGCCACCTGCTCGCCCGCGCCGGGGACGTCGTGCTCACCGGCGGCGGCCCTGGGGCGATGGAGGCGGCCAACCTCGGCGCCCTCGCCCCCGACGTCCCCGCGCTCGACGCGGCTCTCGAGGCGCTGGCCGCCGTGCCGTCCTTCCGGCCGGACGTCCAGGCCTGGGCCGCGCTCGCGCTCGAGGTGCGCGAGGGCCTCCACGACGAGGGACCGGTCCGCTCCGTCGGCGTGCCGACGTGGTTCTACGGCCACGAGCCGCCGAACGTCTTCGGCCAGGGGGTCGCGAAGTACTTCTCCAACGCGCTGCGAGAGGACGCCCTGCTCTCGCGGTGCACCGCAGGGCTCGTCGTGCTGCCGGGCGCGGCGGGCACGGTGCAGGAGATCTTCCAGGCCGTGACCCCGCTGTACTACGCCGCCGAGGGCGTGCCCGTGCCCCCGCTGGTCCTCGTCGACGAGACCCACTGGGAGCGCACCATCCCCGTGCTGCCGGCGCTGCGGGCGCTCGGCGCGCAGCGCGGGCTCGGGGCGAGCACCCACGTCGTCGGCACGGTCGAGGAGGCTGCCGCGCTGCTCGCCGGCTGACTCCCCCTTCGCCGAGGTATGGAGATCTGCTCCCTCGGGAGGCACACGAGATGCACATCGCCATACCTCGGCGAAGGGGGGGTGGGGCGAAGGGGGGGTGGGGCGAAGGGGGCGGTCAGGCGGTGGCGGCGGCGAGCTGGCCGCAGGCACCGTCGATGTCGCTGCCGCGGGTGTCGCGGACCGTCGTCGGGATGCCGTGGGCGCGCAGCCGCTCGACGAACTGCTGCTCGACACCGCGGCGCGAGGCGGTCCACTTCGAGCCCGGGGTGGGGTTGAGCGGGATCGGGTTGATGTGCACCCAGCCCTTGCCGCGGGCGGTGAGCTTCTCGCCGAGGAGGTCGGCGCGCCAGGCCTGGTCGTTGATGTCGCGAATGAGCGCGTACTCGATGGAGACGCGGCGGCCGGTGGCCTGGAAGTAGCGGTACGCGGCGTCGATGGCCTCGTCGACCTTGTAGCGCGTGTTGATCGGCACGAGCTCGTCGCGCAGCTCGTCGTCGGGGGCGTGGAGCGACAGGGCGAGGGTCACCGGGATGCCCTCGGCGGCCAGGCGGTCGATGCCGGGCACGAGCCCGACGCTGCTCATCGTCAGCGAGCGGGCGCTCATGCCCAGGCCGTGCGGGGCGGGGTCGGTCATCCGGCGGATGGCGCCGATGGCCGCCTTGTAGTTGGCCAGCGCCTCGCCCATGCCCATGAAGACGACGTTGGTGACCCGCTGCGAGCCGCGGCCGCCGTCGGCGGGGGCCTCGGCCTCCCCGGCCTCGGCCCCGAGCTCGACCCCGCCGCTGGCGGCGACCGGGCCGGCCTCGCGCAGGACACGGTTGGCCGCGACGACCTGGTCGACGATCTCGGCCGCCGACATGTTGCGGGTCAGGCCCTCCTGGCCGGTCGCGCAGAAGGGGCAGTTCATGCCGCAGCCGGCCTGGCTGGAGATGCAGATCGTCGCCCGGCGGGGGTAGCGCATGAGGACCGACTCGACGAGGGCGCCGTCGTGCAGCCGGTAGACCGACTTGATCGTCGCGCCCTGGTCGGCGGTGATCGAGCGCACCGGGGTGAGCAGGGTGGGCATGAGGGCGGCGACGAGCTCGTCGCGGCCGTCCTTGGGCAGGTCGGTCATCGCCGCGGCGTCGTCGGTGTGGTGCACGTAGTAGTGCGTCGAGAGCTGCTTCGCGCGGAAGGCCGGCAGGCCGAGCTCGCGCACGGCGTCGGCCCGCTCGTCGACGTCGAGGTCGGCCCAGTGCCGCGGCGGCTTGCCGCGGCGCGGGGCCGTCATCGTCAGCTGACCGGGGACCGGTCGGCGGGTGCTGGGGTCGGGCAGGTCGGTCATCAGGTCACCGGGGAGATCAGTCGCAGGGCGGCCCAGACCACGGGGGCCACGAGCGCGAGGGAGTCGAGCCGGTCCATGAGCCCGCCATGGCCGGGGAGGATGTTGGACATGTCCTTGATCCGCAGGTCGCGCTTGATGCTCGACTCGACGAGGTCGCCGATCGTCGCGACGGGTGCGACGACGAGACCCAGCAGGGCGCCGTGCCACCACTGCCCCGTCTCGAAGGTCAGCGGGATGGTGATCGCGCCGACGAGCGAGCACGTGAGCGCCGAGCCGGCGAAGCCCTCCCACGACTTCTTCGGCGACAGCGCGGGCGCCATCGGGTGCTTGCCGAAGACGACGCCGACGGCGTAGCCGCCGATGTCGGAGAAGACGGTGATGAGGATGAAGGCGAGGATGCGCCACTGCCCCTCGGGCTCGGCAACCATGAGTGCGGCGAAGCCCGCGAGGAAGCACGGGTAGAGCAGGGTGAAGGCCCCGGCGGAGACGTCGCGCAGGGCCCCGTCGAGCCCGTCCGCGACCCGCCAGACGACGACCGCGACGAGCGAGAGCGTCGTCGCGAGGACGAGCGCCTCAGGACCGCGCAGGTAGGCCGCGACCGTCATGCTCACCGCGCCGATGCCGACGGGCACGAGCGGCATGTAGATCGAGCGCTCGGCGAGCGCCTGGCGCAGCTCCCACACGGCGATGATCATCGCCAGGGCGACGATGCCGACGAAGATCTCGCGCCGCACGAACAGGCCCGCGGCGACGACCGCCCCGAGGAGCACGCCGACGCCGACGGCGGCCGGCAGGTCACGACCCGCGCGGCTCGTCGGCTTCGGCGGCTGGGTACGTCTCTCGGCCCGCCGCTGCGGCGGGTCCTCGACGACGGGTGCCTCGACCGGCCCGATCTGGTCCATGAGCGCCTCTCTCCCGCGGGGTCAGACCTCGGAGAGCTCGGCTTCCTTGGACTTCAGCAGCGAGTCGACGGTCTCGGTGTAGCGCTTGGTGAGCGCGTCGAGCTCCTTCTCGCCCCGGTTGCCGTCGTCCTCGCCGACCTCGCCGTCCTTGACGAGCTTGTCGATCGTGTCCTTGGCGGCACGGCGCACGTGGCGGATGGAGACCTTCGCGTCCTCGCCCTGGGTGTGCGCGAGCTTGATGTACTCGCGGCGCCGCTCGGCGGTGAGCTCGGGCATGACGATCCGGATGACCTGGCCGTCGTTGCTCGGGTTGGCGCCGATGTCGCTGTCGCGCAGGGCCGCCTCGATGGCGCCCATCGAGCCCTTGTCGAAGGGGGTGATGAGCAGCGTGCGTGCCTCGGGGGTGGCGAAGGAGGCGAGCTGCTGCAGGGGCGTCGGGGCCCCGTAGTAGTCGACCGTCACCTTGCTGAAGAGACCGGGGTTGACCCGGCCGGTGCGGATGCCGGCGAAGTTGTCCTTCGCGACCTCCACGGCCTTGTCCATCTTCTCCTCGGCCTCAAGGAGGGCGTCCTCGATCATCCTGCGGCTCCTTCTGCTCGCGGCTGTGCGCCGGTGGTCTGCGGTGCCGCCGGGCGGCACCTCGTGCGTGGTGGCGCCGCGACGTCACGTCGTCGGGGCCAGTCTCCCAGATCAGGGATGGACGAGCGTCCCGATGTGCTCGCCGAGCAGGCCGCGGGTGACGTTGCCCTCGCCCTCCATGCCGAAGACGACCATCGGCAGGCCGTTCTCGGCACAGAGGCTGAAGGCCGCGGCGTCGACGACCTTGAGCCCGTCGCGCAGCGCGTCGGCGTAGGTGACGTGGTCGTACTTCGTCGCCCCGGGGTTGGTGCGCGGGTCGGAGTCGTAGACGCCGTCGACGCCGCTCTTGGACATGAGCACCGCGTCCGCGCCGATCTCGAGGGCGCGCTGGGCGCTCACGGTGTCGGTGGAGAAGAAGGGCATGCCGGCGCCGGCGCCGAAGATCACGACGCGGCCCTTCTCGAGGTGACGGATCGCCCGACGAGGGATGTAGGGCTCGGCGACCTGGCCCATGGTGATGGCCGTCTGCACCCGGGTGTCGATGCCGGCCTTCTCGAGGAAGTCCTGCAGCGCGAGGCAGTTCATCACCGTGCCGAGCATGCCCATGTAGTCGGCCCGCGTGCGGTCCATGCCCTGCTCCTGCAGCTGGGCCCCGCGGAAGAAGTTGCCGCCGCCGATGACGATGGCGACCTGGACCCCTTCGCGCACCGCGGCCGCGATCTGCTCGGCGATCGCGCGGACGACGTCGGGCGCGAGCCCGACCTTGCCGCCGCCGAAGACCTCGCCCGAGAGCTTGAGGAGGACCCTGCGATAGGGACGGGCGGGGGTCGTGTCGGTCACGGACGATCTCCTCGGGTGGTGCACGGCCCTCACGGGACGCAGCGGTCTGGCCGACAGCGATCCTTGCACACGACGCAGACCTCGGGACGCCAGGCGCGGGCGCACGCCCCCATCGCACCCCTGAAGTCGCTGCGGCACAGGAACATTCGTACACTCACCATGTGCCAGAGACGCTGCGGGACCGGATCGTCGTCGCCGCGGCCGAGCGGACCGCGGCGCACGGGTGGCCACGGCTGACGATGAGCCGGCTGGCGAAGGACGTCGGGGTGAGCCGTCAGACGGTGCACGCGGAGATCGGCACGAAGGACGACCTGGGTCGCGCCGTGCTCGTCGCCGAGATGCGCGCCTTCCTCAGCCGGGCTCGTGACTCCTTCGGCCGCCATCAGGGCGACCTGCCCGCCGCCGTCGAGGCCGGGGTGCGTGCCGTCCTCGAGCTCGCCGACGAGAGCCCGCTGCTGCGCCGCCTCGTGTGCTCCTCGCACGGGGCCGACACCGCGGTCCTGCCGCTCCTCCAGACCGAGCCCGCGCTGCTCATCTCGACCACCCGCGACGTCGTCGTCGGCATGGTCGGCCTCGAGGACGACCACCTCGCCCCGGAGCAGGTCGAGACCCTCGTCGACGTCGTCGTGCGCACGCTCCTCTCGCACGTCATGCACCCCACCGACACCCCGCAGCGCACCGCTGCCCAGGTCGCCTGGCTCGTGCGCTGCACGATCGCCGGCCAGCGCCACGCGTCCTGATCGCCGTCGCCCGTCCGGTCGCCCGATGCGGTGACCTCGCCGTGGCGACGGCATGATCTGGGCGTGAGCACTCCCCCTTCGCACCCGGTGACCGTCGCCATCACCCGTCAGGTCGACCCCCAGGACGAGATCCTCATGCAGGCCTGGGCCGACGCGGGCACGACGATGGCCCAGCGCTTCCCGGGCTTCCTCGGCTCGGGCTGGGTGCGCCCCTCCGCCGGCTCGCACGAGTGGCACATGCTCTACCGCTTCGACTCCGCGGAGAGCCTGCGCCGGTGGGAGGGCTCACGCGAGCGCACCCAGTGGCTCGGCGCCGGGGCACGGCTCGTGCGCGCCACCCGGGTCGAGCACCGCACGGGCATCGAGGGCTGGTTCGACGAGCCGACCGAGATCGAGGTCGCGGACACGGTCGCCGCGCCACCGCGGTGGAAGCAGATGGTCGTCATCTTCTGCGCCTTCTTCCCCACCAGCGTGGTGCTCACCTACGCGCTCGCCGGTCCGACGGCGGGCTGGCCCGGCTGGGGACGCGTGCTGCTCACCTGCGCCGTCGCGATCCCGTGGATGACCTACGTCTTCCTCCCCTTCGTCACGCGCCTCTTCTCGCCGTGGACCCACCCGCGCCGGGCCGGCTGAGCCGGGCCGTCCCGGGCATGACGAAGGGGGCGCCCACCCGATGGGTGGACGCCCCCTTCGTCGGTGCCTGGCTCAGGCGCCGACGCGGAAGCGCGCGAAGGCCGTGGCCTGCGCACCTGCCTCGTCGAGGACCTTGCCGACGGTCTTCTTGGCGTCCTTGGCGAAGGGCTGCTCGAGGAGGACGTTCTCCTTGAAGTAGCCGTTGACCCGACCCTCGATGATCTTGGGCAGGGCAGCCTCGGGCTTGCCCTCCTCCTTGGCCGTCTCCTCGGCGATCCGACGCTCGTTCTCGACGGTCGAGGCGTCGATCTCGTCGCGGGTGAGGACGCTCGGGCTGAAGGCCGCGATGTGCATGGCCACGTCGCGCGCGACCTGCTCGTCGCCACCCTGCGCGCCGACGAGGACACCGATCTGCGCGGGCAGGTCGGGGCTCGTCTTGTGCAGGTAGGCCGCGACGGTCGGGGCCTCGACGCGGGCGACCCGCTTGACCTCGATCTTCTCGCCGATGGTGGCGTTGGACTCGTCGAGGAGGTCCTTGACGGTCTTGCCGTCGACGGTCGCCGCGAGCAGCTCGTCGGCGGAGGACGCCTTGGACTCGACGGCGGCCTGGAGGACCTGGTCGGCGAGGGCGCCGAACTTCTCGCCCTTGGCGACGAAGTCGGTCTCGCACAGGACCTCGACGAGGGTGCCGACGCCGGAGCCCGCCTGAGCGGCGACGAGGCCGTTGGAGGTCGTACGACCCTCGCGCTTCGTCACGCCCTTGAGGCCCTTGACGCGCAGGATCTCCGTGGCCTTGCCGGTGTCGCCGTCGGCCTCGTCGAGCGCCTTCTTGACGTCGAGCATGCCCGCGCCGGTGGACTCGCGCAGCGCCTTGATGTCAGCGGCGGTGTAGTTCGCCATGAGTGTGGTGCACTCCTTCGGTCGTGATGGGGGTGGTGGCTCAGGCCTCGGTCGACGCGTCGGCAGCCGGGGCGGCGTCGGCGGCGGGGGCGGCGTCGGCGGCGGGGGCCTCGACCGGGGCGGCGTCGGCGGCAGGGGCCTCGGCGGCGGGGGCCTCGGCGGCCGGGGCGGCAGCCTCGGCGTCACCGGCGAGCAGCTCGCGCTCCCACTCGGCCATCGGCTCGGAGTCGGCCTGGCCCTCGGTCGCACCGGAGCGGCCACCGGAGCGGGCCATGAGGCCCTCGGCGACGGCGTCGGCGACGACGCGGGTCAGCAGCGTGACGGAGCGGATCGCGTCGTCGTTGCCCGGGATCTTGTAGTCGACCTCGTCCGGGTCGCAGTTCGTGTCGAGGATCGCGATGACCGGCAGGCCGAGCTTGCGCGCCTCGTCGACAGCGAGGTGCTCCTTCTTCGTGTCGACGATCCAGACCGCGGAGGGGACCTTGCTCATCGAGCGGATGCCACCGAGGGTCTTCTCGAGCTTGTCCTTCTCGCGCTGGAAGAGGAGGAGCTCCTTCTTCGTGTAGCCCGAGCCTGCGACGGTGTCGAGGTCGATCTCCTCGAGCTCCTTCAGGCGCGTGAGGCGCTTGGAGATCGTCTGGAAGTTGGTCAGCATGCCACCGAGCCAGCGGTGGTTGACGTAGGGCATCCCGACGCGCGTCGCCTGCTCGGCGATGGGCTGCTGGGCCTGCTTCTTCGTGCCGACGAAGAGGATGGTGCCGCCGTGGGCGACGGTCTGCTTGACGAACTCGTAGGCGTCGTTGATGTAGGTCAGCGACTGCTGGAGGTCGATGATGTAGATGCCGTTGCGCTCGGTCATGATGAAGCGCTTCATCTTGGGGTTCCAGCGTCGGGTCTGGTGCCCGAAGTGGACGCCGCTCTCGAGGAGCTGGCGCATGGTGACGACGGCCATGCCGTGTCCTCCTGTGCTCGTGGTTGTCAGTTGTGTCCTGGCGCCTGCGTACGCACCCCGCCCGATCGCTCGGGACTGCCGTGGTGCGCCCCCGTTCGGAGATGGATCTCGTCACGGGCGAGAAGACGCGCGAATTCATCCGGACAGACCGGATGTGCCCCTCATCGTACGCCGGGGGGTGCCCCCGCCCGAAATCGTCGCCGGTGGCCCGCCCGGACGACCACAGGGCACGACGAAGGGGGGCGGCCGGGCCGCCCCCCTTCGCGCAGGTGCTCGTGGTGTCACCGCGTCGCGGTCACTCCGTCTCGGGCACGTCCGGGATGCCGCTCTCCGGCGGTGCGTCCTCGGCGACGGCCTTGTCGGCCGGGGTGATCTCGGCGTCGCCGATGTCGGTGACGAGGACCTCGGTGAGGTTCTCGTAGTCCTCGCCCTTGACCTGCGAGACCGCCATGCCCGACATGCCGAGGTGGCTGTCCGCCGACCAGCGGAAGGGCGCCAGGCCCGGGCCGGGCCACGTCGCGCCGTCCTTCTCGATGACCTCGACGACCCGCTCACGGGTGAGGTCCTTGCCGGAGGCCTGCAGCGCCGAGACGAAGGCGTAGGCCTGCGACATGCCGTAGATCCGGTAGTTCGTCAGCTCCCCCTTCGCGCCGTGCTCGTCCCAGACCTTCTGCCACAACTTCACCCACGGGCTGTCCGGGGTGTCCAGACCCGGGATGTACTCGGTCGTCATCATCCCGTCGAGGGTGCTGCTGCCGTCGGTCACCTTGCCCTTCGAGAAGGTCGAGAGCAGGTCGCCGACGAGCTTCGCGTCCGAGCCGACGTTCGTGTACATCCACTTCGGCTTGTAGTTGAGCTTCATCGCGGCGAGCTGGCTGAGCGCGGTGTAGCTCGGGGTGTTGAAGCCGATGACGAGGTCGGCGCCGGACTCCTTGAGCTTCGAGATCTGCGGACCGATGTCGGTGTTGCCCGAGGCGTACTCGGTGCGCTCGACGATCTGGTCGTCGATGTACATCCGCAGACCCTTCTCGCCGTCCGCGCCGAGCTCGTCGGCCTGGAGGAAGAGGCCGACCTTCGCGTCGGGCATCTTCTCCTTGATGTACTGCCCCATGATCTTGCCCTCGATCTCGTAGTCCGGCTGCCAGCCGAACGTCATCGGGCGCTCCTTGGGGTCGTTGCCCCACAGCTGGGCGCCCGAGGAGACGAGCAGGTCGGGGACCTTCTCCTGGTTGAGGAAGTCGACGACCGCGCTGTGGGTCGGGGTGCCGAGCCCGCCGACGACCGCGAAGACCTCGTCCTTGAGGACGAGCTCGTCGACGACCTTCGAGGTGTTCGTCGGGTTGTACGCGTCGTCCTTGACCGAGTACTCGATGGTGCGGCCGTGGACGCCGCCCGCCTCGTTGACGTAGTCGAGGTAGGACTTGAAGCCGGTGTTGATCTCGGAGTAGCCCGGGGCCGCGACGCCGGTGAGCGGCTGGTGGGTGCCGATCTTGATCGTCGTGTCGGTGATGCCGGTCGTGTCGCCGGCCTCCTCTCCGGATCCGCCGCCGGAGTCGCCGTCGCGCCCTCCGGCGCCGCATCCGGCGAGGACGAGGGCTGCGGTGCTCGCGGCGACCGCCGCCCTGAGGGAGATGCGCTTCATGATGTGCCTCCAGGGGTGGGGTGAGAGGTGACGGACGGGGTCGGACGGGTGACCCGGCTCCGGGCGCGCAGCCGCAGCAGCGACCCCACGAGACCGGACGGGGCGAGCAGGACGACGACCATGGTCGTCAGCCCGAGGACGAGCGGGGCGAGCTCGGCGGACTGCAGGTCCGACAGCCCGGCGCTCGAGCCGAGGTTGGTGACGACGGTCGGCAGGAGGGTGAGCAGCACCGCGCCGAGCAGGGCCCCGGTAAGGGTCCCGAGGCCGCCGAGGACGACGGCCATGAGCAACGACAGCGAGAGCGTGAGGGTGAAGCCGCTCGGCGCCGCGATCCGGGTGACGAGCGCCATGAGGCCGCCCGCGAGACCGGCGCACGCGGTGCTGACGACGAAGCACAGGACGCGGTTGCGCCCGAGGTCGATGCCGGCGAGCTGGGCGGCGACCGGGTCGTCGCGCACCGCCCGCCACCGCCGTCCCACCCGCGACTGGCTGAGGTTGCGCAGGAGGAAGAAGGTGAGGACGAGGCAGGTGACCGAGATCGTCGCGAGCCACTGCGTCGGCTCGACGTCGGTGCCGGTGAGGAAGAAGATCGCGTCGTCGGCGACCTGCGGCACGTCCGGCGTCGACACCCGCAGGCCCGGCTCGCCGCCGAGCGCCTCGCGGAAGTGGATGGCCAGCGAGGGCACCGCGATCGCCAGGGCGAGGGTGGCACCGGCGACGTAGGGGCCGTGGAGCCGGGCGGCGGCGATGCCGACGACGAGGCCGACGAGCATCGTCACGAGCACGGCGGCGACGAGCAGCACGAGGACCGGCAGCTCTCGGCCCTCCTGGAGGAGCAGGGCCGTCGTGTAGGCCCCGATCGCCATGAAGGCGCCGTGCCCGAGCGAGAGCTGGCCGTTGACGCCGATGAGCAGCGTGAGGCCACCGGCTGCGACCGCGAAGTAGGCGACCGAGGCGACCTGGCCCTGCCGGTAGCCCGAGAGGAGGTCGATGACGAAGACGGCGACGACGAGGACGGCGAGCGAGGCGAGGGCCCGGCGCAGGAGCGGCGAGGCGAGCAGGCGGCGCATCAGACGGCCCGCTCGACCGAGGTGGAGAAGAGACCGCCGGGCTTGACGAGCAGCACGACGACGAGGACGACGAGCGCCGCGAGGGGCACGAGGCCGGAGCCGAGGTAGCCGCTGACGAGCGAGAGCGTCACCCCCATGAGCAGGCCTCCGACGACCGCTCCCCCGGCGCTGTCGAGCCCGCCGAGGACGGCGGCGACGAAGCCGTAGACGACGACGCCGTCCATGTAGGACGGGTGGACGAGACCGCCGCCGGCGATGAGCAGACCGGACAGCGAGCCGACGAGCGAGGCGAGGGCCCAGCCGAGGGTGAGCGTGCGCGTCACCCGGACGCCGAGGATGCGGGCGACCTCCTGGTTGAAGGCCGCGGCGCGCATCGTCAGACCGAGGTCGGTCTTGAGGAAGAGCAGCCGCAGCAGCGCCATGACCGCGAGGACGCACAGGACGCTGAAGATGCTGAAGGGCGTGAGGGCGAGCGTCGTGCCGCCGACCTGCACCCCGGAGAGCCCGAAGGGGGCGGGGAAGGAGGTGAAGCTGCTGCCGAAGATCACCGCCGCGAGCGCGTGCAGCACGATGAAGAGCCCGAGGGTGAGGATCACCGGGTTGATGTGGTTGTCGTGGTCGACGTAGCGGATGACGAGCCGCTCGACGAGCGCGCCGAGGACGAAGCCGGCGGCGAGCGCCACGGCGAAGCCCACCCAGTAGCTCGCGCCCGCGTCGATGAGCGTCAGGGCGACGAAGGTCGTCACCATGGCCATCGGCGCCTGGGCGAAGTTGACGATGCGCGTCGACTGCCAGATGAGCACGAGGGCCAGGGCGAAGGCCGCGTAGACGACCCCGACGGACAGGCCCCCGAGGACGGTGTTGATCAGCTGCACGGCATCTCCTTCTCAGTAGCCGAGGTAGGCATGGCGCAGGCCCTCGTCGGCGGACAGCACGGCCGCGCTGTCCTGGGCCACCACCCGCCCGAGGTTGAGGACGACGCCGACGTCGGCGATGGACAGCGCGCTGCGGGCGTTCTGCTCGACGAGCAGGACGGTGAGGCCCTGCGACTCGACGAGCTGACGGACGATCCCGAAGATCTGGGTGACGATGCGCGGCGCGAGACCCAGGCTCGGCTCGTCGAGCAGGAGCATCCGGGGGGTGGCGAGCAGGGCGCGCCCGATGACGAGCATCTGGCGCTCGCCGCCGGAGAGGGTGTGCGCGAGGGCCGCGGAGCGGTCGCCGAGGACGGGGAAGAGGTCGACGACGTCGTCGATGCTCATCGCGGTCCCCGAGCGTGACCGGCCGAGCTGACCCAGGCGCAGGTTCTCGCGGACGGTGAGCTCGGTGATGACGCCGCGCCCCTCGGGCACGTGCGCCATCCCGGCGCGGGTCATCGCGTCGGTCGACAGGCGGGTGATGTCGCGGCCGTCGAATCGGATGGTCCCCTTGTCCGCGCGGTGCAGACCCGAGATCGTCCGCAGCAGGGTCGTCTTGCCGGCGCCGTTGGCCCCGAGGACGGCGGTGATCCGCCCGGCCTCGGCGACGAGGTCGACGTCGTGGAGCGCGGTCACCGGGCCGTAGCGGCTGGTGACTCCGACGAGCTCAAGCACCGTGGCCCCCCGTCGTCTGCGCGGGCCCGTCGTCGACGGCGCCGCCGAGGTAGGCCTCGAGGACGTCCGGGTCGTCGCGGACCTCCTCGGGCGTGCCGGTCGCGATGGTGCGCCCGAAGTCGAGGACCGTGAGCCGGTCGCACACGCGCATGACGAGGTCCATGTGGTGCTCGACGAGCATGACGCAGACGTCGCCGGCGAGGTCGCGGATGATGTCTCCGAGCTCGCTCATCTCCCCCTCGGACAGACCGGAGGCCGGCTCGTCGAGGAGGAGCAGACGGGGCTCGGCGACGAGGGCGCGAGCCAGGGCGACCCGCTTGCGAAGGGGGTAGGGCAGCCCCCCGACGACCGAGGCCGCGCGATCGCGGATGCCCAGCCGCTCGAGGACGTCCATCGAGCGCTCGACGAGCGCCTGCTCGTCACGGGCCCCGCGCGGCAGGGCCAGCAGCGAGGAGAAGAAGCCGGCGCGCGAGTGGACGTCGGCGCCGACGAGGACGTTGTCGAGGACGCTGAGACGGTCGAAGAGACCCAGGCCCTGCAGCGAGCGGGCGACGCCGCGCTCGACGAGCGAGCTCGGTCCCCACCCGGTGACGTCGGCGCCCTCGAAGGTCAGCCGGCCCTGCGTCGGGGTGACGAAGCCGCAGGCGACGTTGAAGAGGGTGGTCTTGCCCGCGCCGTTGGGCCCGATGACCCCGAGGACCTCGCGGGGGCGGACGTCGAGGCTGACGTCCGAGAGGGCGACCACGCCCCCGAAGCGGACGGTGATGGCGTCCATCTCGAGCACGGGCTCAGTCTTGACAGGGGTGGGCACGAGTCCTCCTCGACGACGACCTCACGTCGCTGTGAGGTTGCAGCGACCCTGACGTGCGCAGCGCTCCGGCGCTATGGGCGCACCGCACAAGACACCCAGTGCCCTGCGCCCGTTGTCGTCGACGGTCGGCGGCAGGAGACTGACATGCTGGGGTCATGACGCAGACCAGCCACCGACCCGGGCCGGACCAGGCCGCGGAGCAGGGCGACGGCACGGTGCTGTTGACGAGCGCCGAGCGCGAGGTCCTCGCCCCCGCCTTCGACGCGCTGCGATCACGGGCCGATCACATCGCCGAGGCCGTCGCGGCTCAGCTGCTCGACGGCGGTGACCTCGGCTACGGGCTCGACGAGCCCGGCCGCGCCGCCGAGCTGCGGGCGAGCATCCGCGACCACGTGCGCGCCGGGATCGAGCGCCTCGCCGACCAGCGCCCGGCCCAGCGCCGGGCCATCGACCTGTGGCGCGAGACCGGTCGGCGCCGGGCCCAGCAGGGCGTGCCGATGGAGATCGTCCTCACGACGTACATGATCGGCAGCCGCCTCATGTGGGAGGCCCTGCTCGAGGCCGGCCACCGCCTCGACGTGCCCGACCGGGCGCTCATGCGGGCCGGACGGCTGCTGTGGTCGACCCTCGACGTGCAGGGGACGGTGCTGCGCGACAGCTACCGACGCGAGGAGCTGGCCCGCGATCAGCGTGACCCGGCCCGGGTCGCCGAGGTCCTCGAGGGGCTGAGCCAAGGTCGTGGCGCCGAGGCCGACTTCGCCGCCCGGGCGCGCTCGGTGCTCGGCCTCGACCACGACTCCGCCCTTCTCGTCCTCGTCTGGCTCCCGCCCGCGGACGGGCCCTCGACGCCCGACCTCGTGCGCGAGCGCCTGCAGGACGCCGGGTACCTCTCGCACTGGCGCCGCCAGGGCGCCCACGTCCTCGGTCTCGTGCCGAGCCCCGACGACGGGGCCCGCGTGCGCAAGGTGCTCGAGCGCACCGTCCGGGGGCGCGTCGGCTCGGCGACCTGCCGCGACGGGCTCTCCGGGGTCCTCGCCGCCCAGGACAGCGCCCTCGCCGCCGCGGTGTCGCTCCCCCGCGGCAGCGACGCCGTCGTCGACATCTCCGAGCGCCTCCCCGAGGCGCTCCTCGCGGCCAGCCCGTCGCTGACGACCCAGCTCGTCGAGGCCACGCTGGGCCCGCTGCTGTCGGTGGGCGGCGTGACCCGCGAGGTGCTCCTCGAGACCCTCGTCGCCGTGCTGCGCCACGGCGGCTCCGCGACGTACGCGGCGGAGGACCTCGTGTGCCACCGCAACACCGTCATCTACCGCGTCAAGCGGGTCGAGGAGCTCACCGGCCTCTCGCTCGACGCCCCGCGCGACCGTCTCCTGCTCACGCTCGCCGCGACGGCCCTCGACTCGGGCCTGGCCGGTCTGGGATCTGGGGCCGACTGCGAGGTCCGGTCATGAGCGGGCGGCTCGTGCGGCGGCTGCGCCCGCACGGCGAGTCCGTCTTCGCGACGATGTCCGGCCTGGCGCTCGAGCACGGCGCGGTCAACCTCGGGCAGGGCTTCCCCGACGACCCGGCGCCACAGGCCGTCGTCGAGGCGGCGCGCGCGGCGCTGGCCGCAGGGCACAACCAGTACCCGCCCTCGCGCGGCGTGCCCGAGCTGCGCGAGGCGGTCGCCCGCCACCAGCGCGAGCACTACGACCTGCCGGTCGACCCGGCGACGGGCGTCGCCGTGACGACCGGTGCGACGGGGGCGCTCGCCGCGAGCGTCCTCGGGCTCGTCGAGCCCGGTGACGAGGTCGTCACCTTCGAGCCCGCGTACGACGCGTACGCAGCCCTCGTCGACCTCGCCGGGGGCACGCTGCGGCGGGTCCCCCTTCGCGCCCCGGACCTCGCGGTGGACGCCGACGCGCTCGCCGCCGCCTGCGGCCCGCGGACGGCGGTCATCCTGCTCAACAGCCCGCACAACCCGACGGGCAAGGTCTTCACGCCGGCCGAGCTCGAGCTCGTCGCGGAGCAGGCGCGCCGGCACGACGCGGTCGTCGTCACCGACGAGGTGTACGAGCACATGACCTTCGACGGGGTGCAGCACGTGCCGATGGCGAGCCTGCCGGGCATGTGGGAGCGCACGATCACGATCTCCTCGGCCGGCAAGACCTTCTCGGTCACGGGGTGGAAGGTCGGCTGGGCGAGCGGCGCCCCCGAGCTCGTCGAGGTCGTCGCCAGCACGAGCCAGTGGCTGACCTTCTCCGGCGGTGCGGCCTACCAGCCGGCCGTCGCGGAGGGCCTCGGGCGCATCGGCGAGCTCGTCGACCCTCTGACGCGCGAGCTCGGCCGCCGCCGGGACCTGCTCGTCGACGGCCTGCGCGCCGCCGGCCTGGAGCCGCTCGTGCCGCAGGGGGGCTACTTCGTCGTCGCCGACGCGGCGCCGATCGGGGTGAGCGACGCGATGGCCTGGTGCCTGGAGATCCCGCAGCGGCTCGGCGTCGCCGCCGTGCCGGTGAGCGCCTTCTGCGAGAGCCCCGCCGGCGTCGAGAGCCTCGTGCGCTTCGCCTTCTGCAAGAGCGAAGACAGGATCCGCGAGGGCACCGCCCGGCTGCGCGCCTGATCCACAGGGGCACGGGGCGTGGGGCTGTCGTCCACACCCGCACCTGCTGCGTTCCGTCTCCGTCCTGCGGGCGGGACGGTGGCCCCATGGTCTCCGCCGCCGTGCCCGCTGCCGCTCTCGCCGTCGTCGCCCTCGCGGGTGCCGCCGCCGTCACCTCTCCCCCGACGGCCACCCCGCCGCGTGCGGTCGAGAGCACGCCGGGCAGCGAGGTCGAGACGAGCGCGAAGGGGGCCCGCTGGGCCTGGCCGCTGCGCCCGCGGCCCGAGGTCGTCGCCCCCTTCGAGGCCCCGACGTCTCGGTGGGGGCCGGGTCACCGCGGCATCGACCTCGCCGGGTCCACCGGGGAGCCCGTCCGGGCGACGGCCGACGGCGTGGTCACCCACCGCGGCCGGGTGGCGGGGCGCGGCACGGTCACCGTGACCCACGCCGACGGGGTGCGCAGCACCTACGAGCCGGTGGCCCCGGCGGTGGAGACGGGCGATCGCGTCGGCCGCGGTCAGCGACTGGGCACGCTGAGCCCCGAGCCCGGTCACTGCGCCCCGTCGACCTGCCTGCACGTCGGCGCCCTGCGAGGGCGTGACTACCTCGACCCGCGCCCCTTCTTCGGCGGGGTGCGGGTGATCCTCCTGCCGGTGCCGAGGGGCTGAGGCCGGTCGCCTCGCTCTCGGCGCCGTGACCCTCAGGCCCGGGGGTGGGCCTGGTCGTAGGAGCGCCGCAGCCGCTCGGCCGAGACGTGCGTGTAGATCTGGGTCGTCGCGAGCGAGGCGTGGCCGAGCAGCTCCTGGACCATCCTCAGGTCGGCGCCGCCGTCGAGGAGGTGGGTGGCCGCGCTGTGGCGCAGCCCGTGGGGGCCGAGGTCGGGGGCGTCGGGGACGTGCCGCAGCAGGTCGTGGACGACGGTGCGCACCTGACGCGGGTCGACCCTGCGGCCCCGACGGCCGAGGAAGAGCGCGGGCCCCGAGGTGGGCACCGCCAGGCGGGGTCGGCCGTCGCGCAGCCACTCCTCGAGGGCGCGGGCGGCCGGCGCGCCGTAGGGCACGACCCGCTCCTTGCGCCCCTTGCCGAGCACGCGCACGACCTGTCGGTCGGCGTCGAGGTCGTCGACGTCGAGCCCGACGAGCTCGCCGACCCGGATCCCCGTGGCGTAGAGCAGCTCGAGGACGGCGCGGTTGCGCCGGTGCACCGGGTCGTCGTCGGCGGCGACCTCGGCGACGTCGAGGAGCTCGCCGGCGCTCGTCGCGGTGAGCAGGTCGGGCAGGGTCCGCTCGCGGCGCGGGCTCGCCAGTCGCAGGGCCGGGTCGGTCTCGACGAGTCCGGTGCGCCGGGCCCACCCGAAGAAGGTCCGCACCGCAGCCGCCCGGCGGGCCAGGGTGCTGCGGGCGACCCCCTGCTGGGACATCTCGCCGAGCCACGAGCGCAGGTCCGCGAGCGTGATCTCGCGCAGGGAGCCGGTGCCGCCGTGCTCGGCGCACCAGGCCAGGCAGGCCCCGACGTCGCCGCGATAGGCGCGCACCGTGTGCTCGGAACGGTCGCGCTCCGCGGCGAGATGCCCGACGAAGTCGTCGAGATGACGCTGCGCCCAGGCCGGTGCCGTCGGTGTGCTCACTCCCCCACGGTCGCACCTCGCACCCGCCGTCGTGCTCAGGCGGCGAGCGCCTCGGCGAGTCGCAGGGCTCCTCGCCGCACCTGGAGCTCGTACGCCTCGGCGCGTGGGTGGCCGTGGAGCCGTCTGCGTCGGGCCGGGTAGGCAGCGAGCAGCCGCGCGTGGCTGAGGGCGAGCTCCTCGCCCGCGGTGCACGTCGCACCGTGCCGGTGCCGACCGAAGACCTCGAGGAGGTCGGCGAGCGCCCGCGGCCCGTCGTGGGCGAAGAGGTGCAGCTTGGCCGCGTCGGTCATCACCGGCGCGAAGCCGGCGTTCTCCCAGTCGACGAGCACGTGCTCGCCACCGGAGCTCAGGACGTTGGAGGACACCGTGTCGCCATGGGTCCACGAGCAGCGCACGCGCACGTCCCGCTCGACGAGATCGGCCACCCGGGCCGCGACGGCGTCCGGGACGAGGCCGAGATCCCTCACGACGGCCCACTGGCCCGCCGTCACCGCTCCCGGCGCCCGGCTGAGTGGCAGGGCACTCGTGCCGTACCCCGCGTGCACCCGCGTGAGGGCGTCGCACAACGGACCTACGGCCTCCCCCAGCCGTCGGGGAGACATGAGCGGCCGACCAGTCACCCAGCCCTCGACGAAGTAGCGCCCGGACCCGGCCGTGAGATCACCCATCGCCAGGAGCGGCGGGATGAGGTACGGCGCGTACCGGCCGACGACGGCGTGCGAGGTCGCGACCCGCAGAGCGGTGCTCGCCCGGCCCGGGACGTCCGGCACGACACCGACCACCCGCGCGTCGTCGACGTAGGCCGAGCGCAGCTTCAGCCCCGCGCGTGGGTCGTCGTGCTTGGCGAGGATGACCGCGTCGGCCGCGACCGCGGCTCGTGACCTGTGGAGGTCATGACCTGCCCCCTCCGACCCCCACGAGAGCCGCCAGGGAGTGGGCAGCATGTGGGTGGCTCCCGCGGGCAGGCGCGGGCAGGCGACGAAGCGCTCGCCCCGAAGGAAGTCGCGATGCGTCCCCCCGTCCGGCACGGCGGGCTCATCGAGCTCGAGACGGGCGACGAGCAGGAGCGCGGAGTCGACCCGGTCGCGGTGCTCGTTGGAGGGCGGCGCACCCTGGCCGGGGCGCAGCCGTGCCACGGACGCGGCCGACGCCCGGGCTCGCCCGTAGACCTGCCGTGCCGTTCGGCCCATGGCGCCCCCTCCGTCTCCAGCGCCCATCCCATCGGAGCGGGATGAGAGGTCGATGAGGACGCGGACCGGCCGGGGGCGGAGGGGGACGCCCCCGGACGGCGGCCCTACCGGTGCGGCGACCCCGCCGGGTGCCGCCGCACCCACCCCGACTCGCCCTGCGCGGCGAAGCCCTCGAGCTGCAGCGAGGCGAGCTGGGTGAGCACCTCGGTGACGGGCAGCGCGAGCTCGGTCGCGATGTGCCCGACGCTGGACTCGCGCCGTGGTGCGAGCACGTCGTAGACCTGGCGCTGGTGCTGGGTGAGCACGTCGGCGTCCCGGGCCGGTCCGAGCGCGCCGACGTCTTCACGAGCCAGCAGGTCAGGATCCCCGATCGGCGCCGCGAGCCGCAGCACGTCTTCTGCGTCGGTGACGAGGTGGGCCTCGCCCCGCGAGATCCGCTCGTGGCAGCCGGCGGAGGCCATCGAAGTCACCGGTCCCGGTACGGCACCGACCGGGCGTCCGAGCGCCTCGGCCCAGCCTGCGGTGTTGAGCGAGCCCGATCTCGGGCCGGCCTCGACGACGACGACGCAGCGCGACAGCGCGGCGATGAGCCGGTTGCGGGTGAGGAAGCGGTGCCGACGGGCGACCCGCCCGACGGGCTGCTCCGTGACGACGACGCCCGTCTGGGCGATCTCGTCGACGAGGCGGCGGTGCGCCTGGGGGTAGACCTGGTCCGGCCCGCACGCGAGGACGGCGACCCCCGGCCCGCCCACTGCCAGCGCGCCGAGGTGCGCGGCGGCGTCGATCCCGAAGGCTGCGCCGGACACGACGCCCCACCCGCGGGACGACAGCCCGGCGCCGAGGTCGCGCGCGACCGCCTCGCCGTAGCCGGTGCTCGCCCGCGACCCGACGACCCCCACCGCACGGTCGGCGACGTGACGGAGGTGGCCGGTACCGCGCAGGTACAGCACGTGGGGCTCGACCCGCTCGTCGGCGAGGCCGTCGGGCCACTCGTCGTCACCGGGCACGACGACCCGCGCGCCCACGCGCTCGACCCGCGAGAGCTCGGCGTCGACGTCGGTCTGGAGCACCCGCGCCCTGGCGCCGTCCGCACCGCGCAGCTCGCCGGCGACCAGTCGGTGCCACGCCCCGACGTGGCCGTGCTCCCGGATCGAGCGGCAGAGCGCGGGCGGGTCGTGCGACGCCCGCTCCTGCCCGATCTCGAGCACGGCGGCCCAGGCGAGCCGGGCCCGCCGCTCGTCGGTGCCCACCATGTCGTGGGCGACCCGCTGCTCGCCCGGGCCAGGTGCACGCAGCGGGGCGCTCATGCCGCCACCGCGCCCTGGGTGCGGTACATGAGCGCCAGGCCGACGTCGGACGAGGTCGGCACCTCACGCCCGAAGAGGTCGGCGCTCGTCCACGCCAGGCGCAGCACCCGGTCGTAGCCGCGGCCGGTGATCTGCCCGAGCTCGAGCGCGCGGTCGAGGGTCGCGGTGACCCCGCGCGGCAGCCGCCACGGTGCCCGTCGCAGGACCGGGCCGGGCACCTGCGAGTTGAGCGTCCATCCGTGCTGCTGCCAGCGAGCCCGCTGCGCGTCACGGGCGACCTGCACCCGCGCGGCGATCTCGGCGCTCGTGTCGGGCGGCACCTCGCTGAGGTCGGCCAGGCTCACCTTCGGCACCTGCACCTGGATGTCGACGCGGTCCATGAGCGGACCGCTGAGCCGGGCGGCGTACGCCCGACGCTCCGTCGGGCGGCACCGGCAGGCGAGCGCCTTGCCGTAGCCCTCGCCGCACGGGCAGGGGTTGGCCGCGAGGACGAGCTGGACGCGCGCCGGGTAGGTGACCCGCTCGCGCGCCCGGGCGACGACGACCTGGCCCGACTCCAGCGGCTGACGCAGGGCCTGGAGGACCGAGCCGGCGAACTCCGCCGCCTCGTCGAGGAAGAGCACGCCGTGATGGGCCTGCGAGACCGCGCCGGGCAGCACCGCGCCCGAGCCGCCGCCAACGAGGGCCGCGGTGGAGGCCGAGTGGTGCGGGGCGACGAAGGGGGGCGTCAGGTCGAGACGGCCCGGCAGCACCGCCCCGACGAGGGAGCGCACCGCCAGGGTCTCGAGGGCCTGGGCCGACGTGAGCGGCGGGAGGATCGTCACGAGGCGCTCGGCGAGCATCGTCTTGCCCGAGCCGGGCGGCCCCGTGAGCATGAGGTGGTGCCCGCCGGCAGCTGCGAGGGTCAGCGCGGCGCGGGCCTCGTGCTGCCCGCTGACGTCGGCGAGGTCCAGCGCGCGACCCGGCTTCCTCGCCGCCGGGGAGACCGGCTCGTCCGCCTCGGGGAGCCGGGACCCACCGCGCAGCACCCGGTACGCACCGACGAGATCGCCCAGGCGCTGCGCCGTCGAGATGCGCACCCCGTCGACGAGCCGTGCCTCGACGACGTCCTCGGGCGCCACGACGACGTGGCGGCAGCCGGCCTCGCGCGCCGCGAGGACCGCCGGCAGGACGCCTGTGACGTGGCGCAGCCGACCGTCGAGACCGAGCTCGGCGACGTGCACGACCGACCGGACCGCGTCGACGGGCATCGCCTCGGCCGCCGCCAGTGCGGCCACCGCGATGGCGAGGTCGAATCCGGTGCCGTGCTTGGGGATCGCGGCCGGCGAGAGGTTGACGGTGAGCTGGCGCGCGTTGAGCGAGCAGCCCGCCGACAGCGCGGCCGCCCGGACCCGCTGCGGGGCCTGGCGCAGCGCCGTGTCCGGCAGACCGCCGAGCTCGAAACACGGCAGGCCGTGGCCGATGTGGCACTCGACGTCGACGACATGGCCGGCGATGCCCCGCAGGGCGACGGCCCGGGTCACGGCGATGCTCATGCGCCGGCCCCTCGCACGTGGGTGACGGAGTACGTGCCGTCCGGGTGGCGCAGCAGCGCGACGACGTCGAGCCGCACCCGCCGCGTGGGCACCTCGTGGGCCTCGAGCCAGCACCCGGCGAGCCGGCGCAGGCGGGCGAGCTTCGCGCGGGTGATCGCCTCGACCGGCTGCCCGAAGCGCGTGCTGCGCCGCGTCTTGACCTCGCACACGACGAGCTCGTCGCCGTCGCGCAGCACGAGGTCGACCTCACCGGTGGGGCACCGCCAGTTGCGGTCGACCACCTCCATGCCCCGCGCCACCAGGTAGCGCTCGGCCACCCGCTCGCCCTCGGCCCCCACCTGCCGTCGATCCGTCGGGATCTCGGTCATCTCGACCACCTCCGCCGCCAGTCAACGGCGGCGCTCCCCCGTCACGAAGGGGTGGGCGCCGCCCTGTGGACGACGACCGCAGCGACGGCCGGCCTGTGGACGACACTCCGGGCTCCCCCTTTGTACGGCTAGGTCGGGGACACCCCCTTCGGGCGGCGTGGTCGCGGTGCGGTCCGGAACACCCTCCCGTGACCGGGGAACCCTTGGGAGACCGGGTCATGACCAGGTCAGGCAGAGCCGTCCCGGTCACGCCGAGGTTTCCCGGCCGGTCCTCACCGACCGGACCTCTCAGAAGCCGGTCTTCGGCACCTCGAGGTCGCTCTTGGCGAGCTCCTCGACGTTGACGTCCTTGAAGGTGACGACACGGACGTGCTTGGCGAAGCGGGCGGGGCGGTAGATGTCCCACACCCACGCGTCCTCCATCGTCACCTCGAAGTACACCTCGCCGCCCTCGCCGCGGACGTCGACCTGCACGGAGTTCGCGAGGTAGAAGCGGCGGTCGGTCTCGACGACGTGGCTGAAGAGGTGCACGACGTCGCGGTACTCGCGGTAGAGCGCGAGCTCCATCTCGGTCTCGTACTTCTCGAGGTCCTCGGCGCTCACGAGCTCACCTGCTCAGGGTCGGGTGCGGGCACCTGGTCATCATGCCCGACGCCCGGCAGGCTCCAGGAGCGGCGGTGCAGCACGCACGGGCCGTGGGCGGCGAGGGCGTCCATGTGCGCGCTCGCCGAGTAGCCCTTGTTCTCGGCCCACCCGTACTGCGGGTGCTCCTGGGCCAGCGCCACCATCTGCGTGTCGCGCTCGACCTTGGCGAGCACGCTCGCCGCGGCGACGGACGAGCACGCGAGATCGGCCTTGATCATCGTCGTCACCGGCGGGGTCGCGGGCCCCTCGGACAGCTCGGCGAAGAGCCCGACCTCCTCGGGGGCGGTGAGCCAGTCGTGGTTGCCGTCGAGGATGACGAGGTCGGGCACGACGTCGAGGGCGGCGAGGGCTCGGCACCCGGCGAGACGCAGCGCGGCCATGATGCCGATCTCGTCGATCTCGGCGGCGCTCGCGTGGCCCACCGCGCTCGCGACCGCCCACCGCCGCAGCCGCGGCACGATCTGCTCGCGGGCTGCCGCCGTCATGAGCTTGGAGTCGCGGACCCCCTGGGGTGCGGAGCGCACGGTCTCGTCGACGACGACCACCCCGACGCTCACCGGCCCGGCGAGCGCGCCCCGGCCGACCTCGTCCATGCCCGCGAGCACGCGGAAGCCCTGCCGCTGCAGGTCGCGCTCGACGCGCAGGCTGGGCTTGGTCGAGGTGGGGCGGCCCCCCTTCGTGCGGCGGGCGGGCAGCCGGGCGGGAGCGCTCACGCGATCACCGCGCGGCGACGACCTGGCCGCCGGGGCCAGCCGCGGCGCGGGTCCGCGGCACGTCGGCGAAGACCTCGGAGTGGTTCGACAGGCTCGACGCGCGGTCGAGGGGCCACACGGTGAAGCGCGCACGCCCGACGACGAGGTCGACCGGCACGGAGCCGTCGCGACCGGTGCCGCTCGGGTCGTGGAAGCGCGAGTCCGAGCTGTCGTCGCGGTTGTCGCCCATGACCCACACCTTGCCCTCGGGCACGGTGATGTCGAAGTCGACGCTGCTCGGGCTCGACCCGGGCTTGAGATAGCTGGCCTCGTCGATCGTCGCCCCGTTGACCATGAGCTTGCCGTCGCTGCCGCAGCACTGCACGCGGTCGCCGGGCAGCCCGATGACGCGCTTGATGAGGTGTCCCTCGGAGGTGTCGGGGAGCAGCCCGACGAAGGTCATCGTGTCGCGCACCGCGTTGAGCGCGGCCCCGTGGTTGACGGGAGGCGTCTCGTTGAGCCAGTCGCCCGGGTCGCCGAAGACGACGACGTCACCGCGCTGGAGGTCGAAGGGGCCCGGCGTGAGCTTCGAGACGACGACCCGGTCCCCGACGAGGAGGGTGTCCTCCATCGACTCGCTGGGGATGTAGAAGGCCTGGAGCAAGAAGGTCTTGACGACGAAGGAGAGGGTGAGGGCCATCGCGAGGACGATGACCAGCTCGCGCACGGCGCCGCCGATGCGGGCCCCGACACCGGGTCGTCGCTCGCCCTCCGGCGTCTCGTCCTTCGCCTCGGCGCGTGCCGAGTCGGCGTCAGTACCCACGTGGTCTCCTTGCTCGTCCGGCCGGCGGCAGGACGCCTGGCACGGCCAGTATCACCGACGGCGCGGCGGGCTCGCACATCGCGAGCCGTCCGGCGCACCGTCGTCGGGGTCGGGCATCGGCCCAGGTCACGGGGACCCGAGCGCCGACAGCGGCCAGTACCGCCACACGACGGTGCCGACGACGTCGTCGGTGCGGATCATCCCGCCGCCGGGCTTGCCGAGCAGCGACCGCGAGTCCGCCGAGCGGGCGCGGTTGTCGCCGAGGACGAAGATCCGGCCCTGCGGGACCTCGACGTCGAAGGGGTCGGTGCACGACCGCTCGCCCGCCGGCAGGTAGGGATCGGCGACCGGCTCGCCGTCGCGGACGAGCCCGCCCTCGGGCGTGCACGACAGGCGCTGCCCGCCGACCGCGCCCACCCGCTTGAGGTAGTCCTGCTCGCCGAGGTCGATCCCGAAGGTCGACGCGACGGAGGCCAGGGTGCGCCCGATCAGCCCGTCGGAGACGAAGGCCGAGCGGTCCGCCGGTGCGAGCGTGCCGGTGCCGTCGAGGACGACGAGGTCGCCCGGCTCGAGCTCTCCGTGAATCTTGCTCACGACGACGCGGTCGCCGACCTGGATCGTCGGCTCCATCGAGGCGGTCGGCACGAAGTAGGACTGCGCGACGAGCCCGCGGACGAGGAAGACGAGCAGGACGGCCAGCCCGAGCTGGAGCAGCAGGCGGCGCCCACGACGCGGGACGACCCCCTCCCGCTGGGCGGTGGGGGTCGTCTCGTCGGTCTCGTGGCTCATCGAGGCCTCAGCGTAGGCGCTGCACCTGGCAGCGGCCCGGCGATCAGCTGGCCGGGGTGTCGCGACGCTCGCGGATACGGGCCGCCTTGCCGCGCAGACCGCGCAGGTAGTACAGCTTCGCGCGACGCACGTCGCCGCGGGTCGCGACCTCGATCTTGTCGATGTTCGGGGAGTGCAGCGGGAAGGTGCGCTCCACGCCGACGCCGAAGGAGATCTTGCGGGCGGTGAAGGTCTCGCCGACGCCGCCGCCGTGGCGACGGATGACGACGCCCTGGAAGACCTGGATACGGGAGCGGTTGCCCTCGATGACCTTGACGTGCACCTTGACGGTGTCGCCGGCGCGGAAGTCGGGGATGTCGGCCTTGATGGAGGCCTGGTCGATCGCGTCGAAACGCTGCATGATGCTCTGCTTCCCGCGAGCGCCACAGGCCGCCCGCACATGATGTGTCTGGAGATGGTGCGGCGCCCGTCCGCCGCGTGCCGACCTGCTGGTCGCACTCCCCCTGTGGCAGGGGCAGAGCACTCGGGCGCAGTGGTCCATGGTGCCAGAGCACCCGCGCAGAGCTGAAATCGGCGCGGTCAGGGCGAAGGGGTGGCCGCCCCTCGCCCGGCCCCTCCCCTTCGCCGAGGTATGGAGATCTGCGCCCCCGACGGCCCGTCCGAGGACCGTCTGCCATACCTCGGCGAGGGGGGGGGGAGGGCGAGGGCGGTCAGCGCGAAGGGGTGGTCGCCCGCCTCTTCGTGAGATCGGTCGTCCCCGGCCCCTCGCCGGGGCCGGCGGGTCGGTACCCGGCCTTCTTGTACATCCGCATGAGGTGGGGCACCTCGGTCGCGGTGTTGAGCCAGTAGGTCGTGACGTCGGCCGGCGCGAGCGACTCGGCGTGGGCGAGCAGCTGGCGCCCGATCCCGCGCCCCTGGAGGTCGGGGACGACCATGAGCCGTCCGATCTGCCACACCGCCGGGTCCGCGGGGTCGCGGCGCACGCGCACGGACGCGACGAGGCGCCCCTCGCTGCGGAAGACGTGGGTGTCCCAGTGCGCGAGCCCGTCGCGCACGTCCTGCGCGCTCTCGGCCGGCGCACCCCACCAGTGCTGGGGCACGGCGACCATCTGCGCCCAGCACGCCCGCTGGACGACAGCGATCTCCGGGGCGTCGGCCGGCGTCGCGACGGAGGCGTCGAGATCGCCGAGCGCGCCGGCCGTCGCCGCCGCGGCGAGCAGGTCGGGCCGCCGTGCGGCGGTGCGCTCGAGGCGCTGCTCGTGGCGCCACGCCGCGATCCGGGCGTGGTCGCCCGACAGCAGGACGTCGGGCACGGCTCGGGTCACCCCGTCGCCGTCCTGCCACACCGAGGGCTTGGTGTAGATCGGGTACTCGAGCAGACCCCCTTCGTGGCTCTCCTCGACGAGCGACTCGGCGTTGCCGACGACGCCCGGCAGCAGGCGCACGACGGCCTCGGTCATCGCGAGGACGGCGACCTCGCCGCCGTTGAGGACGTAGTCGCCGAGGGAGAGGACGCGCACCTCCATGCGCTGCGCCGCCCACTCGTAGACGCGCTCGTCGATGCCCTCGTAGCGCCCGCACGCGAAGGCGAGCCACGGGGCCTGCGCGAGCTCGCGTGCCGTCGCCTGGTCGAAGGGCTGGCCGCCCGGGCCGGGGAGGACGAGGACCGGGGCCGGGCCGCTCGCGTCGTCGGCCGTGCCGAGGACGTGGTCGAGCGCCTCGCTCCACGGCTGGGGCTTCATCACCATGCCGGCTCCCCCGCCGTACGGGGTGTCGTCGACGGTGCGGTGGCGGTCGTGGGTGAAGTCGCGCAGGTCGTGCACCCGCAGGTCGACGAGACCGTCGCGGCGCGCCTTGCCGATGAGCGAGAGGTCGAGCGGCGCGAGGTAGTCGGGGAAGATCGAGACGACGTCGAGCCTCATCAGCCCTCCCGGCCCAGCTCGAGCAGCCCGGGAGGCGCGTCGAGCACGACGTGGCCGGCCTCGGGGTCGACGGTCGGCACGATCTCCTCGACGAAGGGGACGAGCGTGCGCCCGCCGTCGGCGAGGTCGACGACGAGACGGTCCTGCGCGGTGCCGAGCTCGAGCGCGGCGACCGTGCCGAGGACGACGCCCGCGGTGTCGCGGACCTCGAGCCCGACGAGCTCTTCCTCGTACCAGCCCTCGTCGTCCTCGTCGTCGGCGGGCGCGAGGACGGCGTCGTCGTCGAGGACGAGGCGGGTGCCGCGCAGGGACTCCGCGCCGGTGCGGTCGGGGATGCCCTCGAAGCCGATGAGCCAGATCCCGCGGTGCACACGGGTCGTCGCGATCGTCAGCTGACGGGGCACGCCGGAGCCCGGCTGCGCCCGCGTCGTGAGGACCGCGCCGGGCACGAGACGCACCTCGGGCTCGTCGGTGTGCAGCTGCACGGTCACCTCGCCGCGCAGCGCGTGCGGCTTGCCGATACGGGCGACGACGTGACCGGTGCTCATGCGCCCCACGGTACTTCGCCCGCGGCGGCTCGCCGGACGCCACCGAATCGTGACCTGCCCGGGGCAGACCTGCCCGGCCGCGGTACGCCATCCTCGTCCCGGGCGCCCCCCTTCGCCCGCTCCTGTCCCCCCGCCGAGGAGACCCCCATGCGCGCCATGCGCCGACGCCCCCTGCGTCCCGCACTCGCCCTCGTGCTCGCCGCGCTCGTCGCGCTGACCCTCACGCCCGCGTCCGGCGCGAGCGCCCGCACGCCGGTGAGCCGGCAGCCCCAGACGACGACCCGCTCCGTGCTGCCGAGCTGCACCGGGTACACCTCGCAGACGGTGCCGCCCAAGACGATCCGGGTCTACCGCACGAAGCTCGGCCGCGTCGACGTCGTCGACTTCAAGCGCTACGTCAAGGACGTCCTGCCGCGCGAGTGGATCCCCTCGTGGGACTCGCGCTCGCTCGAGGCGGGCGCCATGGCGGCCAAGACCTTCGCGTGGCACCAGGTGCTGCACCGCAAGAGCACGACCTACGTCCACCAGGGCACGTGCTACGACGTCAAGGACACCGTCGCCGACCAGCTCTACGTCCCCGGCTCGGCGCACCCCCGCACCGACGCCGCGGTCGACGCGACGTGGTCCCAGTACATGCACCGCGGCGGCGAGATCTTCCTCTCGCAGTTCTGCGCGAACATGAACTGCTACGACGTCTCGAGCCGCGACACGTGCGGCAAGGCCGCGAACGGCGTGCGGATGTCGCAGTGGGGCAGCCAGGACTGCGCCCGGCGTCTCGGGCGCGAGCACCGCTCGATCCTCACGACGTACTACGGCACCCTCACCTTCGGCAGCGCGAAGAAGCCCCAGCCGATGAGCGCGCAGAGCATCTCCGGCTCCGGCGACTTCACCGGCGACGGGCGGCCCGACGTCCTGGGCTACACCCCGTCACGCAACGGCGGCGCCATCACGATCTACCGCGGCAGCTCGGCCGGCACGCTCGTCAACCCGAGCACCTTCGGCTCCGGCTGGTCCGCCTACAACGGCCTGCTGCGGCTCGACGCCGACGGCGACGGCCGGCAGGACGTCCTCGCCCGGGTCGCCGCCACCGGCGAGCTGCACCTGCACCGCGGGACCGGCAAGGGCACCCTGCCGCCCGTCCTCGTCGCCGGCTCCGAGGACTGGAACACCTACGCCCAGCTCGTCTCGCCCGGCGACCTCACCGGCGACGGGCGTCCCGACGTCCTGGCCATCACCCCCGGCGGGCAGCTCTTCCGCTTCACGGTGACCCCCTCGGGCACGAGCGCGGTCCTCACCGGCAAGACCCGTCTGGCCCTGGGCTGGAACCGCTTCTCCCGCGTCATCGGCCCCGGCGACCTCACCCGCGACGGGCGCGCCGACCTGCTCACCGTCGACAAGACCTCGGGCCTGCTGCGCCTCTACGCGACGAACCCCGACGGCACCGTGAGCTACCGCTCGCGGGTCGGGACCGGCTGGCACACGCACCTCGACGTCACCGCGATCGGCGACCTCACCCGTGACGGGGTGCCCGACATCGCGGCGGTGAGCAGCCGCTGGCCCTACGACCTGCTCGTCTACCGGGGCCGGGCGAGCGTCGCGTCTCCCTACCCCTTCGAGCCGGTCGCACGCCCCCGCGGCTTCCACCAGTTCACCGGGCTCTTCTGAGCCCGTCCCGCCCGGGGACGACGAAGGGGGCCCGCACCAGTGGTGCGGGCCCCCTTCATGTCGCTCGGGCTCAGCCCTCGCGGTCGGTGTCGACGATGTCGATCCGGACGCTCTCGCCACCCGAGAGCGCACCGAGCACGGTGCGCAGGGCGGTGGCGGTGCGGCCAGAGCGGCCGATGACGCGACCGAGGTCGTCCGGGTGGACCCGGACCTCGAGGACGGTGCCGCGACGCAGGTCCTTCTGGCGCACGACGACCTCGTCCTTGTGGTCGACGATCCCGGTGACCAGGTGCTCCAGCGCCTCGTCGAGCACGGTCAGTCCTGCTTGGTCTCGGCGTCGGCCTCGGCCGGGGCCTCGGCAGCGGTCTCCGCGGCGGCAGCCTCCTCGGCGGCCGTGGCGGAGGCAGCCTCGTCAGCGGCCTTCTTGTCCGCCTTCTTCTTGGCGGTGACGGCCTTGTGCTGCTCCTCCTCCGAGCCGGACGCGGCGAGGGCAGCCTCGTACAGGTCCTTCTTGGGGGTCTTGGCGTCCTTGACCTTGAGGTTGCCGCTCTCGACGACCTCGAGCAGGCGCGCGACGGCCTCGGTCGGCTGCGCACCGTTGGCCACCCAGTAGGCAGCGCGCTCCATGTCGATGTCGATGAGCGAGGGCTCCTCGGTGGGGTGGTACTTGCCGATCTCCTCGATGGCCCGGCCATCGCGCTTGGTGCGCGAGTCCATGACGACGACGCGGTAGAACGGCGCGCGGATCTTGCCCATGCGCTTCAGACGGATCTTGACGGCCACGTGAGTGGTCTCCTGTCATGCTTGAGGGCGCGGCGAGACCGCACGAGATGAGTCGGTGCGGGGAGCCGGCGCCCAGGGTAGACATCTGCCGGCGGCTGCCGGCGGAAGGTGTACTGGACCCAGTCTGCCAGAGCGCGGCCCGCGTCACGAATCGTCGCGAGGCGCCGCAGCGCGCTGCGGTGGGTCGGACATCGCCGCCAGGAGGTCCTCGACGGCCCGTCCGCCGCCCTCCCCTGCGATGCCGTCGTGCACGCCGAGACGGTCCGCGTCGGAGCGCGCGGCCGAGACCTTGAAGCGGCCGACGAGGCGGGTGAGCGGGATCTCGACGCCGACGACGTCGCCCAGGCGCGCGTCGAGGTAGTCGGCAGGGGACATGCCCATGCGCCACGGCTGCTCCCGGCCGGACTCCATGGCCGTGGTGAGCCGGGCGAGGACACCGCGCACCCACCGAGGGTCGTCGTGGACGACGAGCTCGCCCCACCCGTGGACGACGAGGTAGTTCCACGTCGGGACGACGCGGTGGTCCACGACCTTGCTCGGGTACCAGGTCGGCGAGACGTAGTGCTCGGCGGGGCCGAAGGTCGCCATGACCGGCCCCTCCTGCCGACCGGGACGCCACAGCAGGTTGGCCCGGGCGACGTGCCCGACGAGACGGCGACCGTCGGCGTCGTCGAGGAGCAGGAGCGGCACGAGGTCGACGTCGGGGGTCGCGCCGTCGTGCGTCACGAGCGCGGCGAGCGGGTGATGGGCGACGAAGGGGGCGAGCACCGCGAGATCGGTGACCTCGTCGTGAGGGGGCAGGTAGGGCACCGCTCGTCCTACCTGTTGTGCATCGCGTCGGGCCGCGAGGCGAGGTCCTGGACGAGGGCGGGCAGCTCGCCGGAGGCGATGGCCGCAAGGGACGTGTCGTCGAGCACGTCGCGCAGGGCGGCGCGCAGGGCGACCCACACGACGGGCAGGCGCTGCGCCGACCCGGTGTAGACGAGGTCCTGAGGGCGCTGGCCCCGGATCTCCGCGAGCGGGCCGTCGACGGCGCGGATGACGTCACCGACGGAGATCTCGTCGGCCGGCCGGGCGAGGAGGTAGCCGCCGGCGGCGCCCCGCCGGCTCGTCACGAGGCCGGCCCGGCGCAGGTCGGCGACGATGGCCTCGAGGAACTTGCGCGGCAGCTCCTGCTCGCCGCTCAGCTGCTCGACCGAGACCGGCCGACCGTCCTGCGCGGCGACGAGGCTGAGCAGCGCGCGCACTGCGTAGTCCGACCGCGCGGAGATGTCCATGGGCCCAGTATCGCCGGTCGGGCGGGGGCCCGGAGGACCACCCGCTGAGACATAACACCGCGTTACTTGACTCATAACGCGACGTTCTGATCAACTCCCACTGGTCGGGTGGGAGATACGCCCGGCCGAGCTCCGGGTCGCCACGGACGTCACGACGACGCCCATCCCGCCCCGCTCGTCCTCCCCACAGAGAGTCCCCCCACGATGCGCAAGCTCGTCCTCCTGGCCGTCGTCGGCTTCCTCGCCCAGCTCGTCGACGGGTCGCTCGGCATGGCCTACGGCGTCACGACGACGACGCTGCTGCTCGCGATCGGGACCAACCCGGCCGCGGCCTCGGCCACCGTCCACCTCGCCGAGATCGGCACCACGCTCTTCTCCGGCGCCTCGCACTGGCGCTTCGGCAACGTCGACTGGGGCGTCGTCGCCAAGATCGGCATCCCCGGCGCCGTCGGCGCCTTCGCCGGCGCGACCTTCCTGTCCTCGCTCGACACCGGCACCGCGAAGCCGGTCATGAGCGGGATCCTGCTCCTCCTCGGCCTCTACGTCCTCGTCCGCTTCACCGTCAAGGGTCTGCGCAAGGACCGCCTCGGCCAGCCGCTGCGCAAGCGCTTCCTCGGCCCGCTCGGCCTCTTCGCCGGCTTCGTCGACGCGACCGGTGGTGGCGGCTGGGGCCCGGTCGGCACCCCGGCGCTGCTCGCGAGCGGCCGCATCGAGCCCCGCAAGACCATCGGCTCGATCGACACCAGCGAGTTCCTCGTCGCCCTCGCCGCGAGCCTGGGCTTCCTCTTCGCGCTCGGCTCGCAGGGCATCGAGTGGTCCTGGGTCATCGTCCTGCTCGTCGGCGGCGCGATCGCCGCCCCCATCGCCGCGTACATCGTGCGCATCGTGCCCCCGCGCATCCTCGGCAGCCTCGTCGGCGGTCTCATCGTCCTCACCAACGCCCGCATCCTCATGGGCAAGGACGGCTTCGCCCTCGACAGCACCGTGAAGTGGGTCGTCTACGGCCTCGTGTGGGCCGCCTGGATCGGCGCGGTCGCGTGGAGCACGAAGGAGCACCGTCGCGAGCGGGCCGCCGAGCAGGCCGAGGGCCCGCACGAGGACGAGCGCGAGCGGGTGGGGTCCCCCGCCTGATCCCTCCCCCACGTCGGATGAGCGTGAATCGCCGCTACGTCATCGGCGTAGCGGCGATTCGCGCTCATCCGCCAGATGGCGCGTGCGAAGGGGAGGGAGACGGGGACTCCCCCGCCGACCGCTCAGCCGACGGTGGCGCCCCGCAGCACGACGTGACGGGGCGTGGCGCAGGCGCGGACGTCCTCGCGCGGGTCGGCGGAGAGGACGACGAGGTCGGCGTCCTCGCCCTCGGCGATCGCCGGGCGGCCGAGCCAGCGGCGTGCGGCCCAGGTGCCCGCCGACAGGGCCTGGGTGTGCGTCATGCCGGCCTGCGTGAGCAGGTGCATCTCCTGCGCCGCGAGGCCGTGCGCGATGGAGCCGCCCGCGTCCGTGCCGACCATGACCGGGATCCCTGCCTCGTGCGCGGCCGCGACGGTCTGCAGGCGACGACGGTGCAGGTCGAGCATGTGCCGGTGGTAGTCGGGGAACTTCTCGCGGGCCGGCTCGGCGATGGCGGGGAAGGTCTCGATGTTGACGAGCGTCGGCACCACCGTGATGCCCTGCCGGGCGAAGGCGGCGATGCTCTCGTCGTCCAGACCGGTCGCGTGCTCGATGCAGTCGGTGCCCGCTGCGGCGAAGTCGTGGAGGGACTGCTCGCCGAAGCAGTGAGCGGTCACCCGCGACCCCTCCTCGTGCGCGGCGGCGATCGCCTCGGTGAGCACGTCGACGGGCCAGCACGGCGTGAGGTCGCCGACCTCGCGGTCGATCCAGTCGCCGACGAGCTTGATCCAGCCGTCGCCGGCGCGGGCCTCGGCCCGCACCCGCGAGACGAGCTGCTCGGGCTCGACCTCCCACGCGTAGTTGCGGATGTACCGCCGGGTCCGGGCGATGTGCCGCCCGGCCCGGATGATCTTCGGCAGGTCGTCGCGCTCGTCCACCCACCGCGTGTCGGCGGCCGACCCGGCGTCACGGATGAGCAGGGTGCCGGCGTCACGGTCGGCGAGCGCCTGCTGCTCCGTCGTCGCCTCGTCGACGGCGCCGTGCCGGTCGAGCCCGACGTGGCAGTGCGCGTCGACGAATCCGGGCACGACCCAGCCCTCGACGTGCTCCCACGGTCCTGACGTCGTCGGGGCGGTGAAGGTGATGCGTCCCCCGACGACCCACAGCTCGTCGACCACCTCGTGCTCGTCGAGCAGGACCGGGCCGGTGACGTGCAGCGTCGTCATCGTCTGCCTCACCGCGCCGCGGACGAGCGGCCGTCGCCGCCGAGGAAGGCCGCCGCGGCGAGGGTGAGGTCGACGAGGTCGCTCGTGCCGGCGAGCTCACGCGCCGAGTGCATCGACAGCAGGGGGATGCCGACGTCGAGGGTGCGGATGCCCAGCCGTGTCGCGGTGATCGGGCCGATCGTCGACCCGCACGGCACGGAGTTGTTCGAGACGAAGGTCTGCGAGGTCACCCCCGCCTGCGCGCACCACCCGTGCCAGGCGGCGGTCCCGGCGCCGTCGGTCGTGTAGCGCTGGTTCGCGTTGACCTTGAGGATCGGGCCGGAGCCGAGGACTGGGCGCACGACGGGGTCGTGCTTCTCCGGGTAGTTCGGGTGCACGGAGTGCCCGACGTCGCTCGAGACGCACCACGACGCGGCCGTCGCGCGCAGGCGCTCCTCCGGGCTCGCCCCGAGGGCGATGCCGATCCGGGCGAGGACGTCCTCGAGGAAGGGACCGGCCGCTCCCGAGCGGCTCGCCGAGCCGACCTCCTCGTGGTCGAAGACGGCGAGGACGGCGACGTGGTCCGCGTCGGCCCCGGCGACCTCGCCGAGGGCCACGACGCCGGCGTGGACGCTCGCGAGGTCGTCGAGACGGCCGGAGGCGAAGAAGACGTCGTCCTGCCCGAAGATGCGACCCCGGGCCGCGTCGGCGGTCACGAGGTCGAAGCCCCGCACGCGGGCGGCGTCGACGCCCGAGGTCGACGCGATCTCGCCGACGAGGTCGGCCGAGGCCGCCGCGCCGAGGCCCCAGACCGGCTGGGTCTGACGCTGGCGGTCAAGCGCGAGGCCCTCGTTGACGTCTCGGTCGAGGTGGATCGCCAGCTGGGGCAGGCGCAGCAGCGGCCCGGAGTCGGCGAGCACGCTCGAGCCGTCGTCGAGGACGAGCCGTCCGGCCAGGCGCAGCTCGCGGTCCAGCCAGGAGTTGAGCAGGGGCCCTCCGTAGACCTCGACACCGGCCTGCAGCCAGCCGTGGGCGCCGGTGCTGGGCTGGGGCTTGAGGACGAGGCCTGGGGAGTCGGAGTGGGCGCCGAAGACCCGCACCGGCGTCGTCGCGGTCGCCGAGGCCGGGACGACCCACGCGATGACGGCGCCGTCGCGCACGACGAGATAGCGCCCGGCCGCGCTCGGCCAGGCCTCGCTCTCGACGAGCGCCGTGAAGCCGGACTCCTGCAGCCGTCGGGCTACCTCGGCGGCGGCGTGATGGCTCGACGGCGACGCCTCGACGAAGTCGGCGAGGTCCTCGGCGTGGGCGGTGCGGTCCAGGTGCACGTCATGTCCCCTTCGGTAGCGGACCTCGACACTATCCGCGCCGTCGCCGACCCGCCGCGCGGGGCGGGGCCGTCAGGCGGTGAGGAAGCGGCGCAGCGCCTGCACGAAGATATCGGGCTGCTCCGAGTGCACCCAGTGCCCGGCGGACTTGATGGTGAGCAGACGGGTGCGCGGGAAGTACCCCCGCATCGCCGGTCCCATCTCGTCGCGGACGTAGGCCGACTCGGCGCCGGCCACCCACAGCACGGACCCGTCGTAGGTGCGTCCCTCGACGGCCTCGGCGGGCCAGCCGCGCAGGGCCGGGATCGCGTCGCCGAGGACCTCGAGATTCATCTGCCAGCGCCAGCCCTGGCCCTCGCGGCGCAGGTTCTGCAGGAGGAAGGCGCGCACCCCAGGGTCCGGTGCCGCCTCGACGAGCGCGGCGTCGGCGTCCTCACGGCTGGCCGTGCTGCGCAGGTCCATCGCGCGCATCGCGCGGACGAAGCCCTCGAACTCGCGTCCCTCGCGGTAGGCGACCGGCGAGACGTCGACGACGCACAGCCGCTCGACGAGCTCGGGGTGGCGCAGGGCGAGGAGCATGGCGATCTTGCCGCCCATCGAGTGCCCGACGACGACCCACGGCTCGTCGTCGGCGATGGACGTCAGGGTGTCGGCGACGGTGTCGGCCGCACGGACGTAGTCGAAGCGCTCGCTCCAGCCCGAGCGCCCGTGGTCGGGCATGTCGACGAGGGTCGGGCGGGCGATGTCGCCGATCGCCTTGGCGATCGTCCCCCAGTTGCGGCCCTGACCGAAGAGTCCGTGGAAGAAGGCGACGCGGGGGCCGTGCTCCCCCTTCGAGACGTGGTGGAGGACCGGGCTGGCCATCTCGCTCACTGCCCGAGGAACTTCTCGAACCCCTTCGGCAGCTGGCTCGGGTCGAGGTCGGGCGCGGCTCCCGGGCCGCCCCCGGCACCGAACGCGCTGCCCGCCGGACCCTTGCCGGCGGCCCGGTCGGCCGCCGCACGCTCCTGCTCGGCCCGCTTCGCGGGGTTGCCGGACTTGCCCTTCTTCTTCACCTGCTTGGGCTGGCGCGCCTTCTTGCCGCCGCCCATCCCGGGCATGCCCGGCATGCCGGGCATGCCGCCGCCGCGGGCCAGCTGCTTCATCATCTTCTGCGCCTCGCCGAAGCGCTCGAGCAGCTGGTTGACCTCGGAGACCTGCACGCCGGAGCCGCGGGCGATGCGCGCGCGGCGCGAGCCGTTGATCTGCTTGGGGTGGTTGCGCTCGAAGGGGGTCATCGAGCGCACCATGGCCTCGACGCGGTCGAACTCGCGCTCGTCGAGGTTGTCCAGCTGGGCGGCCATCTGCCCCATGCCCGGCATCATCTTGAGCATCGACTTCAGCGAGCCCATCTTCTTCAGCGCGGCCATCTGCTGGAGGAAGTCGTCGAAGGTGAAGTCCTCGGCGGCGAGGAACTTGCGCTGCATCTCCTCGGCCTGACCGGCGTCGAAGGCGCGCTCGGCCTGCTCGATGAGGGTGAGCACGTCGCCCATGTCGAGGATGCGGCTGGCCATGCGGTCGGGGTGGAAGACCTCGAGGTCGCGCACCCCCTCGCCGGTGGAGGCGAACATGATCGGGCGACCGGTCGTGCGCGCCACGGACAGCGCGGCACCGCCGCGGGCGTCGCCGTCGAGCTTCGAGAGCACGACACCGGTGAAGTCGACGCCCTGCTGGAAGGCCTGCGCGGTCTCGACCGCGGCCTGGCCGATCATCGCGTCGATGACGAAGAGGACCTCGTCGGGCGAGATCGCCGTGCGGATGTCGGCGGCCTGCTGCATGAGGTCCGCGTCCACGGCCAGACGACCGGCGGTGTCGACGATGACGACGTCGTGCTGGCGGCTCTGCGCGTGCGCGATCCCCTCACGGGCGACCGAGACCGGGTCGCCGAAGGAGCGCGTGCCCTCACCGGCGGCACCGGCGTCGTGCCCGCCGATGTTGCCGCGCTCGGGCGCGAAGACGGAGACGCCGGCGCGCTCGGCGACGACCTCGAGCTGGGTGACGGCGTTGGGCCGCTGGAGGTCGGCGGCCACGAGGATCGGGGTGTGCCCCTGCTCCTTGAGGCGCGCGCCGAGCTTGCCCGCGAAGGTCGTCTTGCCCGAGCCCTGGAGGCCGGCGAGCATGATGACGGTCGGCGGGCGCTTGGCCAGCGTCAGCTCACGGGTGTTGCCGCCGAGGATGCCGACGAGCTCCTCGTTGACGATCTTGATGACCTGCTGGGCGGGGTTGAGCGCCCCGCTGACCTCGGCACCGGTCGCCCGCTCGCGGACGGCGCTGGTGAACTCCTTGACGACCGGCAGGGCGACGTCGGCGTCGATGAGGGCCATCCGGATGTCACGGATCGTCTTGTTGACGTCGGACTCGGACAGGCGGCCCTTGCCGCGGAGGTTCGCGAAGGTCCCGGTCAGGCGGTCGGACAGGCTGGTGAACACGGGCCCAGGGTAGTCGCCCGCGCGCTAGCCGCCGACCGGCCGGTCGTCGAGGTCGCAGGCGTCGATGAGGGCGGACAGGACCTGGGCCGTCTTCGCCGGGCTGAGCGGCCCGCCGCCGGGCAGCGTGACGTAGAAGGTGTCGAGCGTCTGGCCCGCGTGGGTGGCGATGTGCGCCGAGCGCACGCCGACGCCCTGCTGGGCCAGGCACATGCCGAGGTCGTGCAGCAGACCGGGCCGGTCCTGGGTGCGCACCTCGAGCACGCTCGCCGCGGCGCTGCCGGAGGGCAGGACGAAGGCGCGGGTGGCGCCGGCTGCCGAGGGGAAGGCCGGCCGGGTGGAGCGGCTGCGGGCGAGGGCCCCGAGGGCACCCCGGTCACCCCCGGCGAGCCGGGTGAGCGACGCTGCGAGCCGGCGCGGCTCGGGCGCGTCGCCGCCGGGCGACTCGACGACCCACTGGTCGACCGCGATGCCGTCCTGGGTCGCCAGCCGTGCGCTGCGCACGGTGAGACCCTGCGCGGCGAGGACGCCCGCGGTGTCGGCGAAGAGACCGTGCCGGTCGCGGTCGTAGACGTGGACCACCCAGCCGGTCGGGGCCTTTGACACGGTGACGAAGGGGTGACCCACCCCGATCGCGTCGCGCGCCTCCGGCGGGAGGTCGACCGCGCCCTGCTCCTGCGGCGGGGCGACCGGGCTGCCCGACAGGCGCTCGCGGACGCGGTCGGTGAGCGTGCCGAGCAGGTCGGCGCGCCACTGGGTCCACGCCTTCGGGCCGGTGGCCTGGCTGTCGGCGACGGTGAGGGCCCGCAGCAGCTCGAAGGTCTCGAGCCGGCCGTCGACGACCTCGACGACGGCGTCGATGGTCGCGGGCTCGTCGAGGTCTCGGCGGGTCGCGACCTCGATGAGGGTGAGGTGCTCGCGCACGAGCAGCTCGACGAGGGCGACGTCCTGCGGGGGCAGGGAGAGGCGCTGCATCGCGCCGCGGGCGATCTTCGCCCCCTCGACGCTGTGGTCGTTGGCGCCGGCGATCTTGCCGATGTCGTGCATGAGGGCGCCGAGGAGGAGCAGGTCAGGACGTTGGACATCGCGCGAGAGCCGGGCGGCCTGGGTCACCGCCTCGAGGATGTGGCGGTCGACGGTGTGCCGGTGCACGGCGTTGCGCTGCGGGCGGCTGCGCACGGCGTCCCACTCCGGGAGCCAGTGCGAGACCAGGCCCGCCTGGTCCAGCCCCTCCCAGGTGGGCACGAGGCCCGCACCGCTGGCGAGCAGCTCGGTGAGCTGGCGCACGGCCCCGTCCGGCCACGGTGTGCTCAGCCGAGGGGCCCGGGAGAGGTTGGCGAGGGTCTGGGGGGCCAGCGGCAGCCGGTTCCGGGCGGCGACGACGGCGGCCCGCAGGGGCAGCTCCGCGTCGACGCCGACCTGCTGGGTGGAGCCGAGGACGGCCTCGCCGTCGTGGCGGAAGAGCCCATAGCCGAGCGGCACCATCGCCGGGCGGCGGGGCCCGACGCGCAGGGTGCGCGCGCGCTGCGACTGGCCGGCCCGACGGGTGGCCCCGTCGAGCGCGTAGGCGATGGTGCGGGCCGAGGTCGACACGACGGTGAGGAGCTCGTCGCTGTCGGACAGGCCGAGCAGGGCGGCGACGGCGTCGGCGTCGTCGCGCAGCAGCCGGTCGCGACCGCGCCCCGTCGTGAGGTGCACGGCGTCGCGGACGTCGAGCAGGCGCGCGTGGGCCTGGTCGAGGCGACCGCGGTCGCGATCCGTGAGCCACGCCTGGGTGAGGGCGCGCAGCACGGTGATGTCACGCAGCCCGCCGCGGCTCTCCTTGAGGTCGGGCTCCTGCGACTGGGCCAGCTCGCCGTGGCGCAGGTGCCGGGCGGCGGTCGCCTCGACGAGCTGGGGCAGCCGCCTGCGGGCGTTGGCCCGCCAGTCGTGGGCGACGCTCGAGCGGACGCCCGACACGAGGTCCGCGTCGCCCGCCACGAGACGCAGGTCGAGCAGGCCGACGGCGGCGGTGAGGTCGTCGGCCGCGACCGAGCGGCACTCCCCTGCCGTCCGGACGCTGTGGTCGAGGCGCAGCCCGGCGTCCCACACGGGGTACCAGATGCGGTCGGCGAGGACGGCGACCTCGCGCTCGCGGTGGCTGCGCCCGTCGTGCAGGAGGACGAGGTCGAGATCGCTGAGCGGGCCGGAGTCGGCCCGCCCGAGGCTGCCGACCGCGGCCAGCGCCAGACCCGGCCGGGCACCCACGGCCTCGTCGAAGACCCCGGTGAGCCACCGGTCGGTGGCGGCGGCGATCGCGGCCCGCCGCGTCCCGCCGGCACCCGGGACGGCGAAGTCCCGGGTGCCGGCGAGGTCGAGCCGAGCTGCTCGCAGGTCCTGCGGCGCCGAGGGGTCGGTGCTCGTCGAGGTCATGACGCTCCTGTGCTCGCTGCGGTCTCGTGCGGTGGTGCCGTGCTGGTGCGGTGCCGGCGGTGGCCGGCGGGCGTCAGAGCGCCTCGACGCCGCGCTCGCCGGTGCGGACCCGGACGACCTCGTCGACGGTGGTCACCCACACCTTGCCGTCGCCGATCCGGCCGGTGCGGCTCGTCGAGACGACGACGTCGACCGCCGAGGTGGCGTCCATGTCCTCGACGAGGACCTCGAGGCGGATCTTCGGCACGAAGTCGACCGTGTACTCCGCCCCGCGGTAGACCTCGCTGTGCCCGCGCTGGCGCCCGTAGCCGCTCGCCTCGCTCACCGTCATGCCGGTGATGCCGTAGGCCTCGAGCGCCTCCTTCACCTCGTCGAGCTGGTGGGGCTTGATGATGGCGGTGACGAGCTTCATGCCTTGGCTCCTTCGGTGGTGACTTCCTCGTGGTGACGCGCGTCGTGCTGGACGCCGGCGCTGCTGACGCCCAGGCGGCCGCCGCGGGCGACGAGGTCGTAGCCGGACTCGGCGTGCTCCGCCGCGTCGATGCCGGCGACCTCGTCGTCCTCGCTGACCCGCCAGCCCATCGTCGCCTTGAGGGCGAGGGCGATGACGAGGGTGAGGACCGCCGAGATGACGAGGCTGGCCAGGGCGATGACGACCTGGACGACCGTCTGGTCGATGCCGCCGCCGTAGAAGAGCCCGGTCTCGGTGGCGAGCAGACCGGCACCGACGGTGCCCCAGAGCCCGGCGACCAGGTGCACGCCGACGACGTCGAGGGAGTCGTCGTAGCCGAAGCGGTACTTCAGGCCGACGGCGAGGGCCGCGAGACCACCGGCGACCGCGCCGAGGACGAGCGAGCCGACGGGCGAGAGCGAGCCGCAGGCCGGGGTGATGGCGACGAGACCGGCGACGACACCGGAGGCGGCGCCGATCGAGGTGGCGTGACCGTCGCGGATCTTCTCCACGAGCAGCCAGCCGAGGATCGCCGCAGCGGTCGCAGCGGTCGTGTTGACCCACACGAGCGAGGCGAGGCCGTCCGCGGCGAGCTCGGAGCCGGCGTTGAAGCCGAACCAGCCGAACCACAGCAACCCGGCGCCGATCATGACGAGCGGCACGTTGTGCGGGCGCATCGCGGTCTTGCCGAAGCCGAGGCGCTTGCCGACGACGAGGGCGAGGACGAGACCGGCGATGCCGGCGTTGATGTGCACGACCGTCCCACCGGCGAAGTCGATGGGTGCGACGTTCGCCACCCCGTCGGTGATCCCGTACATCGCACCGGCGATGCCGCCCTCGGCGCCCGAGAGCAGGCCCCCGCCCCACACCATGTGGGCGATCGGGAAGTAGACGAGGGTGAGCCAGATCGCGACGAAGACCATCCACGTCGAGAACTTCACGCGGTCGGCGATGGCGCCGGAGATGAGGGCGACGGTGATGATCGCGAAGGTGAGCTGGAAGCCCGCGAAGAGGACCTCCGGCAGCCAGACGCCGGCGCCGAAGACGTCGATGACCGGCATGCCGTCGGCACCCACGGTCGTCGTCACGCCCTCGACGGTGCTCGCGACGCCGCGCAGGCCGAACTTGTCGAAGGGATTGGCGAAGATGCCCGCGACGTCGGCACCGCCGAAGGACATCGAGTAGCCCCACAGGACGTAGACGACGCCGGCGACGCCCATGGCGCCGAAGCTCATCATCATCATGTTGAGGACGGACTTGGCGCGGGTCATGCCGCCGTAGAAGAGGGCGAGACCCGGGGTCATGAGGAGGACCAGGGCCGCGCAGATGATCATGAAGGCGGTCGCCGCGGGGTCGATCGCCGGTGGCTCCGCCGCGAGGGGCATCAGTGCTGGACTCATGCGGAGCAGCCAACGCGGCGCAGGTTTCGCCTCCCTCGGCCGATTGTTTCGACGAGGTTGCGGATGGCCCCCCTTCGTAAGCGGTGCGTTACCGACACCTCTGCGTCCCACGATGCGGGACGCGAAGGGGGACGGCGACCGCCCACCGGGTGCGGGCGTGAGCGACCTGGGCTGGGAGGATGGAGGCATGACACCTGTGCTCGTCTACGACGGCGACTGCGGCATGTGCACGCGTGCCGCGAGCCTCGTCTCCCGGCGGCTGCGGCCGTCCGCCGACACCTACGACGTCGAGCCCTCGCAGGCGCTCGACCTCCAGGCCCTCGGCCTCACCGCGCACCAGTGCGAGGAGGCCCTGCAGTGGGTCGGCGCCGACGGCGAGGTGAGCAGCGCCCAGGACGCCGTCGCCCGGATGCTCCTCGCGTCCAGGCCCGTCCTGAGGCCCGCGGGCGCCGCGCTGCTCCTGCCGGGGGTCAACCCGCTCGCCGGCGTCGTCTACCGGTGGGTCGCCCGCAACCGCCACCTCTTCCCCGGCGGCACCCCGGCCTGCCAGCTCCCACCCACCCCCTGACCCGCCCCCTCGCTGGTCGAGGTGCGAGGAAGGCTCTTGCTGGTCGAGGTGCGAGGAGCTCTGCGACGAGCCTCGAGACCACCCCCTTCGCACGCTCGCCGGTTTCGAGGCTCGGGCCCTGAGGGCCCGTCGCACCTCAACCACCAAGGCCCCTGCGCTGGTCGAGGTGCGAGGAGCTCTGCGACGAGCCTCGAGACCACCCACTTCGCTGGTCGAGGTGCGAGGAGCTCTGCGACGAGCCTCGAGACCACCACCCGCCACGAGCCAGGGCGCGCTAATCCCTCGGAGCGGTCCTGTGGGAGGCGATGATGACGCACCGGGCCGAAGGGGTCCGTCAGATCTGAGGAGCCCCGCATGAGCATCCCACCGCCGCCGCCCGGTCCAGGGGCCGGCGGCCCCGGGCAGCGACCCCCCGGTCCCCCGCCCCACGGCGGTCCCCCCACGGGTGGCCCCGGCGGGTATCCCGGTCCGGGTGGCTACCCCGGCCAGCCCTCCGGCCGCCGTCGGGTGCCGGTCTGGGCGTGGGTCGTCGGCGGCATCGCCGCCCTCGTCCTCGCGTGCTGCGTCGGCTTCGCGGCGCTCGTGGCCCTCGGCGTGGCGAGCAGCCCGGTCGACGACGAGACGACGTCCGTGGCGCCGCAGAGCAGCACGACCGCCCCCAGCGAGGACACCTCGAGCTCGCCGGAGCCCGAGCCGACGCAGGAGCCCGAGCTGACCCAGGAGCCGGAGCCGACCCAGGAGCCGGAGCCGTCGAGCACGAGCTCGACCCTGCCGTCGGCGCCGAGCTCGAGCGTGCCCCCGACCCCGGCGGGCTCGACAGCCAACACCGACAGCCGCTACACCCTCAAGCCCGAGCAGCTCGAGTCCGAGGTCGTCCGCGGCCTCGGGGGCATCGGGCTGAAGAAGTCCGAGGTCGACTGCCCCTCTGCCCTCGTCCTCATCGCGGACAAGACCGCGACGTGCGCGGCGCCGAACCCCGTCGGCGACGGCACGGCGACGATCACCGCGACCGTCGAGTGGGCCCAGATCTCGGGCACGAGCATCCGCTACTACCTCGGCTTCGAGCTGAAGACGAAGAAGAGCACGTAACGCCAGGCGCGGGCCGGACGGGACGACGAAGGGGGTGGGCGCCGAGCGCCCACCCCCTTCGTGCTGCCGTGAGAGGTCAGCCGACGATGGCGTCGACGAAGGCCTCGGGGACGAAGGGGGCGAGGTCGTCGGGACCCTCGCCGAGACCGACGAGCTTGACGGGGACGCCGAGCTGGCGCTGGACCGCGACGACGATGCCGCCCTTGGCGGTGCCGTCGAGCTTGGTGAGCACGACACCGGTGACGTCGACGGCCTGGGCGAAGACCTTCGCCTGGGCCAGGCCGTTCTGGCCCGTCGTCGCGTCGATGACGAGGAGCACCTCGTCGACCGGCTGCTGCTTCTCGACGACCCGCTTGATCTTGCCGAGCTCGTCCATGAGCCCGACCTTGTTGTGGAGCCGGCCCGCGGTGTCGATGACGACGCAGTCGGCCTCCATCTCGGCGCCGGCGCGCACGGCGTCGAAGGCGACGGCGGCCGGGTCGGCCCCGTCGCGGTCGCTGCGCACCACGGGGACCCCGACGCGCGCGCCCCAGGTCTCGAGCTGGTCGGCGGCCGCGGCGCGGAAGGTGTCTGCTGCGCCGAGCACGACGTCGCGGTCGTTGGCGACGAGCACGCGCGCGAGCTTGCCGACGGTCGTCGTCTTGCCGGTGCCGTTGACCCCGACGACGAGCAGGCAGGCGGGCCGGCCGTCGACGCGGCTCGCGGCGAGCCCGCGGTCCATGGTCGGGTCGACGAGCTGGAGCAGGTCGGCGTAGAGCCAGTCCTTGGCCACCTCGGGGTCGGTCGTGCCGTCGATGGCGACGTGGGCGCGCAGCGAGTCGACGAGCTCGGTCGTCGGCTCGATGCCGAGGTCGGCGCGCAGCAGGACGTCCTCGACGTCCTCCCAGTCCTCCTCCGACAGCGAGCCGCTGCTGAGCAGGGCGAGCAGGGTCTTGCCGATCGCGCTGTTCGACGTGGCCAGACGGGTGCGCAGGGTGCGCATGCGGTCACGGGTGGGGGCCGGGGTGTCGACCGGGGTGACCGGCTCGGCCTCGACCGCGTCGAGCGGGTGGACCTCGGGCTCGGCGGCCGGCGCCGGGGCGGGCTCGGCCGCGGGGGCCTCCGGCTCGGCGGCAGGCGCCTGGGCCGGCTCAGCGGGCGGCGCCTGGGGGGCCTGAGCGGCCGGGGCCTCGGGCTCGGCCACCGGGGCCGGGGACTGCGGGGCGTCGGTGATCGGCGCGACGTCGGCGTCGCGCTCGTAGACGTCCGGCTCGTCCTGGCCGGTGGTCGGCGCGCTCGTCGCCTCCGAGGGGGCGGCGCCCGCCGGGGTGGTGCTCTGCGGGGACTCCGGCGCGGGCGCGCTCGGCGCCGCCGGGGTCACCTCGGTCGCCTCGGCGGGCTCCGCGGGGGCGGTCGCACCGGAGGGGGTGTCGCGCTCGGTCGGGCGCTGCGGTGCCTCGGGGGCCCCGGTCGCCTTGTCGCTCGGCCGGTCGAGGACGATCGTGCCGCTGCGGTGGTCGGTGGTGCCCTTCGGCCGCTCCGGCGGCCGGTGCTGCTCGGGCAGGTCGCCGTCGGACCCACCGCGCCCGCGCAGCAGGCCGACGAGCAGCCCACCGAGCAGGACGAGCAGACCGACGGCGACGAGGACGTACTCAAGGACAGTGTCGATACCCATCACGCCGCCCATCCTCGCAGCCCGCGGCGTCAGCCAGCGAGGTGACCGAAGTCGGCCTCGAGCTGCGCCCACGGACCGCTGGCCTCGACCCGCCCGTCGGCGAGCACGACGACCCGGTCGGCCTGAGCGAGCGCCGCCCGCTTCGACGTCGCCCCGACGACGGTGACCGAGCGCTCGCGCAGCGAGCGCCACAGCTCGACCTCGGTCGTCGCGTCGAGCGCGCTCGAGACGTCGTCGGCGAGCAGCAGCTCGGTGTCGGCCGCGAGCGCACGGGCCAGCGCGAGGCGCTGGACCTGCCCGCCGGACAGCCGGACCCCTCGGTGCCCGACGGCGGCATGGGGCCCGCCGGCGGTCGCGACGTCCGGGCCGAGACGCGCCGCCTGCACCGGCGCCTCGAAGAGCCGCTCGTAGCCCAGCTGGACGTTGTCGGCGAAGGTGCCCGACACCACCCGGGGCACCTGCGCGACATAGGCCACCTGGCCCGGTCGCAGGAAGACCTCGGGGTCGTCGACCTCGTGGCCGTTCCAGTGCAGGCCGCCGCGGTGGTCGACGAGACCCGCGAGCGCGCGCAGCAGACTCGACTTGCCCGAGCCGACCTGGCCGAGGAGGAGCACGAGCTCACCGGCCCCCACCGAGAGGTCGACGTCCTCGACACCGACGGTGCCGTCCTCGTGCACCGCGGTCATCCCGACGAGCGAGAGCCGGCGCAGCGGCACCCGGTCGACCTCCGGCGGCGCGGGCGCCGCACCGGTGACGAGGTCGACGCCCGGCGCCGTGTCCATGAGATCGGCCCCCCCGGCCAGGCGGCTGGTCACCTGCTGCCAGGCGCGGGTGCCCGGGGCCTCGGTGACGACCGCGCCCGCGACCCGGCCGAACCAGTCGAAGCCGCCGACCGCGCCGACGAGGAGCAGGGCGGTGGCCAGCCCCCACCAGCCCCAGAGCACGCCCGCCCAGGTGACGACGAGACCGGCCTGGACCATGAGCATCGGGACGCCGTCGAGCACCGCGCGGACCCTGTGCTCGCGGATCGCCGCGTCGACGCGACCGCCGTCGACCGAGCGCAGGTGGCGCCGCAGGTCGGGCACCTGCCCGGCGAGCTTGACCGTGCGCGCGGACTCGAGCGTCGAGACGAGCACCCGCCCGAACTGCGCCCGGGTCGTCGAGGCGTAGGCCGCCGAGCGCCCCGCGATCGGACGGCCGAGGGCCGAGGCCCCGGCGGCGGCGACGAGCACGACAAGGAGCACGAGGCCGGCGAGCGGGCTGCGGGCCGAGACCGCGGTGATGACGACGATCGCCATGCCGTTGACGAGGTCGACCCAGCGGTCCGCGTAGCGCGCGTATCGGTCGGCGTCCATCGCGCGGGCCACGATCTCGCCGGCGGGCACGCGGTCGAGCCGCCGGTCGGCGGTCTGCCCCACGAGCACCGACATGCGCACGCGCAGCAGCACCTCGACCCACCAGCGGGGGTAGCGCCCGATGGCGACGGCGAAGAGGACCGGGCCGACGAGGATCGCGACGACGCACGCGACGAGCCACGGCGTGACCTGCTCGCCGTCGCGCAGCGCCTGGACGGTGTGCCCCCACGTGAAGCCGGTGAGCGCACCCAGCGACCCGGTGAGGGAGAAGCCGAGGAAGAGCCCGGCGGCGAGCAGCCCCCATCCGGGGCGTATGCGCAGGGCGTGCAGGATCCCCCTCGTCAGCGACGGCCCGTCGCCCGGGTCGCGGCTCGGCGGCGGGTCGACCCGCCGCCGTGACCCCTCGAGGGTCGGCGCCACAACGACAGGCGCGTCGGCCGGGCCGACCGGCTCTCCGGAGACGGGCTCGGGGGCGCCCGGTGAGGCCGTGCTCGCCGCGCGGAGCAGCTCGCGGAAGGGCCCCTCCTGGGTCGCCAGCGCGACCCGCGGGCCGTGCTGGACGAGCCGTCCGTGGTCGAGCACGGCGACGAGGTCGGCCCGCGAGATCGTCGACAGTCGGTGGGCCACGAGGATGCCGGTGCGCCGGCGCAGCAGCCGGTCGGCGGCGGCGACGACCCGTTGCTCGGTCACGGGGTCCATCCGTGCCGTGGCCTCGTCGAGCACGACGACGCGCACCTCGCGCAGCAGCAGACGGGCGAAGGCGACGAGCTGCTCCTCCCCGGCCGACAGCGTCGCGCCCCCGGGCCCGAGGACGGTGTCGAGGCCGTCGTCGAGCCCGTCGACCCACTCGGTGAGCCCGAGCTCGGCGACGACCTGCTCGACGCGCTCGCGCTCGACGTCGGCGAAGAGTGCGACGTTCTGCGCGAGGGTCCCGGCGAGGATCTCGGTGCGCTGGGTGACGACGCCGACGGCTCGGCGCAGCTCCTGCAGGTCGATGTCGAGCACGTCGACGCCGCCGAGCAGCACGGTGCCGGGCTCGGGGTCGACCGCCCGTGACACGAGCGAGGCGAGCGTCGACTTGCCCGAGCCGGTGCGCCCGACGAGGGCGATGGTCTGACCGGCCGGCACGTGCAGGTCGACACCGGCGAGCGCGAAGGTCCCCTCGCGATAGCTGAAGTGCAGGTCGGCGAAGTCGAGGTCGACCTGCTCGGTCGGCACCGGCAGACCACCACGCGGCTCGGGCTCGACGGCGAGCATCTGGCGCAGCCGGATGACCGCGCCGAGACCGGCCTGGAGGTCGGGCAGCTGCTCGGCGACCCGGCCGACGATGCTGACGAAGCTCGTCGTCACGAGGAAGAGCGTGACGAGCTGCGCGACGGACAGCCCGCCGCGCGAGGCGACGGCGATGCCGACGACGGCGATCGCCGCGAGCAGCCCGTGGAGCAGGAGCATGGCTCGCAGGGTCATCGAGCGCTCGACCCGGATCACCTCGTGGAAGCGGGCGTGGACGTCCGCCGACAGCCGGGCCAGGCGCTGGACGGCGAAGGGGGACCCCAGGCTCGTGCGCAGGTCGTCGCGCCCGGCGATGCCCTCCTCGAGCGCGGCCGCGTGGTCGGTCCAGGCCATCTCCTCGACGACCTTGCGCGAGGCGACCTCGGCCATGAGCGGGCGCATGACGACGTAGGCACCCACGGCGAAGACCGGGAAGAGGACCCACGCCGGCCACCACGTGAGGGCCGCGACGGCCCACATGGGGATCGCGGTGAAGACCGCGCGCAGGGCGGTCCACACCTGCTCGCGCACGAGCGTGCCGACGTCGTGCGTGTCGTCGTCGACCCGGTCGAGCACCTCGCCGACCGCCTGGTCGGACAGCGCCGGCAGCGGCTGGTCGAGCGCGGCGTCGAGCAGGTCCTCGCGCAGCCGGCCCTCGGCCCGGTCGACGACGTAGGCCCACACGAGCCGGCCGACGGTGTCGAGCACCGCCCCGCCGACGAGGCACAGCGCGAGCCAGGAGACGAGCACCGCGCTCGGGTCCTCGGCGAGCCGTCCGGCGAGGACGGACCCGGCCGCCTGACCGGCGGCGTAGCCCGCGAGGGCGAGCCACGAGATCGTGACGAGCGGGTGCCGCAGACGCGTCCACGTCACCTGCCGTCGCGGGGGCGGGGTGGTCGTGGGCGGTGCGGTGGTCCCTTGGGGGACGAGGTCGAGCGTCGTCATGGCGTCCCTGAGCGTACGACCGCCCACCGACGACGCGACACCGAGTTTTCGGCCGCGAGGCCGCCCCCTTCGCCCTCCCGCGGACCTCGTCGGCCCGCGGGAGGGAGAAGGCATCAGAAGATGAGGACGCGGTCCGCCGGGTCGAGCCACATGCCGTCGCCCTCGGCGACCTCGAAGGCCTCGTGGAAGGCGTCGATGTTGCGGCACGCGTTGCCGCGCAGGTCCTGCGGGGCGTGCGGGTCGATGGCGAGCAGGCGCTCGGCCTCCTCGCGGCGGGCGTCGCCGCACCACACCCGCGCCCAGCTGACGAAGAAGCGCTGGTCACCGGTGAGGCCGTCGTCGCCCACGCTCGTCGCGGCCTCCTCGCCGACCGCGATGCGGTAGGCGGCGTGACCGATGGCCAGGCCCCCGATGTCGCCGATGTTCTCGCCGACGGTGAGAGCGCCGTTGACCGCCCGGTCCGGCGCGGTGCGGCTGCGCTGCCCGTCGAACTGCGCGCGCAGACGGTCGGCCAGCGCGGTGAAGGCCTCCTTGTCCTGCGGGGTCCACCAGTCGCGCAGGGCGCCGGTGCCGTCGAAGCTCGCGCCCGAGTCGTCGAAGCCGTGCCCGATCTCGTGCCCGATGACCGCCCCGATGCCGCCGTAGTTGACCGCCGGGTCGGCGTCGGCGTCGAAGAAGGGCGGCTGGAGGATCGCCGCGGGGAAGACGATCTCGTTCATCCCCGGGTTGTAGTACGCGTTGACCGTCTGCGGGGTCATGAACCACTCGTCGCGGTCCACGGGGCCGCCGAGCTTGCCGATCTCGCGGTCCGCGGCCAGGGCGTTGGCCCGGCCGACGTCGGTGAGCAGGTCACCGGTCAACTCCAGCGCGGAGTAGTCCTTCCAGCGCACGGGGGCGCCGACCTTCGGGGTGAAGGACTCGAGCTTGGCCAGGGCCTCCGCCTTGGTCTCCTCGCTCATCCACGACAGCGAGGCGAAGGAGCGCCGGAAGGCCTCGACGAGGTGCTCGACGAGCTCGTCCATCGCCGCCTGGCTCTCCGGCGGGTAGTGCCGCTCGACGTAGAGCTTGCCGACGGCGTCGCCGAGCGCCCCCTCGAGCAGGCTGACGCCGCGCTTCCAGCGGGCCCGCTGCTCGGGGATGCCCGACAGCGTGCGCCCGGCCAGGTCGAAGTGGGCCGCGACGAGGTCGCGGCCGAGGTGCGGCGCGGAGGCGAGGACGACGTGCCAGCGCAGCCAGGCGCGCCAGTCGGCGACGTCGACCTCGTCGAGCGCGGTCGACAGCGAGCGCAGGTAGTCGGGCTGCCGGGCGATCGCCCGGTCGAGCGCGCCCTCGGGCATGCCCCACGCCTGCGCCCACGCGGCCCAGTCGAAGGACGGAGCGGCCTGCGCCAGCTCGTCGGCGGTCATCGGGTTGTACGTCGCGACGGCGTCGCGGTTGCTCACGCGGTCGAGGTGGCCCGTCGCGAGACGGTGCTCGACGCGCAGCACGGCGTCGGCGACCGACCCGGCGTCGGCCGTGCCGGCGAGCGACAGGAGGGTCTCGACGTGGCCGCGGTAGGCCCGCAGCACCGCGGCGTGCTGCTCGTCGCGGTAGTAGCTCTCGTCGGGCAGACCGAGGCCGGACTGCTCGAGGTAGACGACGTACTCGTCGGGGTTGCCGTCGTCGGTCGCGACGATCGGGGCGAGCAGCCCGCCGACGCCGAGGCGCCCGAGGTGCCCGGTCGCGACGAGCAGGGAGCGGGTGTCGTCGATTGCGTCGACCTCGTCGAGACGGGGGCGAAGGGGGGCCAGCCCGGCGGCCTCGACCGCCTCCTCGTCCATGAAGGAGGAGAAGAGCCCGCCGATGAGCCGGGCGTCGGGGTCGGAGCCGGGGTCGGCCGCCGCCTCCTCGACGATGGCCCGCACGTCCTCCTCGCTGCGCTCGCGCAGCACGTCGAAGACGCCGTAGCGGCCCTTGTCGGCAGGGATCTCGACCGAGCTCAGCCAGCTGTTGTTGACGTGACCGTAGAGGTCGTCCTGCGGGCGGGTCGTCGGGTCGAGCGGGTGGTCGAAGGTCGGCGTCTGCGTCACGCCGTCAGTCAAGCACGCAGCGCCGACGCCGGCGCGCCCGCCGGGGGTGGGCGCACGCCGCGAGGACGGTCGTCAGTCGCGCTTGCGACCGGCCGTCGCGCCGCTGATCGCGGCGGAGGTCCGGCTCGCGGCGGCGTCGGCGCCGCCGCGCACGCGCACGACGACGCGCTCCCCGCGGGGGGTGAGGAGGTCACGGCCCTCACGGCGGGCCGGCACGAGGACGACGCCGAGCACCGCCAACGAGAGGGCGACGCACAGGAGGAGGCCGACGACGATCGCAGTCATGGTCATATCGTCGCCGACCGCTGCCCCGGGGCACGAATCGACACGCCCCGCAGGGGTGCTCGTGTCCAGGGTCGAGGTCGCGGCGGGCCTAGGACGCGACGTCGCGGATGCGCTGGCTGACGACGGTGGTGATGCCGTCGCCGCGCATCGAGACGCCGTAGAGGGCGTCCGCGACCTCCATCGTCTTCTTCTGGTGGGTGATGACGATGAGCTGGCTGGAGTCGCGCAGCTCCTCGAAGAGGGTGATGAGACGCCCGAGGTTGGTGTCGTCGAGCGCGGCCTCGACCTCGTCCATGATGTAGAAGGGGCTCGGCCGCGCCTTGAAGATCGAGACGAGCAGCGCGACGGCGACGAGCGAGCGCTCCCCGCCGGAGAGCAGCGACAGGCGCTTGACCTTCTTGCCCGGGGGGCGCGCCTCGACCTCGATGCCCGTCGTCAGCATGTCCGAGGGGTCGGTGAGGGTCAGGCGGCCATCTCCCCCGGGGAAGAGGCGGCCGAAGACCCCTTCGAACTGCTCGGCGGTGTCGCGGAAGGCCTCCGCGAAGACCTGCTCGACCCGCTGGTCGACCTCGGCGACGATGTCGAGGAGGTCCTTCTTGCTCTGGCGCAGGTCCTCGAGCTGGGTCGTGAGGAAGGTGTGCCGCTCCTCGAGCGCGGCGAACTCCTCGAGCGCGAGGGGGTTGACCCGCCCGAGGGCCTTGAGGCCGCGCTCGGCGGCCCGCAGGCGCTTCTCCTGCTCCTCGCGCACGTACGGGCGGGGGGCCGACGGCTCGGCGTCCGGGTCGTCGTCGGGCGAGGGCACGTGCGGCACGCCCTGGTGGGGGCCGTACTCCTCCATGAGCACGTCGGGGTCGATCCCGAGCTCCTCGATGGCGCGCTGCTGCAGCTGCTCGATCCGCGCGGTCTGCTGGGCGCGCGCGACCTCGTCGCGGTGGACCGTGTCGGTGAGCTCGCGCAGCTCGTCCTGCTGGGCGGCGAGCGCCGTGCGCATCTGGGCCAGCCGGGTGTCGCGCTCGGCGCGGGCGGCCTCGGCCTGCTGCTGGGCGGCGGCGGCCCGCTCGACGGCAGCGGTGACGAGGGTCGCCGCGTGACGGGCCGCGTCCTGGACGGCGGCGGCCACGCTCGCCTCGCGACGGCGGCGCTCCTGGCGGGCCCGCAGCCGCTCCCGGGCGGCGATCTCGTTGCGCGCCGCACCCTCGAGGCTCTCGGCCCGGCCGTGCAGGGAGCGCGCCCGCTCCTCCGTCGTGCGCAGGGTGAGGCGGATCTCGGTCTCGGCGGTGCGGGCCCGGCTCGCCTCGAGCTCGAGGCGGTCGCGGTCGTCGGTCGTCGGCTCGGACTCGTCGGCGGCGGGCTCGGCGCTGGCCTGCTCGAGCCGGGAGCGAAGGGCGGCGAGCTCGGCCCGGTCCGACTCGAGGCCCGTCGTCAGCGCGGCGATCGCGGTCCGGGTGCGCTCGGCCTCGGCCCGGGCGACCCGGGCGGTCTGGCCGTGGCTGCCGAGCTGCTCGGCGACGGCCGACATCTGCGCGTCGCTGTCGTGCAGGGCGTCGAGCGCGGCGTCGCTCGCCTCGCGCGCCTGCTCGAGGGTGGCGCGGGCACGCGCGAGCTCGAAGGCTGCGCGCTCCCCCGCCGACGTCGCGTCGGCGACGGTCGTGCGGGCCTCCTCGAGGGCGGACTGCACCTCGATGAGGCTCGGCGCCGAGGCGGAGCCGCCCCGCACGAAGCCGGGCCCGAAGACGTCGCCGGCGCGGGTGACGGCGGTGACGCCCTGCTCGGACAGCGCGATGGCGTCCTCGTCCTCGCCGACGAGCGCGACCCGGTCGAGCACCTGGGCGACGGCCGGGGCGACCTCGTCGGGGGCGGCGACGACGTCGATCGCCCAGGTCGCCGAGGCGGGCAGGTCGGGCCAGGTGGAGCGGTCGACGACGCCGGCGGTGGAGCCGACGACGAGGTAGACCTGGCCGGCGTCCTCCTCGCGCAGCCGGCGCACGGCGGCGGCCGCGTCGGTGGCCGACCCGACGGCCAGGGCCTCCGAGGCCGAGCCGAGGGCGGCCGCGATCGAGGCCTCGTGCCCGCCGGAGACGGTGATGAGCTCGGCGATCGAGCCGAGGATGGTCGGGGCGCCCTGCCCCGCGGCGTCGCGCAGGGTCTGGGCGCCGTCCTTGCGGCGCAGCGACAGCTCGAGCGCCTCGACCCGGGCCTGGGCCGCTCCCCGGTCGCGCTCGGCGGCCCGCTCGGCCTCCTGCCAGCGGGTGACCTCGGCCTCGGCCGCGTCCTGGGCGGCGCTCGCCCGCTCGAAGGCCTCGTCGAGACCGGCCTCGCTGCCCTCGGCATCGGCGATCGAGGACTCGAGCTGGCGGAAGGCCTGCTCGGCCTCGGCGGCACGCTCCTCGGCGCGGGTGATCACCCCTTCGAGCCGGCCGACCTCGGCCTCGGCGGCCTCGACCTTGCTCTGCCGGGCGCCGACCTGGCCGGTGAGCCGGGCCAGCCCCTCACGGCGGTCGGCGGCAGCGCGCACGAGCCGCTGGACCCGGTCCTGCTCGGCGCTGTGGGCGGCCTCCGCGGCCTCGCGGGCGGCGGTGGCGTCGGCGAGCCGCTGGGTGATCTGGTCGATCTCGGCGCGCAGGGCGTCCTCGTCGGCCCGGGCCTGGGCGGCCTGGCGGCGCAGCTGCTCGGGGTCGCGCCCGCTCGTGCTCTCGTGCTCGTCGTCCTGGCCGAGCAGGCGCACCCGCTCGGCGGCGACGGAGGCGGTGGACTCGAGCCGGTCGCCGACCGAGCGCAGCCCGACGAAGCGGCGCGAGGCGTCGGCGAGCAGCGGTGCGGCCTGGGCGGCGAGCGCCTCCTGCTCCCCGATGTCGGCCCGTGCGGTTGCGAGGGCCTCCTCGAGCGCGGCCCGCCGGCGCAGCATCGCCGTCTCGTCGGCGACCTCCTGCTCGAGGGCCGAGGTCATCTGCACGAGGTCGTCGGCGACGAGGCGCAGCCGGGCGTCGCGGGCGTCGGTCTGGATGACGGCGGCCTTGCGGGCGGCCTCGGCCTGCCGGCCGAGCGGTCCGAGCTGACGACGGATCTCGGTCGTGAGGTCGGCGACCCGGGCGAGGTTGACCTCCATCGTCTCGAGCTTGCGCAGCGCCCGCTCCTTGCGCTTGCGGTGCTTGAGGACCCCGGCGGCCTCCTCGATGAAGCCGCGGCGCTCCTCGGGGGTCGCGCGCAGCACCGCGTCGAGCTGGCCCTGGCCGACGATGACGTGCATCTCGCGCCCGATGCCGGAGTCGGAGAGCAGCTCCTGGATGTCGAGGAGCCGGCACGAGGTGCCGTTGATGGCGTACTCCGAGCTGCCCCCGCGGAACATCGTGCGGCGGATCGTCACCTCGGTGTAGTCGATCGGCAGCGCGCCGTCAGTGTTGTCGATGGTCATCGAGACCTCGGCGCGGCCGAGCGGCGCCCGGCCGGCCGTGCCGGCGAAGATGACGTCCTCCATCTTGCCGCCGCGCAGGCTCTTCGCGCCCTGCTCGCCCATGACCCAGGCGAGGGCGTCGACGACGTTGGACTTGCCCGAGCCGTTCGGCCCGACGATGCACGTGATGCCCGGCTCGAGACCGAGGTGGGTGGCGGAGGCGAACGACTTGAAGCCCTTGAGGGTCAGGCTCTTGACGTACACGTCACGCTCGCAATCGGGTGGGCAGGCGGTCACGGCCGCGGCGGCCGACGGCCGTCACCCTACCGGGGCGAAGGGGGGACCCCCGGGTCCTTCGTGCGCGGCTCAGCGCGCGTCGGGCTCCTGCGGCGGGGCGACCGGGGCACCCTCGGCGATCGCCTCGTGGTGGCGGATGACCTCGGCGATGATGAAGTTGAGGAACTTCTCGGCGAAGTGGGGGTCGAGCCCGGCGTCGTCGGCCAGGGCGCGCAGCCGCTCGATCTGGCGCTCCTCGCGCCCCGGGTCGGCGGCGGGCAGACCGAGCTCGGCCTTGAGCACCCCGACCCGCTGGGTGGCCTTGAAGCGCTCCGCGAGCAGGTGGACCAGCGCCGCGTCGACGTTGTCGATGCTCTGGCGCAGGCGGTGCAGCTCGGGCGGGGTCTGGCTCACGCCCAGCACCGTAGGCGCTCCCGCCGCTCGCCCGCGAACCCGTCTCACTCCCCCGGGTCCGGGCTACCGCTCGACGAAGCCGGTGCGGTCCCCCTTCGCCGGGGCGTCCTGGCGCACGACGGTCTCGACCCGGCCCGGGCGGCGGGTCGTGCTCGGTGCCTCGCGCAGCAGGGCCTCGAGCCGGTCGAGCTGCTCGGGCTCTCCCTCGGCGACGACCTCGACCCGCCCGTCGTCCATGTTGCGGGCGTGGCCGACGAGGCCGAGCTCGAGGGCGCGCGCCCGGGTCCACCACCGGAAGCCCACCCCCTGGACCCGGCCGCGGACGAAGAAGGTCGCTCTGGCGCTCATGCCCAGGACGCTAGCGCCGCAGGCGGTCTCGGCGCGCCCACGGTGCGCCTCCCCAGGGTTGTCCCAGGCAGCCCATAGCGTGCCCCTCGTGGGTGCAGCCATCCCGACGACGACCCCGGCGCAGGACACCTCCCGTCCCCTGCCCGACGGCGTGCTGCCCGCTCGCACCCCGAGAGGGCATCTCGCCGGGCTCGACGGGCTGCGGGCCCTGGCCATCGTCGCCGTCGTCCTCTTCCACCTCGACCCCGCGTGGCTGCCCGGCGGCTTCCTCGGCGTCGACGTCTTCTTCGTCATCTCCGGCTTCCTCATCACCACCCTGCTCGTGCGCGAGCGCGAGCAGAGCGGCACCGTCGACCTGCGCGGCTTCTGGGCCCGACGGGCCCGGCGGCTCCTGCCCGCCCTGCTCGTGTGCGTGCCGGCGTGCATCCTCATCGCCCGCACCGTCGAGGCCGACCTGCTCGTCGGCATCCGGCGCCAGGCGCTCGGGGCGCTCACCTTCTCGACGAACTGGCTCGAGATCGCCGGCGGCAGCGACTACTTCCACTCGACGAGCCCGCAGCTCTTCATGAACTTCTGGTCGCTCGCGGTCGAGGAGCAGTTCTACCTCGTGTGGCCGCTGGCGACGATCGCGCTGCTCGCCGTGCGCCGCCACCTCGGCCTGAGCTGGGGGGCGATCGCCACCGCGGTCCTCGGCATCGGTGTCGTCTCCGCCGTGCTCATGGCGGTGCGCTACGACCCCGACTTCGTCACCCGCGTCTACTACGGCACCGACACCCACCTCGTCGGGCTCATGCTCGGCGCCGCGATGGCGATGTCGTGGGCCGGGCCCACCCGCGCCGGCACGACGAGCCCGGCGTGGCACCGCTACCGCCGCCACCTCCTCGGCGCCGCGGGCCTGGTCCTGCTCGCCCTGCTCGCGCTCGCCGACGAGGGCTCGGCGTGGACCTTCCGCCTGGGCATCCCGCTCGCCTCGCTGGCGACCGCGGTCCTGCTGCTCGGCGCCGTCGACCGGCCCGGCCGGCTGCGCTCCACCCTCGAGCTCGCGCCGCTGCGCTGGATCGGCACCCGCAGCTACGGCATCTACCTGTGGCACTGGCCGGTCATCCTCGTCATCGGCCAGGACCTGCCGAGCGCTGCCGGCACGGGCGAGTTCGTGTGGACCCGGGCGTGGGCCGTCCTCGTGACGATCGCCATCGCCGACCTGTCCTTCCGCCTCGTCGAGACGCCGGTGCGCCGGCTCGGCTTCGGCGGCGCGCTGCGGGCCCTCGGCCGCAGCCTGCACTGGGCGACGCCCCGGGCGCGCCAGGTCGGCGCCGGTGTCATCGTCGTCAGCGGGCTCGTCCTCGCCGTCGTCCTGCTCACCGCGCCCGACAAGACGAGCACCCAGGCCACCCTCGAGGAGAACGCCGCGCAGGCCGCCGCGCCGCGGGCGAGCACCGAGGACCAGGTCGACGAGGGCAACCCCGACTTCACCATGCCCAAGGGCTCGCAGATCGACGTCTTCGGCGACTCGATGGCCGTCGGCAGCGTCCACGCCCTGCGCTACTACTTCCCCGGCGTGCAGATCGACGCGAAGTCCAACCGGCAGTGGTCGGACGGGCAGCGCGCGGTCGAGCAGGCCGGTGACTCCCTGCGCCGGGCCGTCGTCCTCGCCTTCGGCACCAACGCCGGCACCGACGAGCGCACCGTGCGCGCGCTGCTCGACGAGATCGGGCCGGACCGCATGGTCGTCCTCGTCAACCTCCACGCCGACCGGCTCTCGCGCATCGAGGGAGACAACGACACGCTCGAGGCCATCGCGAAGGACTACCCCAACGTCGCGATCGCCGACTGGGACGCCGCGGTGGCGAAGGACCCCTCGCAGCTCCAGGCCGACGGCATCCACCCGTCCCTGTCCGGGGCGCACGTCTACAGCAAGGTCATCCGCCAGGCCTTCGCCGACCTGTCCGAGAAGCACGCGGGCAAGCCGGTGCGGCTCAAGGAGCTGCCGATGCCCTGACGGGCGTCGCACCCCGTGGTCGGGCACACCGCGGTCAGGCTCGCGGCAGCCGGGGCCTGGGCTGGCAGCGCGGGCATGAGGTCGAGCTGCGGTTCATGAACTGCTCGCGCCGCATGAGCGTGCCGCACCTCGGGCACGGCCGGCCCTCCTGGCCGTACGCCGCCAGGCTGCGGTCGAAGTACCCCGATCGCTATCGCGAAGACGGCTTCGGCCTGTGGGCTGTGGTGCTGCGCGAGACCGGCGAGATGATCGGCCAGTGCGGGCTGACCATGCAGCACATCCTGGGTGAGGACGTCGTCGAGGTCGGCTACCTGTTCCACCGGGAGTTCTGGCACCGGGGCCACGCGATCGAGGCGGCCGCCGCGTGTCGTGATCACGCGTTCGACGTGCTCGGCGTCGATCGCGTGTATGCGCAGATCCGCGACACGAACATCGCGTCGATGAACGTCGCCATCCGCCTCGGCATGACCGTGCGGGGTCGCTTCATCAAGCACTACCGCGGAGTGGAGATGCCGCACCTGGCGTTCGCCGTCGACCGCGGGTGAAGATGCCGTCGCAGGGCCGCGTAGTACGATCGCGACATGTTCATCCGCCGTGTCCAGGCTCTGTGCCTGGTCATCGGGCCGACGCTGTTCGCGCTCTCGCCGATGTTCTGGATCGACGGTCGCTACGGCATCGTCGGCGGGATGCTGATCGCCGTCGCGATGGTGCCCTGGGTATTCGGCCTGCTCGGCGAGTACGACCGGCTGCATCCGCACCTGCCCGTGGTCTTGGGTCTGTGGATGCTGTTGGTGTTGATCGGCATGTTCGGAAGCATCGCGTTCGGCCTGCAGGGCTTCTTCGAGGGCATGCTCGGAACGACCGACGGCGCGTCGCCGGCCACGTTCACCGGATATCCCACGGCCGGTGCGCTCGTACTGCTGCTCGCCGGCCCGATGTTCCCCGCCGCCCTGGTTGTGCTCAGCATCTTCCACTGGCGCACTCGTCTGGCACCGCGGTGGGTGGCGAGCCTGCTCGCGCTCGCCGCTGCGATGTTCCCGGTCGCCCGCGTTGCTCGGATCGACACACTCGCCGTGATCGCGGACCTGCTCATGCTCGGCACGTTCTGCGTGATCGCCTGGCGTGCATGGCACGCGGATCGTGCACCCGTCATATCGCCGAGCTGATTCAGCGGGCTCAGCGCCGCCGCTGGCAGCGGGGGCAGAAGTAGGACGAGCGGTTCATGAAGCGTTTGCGCACGATCAGCGAACCGCAGCGTGAGCAGGGTTGCCCCTCCCTACCGTATGAATGTAAAAAACGTGTGAAGTAGCCGGACGCGCCGTTGACGTTGACGTAGAGGGCGTCGAAGCTCGTCCCCCCTTCGCCCAGGGCCTGGGTCATGACGTCGCGGGCGTGGCCGAGCAGACGCTCGATGGCGGGCTTGGTGAGCGAGGACGCCGGGCGCTCGCCGTGGATCCGGGCCCGCCACAGCGCCTCGTCGGCGTAGATGTTGCCGATGCCGGAGACGACCCGCTGGTCGAGCAGCACGCGCTTGATCCCGCTGCTGCGGCGCTTGATCTCGCGGGCGACGGCCCGGTCGTCGAAGGCGGGGTCGAAGGGGTCGAGCGGGACGTGGCCGACCGCCTCGGGCACCCCGTCGGGGCGAAGGGGTGACCACGCGAGCCCGCCGAAGGTGCGCTGGTCGACGAAGCGCAGCTCGGGCCCGTCGTCGGCGAAGCCCAGCCGGGCATGGAGGTGGCGCGGGTCGGGCGTGCCGGGGGTGCTCACGAGCATCTGGCCGCTCATGCCGAGGTGGACGACGAGCCCGTGGTCCGGTGGCTCGAGGGGCCCCGGGGCGCTGGCGAGCCACAGGTACTTGCCGCGGCGGTGCGCGCCCGTGACCCGGCTGCCGGTGAGCTGACGCACGAGGTCCTCGGGCCCGGGCAGGTGGCGCCGGGCCACCCGGGTGCCGCGCAGCTCGACCTGCGCGACCGTGCGGTCGACGACGTGGTCGGCCAGCCCGCGGCGGACGACCTCGACCTCGGGGAGCTCAGGCACCCCGGTCGGCCGGTGCGGTGGCGGGGTCGGGCGCGCTCGAGCCGGCGGCGGCCATCGACTCGGTGATCGCGGTCCACGCGGCGCGCGCGGCCTCCTGCTCGGCGACCTTCTTCGCCCGGCCGGTGCCGCTGCCCCGGGGGACGTCGTCGACGAGGACCTCGGCGGTGAAGACCTTCTCGTGGTCGGGACCGGTCGCGCTCACCCGGTAGTGGACCGACCCGGCGCCGGCGGCCGAGGCGGCCTCCTGCAGCGAGGTCTTCCAGTCCAGGGCGACGCCGAGCGTCGCGCTGCGGCGCATCACCGGTCCGAGCAGGCTGTGCACGAGCCGGCCGGCGGCGTCGAGACCGCGCGGCTGGGGCGCGGAGAGGTAGATCGCGCCGATGACGGCCTCGAGCGTGTCGGCGAGGATCGAGTCCTTGTCACGCCCGCCGGTCGCCTCCTCGCCACGCCCGAGCGCGACGTAGTCGCCGAGCCCGATGGTGCGCGCGACGTCGGCGAGCGCACGCATGTTGACCACCGCGGAGCGCAGCTTGGCGAGGTCGCCCTCGGCCATCTCGGTGTGCGTGTTGTGCAGGTGGTCGGTGACGACGAGCCCGAGGACGGAGTCCCCGAGGAACTCGAGCCGCTCGTTGTGCGGGATCGAGCCGTTCTCGTAGGAGTAGGAGCGGTGCGTCAGGGCACGCGAGATCAGCGGCTCGTCGACGACCTCCTCGGTGATCTCCTGAAGGAGAGCGAGGAGGTCCTCGACGGGCCGCTGCGCGGTCTCGCCTCGCTGTGCGCTCACAGCGAGCGGGCTCAGCCCTGGTGCTCGGTGCGGTCCGCCGTCGCGTAGTAGCGACCCTTGTAGGTGCCGCAGGCCGGGCAGGCCTGGTGCGCCGGGGCGGGCGACTTGCACTGGGGGCAGGTCGACAGCGCGACCGGCGTCGCCTTCCAGTTCGCGCGGCGCGAGCGGGTGTTGGAGCGCGAGAGCTTCCGCTTCGGGACAGCCACGTCAGGTCCTCTTCTCTTCGTCGTCTCCCCCGGCACCTTCTGCCAGGGGACGGAGTGCCTCGAGGGAGGCCCACCGGGGGTCGATCAGCTCGTGCTGGTGGTCCGGGTCGTCCTCGAGCCGTGCTCCGCACTGCGGGCACAACCCGGGGCAGTCCTCCCGACACACCGGCTGGAACGGCAGCGACGGCAGCACTGCGTCCCGGAGCACCGGGTCGAGGTCGATGACGTCGTCCTCGATCGCGTGCTCCTCGTCGGCGTCCAGCTCAGCAGCCACCTGCCGGTGGTGCTGAGCCCGGTCGGGCCACACGAAGAGCTCCTGGATGCGGACGTCGACCGGGAGGTCGATGTCGTCCAGGCACCGTACGCATGCCCCGGTCGCGGTGGCGTCGACCGTCCCGGTGACGAGGATCCCCTCGTGCACCGACTCCAGACGGACGTCGAGGTCCATCGGGGATCCGGGCGCGACGGCCAGGACGTCGGTGCCGAAGTCGTCCGGCGCCGCGACCGTGCGGCGCACTTCGCTCATCGATCCTGGCCTGCGGCCGACGTCCTTGGCGTCAAGGGCGAACGGCGAGGCAGCGTCGAGGTGCTTCATGACTCCACACATGTCTTCGGGACGGTCCACGACGTCGTGACGCGGACCGACGCCCAACGGTACCGGAGCACTCGCGCGCGCCCAAACCCGCTGTCGCGGGTCCCCCTTCGCACCGGTGGCGAAGGGAGGGTCACCGCCTGCCCTGGCGCTCCAGGAGCGCGTCGCGCACCTCGTCGCTCACGAGGCCGGTGATGTCGCCGCCGAAGCGGGCGACCTCCTTGACGAGGGAGCTCGAGACGTGGGCGAGCGCGGGGTCCCCGGGCAGGAAGACCGTCTCGATGCCGGTGAGGTGCGCGTTCATCCGCGCCATCGGCAGCTCGTAGTCGTAGTCGGTGCCGCCGCGCAGCCCCTTGAGGATCGCGCTCGCGCCGACCTCGGAGCACACGTCGACGAGCAGGCGGTCGGCGAATGCCTCGACGCGGACGCCCGGCAGGTCGCCCACCTGGGCCTCGATGAAGCCGATGCGCTCCTCGACGGCGAAGGTGCCCTGCTTGGCCGGGTTGTGCAGGACGGCGACGACGACCTCGTCGAAGAGCCCGGCCGCCCGGCGCACGACGTCGACGTGGCCGACGGTCACGGGGTCGTACGAGCCAGGGCACAGAGCGCGGCGGGGCGCGGCTGAGGTCATGGCGTCACTGTGCCAGAGGCCGTGCCGCCCGCCCCCGCCGCACCCCGCGGCGGGTCACTCGTCCTCGGGCTGCTCGTCGTTGGGCAGCAGGCCCTGCTCGTAGTCGCGCTTGACGAGGGCCTCGACCTGCTCGAGCGAGCCGCAGCCCTCCTCGAGGAGACGGTTGCGGTGGGTGCACCAGTCGACGCCGAGCTGCTGGCGCAGCTCCTCGCTCGCCTCGGTGGCGGCGGGGTTGAGGATGCTCAGCTCCTCCTCGCCGATGTGGTGCATGAGGGCGGTCGCGACCTTCTCGACGGCGTCCTCGTACTTCTGGGTGTCGGTGCCCTTCGCCTGGAGGAGGTGGAGGAGCTCCTCGTTGCACGCGGCGTGCTCCTCCTCGCCGTGCTCCTCCTCCTCGCCGTCGATGACCTTCTTGGACTTCAGGCGCGGGTAGACCTGCTCCTCCTCGGCCTCCGAGTGGGCGATGAGCAGCTCGGAGAAGGCGGCGCGGGCCGAGTCGCGGTCGGCGGTAGCGTCGCGCAGGTCGCGCAGCAGCTCCTCGAAGCGGCGGTGGTCGTCCTTGATGAGCTCGACGATGTCTCCGGACGTGGGTCGTGCGATGTCGTGATCAGCCATGCCGTCAACGTAGGCCGAGCGACCTCGGATCGGGGACTTCGCGCCGGGGCCTGTCCACGCAAGGCGGACCTAAGTGGCGCGGCCGGCAGGCCACGTTCGTGGTGCTCAGATCTGGTAGTCGGCAGCCCAGGTGCGGGCGTACCAGAGGACGGTCTCGCCGTAGTCCTTGCGCGCCTCGAGGGTCAGCCCGGCGGGCCATGCCGGCTCGGGGCTGCGGCTCGAGCGCTCGACGACGACGAGCGCGTCCGGGCTGAGCCACTCGCGGGTGAGCAGGAGGTCGAGCACCGCGGCGAGCGAGTCCTCGTCGACGTCGTAGGGCGGGTCGGCGAGGACGAGGTCGTAGGCGAGGGTCGGGGTGCGGTCGAGCGCCGCCTCGACGGTGCCGGCCTGGACGCGCGCGCCGGCGGCGCCGACGTCGGCGATGTTGGCGCGGATCACCCCGATGGCCCCGCGGTCGGACTCGACGAGGAGCACGCTCGCGGCGCCGCGGCTGGCCGCCTCGAGCCCGAGGGCGCCGGAGCCGGCGTAGAGGTCCATGACGTGGGCGCCCTGGACGGCGTCTCGGGACTCGAGCGCGGAGAAGAGCGCCTCGCGCACGCGGTCGCTCGTCGGGCGGGTCCCGCCACCCGCAGGTGTGCGCAGGCGTCGCCCGCCGGCCTGGCCGCTGATGATGCGCGTCACGCCTCCATCATGGGTCATCGCGGCACGCGCTCCCACCTCGGTCCGCACCCGGGCCTCTCCCCCGGTGACGACGGGGCCCGCACGAGAGCACTCGGGCGAAGGGGAGGTCAGGACTTCTCGAGGTAGGCGGTGCGCTCCTCGTCGGCCCAGCGGGCGACGGCGGCGGCGAGCTCGGGGTGCGCGGAGAGGTCGGGGTCGGCGGCGAGGACGACCTCGACGTCCTCGCGGGCGGCCTCGATGAGGTCCTCGTCGCGCAGCAGCGACAGGTGGCGCAGCTGCGAGCGGACCCCGGACTGGGCGGTGCCGAGCACGTCGCCCTCGCGCCGCTGGGCGAGGTCGACCCGGGCGAGCTCGAAGCCGTCGGAGGTCGAGGCGAGGGCCTGCAGACGCTCCTGCGCGCTCTCGGCGTCGGAGCCGGTGACGAGCAGGCAGACCCCGGGGTGCCCGCCACGACCGATCCGCCCGCGCAGCTGGTGCAGCTGGGAGATGCCGAAGCGGTCGGCGTCGAGGACGACCATCGTGCTCGCGTTCGGCACGTCGACGCCGACCTCGATGACCGTCGTCGCGACGAGCACGTCGATCTCGCCGGCGGCGTAGGCCGACATCACCGCGTCCTTCTCCTCCGGGCGCATCCGGCCGTGGAGGGCCGCCGTGCTCACCCCGGCGAGGGCGGGCACCTGGGCGAGCAGCTCGAGGGTGCCGGAGACGTCGGCGAGCGGGCGGGGCGCGTCGTCGTCCGGCACGCGCTCGCCGTCGGCCTCGTCGTCCCCGACCGGCCCCTCGCTCAGCAGGTCCACGCCCTCCTCGACGTCGTCGTCGCCGCCGATGCGCGGGCACACGACGAAGGCCTGACGGCCGGCGGCGACCTCCTCGGCGAGGCGCTCCCACACCCGCTGCACCCAGCGGGGGTTGCCGGCGGGCACGACGTGGGTCGTCACCGGCTGGCGCCCGCGGGGCAGCTCGCTCAGCGTCGAGGTGGCCATGTCGCCGAAGACGGTCATCGCGACCGTGCGCGGGATGGGCGTCGCGGTCATGACGAGGAGGTGCGGCGGGTGCTCCCCCTTCGCCCGCAGCGCGTCGCGCTGCTCGACCCCGAAGCGGTGCTGCTCGTCGACGACGACGAGCGCGAGGTCGTCGAAGGTCACGACGTCCTCGAGCAGGGCGTGGGTGCCGACGACGATGCCCGCGGCGCCCGTCGCGATGTGGATGAGCGCCTCGCGACGGGCCTGGGTGCTCATCGACCCGGTGAGCAGCTGCACGCGGGTCGCGTCCTCGGCGCCGCCGAGCATCCCCGCCTCGGCGAGATCGCCGAGCATGCCGCGGATCGTGCGCTCGTGCTGCACCGCGAGCACCTCGGTGGGCGCGAGCAGCGCGGCCTGGCCGCCGCTGTCGACGGCGGCGAGCATCGCGCGCAGCGCGACGACGGTCTTGCCCGAGCCGACCTCGCCCTGGAGGAGGCGGTGCATCGGGGTGTCGGCGGCGAGGTCGGCGAGGACGGTCTCGCCCACCTCGCGCTGTCCCGCCGTGAGCTCGAAGGGGAGCCGCTCGTCGAAGGTGGCGAGGAGCCGCCCGTCGGGTCGCCGGGCCCGGGTGACCTCTGCCGCCCGCTCGGCCCGGCGCATGCCGAGCAGGCACTGCAGGACGAAGGCCTCCTCGAAGCGCAGCCGGTGGCGGGCCCGCTCGACGTCGTCGAGGGTGTGCGGGGCATGCAGCGCGGTGAGGGCCTCGAGCCGGCCGAGCAGGTCGCGGCGCTCACGGACCTCGTCGGGCACCGCGTCGACGACCTCGTCGAGGTGCTGCAGGACGACGCGCACCGCGGCGGACACGCCCCACGACTGCACCCCGGGCACGTGCCGGTAGATGGGGATGAGCCCGCCCTCGTCGACGGCGAGGTCGCCGAGCGCGTGGAGCGCCTCGATGCTCGAGTACGCGGGGTGGGCCAGCTGACGCCGCCCGCGGTACTCGCCGACCCGCCCGGCGAAGAGGAGCGTGCGGCCGACCTGGAGCTCCTTCTCGTGGCCGTAGGCCGAGAAGAAGGTGACGTCCATGCGGCTGCGCCCGTCGGTGATGACGGCCTCGAGCATCTTGCCGCGGCGCGACTTCATCGTCCGCGTGGTCGCCGACTCCACGGTCGCGACGGCGACGAGGTAGTCGCCGACGGCAGGCGCACCGAGGTCGGCGACGGTCGTGCGGTAGCGACGGGGCGCGAAGTCGAGCAGGTCACCGACGGTGACGATGCCGCGGTGCTTCTCGAGCTTGCTCGCGGCGGAGCCGACGAGCCCCTTGAGCCGGGTGTCCTCGGTGGTCACCGGTTCACTCGACCCCGACGAGGAGCGGGTAGGCCGGCTGGCCGCCGTCGACGACCTCGACCTCGACGCCGTGACCGAGCGCCTCGGCGGCCGCGCGCGCCGCGACGACGAGCTCGTCGTCGGCGTCCTCGCCGACGACGAGGGTGACGAGGTCGACCCCAGAGCCGGCGAGCCGCGCGACGACCTCGGCGGCGACGGCGCACAGGTCCTGGCCGACGATGGCGATGTCACCGGCGACGACCCCGAGGGCGTCGCCGACCTCGCACGGCCCGCCGCTCGTCAGACCGGCCTTGACGGCGATCGTCACCGCGCCGTGGCGGGTCGCCGCGGCGGCCCGGGTCATCGTCATCTCGTTGTGGCGGGCGTCGGCGCCGGGGTCGTAGACCGCGAGCGCGGCGAGCCCCTGGACGGCGGTGCCGGACTCGACGACGTGCACGTGCTGCCCCTCCTGGCCGGCGGCCTGGGCGCACGCCCTCGCGGCGAGCACGGTGTCACGGTCGTTGGGCAGGAGGATGACATCACCGGCGCGGGTCTCGCGGACCGCGTCGAGCAGCTCGCCGGCCGAGGCCCGGCGACCGGGCCCGGAGGTCACGGCTGAGGCTCCCACCTCGCGCACGAGCGCGGCGATGCCAGGCCCGGCGGCGCACGCGACGACGGCCAGGCCGACCCGGGGGTGGGGGCGCATCGCGTGGACCAGCGGTGTCACCTGGACCTCGCGGGGCGGGGCGACGGCCAGCCCGGCCTGCAGGGCCGCGCCGATGTCGTCGGTGTGCACGTGGACCTTCGTCGTCGTGCCGTCGCCGCTGAGCACGACGCTGTCGCCGAGCGCGTCGAGGTCGCACCGCAGGTCGTGCAGCGCCTGCTCGTCCTCGCTGTCGAGCAGGTACATCACCTCGAAGGCCGGCCCCTCGGCCGCCGCGGGGCCACCGGCCTCGGCGGGCACGGGGCGGGTGACGGCTCCCCCTTCGCCCGTGGACCACTCGGGCCGGCGGCGCAGGTCGAGGTTCATCGTGAAGTCGTCGACCTCGTAGCGGTCGAGCGGGGTGTGGTCGCGCACGACGCGGTCGAGGGCCTCGAGGAAGAGCAGGAAGCCCGCTCCCCCGGCGTCGACGACCCCGGCGGCGGCGAGGACCGGCAGCTGCGACGGGGTCGCGGCGAGCGCGTCGCGGGTGGCCTGGACCGTGCGTTCGGTGAGGGTCGGCAGGTCGGCGCCGTCGGCGGCGGCTGCTGCAGCCGCCTCGGCGGCACGGTCGGCGACGGTGAGGATCGTGCCCTCCTGGGGGCGCACGACGCTCTCGCGGGCACGCCGGGCGGCGGCCCCCAGCGCCCGGGCGAGCAGGGGCGCGTCGGCGCTCGCGGTGCCGGCGCCGGAGAGCTCGTCGCTGATGCCGCGGATGAGCTGGCTGAGGATCACCCCGGAGTTGCCGCGGGCGGAGAGCATCGCGGCCCGCGACATCGCGGCGGCCTCGCCCGGCAGGTCGACCTCGCCGAGCACCCCACGGGCCTCGTGGTCGACGCGCACGGCGTCGAGCGCCTGGTCGAGGGTGAGGTACATGTTCGTGCCCGTGTCGCCGTCGGGCACCGGGAAGACGTTGAGCGCGTCGATCTCGGCCCGCCGCGCGGCGAGCGCGGCACGGGTGACGACCGCCCAGCGGCGCATGGCGGCGGCGTCGATCGCGGTCAGCACTCTCGTACGCTAACGGAGAGGACCGTCACTGCGACCCCATCCGCAGCGGTCCGCGTGCCGTGCGCCGGAGCCGTTTTGGTCGCGCACGCACTGCTCGGCTACGCTGGACCGGTTGCCTGGAGCCCGATCACCTCGTGATCACGCGGCCCGGGCAGCACCACCGACACGTACGCATCATCGATCGAGGAGAACACCCGTGGCTGCCAACTGCGACGTCTGCGGCAAGGGCCCGAGCTTCGGGCACTCCATCTCGCACTCCCACCGCCGCACCAAGCGACGCTGGAACCCGAACATCCAGCGCGTCAAGGCTCTCGTCGGTGACGCCGGCAAGACCCCCAAGCGTCTCAACGTCTGCACCTCCTGCCTCAAGGCCGGCAAGGTCAAGCGCTGACCCGCTGAGCACCTGACGGGCCGATCACCTCCTCGAGGTGGTCGGCCTTCGTCGTCCCCTCCGCCTCGTCGCCTGGTCGCCCCACCCGCCTCGTCGCCCCTTCGCCCCACGTGCCCCAGGTTTCTCGGGTCACCCGATAAACCCCCGCTCTGCACGAGTAAGAAACTCCTGCGAACCAGGGGTAAGTCGTGCTGAGCACCGGCGAAGGGGGATCCAGCCCAGTCCCGCAGCCCCGGCCGCGGTCTGCGGCATCCCCGTCGGCGCGAAGGGGGATCAGCCGGCGAAGTGGTCCCAGCCAGCGACCTCGTGGGGCACCCCGTCGAGCAGGACCGGCGCCCTCGATCGCTCGACGACGCGGCCGACCACGCGCCACGGGGCGCCCGTCGTCGGCAGCCGGGACGCGTCGGCGAAGCACGCGAGCAGCGCGTGCTCCTCTCCCCCGCCGAGCACCTCGCGCAGCGCCGCCTCGGCCCCGAGGACGTCGAGCAGGTCGCCGTGCGTCTCAGCCCGGAGCGCGGCGCCGTCGAGGTCGACGCTCACGCCGCTCGCCCGGGCCAGGCGACCGGCGTCGCGCACGAGCCCGTCGGAGACGTCGAGCATGGCGCTCGCGCCCGCCCGCGCCGCCTCCGCCCCGGACTGCCACGGGCAGTGCGGCCGGCGGTGCGAGGAGCGCAGCCGGTGGGCCGCCTCCGGGGCCTGCCTGTCGGCCGCCGCGGCCAGCTCGGCGTCGAGGTAGAGCCGCAGCCCCGCCCCCGACCGGCCGAGCGTGCCGCACACGGCGACGACGTCGCCGACGCGGGCACCGCTGCGCCGCACGGGAGCCCGACCGCCGAGGTCCCCGAGGACGGTCATCGCGAGGACCACGCTGCCGGCGGCCGCTCCCGACAGGTCACCGCCGAGCACCGGGGTGGCGCTCTCGCGGGCCGCGGCGGCCACCCCTTCGGCCAGCCCGAGCACCCACTCCACCGGGGTGGCGGGGTCCGCGCTCAGCGCGAGGAGCAGACCCGTCGGGCGCGCCCCCATCACGGCGACGTCGGCGACATTCTGCACGACGAGCTTGTGCCCGACGTCCTGCGGACTCGACCAGTCGTCGCGCCAGTCGACACCGAGGACCATCGAGTCGGTCGTCGCGACGACCGACCCGGACGGCGCCTCGACGACCGCGGCGTCGTCGCCGGGCCCGACGGGCACACCCGGCGCCTCGTCGTGGAGGAGCACCGGCAGCAGCCGGGCGAGCACGGCCTCCTCGTCGAGGTCGGCCAGGCGCAGCGTCGGGTGGTCCACCCCGCCACCATCTCACCGACCCGACCGGCGCGAGAGCGCTGCCGTCGGCTACCGTCGGCGCAGGTGCCCGGAGCGGCCGCGCGCACCGCACGGGCAGCAGGGAGGGACATGGTCCAGGCGTACGTCCTCATCCAGACCGAGGTGGGGGTCTCCACCCGCGTGTGCACCGACATCGCCGAGCTGACCGGCGTCGTCGAGGCGCACGACGTCACCGGCCCCTACGACGTCGTCGCCCGCGTCGAGGCCGAGACGATGGCCGACCTCGGCCGGCTCGTCCTCGCGCAGCTCCAGCAGGTCCCGGGCATCACCCGGACGCTCACCTGCCCCATCGTCCACGTGTGAGCGGCCCCGACCGCACGGGTCGCGACCGGCGACCTCTGCTCGCCGGGCTCGTCGTCCTCGTCACCGCGGGCCTGGCCCTCGGCGTCCTCCTCACCCGGACCGGGCCCGTCGACGTCGCGATCCCCGACGGCGGCGACGACCCGGCCTGCCTCGACGCCGGCACCCGCTGGCCTCTCGAGGTCGCCGGCGAGGACGAGCGCGACACCGACCCCGCCGGCACCGCGGTGCACGCGTGGGGAGACCCAGCCGTCATCGCCCGCTGCGGCCTGCCGGCCCTGGGGCCGACCACCGAGCAGTGCATCAGCGTCGACGGCGTCGACTGGGTGGCGCGCGAGCTGAGCGACGGGACGGCTCTCACGACCTTCGGGCGCTCCCCAGCGATCGAGGTGCTCGTGCCCGACGAGGTCGGTCAGGCCCCGCTCGTCCTGCCCGCTTTCGCGGACGCGGCTAAGGCGCTGCCCACCAACGGGCGGCAGTGCGACTGAGCGCTCAGCGCAGCCCGACGGGCCGCTCGAGGGCCAGCTGGACGAGCTCGTCGATGAGGTCGGGGTAGGCCAGGCCGCTCGCCTGCCACATCCGCGGGTACATCGAGTGGGGGGTGAAGCCCGGCATCGTGTTGATCTCGTTGATGACGACCTCGCCGCGGTCGGTGACGAAGCAGTCGACCCGCGCGAGCCCCTCGCACGCCAGCGCGTCGAAGGCCTCGGCCGCGAGCCGGCGCACCTCGTCGCTCACCTGCTCGCTCAGCTCCGCCGGGCAGGACAGCCGCACCGCGGACTCGTCGAGGTACTTCGCCTCGAAGTCGTAGAAGTCGTGGCCGTGCCCGGACTCGACGACGATCTCGCCGGGCAGCGAGGTGCGCGGCGCGTCGAGCCCGTGCCCCTCGAGGACCGCGCACTCGATCTCTCGGCCGACGATGCCGGCCTCGACGATGACCTTGAGGTCGTGCTCGCGGGCGGCCTCGATCGCCGCCTCGAGGTCCTCGGGGCGCTCGACCCGGCTCACGCCCATCGAGGACCCGGCGCGGCACGGCTTGACGAAGACCGGCCACGACAGCGCGGCGACGGCGTCCATCGCGGCGGCGGGGTCGGCACGCCACTGCCGGTCGGTGATCACCGTGTACGGGCCGACGGGCAGGCCGGCGCCGGCGAAGACGACCTTCATGTAGTGCTTGTCCATGCCCGCCGCGGAGGCGAGGACGCCCGACCCGACGTAGCGCACGTCGGCGAGCTCGAGCATCCCCTGGAGGGTGCCGTCCTCGCCGTAGGGGCCGTGGAGCAGGGGGAAGACGACGTCGACCTCGCCGAAGGCCTGGGGCGGCTGCCCCGGCGCGTGCACGGAGAGGGTGCGGTCGCCGACCGAGGTCGACAGGGCGACCTCCGTGCCGGCGTGGACGACCTCGGGGGTGTGCCCGGGCACGAGGCGCAGCGGCTCGGGGTCGTCGTCGACGAGCACCCAGGACCCGTCGCGGGAGACCCCGATCGGGACGACGTCGTAGCGCTCGCGGTCGATGGCCGAGAGCACCCCCGCCGCCGTCGCGCACGACACGGCGTGCTCGGACGATCGGCCGCCGAAGACGACGGCGACGCGGGGCTTGCGGGGCTCGTGAGTGGTCATCGTCCACGACTGTAGTGCGCCCGGCTCGCCCTCCCGCGCTGCGGATACCGTGTCGCCCATGACGAGCGAGCAGCCCACCGGAGCCGACGGTCACGCGACCCACGCCGGCTCCCCCTTCGCCCCGGCGACCCAGGTCGTCGCCCTCGGCCGGCCCGACCGGGCACCGGGCGCCCCCCTCGCCGTCCCGCCGGTCTTCACCTCGACGTACGCGGCCGACGGCCCCGTCAACTACGCCCGCGCGGGCAACCCGACGTGGAGCGCGCTCGAGGACTCGGTCGGACCGCTCGAAGGGGGCGACGCCCTCGCCTTCGCGTCCGGGATGGCCGCGGTGGCCGCCGTCCTCTCGCTCGTGCCGACGGGCGGCACCGTCGTGGCCCCCTTCGCCGCGTACAACGGTGTCGTCGTCAGCCTCACCGAGGCGCAGGAGGCCGGGCGACTCGCCGTGCGCTGGGTCGACGTCACCGACGCCGAGGCCGTCGAGGCGGCCCTGCCCGGCGCCGACCTGCTGTGGCTCGAGTCGCCGACCAACCCGCTGCTCGACCTCGCCGACGTCGAGCGGCTCGCGCACGCAGGCCGGGCGGCCGGGGCGGTCGTCGCGGTCGACAACACCTTCGCCACCCCGCTGCTCCAGCAGCCGCTCGCCCTCGGCGCCGACGTCAGCGTGCACTCGGCGACGAAGTACCTCTCCGGGCACTCCGACGTCATCCTCGGCATGACGATCACCGGCACCGACGAGCGCGGCCGTGCACTGCGCGACCGCCTGGCCCGCCACCGCCTGCTCGGCGGCGCGATCCCCGGCCCGATGGAGGCCTGGCTCGTCCTGCGCGGCCTGCGCACCCTCGCAGTCCGCCTCGAGCGCGCCTGCGAGAACGCCGTCGAGCTCGCCGCCCGCCTGCGCGAGCACCCGTCCGTCACCCGTGTGCGCTACCCCGGTCTCGGCGCGATCGTCTCGGTCGAGACCGTCGGCGGGGCCGAGGGCGCGGAGCGGATCTGCGCGGGCACCCACCTGTGGTCGCACTCGACGAGCCTCGGCGGGGTCGAGAGCCAGCTCGAGCGGCGCCGCCGCCAGCCCGGCGAGCCCGAGTCCACCCCCGTCGACCTCGTGCGGCTGTCCGTGGGCATCGAGGACGTCGAGGACCTCTGGCGCGACCTCGACGCCGCGCTCCGCCTCGCCTGAGCGCCCCGGCTTTCCCGCCCAGGGCGGGAAAGCTCGACCTCGGGCAAGAACATTTCCTTCCCGAGGTCGAATGTTCCCGCCCTGGGCGGGAAAGCTGCGACAGGGCGAAGGGGGGTCAGTCGGTCTCGGGCTTGCGGGCCCGGGAGAGCAGGGCGTGGACGACGTCGGGCACCGAGGTCCCCTCGTGCACGCACGCGCTCACCTGCTCGATGATCGGCACGTCGACGCCGTGGGCGCGGGCGAGGTCGAGGATCGAGGAGCACGACTTCACCCCTTCGGCCGTCTGGCGCGTGTGCTCCTGCACCTCGGCGACGCTCATCCCGCGGCCCAGCCCCACCCCGAAGGAGTGGTTGCGCGACAGCGGCGACATGCACGTCGCGATGAGGTCGCCGACGCCGGCGAGCCCGGCGAAGGTCCGCGCGTCGGCCCCGAGCGCGACGCCGAGCCGCGTCATCTCGGCCAGCCCGCGGGTGATGATCGAGGACTTCGTGTTGTCGCCCAGGCCCATGCCCTCGGCCATGCCGACGGCGAGCGCGATGACGTTCTTCACCGCTCCGCCGACCTCCGCGCCGACGAGGTCGGTCGAGGTGTACGGGCGGAAGTAGCTCGTCGCGCAGGCCGCGGCGACGAGGTCCGCCGCGCCCTGGTCGGGGCAGGCCACGACGGTCGCCGCCGGCTGGCGCTGGACGATCTCGCGGGCGAGGTTCGGTCCGGACACGACGGCGATGCGCTCGGTGGGCACCCCCCCGACCTCGCTGATGACCTCGCTCATCCGCTTCGTCGTGCCGAGCTCGACGCCCTTCATCAGCGAGACGACGACGCCCTGGCTCAGCACGTCGCCCCACGCCCCGAGGTTCTCCCGCAGCGACTGGCTCGGCACCGACAGCACGACGACCTGCGCGCCGTCGACCGCCTCGGCCGGGTCGGTCGTCGCCGAGATCGACTGCGGCAGCTCGTGGTCGGGCAGGTAGTCCTCGTTGCGCCCGCGGTTGATCTGCGCGACGAGCTCGGGGCGACGGGCCCAGATGCTCACGTCGTTGCCGCCGTCGGCGAGCACCGTGGCGAAGGCGGTGCCCCAGCTGCCGCCCCCGAAGACCGCGACCTTGCTCATGCTGCTCCTCCTGAGTCGAGCCGTCCGCGCGCGTGGCGGTAGTCGCCGGTCGTCGCGATGCCGTGGGCCTGCGGGTCGAAGCGCACCGCGGGCGCCCGCTCCCCGCGCAGCTGCTCCACCTCGTGGGTGATCGCCGCCATGATCCGGTCGGTCGCCTCCATGACGACGACCGTCGTGAGGTCGCGCTCGTAGAGGTCGCTGAGGTCGACCGGCGGGCCGAAGCGGATGTGGGTCGTGCGGCGCGGCAGCAGGCGCGGGATCTTCGCGTACTGCGGCAGGATCGCCTGCGGCCCCCACTGGGCGATGGGGATGACGGGGCAGCGGGCCTCGAGCGCGAGCCGCGCCGCGCCGGTCTTGCCGCGCATCGGCCACTCGTCGGGGTCACGGGTCAGGGTGCCCTCGGGGTAGATCGCGACGCACCGGCCCTGCTCGAGCGCGGCGACGGCGTCGCGCAGCGCGGACGCGGCGTCGTGCCGCTCGCGGTAGACCGGCACCTGACGGGCCTGGCGCATGATCGGGCCGAGCCACCACGACTCGAAGAGCTCGCTCTTGGCCATGAAGGTCGGCGCGATCCCCTCGTCGTAGAGCGTGTGCGCCCACGGGAAGGGGTCGAGGTAGGAGATGTGGTTCGGCGTCACGAGGAAACCGCCGGACCTCGGCACGTGCTCCAGCCCGGTCACCGAGTACGGCGTGAGCGCGCGCAGCAGCGGGCGCAGCACGGTGGCGACGAGGCGGTACATCCACGGCACCTGCGTCCGGTGCTCGGCCACGGCGCCTCCTGCTCGACCTCGTCGTCCCGCCCGCCGACGTCCGGTCGGGCTGCGGTCACCATAGCCAGGATTAGGGTTGCGGCCATGCAGGCCACGGTTTTCTCGAACGACGCGGACGGCGTCGTCCTCGTCACCGACACCGGTCGCCGGCTGCGCGCGCCGTTCTCGGCCTTCGCGGGCAGCGGCCTCATCCACGTGCTACCCGGCCAGCGGCTGTCGGTCGAGCTCGGTGCAGACGACCAGGTCAGCCGCGCGTGGGTCGTCGGGATCGGCGAGGGCGAGCGGATCGACTGACGACGCCGCACGCCCACGACCGGGGGTCGTGGGCGTGCGCGGGTCCGGGCGAAGGGGGATCAGCTCGCGCTCTTCTTCGCGGTCTTCTTCGCCGGCGTGCTCTTCGCCGTGCCCGACGAGGTCTTCTTCGCCGGGGTCTTCTTCGCCGTGTTCGACGTGGTCTTCTTCGCCGTGCTCGTGGACGCCGTCTTCTTCGACGCCGTGCTCTTCGACGCCGTGCTCTTTGCGGCCGTCTTCTTCGCCGGCGCGCTCTTGGCTGCAGCGCTCTTCTTCGCGGGCGCGCTCTTGGCCGCGCTCTTCGACGCCGTCTTCTTCGGCGCCGTGCTCTTCGACCCCGTGCTCTTCGACGCCGAGCCCGTGGCGGCGGACGAGCGCCGCGCCGCGGCCCCTCCCCCGAGGCCGGCGACCTTCGCCGCGGTGTCGACCGCGGAGGCCACCGTCCCGGCCGCGGCCCGCGCGACGGCGGGAGCAGCCTTGGGCAACGAGGTCGGGTTGGCGACGTAGCCCTTGAAGCTCGTGGCCGCCTTGAAGCGCGGGACCGACGTCTTCGGGATCTTCACGGGCTCACCGGTCTGCGGGTTGCGGCCCGTCCGCGCGGCCCGCGCCGCCTTCTCGAAGGTCCCGAATCCCGTGATCGCGACCTTGCCCCCCTTGCTCACCTCGCGCACGATGGCGTCCAGCACCGCGTCCAGCGCGTCGGTGGCGGCCTTGCGGCTGCCGAGGCTGGCCTCGATCGACTTGATGAGTTCTGCCTTGTTCACGTTCGCTCCACAGGTACGTCTGCGCCGGGGTCCCCGGCAGGTGGACGACCGGGCGACGTTGCCCGGTCACCCCCGACGGTAGAACGCGTGGCGACCCGCCGAGGCGGCAACGAGCAGACTGGGTGGGCGAATTCGTCACCGGGTGACGGGGGCACCCCCGTCGCCCCGGGGCTCAGACCGGCTGGGTCGTGGGCTTGAAGGTGGGCCGGGCGGACTCGAAGGCGTCGATGTCCTCGGCGTGCGAGAGGGTGAGCCCGATGTCGTCGAGGCCCTCGAGCAGACGCCACCGCGTGTAGTCGTCGACCTCGAAGGGGTAGACGCTCTCGCCGGCCGTCACGGTGCGGGCGGTGAGGTCGACGGTGATCTGCGCACCGGGCTCGTTCTCGAGGTACTTCCACAGCAGCTCGACGTCGTCCTGGCTGACGATCGCGGTGAGCAGGCCCTGCTTGCCGGAGTTGCCACGGAAGATGTCGGCGAAGCGGCTGGAGATGACGACGCGGAAGCCGTAGTCCATGAGCGCCCACACGGCGTGCTCGCGCGAGGACCCCGTGCCGAAGTCCGCGCCCGCGACGAGGACCGAGCCCTGCGCGAAGGCCGGCTGGTTGAGCACGAAGGTCTCGTCACCGCGCCAGGCGGCGAAGAGCCCGTCCTCGAAGCCCGTGCGGGACACGCGCTTGAGGTAGACGGCGGGGATGATCTGGTCGGTGTCGACGTTGCTGCGGCGCAGCGGGACGCCGACCCCGGTGTGGGTGGTGAACTTCTCCATTGCTCAGCTCCTCGCGCTGCTGGCGCCGCCGGCGCCGACGGGGGTGGGGTCGAGGTCGGCCGGGCTGGCCAGCGTGCCGCGCACGGCGGTGGCGGCCGCGACGAGCGGGCTCACGAGGTGGGTGCGCCCGCCCTTGCCCTGACGGCCCTCGAAGTTGCGGTTCGACGTCGACGCGCTGCGCTCGCCGGGGGCGAGGATGTCGGGGTTCATCCCCAAGCACATCGAGCAGCCGGGCAGACGCCACTCGGCGCCGGCCGCCGTGAAGACCTCGTCGAGCCCCTCGGCCTCGGCCTGGAGGCGCACGCGCGCCGAGCCGGGCACGACGAGCATCCGCACGCCGTCGGCGACGCTGCGCCCGCGCACGACCTCGGCGGCGGCACGCAGGTCCTCGATGCGGCCGTTCGTGCACGACCCGACGAAGACGGTGTCGACGGCGATGTCGCGCAGCGGCGTGCCGGCGGTCAGGCCCATGTACTCGAGGGCGCGGGCGGCGGCGACCCGGTCGGACTCGTCGCCGAAGGACTCGGGGTCGGGCACGGCGTCGCCGAGCGGCGCGCCCTGGCCGGGGTTGGTGCCCCAGGTGACGAAGGGGGTCAGGCTCGCCGCGTCGATCTCGACGACGGCGTCGAAGGTCGCGTCGTCGTCGGTGCGCAGCTCGCGCCAGGCGGCGACGGCGTCGTCCCAGTCCTGACCCTTCGGCGCGTGCTCGCGCTCGCGCAGGTACTCGAAGGTCGTCTCGTCGGGCGCGATGAGCCCGGCGCGGGCACCGGCCTCGATCGACATGTTGCACACGGTCATCCGCGACTCCATCGACATGGCCTCGATGGCCGGGCCGCGGTACTCGAGGACGTAGCCCTGGCCGCCGCCGGTGCCGATCTTGGCGATGACGGCGAGGATGATGTCCTTCGCGGTGACGCCGGGGGCCGGCTCGCCGACGACCTCGATCGCCATGGTGCGGAAGGGCTTGAGCGAGAGGGTCTGCGTGGCGAGGACGTGCTCGACCTCGCTCGTGCCGATGCCGAGCGCGATCGCGCCGAAGGCCCCGTGCGTCGAGGTGTGGCTGTCGCCGCAGACGACCGTCATGCCGGGCTGGGTGAGACCCAGCTGCGGGCCGACGACGTGGACGATGCCCTGCTCCGCGTCACCCATGGGGAAGAGACGGACGCCGAACTCCTCGCAGTTGCTGCGCAGGGTCTCGACCTGGGTGCGGCTCACCGGGTCGGTGATCGGCCCCGGGGTCGTCGGCACGTTGTGGTCCTCGGTGGCGAGGGTGAGATCGGGGCGGCGCACGCCGCGACCGGCCAGACGCAACCCCTCGAAGGCCTGCGGGCTCGTCACCTCGTGGAGCAGGTGGAGGTCGATGTAGAGCAGGTCCGGCTCGCCCTCGGCACGTCGCACGACGTGTGCGTCCCACACCTTCTCGGCCAGGGTCTTGCCCATCGCTTGCTCCTGCTCTGCGTGTCGTGACGGTCGCCGACGACGCCGGCGGCCGTGTCCGTCCTGTCGAGGTTCGCACGGCTCCGGGGGGTCAGAGGTTGCGTCTCATGAGGTGAGATGCCAGTATCAGCACATGGACAACGGAAGTGGCGTCGGCGTACTCGACAAGGCCGCCGTCGTGCTGAGCGCCCTCGAGGCCGGCCCTTCGACACTCGCGCAGCTCGTCACGGCGACCGGACTGGCACGCCCGACCGCGCACCGCCTGGCGGTCGCGCTCGAGCACCACCGGCTCGTCGGGCGTGACATGCAGGGGCGATTCATCCTCGGCCCGCGCCTGGGCGAGCTCGCCGCCTCGGCGGGCGAGGACAAGCTCCTCGTCGCGGCCGCGCCGGTGCTCGGCGCCCTGCGCGACCACACGAACGAGTCGGCCCAGCTCTTCCGCCGCCAGGGCGAGCACCGCGTGTGCGTCTCGGCCGCGGAACGACCGGTCGGTCTGCGCGACTCGATCCCCGTCGGCGCGACCCTGAGCATGCTCGCCGGCTCCGCCGCGCAGGTGCTCCTCGCGTGGGAGGAGCCGGACCGGCTGCACCGTGGCCTCCACGGCGCCGCCTTCAGCGCGACGATGCTCTCGCAGGTGCGTCGTCGCGGGTGGGCGCAGAGCGTCGGCGAGCGCGAGGCGGGCGTCGCGTCGGTCTCCGCCCCCGTGCGCTCCCCCTCCGGCCGCGTCATCGCCGCGGTGTCGATCTCCGGACCGATCGAGCGCCTGTCGCGCCAGCCCGGTCGGCTGCACGCCGCGACGGTCATCGCCGGCGCGAACAAGCTCACCGAGGTCCTCGAGCGCCACGCGAAGGCCGCCGAGGTGGCCGACCGCGACACCGAGTAGCCCGCCCTCCCCCCCTTCGCGAGGTATGGCGATCCGCCGCAGATCCCCCCGATCTGGCGGCGGATTGCCATATCTGGGCGAAGGGGTGGGGCGAGGGGCGCGAGGGGGGGGTGCCGCGGGGAGCGCCGACCGCCCCGGAGACGACGAAGACCCCCGCTCTGACGAGCGGGGGTCTTCGACCGATGTAGCCCCGACGGGATTCGAACCCGCGCTACCGCCTTGAGAGGGCGGCGTGCTAGGCCACTACACAACGGGGCCATTGCTGCTCTGCGACTGCGTGAGCCGCTCGGACAACGAAGGAGACCTTACCCGTAAGGGCTCGGATTCTCCGAATCCGTCTGTCTCGCCAGAAGGCGGGACGACCAGCGCTGGGGTACCAGGACTCGAACCTAGAACGACTGAACCAGAATCAGCTGTGTTGCCAATTACACCATACCCCAAGGGGGTACCACCGCTCCTTCGTGACGAGTCACGCGCGAGCAGCGCACCGAGGGATGATGCTAGCCAAGATGGCCGCTCGTCCCAAATCGCGCTCAGCCGAGCTCGGACCGCAGCCGACGCAGACGCGCCAGGGTCGAGTGCTGGCCGAGGATCTCCATCGACTCGAAGAGCGGCGGGCTGATCCGCTGGCCCGACACGGCGGTGCGCAGCGGGCCGAAGGCCAGACGCGGCTTGAGCCCCATCCCCTCGACGATCGCCGCGCGCAGCGCCGCCTCGATCTGCTCCGCGTGCCACTGGTTGCCCTCGCGCGCCTCGGCCGAGAGCACCCCGTCCGGCACGTGGAGGCCCTCGAGCGCGGTGATCGCCGCGTCGAGCACCGCGGGCGCGTCGTCCTTGAGCCCGTCCCGGGCGTCCTGGGCGATCTCGAGCTCGTCGTCCGCGACGTAGAAGGGCGCGACGAGCGCGGGCGCCTCGGACAGCAGCGCCATCCGCGTCGAGATGAGCTCGGTGATGCTGCGCAGGCGCGCCAGCTCGCCGAGCGAGGGGTTCTCGCCGAGGACGCCCGCGGTCTGCAGGTAGGGCAGCAGACGGCCGGCGAGGTCGTCGACGTCGAGGTCGCGGATGTACTGCCCGTTGAGCCAGTCGAGCTTCTTGAGGTCGAAGATCGGGCCGACGGTGTTGACCTTGCTCCACGCGAAGTCGCGGCTGAAGTCGGCGAAGGTGAACTTCTCGACGTCGGTGCCGTCCTCCCCCTTCGCCGGCGGGTAGGCCAGCAGGCCGAGGAAGTTGACGACCGCCTCCGGCAGGTAGCCCTGCTCGCGGAACCACGTGAGGCGCGCCCACGGGTTCTTGCGCTTGGAGATCTTGCTCTTGTTCTCGTTGCGCAGCAGCGGCATGTGGGCGAACTTCGGCGGGGTGAGGCCGAGCCACTGGTAGAGCAGCACGTGCTTGGGGGTCGAGGAGATCCACTCCTCGCCGCGCACGACGTGGGTGATGCCCATCTCGTGGTCGTCGACGACGACGGCGAGGTGGTAGGTCGGGAAGCCGTCGGCCTTGAGGATGACCTGGTCGTCGGGGCGCGGCGCCGACACGGTGCCGCGGATGACGTCCTCGAAGGTCGTCGGCGCGTCCTCGGGCACGAGCATGCGCACGACGGGCGTCTCGGTGAAGCCCTCGAGCTCGGCGCGCTCCTCGCGCGTCTTGCCCACGCACATGCGGTCGTAGCCGGTGGGCTGCTTGAGCTTCTGCTGGCGCTCGCGCATCGCCGCGAGGCGCTCCGTGGAGCACCAGCAGTGGTAGGCGTGACCGTCGGCGACGAGCCGCTCGACGTACGGGCGGTAGGTGTCGAGGCGCTCGCTCTGGCGGTAGGGCGCGTACGGGCCGCCGACGTCCGGGCCCTCGTCCCACGTCAGGCCCAGCCAGCTCAGGGTGTCGTAGAGCTGGGCCTCGCTCGTCGCGTCGAAGCGCGCGCGGTCGGTGTCCTCGACCCGCAGGACGAAGGAGCCCTCCTGCTGGCGGACGAAGGCGAGGTTGAAGAGGGCCATGTAGGCCGTGCCGACGTGCGGGTCGCCGGTGGGCGACGGGGCGACGCGAAGGCGGGGACGGCTGGGCGCGGAGGGGGTCTGCTCGGTCATGATCCCCCGAGTCTAGGGAGTCCCCCGATCAGTCGGGGTAGCGCTCCGCGAGGGCGTCGGTCATCGGGTCCCACGTGTGGCCCCACACGCCCTCGCCGAGACCGGCGCCGACCGCCGCACCCTCGCCGACGTCCTCCTGCCAGTCGGTGAGGTCGCCGTCGCCGAGCCCGACGAGACCGCCGACGAGGCCGCCGATGCCGGCGCTCGTGCCGATGACGACGTCGCGCTCCGGGCTCGGCGGGGTGTCGAGGACGATCTGGGTGCCCGGGGCGTCGGGCAGACCGGTCGCCTGCTGCAGCCCGGTGAGCCCGTCGGTGGAGACGCTGTAGGCGCGCATCTGCCCCTCTCCGGCGGCGGCGAGCAGGCCGGCACCGGTGGACCCGTCGGCGCGCATCGCGGCGGCCTCGGCGGCGGTGGTCGGGTGGATCCCTGCGGCGTCGAAGGTCACCGCGGGCTGGCCGGTGGCGAGCCCGGCGGCGGCGGCGAGCCCGCCGCCGAGACTGTGCCCGGTGAAGGTGACCTCTCCCCCGGTCGCCGCCTGCACGTCGAGCCCGAGCTGCATCGCGGCCGTGTACTGCGGGTCGCCGGCTCCGAGGGCCTGCCGGCCGTTTGTCACCCAGTCCTCGCCCTCGACGCTGCCCTGGAAGGCGACGACGTAGCCGCCGTCCTCGGTGCGGAAGACGTAGGCCTGCGGGGTCGAGTCCGGGCCGAAGCGCGCGGGGTCGAGCCCGAGCTCGGTGAGCTCGGCGGCGCTGACCTCGGTGTACCCCTCGGGCAGCGCCGGCTGCTGGTAGCCGATGACGGGCACGCCGTGCAGCGGGTGCCTCGTGCCCTGGGCGTAGAAGGCCAGGCCCCACAGGTCCCGGTCGACGGGCTGGCCCTCGGTGCCGCGCACGTCGTCGTCGAAGGTGGACCCACCGGGGGGCGACTGGGGCGCGGGACCCTGCGGCGTGGGTCCCTGGGGCAGTCCACCGCCGAAGGGGGCGACGGAGCCGCCCGCAGGCCCGCCGGCTCCCCCGCCGACCTGCCCGCTCGCGTCCTGCTGCTCCTGGGCCTGGCGCTGCAGCTCTGCCGCCAGCGCATCGAGCATCTGCGAGCACCGCTCGAGGTCTCCTCGGGCGCGCGCCCACCGGTGCGCGAAGCGCTCGAGGTCGTCTCCCTCCCAGGCTCCCTGGAGGGTGACGAGCCGGGCCCGCCCGCTGTCGCCCACCTGCGTCGTCTGCCGTGCCGTCGCCGTCAGCCGCGCGCTGATCTCGCGCAGGACGGTGGCGTCGGCGCCGTGCGTCAGCGTCATCGCCGCTCCTCACCCCGGGGTCGCGTGCACCGTAACCAGGGGGTGAGGGCGGGCGCGATGGGGAGGACTCCCCTGTCGCGTCAGTCCTCGGCGGCGACGAAGGGGTTGGACAATGTCCCGATCTGGGCGATCTCGACCTCGACCCGCTGCCCGGCGACCACCCGGCCGACACCCGCGGGGGTGCCGGTGAGGATGACGTCGCCGGGCAGGAGGGTGAAGGCCTTGCTCGCGTAGGAGACGAGCTCGGCGACGCCGTGCACCATGTCCGAGCTGTGCCCGTCCTGGGCCACCTCGCCGTCGAGCGTGGTGACGATGTCGACGGACTGCGGGTCGAGGTCGGTCTCGATCCACGGCCCGAGCGGGCAGAAGGTGTCCAGGCCCTTGGCCCGGGCCCACTGCCCGTCACCGCGCTGGAGGTCGCGCGCGGTGACGTCGTTGGCGATCGTGTAGCCGAAGATCACCTTCTTCACCTCCTCGGGCTTGATGTCCTTGCACATCCGCCCGATGATCACGGCGAGCTCGCCCTCGAAGGAGACCTCCTTCGTGATCGGCGGGATGACGACGGGATCGCCCGGGCCGACGACCGCGGTGTTCGGCACGAGGAACATCATCGGCTCGGCCGGGACCTCGTTGCCCATCTCCGCGGCGTGGTCGACGTAGTTGCGCCCGATCCCGATGATCTTGCTGCGCGGGATCACGGGCGCGAGCAGCCGCACCTCGTCGACCGTCGTCGTCCGTCCGGTCAGCTCGATCCGCTGGTAGAGCGGGTCGCCGCTGACCTCGGCGATCTTCGTCCCGTCGCCGTCGACCAGGCCGTAGACCGGGTCATCTCCTGTGGTGTACCTCGCGATGCGCACGGGGTCACCCTAGTTCGAGGCCCTCACAGCTCGGCGACGACGGCCGTGGCCATCCGTGCGTAGCCCTCGTCCGTGGGGTGGATGTCGCCCTGGCTGCAGTAGTACGTCCAGTCGCAGATGAGCGAGACGTTGCGCGGGAGGGTGCCGAAGGACGCGCTCTTGCGGGGCCGCCAGCTGTCCGTGTGGAAGTACGTCGAGACCTTCGCGACGTCGGCCCGGCCCTCGAAGGCGGCGAAGGAGACGACGCCGGTGAGCAGGTGCGAGAAGATGAGCGACGGCTTGGCGGTCTCCTGGCCGGCGGCACCCTTGACCCACTCGCCGAGGAAGACGTCGTAGTTGTCGAGCACGACGATCTGGGCGTTCGGGGCGGCGGCGCGCAGCCGGCGCACGATCTCGGCGAGGTTGGTCGTCAGCGTCGTCGTCGCCTTCTGGATGCACTCGGCGTCGACCGAGCCCGAGCGGGCGCAGGGGACGACGTCGTTGCCCCCGAGGCTGAGGGTGATGGTGCGCACGTTCGTGCGGCCCTTCATGAAGGCCTCGGCGCGCGCCATCTGGCTGCCCTCGCCGTAGTCGCAGCGCCCGCCCTTGAGCAAGGTCGTGCTCGTCTCGCCGCTGCAGCCGAAGGTGCGGATGTCGGTGTTGCGGTTCGTCGCGCGGACCGCCTTGAGGACGGCGCCGTTGTACCCGGCGCGCGGCTGGTCCTTCGTCTGCGGCTGGTAGCCCATCGAGAGGGAGTCGCCGAGGCTCATGTAGTAGCCGTACGGGCCGGGCGGGTTGATCGGGGCCGCGGGGGCGGCCGCGTCCTCGCAGGTCGGCGGCGGTGGCGGTGCCTCACCCCAAGCCGCGGCAGGGCGGTCCGCAGGCCGTTCCGACGGAACTACCCTGGAGGGGTGACGGCTCCCCCTTCGACCCTCGTGCCGCGGGAGCAGTGGCTCCCGCTGGCCCGGGCCCACGAGGAGGCCGTCGACGCCCTCACGGCGGGGCACCGCGAGCGCCGGGCGCGCGGCGAGAAGCACCCCGTCGAGGACTTCCTCTTCGACTACTACCGCCATCGAGTCGGTCACCTGCGCCGCTGGCACCCGGGGCACGGGGTCGTGCTCGCGGACGCGCCGGAGTACGAGGGGCGCACGGGCTACGTCGTGCAGGACGGGGCCGCCCAGGTCGACCTCGACGAGGTGCTCGAGCGCCGGGGCGCGTCCGTCGAACGCGTGCGCGCCCTGCTCACGGCGACCCTCGGACGGCCCGCCCACCTCGGCTGCTTCGGGATGCACGAGTGGGCGATGGTCTACCGGCTCGCGCCCGGCGAGCAGCGGCACGAGCAGCTCCCGTTGCGTCTGGGCCAGGCCGCGACCGACGAGGTCGTCGAGCGCTCCACGGTGCGGTGCAGCCACTTCGACGCGTACCGCTTCTTCACCGAGCCGGCCCGACCGCTCAACGCGCTGCGCCCGACCCGCGAGGCGCAGGTCGCGATGGAGCAGCCGGGCTGCCTGCATGCGGGGATGGACCTCTACAAGTGGTGCTTCACCCTCGCGCCGCTCGTGTCCTCCTCGCTGACGCTCGACGCCTTCCTCCTCGCTCGTGAGATCCGTGTGCTCGACATGCAGGCCAGCCCCTACGACGTCAGCGCGTTCGGCCTCGCCGCCGTGGCGGTCGAGACGCCCGCGGGGCGGGCGGAGTACGCGCGGCGCCAGCGCGACTTCGCCGTGCGCTCGGACGCCCTGCGACGGCGGCTGCTCGAGGCGCTGCCGGCCTGACGTCTCAGCCGGCGAGGGTGAGCCCGAGGTGCAGCTCGAGGCGGTCGCGGCCGTCGGCGAGGGAGAGCCCGGTGACGCGCTCGACCCGTGAGAGCCGGGCGTAGACGCTCTGCCGGTGCAGCCCGAGGGTGCGCGCGGTCACCGCGACCGACCCGGCGGCGTCGAGGTAGGTGCGCGCCGTGCGCACGAGGTCGGGGTCGCCGGCGTCGAGCAGGGAGCGCACGCCGGGGGTGAGGGCGGCCGAGACGACCTCCGCCGCGGCCGGTCCGCCGAGCAGGCGGCGCACGCCGAGGTCGGACCACCACGCGCTGACCGGACCGGTCGAGCCCTGGCCGATGGCCGCCACCGCGGCACGAGCCTGCTCCCACGAGCGGGTGGCCTCGGCGAGCGGCGCCGGGTCGCCCACGCCGACGACGAGCTCGTCGGCGGGCAGGTGGCGCGAGACCGCGCGGACCGCCTGCTCGACGACGGCCTGCGCCTCGGCGCGGGCCCGCTCCTGCGGCACGGGGACGACGAGCACGCTGCGGCTGTCCCGGTCGGCGACCCCGACCCGTCGGGGCAGACCGCCCCAGCCCTGCAGGTGCTCGGGCACGACCGCTCCCCCGCGGCGCGCGACGATCGCGACGACGGCCCGCGTCGCCGGGTCGACCCCGAGGTCGTGCGCGAGGGCCCGGGCCGCGGCGTCCTCGGTGGAGCGGGTCGCGTCGAGCAGCTCGTGGACGAGGCGCCCGGTCTCGCGACGGGTGACGACGAGGCGGGCGATGATCTCGCCGGCCTGCTCGGCGAGCACCTCGGCCTCGTGCACCCGCTCGGCGTTGATCTGGACCCCGTCGGGCTCGATGGCCCACAGGTAGCCCTGCACGACCCCGCGCCCCCACGCGGGCAGGCAGAGCCGGGGGTGCGTCCCGCGCTCGGGGTTGGCGGGGATGCGCACCGGCCCGCGGGCGTGGGCGATGCCGAAGCCCTCGAACCACTCGCGGGTCTGCGCGCTCGCGCCCCGCCCGAGGATCGTCTCGGTGCGCACCGGGTCGGCCGCGTCGGGTTGAGCGGCGAAGGCGAGGAGGCGGAAGCGCCTGTCCTCCAGGGTGACCGGCGCCTCGAGCAGGCCGGAGACCTCGTCGACGACGTCCTGCACGTCGGCCACGGGCGGGTCCCCCTTCGCTCTCGGCTCGGTCATCTCGTCAGACAGATGTCTGACGAGACGCACGCATCGTCAGACACGTGATGATGGCACGCCGTCCTGGACAGGCCTACCGTCGAGAGCATGACGACTCCTCCCACGACCCGGACCGCCACCGACGCCGGCTCCGAGCACGGCTCGGACCGCGCCGTCGCCGAGCTGCTCGCCCTGGCCGACGACGCCGTCGCCCTCGCCGACCGCTGGGCCGCCGCCACCGAGGCGGGGCAGACGAAGAAGGAGGCCGCGACCACCGGTCAGCTGGCCTCCCTCCTCTCCGACCAGGCCGGCCTCGACCTCGCCGTCCGCTTCGTCGACAAGGTCGTGCGCCCCGAGGACCGCGCGGTCGCCGCGAAGGAGCTCGCCTCCCTCTCCGCCTCCGACGCCGCCTTCCTCGGCACGGTCGACAAGACCCTGCTGCGCGCCGGCGCCCTCGCGGCCCGTGTCGCCCCCGGTGTCGTCGTGCCCGTCGCCCGGGCCCGCATGCGCCAGATGGTCGGCCACCTCCTCGTCGACTCGCGCGACCCCGCGCTCGGCAAGCACCTCGCGGCCGCCCGCGAGGAGGGCTTCCGGCTCAACATCAACCTCCTCGGCGAGGCCGTCCTCGGCGAGGACGAGGCGGCGACCCGCACCGAGCGCACCCGCCAGCTGCTCGAGCGCGCCGACGTCGACTACGTCTCGATCAAGGTCTCCTCGCTCGTGAGCCAGATCGTCACGTGGGACACCGAGGGCACCGTCGCGCGCTGCCTCGAGCGGCTGCGCCCGCTCTACCGCGTCGCCGCCCAGTCGAGCCCGCGCAAGTTCGTCAACCTCGACATGGAGGAGTACCGCGACCTCGACCTCACCCTCGAGGTCTTCGAGCAGATGCTCTCCGAGCCCGAGTTCGCCGACCTCGAGGCGGGCATCGTCCTGCAGGCCTACCTGCCCGACGCCCTGCCCGCGATGGAGCGGCTCGTCGACTTCGCCCGGCGCCGTCGCGCGGCCGGCGGCGCCGGGATCAAGATCCGGCTCGTCAAGGGTGCGAACCTCGCCATGGAGCAGGTCGAGGCCCAGCTGCACGACTGGGAGCAGGCGCCCTACGGCAGCAAGCCCGAGGTCGACGCCAACTACCTGCGCTGCGTCGAGCGCGCCCTGCGCAAGGACGCCGTCGAGGCGGGCGTGCGCATCGGCGTCGCGAGCCACAACCTCTACGACGTCGCGAGCGCCCACCTGCTCGCCGAGCGCCGGGGCGTGAGCGCGGCCCTCGACGTCGAGATGCTCCAGGGCATGTCGCCGAGCCAGGCCCGCGCGGTGCGCGACACCGTGGGCACGGTCATCCTCTACACCCCCGTCGTCGACCCCCGTGACTTCGACGCCGCGGTCTCCTACCTGGTGCGCCGCCTCGAGGAGAACGCCTCGCCGGAGAACTTCCTCCACGCCTTCTTCGCCGAGGGCGACCCGGCCGCGATGCCCGACCAGGAGATGCGCTACCGCCGCAGCATCACCGACATCCCGGCGACCTCCGTCGGCCCGCGCCGGGTGGCGCGCCGCGCGGAGATCGGCGAGACCTTCCACGGCACCCCCGACTCCGACCCGGCCCTGCCGGTGAACCGCGAGTGGGCGGCGCGCGCCGTCGTCGCGGGCGCCCCGACCCTCACCTCGCCGCACCTCGCCTCCGTCGAGGCCGTCGACGAGGTCGTCGACCGGGCGAAGGGGGCGCACGCCGGCTGGGCGGGCCGTCCCGCCGCCGAGCGGGCCGCGGTGCTGCGCCAGGCCGCCCGTGAGCTCGACGGCCGCCGCGAGCAGCTGCTCGCGGTCATGGCCGCCGAGGCGGGCAAGACCGCCGCCGAGGGCGACCCGGAGATCTCCGAGGCCGCGGACTTCGCCGCGTACTACGCCGACCGGGCCCTCGAGCTCGAGGACGGGCCGATGACGGACGGGGCGCGGTTCACCCCGTCGCCCGTCACGCTCGTCACCCCGCCGTGGAACTTCCCCGTCGCCATCCCGATCGGCGGCGTCCTCGCGGCGCTCGCCGCCGGGTCGGCCGTCGTCATCAAGCCGGCGCCGCAGACGCCCGGGTGCGTCGAGGTCGCCGCCGAGGCGCTCCACGCCGCCGGTGTGCCCGCCGACGTGCTGCAGGTCGTGCGCACCGACGAGGACGAGGTCGGGCAGCACCTCATCGCCCACCGCGACGTCCACACCGTCGTGCTCACGGGCGCGTCCGAGACCGCCGAGCTCTTCGCGGGCTGGCGCTCGGGCCGCGAGGGCGGCGCACGCGTCTACGGCGAGACCTCGGGCAAGAACGCGCTCGTCGTCACCCCGTCGGCCGACCTCGACCTCGCGGTCGCCGACCTCGGCTCCTCGGCCTTCGGCCACGCCGGGCAGAAGTGCTCCGCCGCCTCGCTCGGCATCCTCGTCGGGTCGGTCGCGAGCTCGGAGCGCTTCCGTCGCCAGCTCGTCGACGCGGTCCGCTCGATCGCGGTCGGCTACCCCGTCGACCTGTCGACGCGCATGGGCCCGGTCATCGAGGCGCCCCAGGGCAAGCTGCTGCGGGCGCTCACCACGCTCGAGCCGGGCGAGACCTGGCTCGTCGAGCCGACGCAGCTCGACGAGTCCGGGCGGCTCTGGTCGCCGGGCCTGAAGGACGGCGTCGCGCCGGGCTCCTTCTTCCACCTCACCGAGGTCTTCGGTCCCGTGCTCGGCCTCATGCGGGCGGACTCGCTCGACGAAGCCCTGGAGCTGCAGAACGCGACGGCCTACGGCCTGACCGGCGGCATCCACAGCCTCGACGCCCAGGAGGTCCACGAGTGGACCGAGCGGGTCGAGGTCGGCAACGCCTACGTCAACCGGCACATCACCGGCGCGATCGTCGAGCGCCAGAGCTTCGGCGGCTGGAAGTCCAGCTCGGTCGGACCGGGCGCGAAGGCCGGCGGCCCCAGCTACGTCGCCCAGCTCGGCACGTGGGCGCCGGACGGCCTGCCGACGAAGGGGGCGCAGGTCTCCCCCGCCGTGCAGCGCACGGTGGACGGCCTCGTCCACGTCCTCGGCGACCGGGTCGACGCCGACGGTCGCGCCATGCTCGACGCCGCCCTGGCCAGCGACGCGCTCGCGTGGGAGCAGGAGATCGGGGTCGAGCACGACCGCACCGGGCTCACGGTGGAGAGCAACGTCTTCCGCTACCGCCCTGTGCCGCGCGTCGTCGTGCGCGCCGGTGCCGACGCGTCGGTCGCCGAGGTCGTGCGCCTCGTCGCCGCCGCCACCCTCACCGGCACGCCGGCCCTCGTGTCGGCGGACCCAGACCTGCGTCTGCCGGGCTCGCTCGGTCACGTGCAGGTCGTCACGGCGAGCGACGAGGACTTCGTCGCCGGGGCGGTCCAGCAGGCCGGTCCCGCCGGCCGGGTGCGCGTCGTCGGCACGACGTCCGCGGCGCTCGCCGAGCTCGCGCCGACCGCTCTCACGGTGATCGACGGCCCGGTCCTCGCCAACGGCCGCCGCGAGCTGCTCACCTTCGTGCGCGAGCAGGCGATCAGCCGCACCCGCCACCGCTTCGGTCACGTCGAGCGCCACTGACCGGCGCTCGGTGAGCACGAATCGCCGCTACCCACCCGGCGTAGCGGCGATTCGCGCTCACCCAAGCGGACAGGGCTCTTCGCTGGTCGAGGTGCGAGGGCCCCTTGCTGGTCGAGGTGCGAAGGCCCGCCAGGGCCTGAGCCTCGAGACCACTGACCCCCGCGACCCCCGACCTCAGCGGACCGGGACTCCCCCGCGCATGAGGCCGAAGGTGATGCCGTCGAGCAGCGCCTGCCAGGACGCCTCGACGATATTCGCGGCGACGCCGATGGTCGTCCACGACGTCGTGCCGTCGCTCGTCTCGATGAGCACGCGGGTCACCGCGTCGGTGCCGTGCGCGGCGTCGAGGATGCGCACCCGGTAGTCGATGAGCTCGAGCTGCTCGATCTCGGGGTACACGACGACGAGCGCCTGGCGCAGCGCCTCGTCGAGCGCGTTGACGGGCCCGTTGCCCTCGCCGGTGGCGACGATCCGCCGCCCCCCGGCGTGCACCTTGACCGTCGCCTCGGACAGCGCCTCGACGTCGGCACCACGCACGTCGGTGATCGCGCGCCACGACTCGACCTGCCCGTACTGCGTCGGCCCGGCCCCCACCTCGCGGCGCAGCAGCAGCTCGAAGCTCGCGTCCGCCGCGTCGAAGGTGTACCCGCGCTGCTCGAGCGTCTTCACCCGCGCCAGCACGCGCGCGAGCGTCTCGTCCTCGCCGTCGAGGTCGACGCCGATCTCTCGGCTCTTCAGCTCGACGGTCGCCCGTCCGGCCATGTCGGAGACGAGCATCCTCATGTCGTTGCCGACGGCCTTGGGCTCGATGTGCTGGTAGAGGTCGGGGTCGACCTTGATCGCGCTCGCGTGCAGCCCCGCCTTGTGCGCGAAGGCTCCCGCCCCGACGTAGGGCTGCCGCGAGAAGGGCGGGTGGTTCGTCACCTCGCTGATGGCGTGCGCGATGCGCGTGGCGTCCTGGAGCCGGTAGGGCTCGACGAGGTCCATGCCGAGCTTGAGCTGGAGGTTCGCGACGACGGTGACGAGGTCGGCGTTGCCGGTGCGCTCGCCGTAGCCGTTGACGGTGCCCTGCACGTGCGTCGCGCCGGCCTCGACCGCCGCCATCGTGTTCGCGACCGCGCACCCGGTGTCGTTGTGGCAGTGGATGCCCAGACGTGCCCCCGTGCTGGCGATGACGTCGGCGACGGCGTCGTGCACCTGGCCCGGCAGCATCCCGCCGTTCGTGTCGCACAGGGCGACGACCTCGGCCCCGGCGTCGGAGGCCGCGCGCACGCAGGCGAGCGCGTACTCACGGTCGAGCAGGTACCCGTCGAAGAAGTGCTCGGTGTCGACCATGACGGTGCGGCCCTGCGCGACGAGGTGGCTCACCGTGTCGGTGATCATCGCGAGGTTCTCCTCGCGCGTCGTACGCAGCGCCCGCTCGACGTGGCCGACGTGCGACTTCGCGACGAGGGTGATGACGGGGGCGCCGGAGTCGAGCAGGCCCTGCACCTGCGGGTCGCTCGCGGCGGACCCCCCGGCCTTGCGGGTCGACCCGAAGGCGGCGAGCGTCGCGGTGCGCAGGTCGAGCTCGGTCGCGGCCCGGGCGAAGAACTCGGTGTCGGTCGGGTTGGCCCCGGGCCATCCCCCTTCGACATGGGTGACGCCGAGGTCGTCGAGGTGCCGCGCGATGACGAGCTTGTCCGCGACCGAGAGGTTGATCCCCTCCTGCTGGGCGCCGTCGCGCATCGTCGTGTCGTAGACGTGGAAGTCGGTGCTCATCTGTCCTCGGTCCGTCGGCGCCCGGGGATGGGCGAAGGGGGTGATCCCGCTCGTCGCGCCGGGTCCTGGCCGGGGGTGTGGCCTGGTCCTGGTCGCCGTCTCGGGGACTCCCCTGCTCCGCCCGAGACACGCAAAAGACCCCCCGGGTGCGGGAGGTCTGCGCGACGAGCGGGGCTCGTCGCGCCTAGGTAATAAGTCGGACCGCGGTGGCGGTCGTCGTCATCTCGGGCATCACCCCCACACCATCGCACCACCACGCCGACGGCGCGCGCCGGGGTCCGCATCGTGGGCACGTGTTGGCAGGCTAGGACGCTGCCCCGTGCGTACGGGGCAGCACCGGAGTCGCCGGACCAAGGGGTCTCGTGCGCTCAGCGCAGAAGCCGCTCGAGGGTGGCGGCCACGCCGTCGTCGTCGTTGCTCGCGACGCTCTCGTCGGCGAGCGCGGTAACCGCGGGGTGCGCGTTCGCCACGGCGAAGGCCCGTCCGGCGAAGCGCAGCATCGGCAGGTCGTTGGGCATGTCGCCGAAGGCCCACACGTCCTGTGCGTCGATCTCGAGCTCGGCGCACCAGGCCCGCAGCGCGCTCGCCTTCGTCACCCCGGGGGCGGACATCTCGGCGAGCCCGCCCGCTCCCGAGTAGCTGAGGACGAGCCGGTCGGCGACGACCTCACCGGCCGCGACGAGGAACTCGTCGTCGGTGAGGTGCGGGTTGCGGGCGAGCAGCTTGCCCGCGCGCTCGTCGCCGAGCTCCTCGATGCGGTGGGTGCACACGAGGTCCTCGGGGTGGTCGTGGATCGCGGCGAACATCCGCTCGGCCGCCAGACCGCCGGCCCGCTCCGCCGCGAAGCCCGTGCCCGGCAGCTCGCGCCGCAGGTCGGCGACGACCTCGGCGAGCAGCTCGGGCTCGATCGTGCGCTCGGCGAAGACCCGCTGCTCGGCGACGTCGTAGCGGAAGGCGCCGTTGCCGCACACCGCGATCCCCCGCACGCCGACGACGTGGGCGAGCTCGTCGAGCCACCGGGGCGGACGGGCGGTGACGAGCACGGTCTCGACTCCCGCCGCGGCCACCGCCCGCAGCGCCCGGACGGAGCGGTCGGAGACCGTCCCGTCCGAGCGCAGCAGGGTCCCGTCGAGGTCGGTGGCGACGAGGCGGGGTCGGCGGGTCACGTCAGCGGCGGGGTCGGGCCGAGGCTCAGGCCAGCCGGGTGAGCCAGCCGCGCGTGTCCTCGGCGCGGCCGTACTGGATGTCGAGCAGCCGCGAGCGGATCGACCGGGTGACCTCGCCGCCCCCTTCGCCCGCGGTCGAGGCGGCCGAGCCGCCGTCCCACCGCAGCTCGCCGACGGGCGTGATGACCGCGGCCGTGCCGCACGCGAAGATCTCGGTGATCTCGCCGGAGGCGACGCCGTCCTTCCACTCCTCGATGGTGATCCGGTCCTCCTCGGGCTCGAGGTCGAGGTCCTTGGCGAGGGTGAGGATCGAGTCGCGGGTGATGCCCTCGAGGATCGAGCCCGTGAGCGCCGGGGTGCGCAGGCGCCCGTCCGAGGTGACGAAGAAGAGGTTCATCCCCCCGAGCTCCTCGATGTACGTGTGGGTCGCGGAGTCGAGGAAGACCGCCTGGTCGCAGCCGTGGTCGATGCCCTCGAGCTGACCGGCGAGCGAGGAGGCGTAGTTGCCGCCGCACTTCGCCGAGCCGGTGCCGCCCTCGCCCGCACGGGCGTAGTGCTCGCTGACCCAGAGCTTGACCGGCGTGAGCCCACCGGTGAAGTACGCGCCGGCCGGGGAGGCGATGACCGAGTAGGTGACCTCGTGGGCGGGGCGCACGCCGAGGAAGGCCTCGGAGGCGTACATGAAGGGGCGCAGGTACAGGCTCGTCTCGCCGGTGCCGTAGGCCGGGACCCACGCCTCGTCGGTCTCGACGAGGGCGCGCAGCGAGCCGACGAAGTCCTCCTCGGACAGCGTCGGCAGCGCCAGGCGCTGGGCCGAGCGCGCCATGCGCGCGGCGTTGGCCTCGGGGCGGAAGGTCCACACGGACCCGTCCTCGTGGCGGTAGGCCTTCATCCCCTCGAAGACCTCCTGCGCGTAGTGCAGGACCGCGGCGGCCGGGCTCATCGCGATCGGGCCGAAGGGGTGGACGCGACCGTCGCGCCAGCCCCCGTCACGAGTCCACGTCGCCGTGACCATGTGGTCGGTGAAGTGGTTGCCGAAGCCGGGGTCGGCGAGGATCGCCTCGCGCTCGGCGTCGCTGCGGGGGGACGGGTGCTGCTCGTGGGTGTAGGACAGCGTCATCGGTGCTCCTGACGTGGGTGTGCGTCTGCTCTGGGCAGACTAGCGGCGGGGGGTGAGGGCGCCGCACCGACGTCGGGCGGAGCCCGGTCGACGAAGGGGGTGACGGGGCGCGGGCTAGAGACGAGCGGCGACGGCGTCGCCGATCTCGCTCGTGCTGCGTACTCGGTCGCCACGCTCGGCGAGGTCGGCCGCGACGGCCGCCTCGACCCGCGCGGCCTCGTCGGCGCGGCCGACGTGGGCGAGCAGGAGGGACGCGGAGAGGATCGCGGCGGTGGGGTCGGCCATGCCCTGGCCGGCGATGTCGGGCGCCGACCCGTGGACCGGCTCGAACATGCTCGGAGCGGCCCCGGTGGGGTTGATGTTGCCGCTCGCGGCGAGGCCGATGCCGCCGGCGACGGCCGCGGCGATGTCGGTGATGATGTCGCCGAAGAGGTTGTCGGTGACGATCACGTCGAAGCGGGCCGGGTCGGTCGCGAGGAAGATCGTCGCGGCGTCGACGTGCTGGTAGGCGGTCTCGACGTCGGGGAACTCGGCGCCGACCTCCTCGACCGCGCGACGCCAGAGGTGACCGGCGTGGGTGAGCACGTTGTGCTTGTGCACGAGGGTGAGGTGCTTGCGCGGGCGCGCCTGCGCGCGGGCAAAGGCGTCGCGCACGACCCGCTCGACGCCGAAGCGCGTGTTGACGCTCGTCTCGGTGGCGATCTCGTGGGGCGTGCCGACGCGCAGCGCGCCGCCGTTGCCGACGTACGGGCCCTCGGTGCCCTCACGGACGACGACGAAGTCGAGGCCCTTGCTCGTCACGTGGTCGGCGAGGGGGCTCGTCACGCCGGGGTAGAGCTTGGCCGGGCGCAGGTTGACGTAGTGGTCGAGCGCGAAGCGCAGCGGGAGCAGCACGCCGCGCTCGAGGACGCCGGAGGGGACGCTCGGGTCGCCGATGGCCCCGAGCAGGATCGCGTCGTGCCCGCGGATCTCCTCGACGACCGAGTCGGGGAGGGTCTCGCCGGTGGCGTGCCAGCGGGTCGCGCCGAGGTCGTAGTCGGTCGTGCTCGCGTCGACGCCGGTCGCCGAGAGCACCTTGAGCGCCTCCGCCACGACCTCCGGACCGATCCCGTCGCCCCCGATGACCGCGAGGTCGAGGGTGCCCGAGGAGGCCTGCGAAGGGGTGTCCACCTGCGTCTGCGTCATGCCCCCGAGGCTACGACGCAGTCCCGTGATGTGGACACCGTGTCCCACATAGCGGTCCAGCAAGAGCCGTGATGGTCGAGGTGCGAAGGCCGCCCAGGCCTGAGCCTCGAGACCACCCGCCCAGCGAAGGGGTGGGTCTCGAGGCTCGCTGGCGCTCGCACCTCGACCAGCGAACGGACGGAGCGCAGGCGCGGGAGGGTTCGCGGAGCATCAAGCGGACCGGACCGCAGCCGAGGGCGCGCAGCGCCCGAGGCGGAGGGAGGACCAAGGCTCCGCGGGCCCTGCTGCGCCGGAGCGGTGGGTGGTCTCGAGGCTCGCTGCTAGCACCTCGACCCGCGATCGGGGCGGGACGAGGTCAGTCGACGAGGCGGGCGGCGCCCTTGTCGGCGGACTGGGCGAACTTGGCGAAGATCTTCAGCGCCGGGGAGACGGGGCGGTCGCGGTCGACCGGGGTCCACCCCTTCGCGTCCTGCTCCTCGCGCCGGGCGGCGAGCTCCTCGTCGTCGACGAGCAGCTGGACCCGGCGGTTCGGGATGTCGAACTCGATGACGTCGCCGTCGCGGACCAGCCCGATGGCGCCGCCGGCAGCGGCCTCCGGCGAGACGTGGCCGACGGACAGGCCCGAGGAGCCCCCGGAGAAGCGACCGTCGGTGATGAGCGCGCACTTCGGTCCCAGGCCCACGCCCTTGAGGTACGAGGTCGGGTAGAGCATCTCCTGCATGCCCGGACCCCCCTTCGGCCCCTCGTAGCGCACGACGACGACGTCGCCGGCCTGCACGCCGCCGGAGAGGATCATCGACACCGCGTCCTCCTGGCTCTCGGCGACCCGCGCCGGTCCGGAGAAGCTCCACTGGTGCTCGGGCACGCCGGCGGTCTTGACGATGCACCCGTCGGGGGCGAGGTTGCCGTGGAGGACCGCCAGGCCCCCTTCGCTGGTGAAGGCGTGCTCGACGGAGCGGATGCACCCGCCCTCGCCGTCGGTGTCCAGGCTCGTCCACCGGTTCGTCGAGCTGAAGGCCTCGGTCGTGCGCACACCACCCGGAGCGGCGTGGAAGAGCTCGGTCGCCTTCGCCGTCGCGGCCCCGCTGCGGATGTCCCAGTCGGAGAGCCACTGCTCGAGCGAGGGTGAGTGGACCGCGCGGACCTCGGTCTCGAGCATCCCGCCGCGGTGCAGCTCGCCGAGGATGGCGCTCACGCCACCGGCGCGGTGCACGTCCTCCATGTAGTAGTCGGTGCTGTTCGGGGCGACCTTGACCAGGCACGGCGTGACCCGCGACAGCGCGTCGATGTCGTGCTGGTCGAAGTCGACGCCGGCCTCCTGCGCCGCGGCGAGCAGGTGCAGGATCGTGTTCGTCGAGCCGCCCATGGCGATGTCGAGCCGCATCGCGTTGGCGAAGGCGGGCTTGCCGGCGATCGAGCGCGGCAGGACCGACTCGTCGTCGCCGTCGTAGTAGTCGCGGCACAGGTCGACGACGAGCCGGCCGGCGTCGAGGAAGAGCTCGCGGCGGGCCGCGGAGGTCGCCAGGGTCGAGCCGTTGCCCGGCAGGGAGAGCCCGAGCGCCTCGGTGAGGCAGTTCATCGAGTTCGCGGTGAACATCCCCGAGCACGACCCGCACGTCGGGCAGGCGGACTGCTCGATCTGGGTGATCTCCTCGTCGGAGACCGTGTCGTCGACCGACTTGATCATCGCGTCGATGAGGTCCAGGCGCGTCGCGACCTCGCCGTCCTCGCCGATGACGGCCTTGCCGGCCTCCATCGGACCGCCCGAGACGAAGACCGTCGGGATGTTGAGACGCAGCGCGGCGAGGAGCATGCCGGGCGTGATCTTGTCGCAGTTGCTGATGCACACGAGGGCGTCGGCGCAGTGCGCGTTGACCATGTACTCGACGGAGTCGGCGATCACCTCACGGCTGGGCAGGCTGTAGAGCATGCCGGCGTGACCCATGGCGATGCCGTCGTCGACGGCGATGGTGTTGAACTCCTTGCCCACTCCCCCGGCCTCGGTGATGGCGCCGGCGACGAGCTGGCCCATGTCCTTGAGGTGGACGTGGCCGGGCACGAACTGGGTGAAGGAGTTGGCGATGGCGACGATCGGCTTGCCGAAGTCGCCCTCGCCCATGCCGGTCGCGCGCCACAGCGCGCGGGCTCCCGCCATGTTGCGGCCGTGGGTCGTGGTGCGGGATCGCAGCTGGGGCATGTCCTCAAACCTAGTTCTCGTCGTGCGGTGGGCGAAGGGGTGTCCCGTCGAGCGGGCGAAGGGGTGTCCCGTCGAGCGGGCGGAGACGGACGCAGCCGCCACGGGATCCGTGGCGGCTGCGTCGTCGCGAGGGGGGCAGGCTCAGTCGTCGCTGCCCTGGTCGCGGCGGTCCATGCTCTCCTGCAGCGCGCGGCGCGCCTGCGTGGCCTCGTCACTCATGACGTGCTCCTGACGGTGGTGCGTACGTGGGCGGCGACGGCGCGGTCCCCGGTGGGGGTGCGCGGACGTGGGATGTGCGGGGTCTCCGCCGGCCCGGTCACGTCGCCTGCGTCGAGGCTACGCCTGCGATGTCCACGTCGTGGACCCCATGTCCAGCAGGTGGACGTGACGGTCGTCTCTCGCGACGCGGTCAGCGAGCACGGCGGCGCAGCGCACGACCGGCGAGCATGACGGCCGCCACGACGACGACGGCTCCGAGGAGCCACCACGAACCCCGACCGAGCGCCGCCTCGATGACCGCGAACCCGATCGTCGTGTAGACCGTCGCCCACAGGGTCGCGCCGACGACGAGCGCCGGCGCGAAGCGGGACAGCGGCATGCGCATCGCCCCCGCGCTGAGGTTGATCGCGCTCTGCAGCCCGACGGTGAGGAAGCCCAGGCTCACGGCCGGCGGTCCGACCCGGCGCACGAGACGCTCGGCCCGCGCCATCGTCGGGCCCGGCCGGTCGGCGCCGGAGCGACGCGCAGCCGCCGAGCGGGCGCCCCGACCGATCGCGTAGGTGGCCGACCCGCGCACCAGGGCGGCGACGAGGAGGACGACGAAGGCCAGGCCCACGGGCCAGTCGCGCATCATCTCCTCCACCCGGCCACGGTACGTCGTGAGCTCGGGCATGCTGACGGGCATGCGCGTCGTCGTCACCGGGGGGCTCGGCGCCCTCGGCAGCCAGGTCGTCCACCACCTCGAGCAGGACGGCCACGAGACCGTCGTCGCCAGCCGGCGCACCGGCGTCGACCTCGAGGCCGGCACCGGTCTCGACTCCCTCCTCACGGGCGCGGACGCGGTGGTCCACACCGCCGACACGACGAGCCCGCGACGATGGCGCTCGATGACCGTCGGAGGCACGCGGGCGGTGCTCGACGCGGCCCGCCGGGCGGGCACCCCGCACGTCGTGACGATCTCGATCGTCGGCTGCGAGCGGGTGCCCTACCCGTACTACCGGGCCAAGCGCACGGCCGACGAGCTCGTCCTCGCCTCCGGCCTGCCCGCGACGGTCGTGCGGGCGACGCAGTTCCACCCCTTCGCCGCTCAGATCGGGCGCGCGCTGCGCCTCGGGCCGCTCGCGCTCGGCGTGCGCGGGATGCGGGTGCAACCCGTAGAGCTGTCGTGGGTCGGGCGGCGGATGGCGCAGCTGGCGACCGGGGAGGTCCCGGACGGCCCGCGGCCGGGCCCCGACCTCGCCGGTCCCGACGTGCTCGACCTCGGCGAGATCGAGCGGCTGCTCGCCGCGCACGACGGGCGACGTCCGCCCCGGCTCCTCGCGCTGCCGCCCCTCGGGGCGACGACGCGCGCCTTCGGGCCGCAGGGCGGCATCCTCGCCGGCCCCGACGCCGAGGTGGGCGGCACCCCCTTCGCGACCTGGCTCGCCGCGCAGCCCCGCTGACTCCCCCGTGACGCGCTACCGCCCCGTACCGGTCGTCATCGCGACCAGTACGGGGCGGTAGCCGGCGTCGTGGGCGGCGCCGAAGGGGGTCAGCGCGCAGCCGAGCCCTCGGTGTAGTCGTCGTCGCTCTGCTTCCACGCGAAGTGGGCGCGCAGGTCCTTGCCGGTCGCCTCGATGGGGTGACCGGCCTCCTGCTCGCGCAGCCGGGCGAACTCGACGGCGCCCTTGTCCTGGTCGTCGATGAAGCGCTGGGCGAAGGTGCCGTCCTGGATGTCGGCGAGGATGCCGCGCATCGACTCCTTGACCCGGTCGTCGACGACGCGCGGGCCCGAGACGTAGTCGCCGTACTCGGCCGTGTCGGAGATCGACCAGCGCTGCTTGGCGATGCCGCCCTCCCACATGAGGTCGACGATGAGCTTGAGCTCGTGGAGCACCTCGAAGTAGGCGATCTCCGGCTGGTAGCCCGCCTCGGTGAGGGTCTCGAAGCCGGCCTGCACGAGGTGGCTCATGCCACCGCAGAGGACGGCCTGCTCGCCGAAGAGGTCGGTCTCGGTCTCCTCGGTGAAGGTCGTCTTGATGACGCCGGCGCGGGTGCCGCCGATGCCCTTCGCGTAGGACTTCGCGAGGTCCCAGGCGCCGCCCGAGGCGTCCTGCTCGACGGCGATGATGTCGGGGATGCCGCGGCCGGCGACGTACTCACGACGCACGGTGTGACCCGGCGCCTTGGGCGCGACGAGGATGACGTCGACCCCCTTCGGCGGCTGGATGTAGCCGAAGCGGATGTTGAAGCCGTGGCCGAAGACGAGGGCGTCGCCCTCCGTCAGGCCCGGCTCGATGTCCTGCGCGTAGACGTGGCGCTGCACCTGGTCGGGGGTGAGGATGACGATGACGTCGGCCTCCTCCACCGCCTCGGCCGGGGTGACGACCCGCAGGCCCTCGTCCTGCGCCTTGGCGCGGCTCTTGCTGCCCTCCTGGAGGCCGACGCGGACGTCGACGCCGGAGTCGCGCAGGTTGAGCGCGTGGGCGTGGCCCTGAGAGCCGTAGCCGATGACGGCCACCTTGCGCCCCTGGATGATCGACAGGTCCGCGTCGTCGTCGTAGTACATCTCGGCCATTGGTGGGCCTCTCCTTCAGCTTCGGTGTGGTTCGGTCTGGGGGTGCGGGTGACGGGTGGGGACCGTCACCCGAGGGTCAGTGCCGCCCGCCGCGGTCGGTGATCGAGCGTCCGCCACGGCCGATGGCGACCATGCCGGACTTGACGATCTCCTTGACGCCGTACGGGTCGAGGATCTCGAGCATCGCGCGGTGCTTCTCGGCGTTGCCCGTCGACTCGATGGTCAGGGCGTCGGCGGTGACGTCGAGGATGCGCGCCTTGAAGAGCTGGGTGGTCTCGAGGATCGCGCTGCGGCTGCTCGCGTCCGCGCGGACCTTGACGAGGAGCAGCTCGCGGTCGACGGAGGCGAGCGGGTCGAGCTCGACGACCTTGAGCACCTCGACGAGCTTGTTGAGCTGCTTGGTCACCTGCTCCAGCGGCAGCTGCTCGACCTCGACGACGACGGTCATCCGCGACACGTCGGGCTGCTCGGTCGGACCGACGGCGAGGCTGTCGATGTTGAAGCCGCGCCGCGAGAAGAGCGCGGAGATGCGGGCGAGGACGCCGGGCTTGTCCTGGACGAGGACCGACAGGGTGTGCTTGCTGCTCATGCTCGGCTCCTCACGCGTCCTGGTCGGCGGCGGTCTGGCTGCTGTGGTCGGCGTCGGTCGACTGCTCGACGGCGTCGGAGTCCTCGCGGTCCCACTGGGGCGCGGCATCACGGGCGATCTGGATCGCGTCGTTGCTCACCCCGGCGGGCACCATCGGCCACACCATCGCGTCGCGCTCGACGACGAAGTCGACGACGACCGGGCGGTCGTTGATCGCCATCGCCTGGCGGATCGTCTCCTCGACGTCCTCGGGTCGCTCGCAGCGCAGCCCGACGCAGCCGTAGGCGTCGGCGAGCTTGACGAAGTCGGGGACCCGGCTGCCGACCGAGGTGTGCAGGTCGGTGTTGGAGTAGCGCTTGTCGTAGAAGAGCGACTGCCACTGCCGGACCATGCCCAGGCTCGAGTTGTTGATGATCGCGACCTTGATCGGGATGTCGTTGATGACGCAGGTCGCGAGCTCCTGGTTGGTCATCTGGAAGCAGCCGTCGCCGTCGATCGCCCACACGACACGGTCGGGCTGGCCGACCTTCGCGCCCATGGCGGCCGGCACGGAGTAGCCCATCGTCCCGGCGCCGCCGGAGTTGAGCCAGCTGCCGGGGCGCTCGTAGTCGATGAACTGAGCGGCCCACATCTGGTGCTGGCCCACGCCCGCGGCGTAGACGGCCTCGGGGCCGGCGATGCGCCCGATCGTCTCGATGACGAGCTGGGGGGCGAGGGCGCCCGGGTCCTCGCTCGGGGTGTAGCCGACGGGGTAGCTGCGCGCCCAGCCCTGGGTGCGGCGCACCCAGCCCGACAGGTCGGGGCGGGGGGCCTCGGAGGCGGCGACGGCGGCGGTGAGCTCGGCGATGATCGCCTTCGCGTCACCGACGATCGGCACGTCGGCGATCCGGTTCTTGCCGATCTCGGCCGGGTCGATGTCGGCGTGGATGACCTTCGCGTCCGGGGCGAAGGAGCTCAGCTGGCCGGTGACCCGGTCGTCGAAGCGGGCGCCGAGGGTGATGAGCAGGTCGGCGCGCTGGAGCGCGGTCACCGCGGCGACCGACCCGTGCATGCCCGGCATGCCGAGGTGCAGCGGGTGCTGGTCGGGGAAGGCGCCGCGCGCCATGAGGGTCGTGACGACGGGGATGCCGGTCGCCTCGACGAGCGCGGCGAGCTCCTCGTGGGCCCCGGCGCGGATGACGCCGCCACCGACGTAGAGCACGGGCTGGCGGCTGGCCGCGATGAGCTTGGCCGCCTCGCGGATCTGCTTCGCGTGCGGCTTGGTCACCGGGTGGTAGCCGGGCAGGTCGACCTGCGGGGGCCAGGCGAAGGTGGTGCGGGCCTGCAGGGCGTCCTTGGCGATGTCGACGAGGACCGGGCCGGGTCGGCCGGTGCTCGCGACGTGGAAGGCCTCGGCGATGACGCGCGGGATCTCCGCGGCGTCGGTCACGAGGTAGTTGTGCTTGGTGATCGGCATGGTGATGCCGCGGATGTCAGCCTCCTGGAAGGCGTCCGTCCCGATCGCGGCCGAGGCCACCTGACCGGTGATGGCGACCATCGGCACGGAGTCCATGTAGGCGTCGGCGATGGCCGTGACGAGGTTCGTCGCGCCCGGGCCGGAGGTGGCCATGCACACGCCGACCTTGCCGGTCGCGGTGGCGTAGCCCTCGGCGGCGTGGCCGGCGCCCTGCTCGTGGCGCACGAGGATGTGACGGACCTTCACCGAGTCCATGAGCGGGTCGTAGGCCGGGAGGATCGCACCGCCGGGGATGCCGAAGACGACCTCCGCACCTACCGACTCGAGCGAGAGCACGAGGCTCTGGGCGCCCGTCACCGGGACGGGGGCAGGGGGGTGCGCGGCCTGCGCCTGACGAGCGATGCTCGCCGGGCTGGGTGCAGGCGGCGTCGACGACTGGGTCGCGCTGTCGCTCACGGCTTGGCTCCACTTCTCGTGTCGGTCCGGACCATCATCCGCCCCATGAAAAAACCCTCCAGTCCTGGGGCGAGGACATGAAGGGCGCGCGCTGCGGTCGAGCGAGTCGCTCAGGCAGCGCGCCGGTCAAGTACGAGGGTGATGGCCACGGGAGCACTGTCCTCCCGGCCTCGCCGCGGTGTCAAACTTCGAGACAGAGGGGACCACATCGTGGACAAGTGGAGGTGAAGGGGGACCGATAACCGGGTGACAGGGGCGGGCGGGTGCGCGAGCCTTCGGGGATGGACGCCTCACCCACCCTCGACATCGCCCTGCCCGAGGGCCTCGCCGCCCGCCCCTTCACCGCGGCGGACGTCTCCCCCTTCGTCACGCTCGTCCGGGCGACCGAGGCGCTCGACGCCGGCGAGGCGCTCATCGAGGACGCGGACGTCTCGGCCGAGTGGCGCGGGCCGAGCCTCGACCTCGCGCGCCGCTCGATCGGGGTCTACCGCGGCGAGACGCTCGTCGCCGGGGGCTTCCTGCGGCCGAGCGACACCGGCCTGCTCGCCGTGCACCCCGACCACCGCGGTCAGGGCATCGGGACCGCCCTGCTCGCCTGGGCCCGTCGCACGGTGGCGCGCGACGGCGGCACCACCCACGGGCAGAGCGTGCCCGTGGGCAGCACCGCCGAGGAGCTCCTCGTCGACGCGGGCGGGCGGGCGACCTACGACGCGTGGATCCTCGAGCTGCCCGCCGACAGCCCGGTGCCCACGGGGGTGCCGAGCGGCTACGAGCTCGGGCTGGCCCGGGCCGAGGAGCTGCCCGACGTGCACCGGGTCGTCGAGACCGCCTTCGGCGAGTGGGAGGGGCGCCGGCCGGTCGGCTACGAGGACTGGCGCGCCTTCTTCGTCGAGCGCGACGACGCCGCGCCGTGGCACCTGCAGGTGGCGCGCGACGGGTCCGGCCAGGTGGTCGGCGTCGCGATCGTCACGGGGGCCGAGGGCGACGTCGCCTTCGTCCACGAGCTCGCCGTCGACCGCGAGCACCGCGGGCGCGGTCTCGGCGCGGCGCTGCTCGGGGTGGCCTACGCCGCCGGCCGTGAGCGCGGGCTCCCCGTCGGCCAGCTGTCGACCGACTCGCGCACCGGGGCGCTCGGCCTCTACGAGCACATCGGGATGCACGTCACCTCGACGTGGCGTCACCTCGAGCTCGACGCCGGCTGACCCGCCACGCGCAGCAGCGGCGGCCGACCGTGAGGTCGACCGCCGCTGCTCGTCAGGTCACGCAGACCGTCGCGTCGATGCGTTGCTCAGTAGTAGCGCGTCGTGCACAGGTAGATGCGGGTCTTGACCGTGCCGGCCGAGGAGCTGCCCTGGGCCTGGCGCTGGGCCTCGCGGACGGCAGGCCACTTCGCGAAGTCCGTGCCGTAGCCGTAGCGGACCGGACGGTTCTTGCTGTCGTACTTCACCGCGACGGCGGCGCAGCCGTTGCGGACGGCGACGATGTTCTTGCAGTAGCCGTCGTTGCTCGAGTACTGCGTGTTCTTCTTGCAGCGGTTGAGCGCGTACTGCTTCGCCAGGGTCGAGCTGCCGTAGTCGTTGATGTAGCCGACGTCGAGCGTGCGGGTGTTCATCGCGATCGCGCCGTAGTAGACGCGGCGGCTCTCGTCGCTCGGCGCCGAGGTGGAGGGCAGGGCGGTCGCGGCGGTCAGGCCCACGGCGGCGAGGGCGACAGCAGCGCCCCGGATCATCGTCTTCATGTTCACTTTCTTCCCCTGTGACGTGGTGCGGCCGGTCGCCGCACACGGAGGCTATCGGCTGGGGGGCCCGGCGACGACGGGGAGCACTCCCCGCTCGTCACGGGGTGCGGAAGTCCTCGAGCGAGGCCGCGCCGAAGCTGAGGTCGCTCCACTGCCCCTGGTAGCGCAGCACCGCCGCAGCACCGGGAGGGAAGCCGAGCGAGAGCGCCTCGTGCGCCGCGTCGGCGCCCTCGCCGTCGGCGAGCAGGCTCACCGCGGCCGGCACGGTCGGCGCGTGACCGACGACGAGGACGAGCTCGGCGTCGGGTGTCGACTCGCGCAGCACCTGCAGCACGTCGTCGACCTCACCCTCGTAGAGCCGCCGCTCGACCTGCACCTCGGCCTCGGCGCAGCCGCCGCAGGCGATCGCCTCGACGGTCTGCCGGGCGCGGGCGGCCGGCGAGGTGATGACCTCGTCGCACCCCATGCCGTGCGCCCGCAGCCAGCGCCCGAAGTCCTCGGCGCGCTCCTGCCCCTGCTCCGTGAGGGCCCGCTCGGCGTCCTGGCCTCCTGGCGGGGCAGCGGCCGCCTCGGCGTGACGCACCAGCACGATCGTCTTGGACTCCGCTGCCCGTGTCATGGCGCTAGTCAACTCTCATCGGGGCCTGCTCGCCAGGGTCAGCCGTGCCCCACGACGTTGATCGGGTCCTCACCGGCGCCGAGAGCGCGCAGCTGCTCGCGCAGCAGACGCACCCCGCGGGGCCGGAAGGCGGTGCTCATCCCGCCGACGTGCGGCGTGACGAGCACGCCCGGCGCGGACCACAGCGGGTGGTCGGCGGGCAGCGGCTCCGGGTCGGTGACGTCGAGCGCGAAGGAGATCCTCCCCGCCTGGCGCAGCACCGCGCCGGTGTCGAGGACGGGCCCGCGGGCGACGTTGACGACGAGGGCGCCGTCGGGCAGCGCGCCGAGCAGCTCGTCACCGAGCAGGCCCGCCGTGGCGTCGGTCAGCGGCACGATGACGACGACGACGTCGTGCTTCGGCAGCAGCTCGGGCAGCTCGTCGACGCCGTGCACGCTGTCGACGAGCTCGTCGCCGGCGCGGGCCCGGGAGGCCACCGCGGTGACCGAGACCTCGAAGGGGACGAGCCGCCGGGTGATCGCACGGCCGATCGAGCCGTAGCCGAGGAGCAGGACCCGGCTGTCGGCGAGCGAGCGGCGCTCGCGGCGGTGGGCGGTCCAGCTGCCGCTCGTCATGTCGCGGGCCGCGTCGTCGATGCCGCGCAGGGAGGCCAGGGCCAGACCCACGGCCAGCTCCGCGGTCGAGTCGTCGTGGACCCCCGCGCCGTTGGCGAGCGCCACCCCCTTCGGCAGGACGGGCAGGACGTCCTCGTACCCGGCGGAGAAGAGCTGGACGAGACGCACCGACGGCTTCTGCGCGACCGGCTCGACGCTGCGCGCGCCGCCCATGTACGGCGCGACGAAGACCTCGACGTCCTCGTCGGGCACCGGGCCCTCCGGGTCCCAGACGACGGGCGTGATCCCGTCGACCGGGCCGACGTCGTCGAGCCAGGACTGGTCGGGGAAGGAGACGGTCACCATGGCGGCGAGTCTAGGTTGAGTACTTCTGCTCATGGACAGCGCGGGCCTGTGGTGGGTCCCTATGAGGACGGCGCTGGAGCCGTCGGCGCCGACGAGCACGAGAGCAGGGACCCATCATGCACCGACAGCGTCATCTCGCCCGCTCCGCGGCCGTCCTCGCAGGGGCGGCCCTCCTCGCCGCGGCGAGCGCCGTGCCGAGCAGCGCCGCCCCGGACCCGCGGGGCGCCGGGCGCGACATCACCCCGACGACCGACCACCGCTACGCGACGAGCTGGGTCGTGCTCGGCGGGGGCTTCCAGAACGAGTTCGGCCCGCCGATCCGGGGCAACCGGCACCAGGTCAAGCTGACGACGGACAACGGCGTCGTCAGCGGGTCGATGCGCTCCTACTACTGCCCGGCCGGCGCGAGCGTCAGCCCGACGTGGGCGTCGTCGCGGTGCGTGCACCGTCAGACGATGACCTTCGAGAACTTCGAGCGGCAGAAGGTCGGCCGGGTCAGCTCTACCGGCCTCTCTGCGAAGCAAGAGGGCCTCATCGTCGGGCGCCGCGGCACCGATCGCTGGCCGATCGAGCCGGACTTCACCCTCTACGCCAGCGGACCGGTGACCGACGACGGCGACGGGACCTTCTACTCCTTCTGGCGCGAGGCGACGGTCTCCGGCTCCTTGTCCGGCCGCCCGATCCTCACGGGCGCGAAGCAGGAGGGTTACATCGGCGGCTACGGACCGGCCTGACCGCGAGGACGCGCGAAGGGGGCCGCCCGGGTGATCCCGGGCGGCCCCCTTCGGGCGCTGCGTCGCTCAGGCGCCGAGGCGGGAGAGGATGATCTCGCGGGCCCGGCCGGCGTCGGCCTGGCCGCGCATCTCCTTCATCACCTGGCCGATGAGCGCGCCGGCGGCCTGCACCTTGCCGGCGCGGATCTTGTCGGCGATGTCGGGGTTGGCGGCGATGACGGTGTCGACGGCCGTCTCGAGCGCACCGTCGTCCTGGACGAGCTCGAGGCCCCGGGCGTCGGCGACCTGGGTCGGTCCCCCTTCGCCGTCGAGGACGCCCTCGAGGACCTGTCGGGCCATCTTGTCGTTGAGGCGACCGGAGGCGACGAGCGACTCGAGCTCGGCGACGTGCGCCGGGAGCAGACCGACCTGACCGGCGTAGGTCACGAGGTCGACCCCCTCGCCGTTGGCCCGGCGGGACGGCTCGCCGAGCCACCACTTGCGGGCCGCCTGCGGGGTCGCACCCGCCGCGACGGTCGCCTCGACGATCTCGAGCGCGCCGGCGTTGAGGACGTCGCGCATCTCGAGGTCGGAGTAGCCCCACTGCTCCTGCAGGCGCTTGCGGCGCTGGGCCGGCGGCTCGGGCAGGGTGCCGCGCAGCTGCTCGACCCACGCGTCGTCGGGGGCGACGGGCACGAGGTCGGGCTCGGGGAAGTAGCGGTAGTCCTCGGCGTCGGACTTCTCGCGGCCCGAGGTCGTCATGCCGGTGTCCTCGTGCCAGTGACGCGTCTCCTGCACGATCGAGCCGCCGGACTCGAGCACCGCCGCGTGGCGGCAGATCTCGTACCGCACGGCGCGCTCGACGGAGCGCAGAGAGTTGACGTTCTTGGTCTCCGAGCGGGTGCCCAGCGGCACGGCGAGCTGCTCGGGCGAGCGGGCGTCGTCGCCGGCCTTGGCACGCAGCGAGAGGTTGACGTCGCAGCGCATCGAGCCCTGCTCCATCTTCACGTCCGAGACGTCGAGGGCGCGCAGCAGGTCGCGCAGCGCGGCGACGTAGGCGCGGGCCACCTCGGGCGCGCGCTCCCCCGCACCGACGAGCGGCTTGGTGACGATCTCGATGAGGGGGATGCCGGCGCGGTTATAGTCGACGAGCGAGTACTCGGCACCGTGGATGCGACCGGTGGAGCCGCCGACGTGCCAGCTCTTGCCGGTGTCCTCCTCCATGTGCGCGCGCTCGATCTCGACGCGGTAGACCTCGCCGCCGTCGAGCTCGACGTCGAGGTAGCCGTCGAAGCAGATCGGCTCGTCGTACTGCGAGGTCTGGAAGTTCTTCGGCATGTCCGGGTAGAAGTAGTTCTTCCGGGCGAAACGGCTCCACGGCGCGATGGAGCAGTGCAGCGCCAGACCGATCCGGATCGCCGACTCGACGGCCGTGGCGTTGACGACCGGCAGGGCGCCGGGCAGGCCGAGGCAGACCGGGCAGACCTGGGTGTTGGGCTCGGCGCCGAAGGTCGTCGCGCAGCCGCAGAACATCTTCGTCGCGGTGCCGAGCTCGACGTGGACCTCGAGGCCCATGACCGGGTCGTAGACGCCGAGGGCCTCGTCGTAGCCGAGGACGGCGTCGGCGCGGGTGGTGCTCATCTCAGGCTCCCTGGGTGGTGGTCGTGCCGGTCAGGGCCGGGGCGCGGTCGAGGAGGTGGCCGCCCCACTGGGCGACGAGACGCTGCTCGAGCGCGGCGCCGACGGAGTACAGGCGGTCGTCGGCCATGGCGGGCGCGAGGACCTGCAGACCGGCGGGCAGGCCGTCCTCGTCGGCCAGGCCGCTCGGCAGGGACATGCCCGGCAGACCGGCGAGGTTGGCCGGGATCGTCGCGATGTCGCCGCGGTACATCGCCATCGGGTCGTCGGTCTTCTCGCCGAAGCGGAAGGCCGTCGTCGGGGCGGTGGGGCTGACGAGGACGTCGGCGCTCTCGAAGGCCTTCGCGAAGTCGTCGGCGATGAGGCGGCGCACCTTCTGGGCGCTGCCGTAGTACGCGTCGTAGTAGCCCGAGGAGAGGGCGTAGGTGCCCAGGATGATGCGGCGCTTGACCTCGTCGCCGAAGCCGGCGTCCCGGCTGGCCGCCATGACCTGCTCGGCGGAGGGGGCGTCAACCCCCTTCGGGCCGACGCGCAGGCCGTAGCGCATGGCGTCGAACTTCGCGAGGTTGCTGCTCGCCTCGCTCGGGAGGATGAGGTAGTAGGCGGCGAGCGCGTAGGTGAAGCTCGGGCACGAGACCTCGACGACCTCGGCGCCGGCGTCGACGAGGTGCTGGACGGCCTCGTCGAAGCGGGCCTGCACACCGGGCTGGAAGCCCTCGCCGGTGAGCTCGCGGATGATGCCGATGCGCATGCCGGAGACGTCGGCGCGCTCGGCGGCGGCGACGACCGCGGGCACCGGGGCGTCGATCGACGTCGAGTCCATCGGGTCGTGGCCGGCCATGACCTCGTGGAGCAGCGCCGTGTCGAGGACGGTGCGGGCGCACGGGCCGGCCTGGTCGAGCGAGGAGGCGAGCGCGACGAGGCCGTAGCGCGAGACCCCGCCGTACGTCGGCTTGACCCCGACGCTGCCGGTGACGGCGGCCGGCTGGCGGATCGAGCCACCGGTGTCGGTGCCCGTCGCGAGCGGCGCCTGGAAGGAGGCGACGACGGCGCTCGAGCCGCCGCCGGACCCGCCGGGCACGCGCTCGAGGTCCCAGGGGTTGCGGGTGACGCCGTAGGCGGAGTGCTCGGTGGACGAGCCCATCGCGAACTCGTCCATGTTCGTCTTGCCGAGGATCGGCAGGCCCGCGTCCTTGAGTCGGCGCACGACGGTCGCGTCGTACGGCGGCTCCCAGCCCTCGAGCATCCGGCTGCCGCACGTCGTCGGCATGCCGATCGTCGTCATGACGTCCTTGACCGCGATCGGGACGCCGGCGAGACGGTGGAGGGTCTCCCCCTTCGCCCGGCGGTCGTCGACCTGCTGGGCCTGCTCCATCGCCACCGCGCCGGCGACGTGGAGGTAGGCGTGCACCGACTCGTCGACGGCGTCGATGCGGTCGAGGTGCGCACGGGTCGCCTCGACGGAGGAGATCTCTCCGGAGGCGAGGGAGTCGGCCAGGGCGGCGGCGGTCAGCCGGGTGATGTCGCTCAAGTTCGGTCCTTCGGGGCGGGTGTCGCGGCGGGCTCGGGGTGCGAAGGGGGCGTGGCCGCCCCCGTCGGCGGCGCTCAGTCCTCGGTGAGGATGCGCGGGACGGAGAAGCGCTGCTCCTCGGCCAGCGGGGCGGCGGCGAGCGCCTCCTCCGGCGTGAGGGAGGGGCGGACCTCGTCGGGGCGGGTGACGTTGACGAGCGGCATCGGGTGGCTCATCGGCTCGACGCCCTCGGTGGGCGCCTGCTGCACCTGCGCGACGTGGCTGAGCACGGTGTCGAGGTCGCTGACGAGCCGGTCCAGCTCCTGCGGCTCGAGCTCGATCCGGGCCAGGGAGGCGAGGTGGGCGACGTCGTCGCGGGTGAGGTCGGACATGGCGGCCAGTCTACGGACCGCTGCGGCTGGCCCGTCCACCTCCCGGCGGCCCCCGACCCGGGGTCCGGACGACGTGGCCGCGGCCCCCTTCGCCGTGCCGCGACCGGGCAGCCCGGTCGTGACCGGGCAACCCCGGGCCGACCGAGACATACCCCGGCCCACGAAGGGTTGCCCGGTCACCGCTGGGCTTCCCGGTGGACGCAGGCGGTCAGAGGATGGGGACGCGACGGCGGGTGGCGGCGACCGGGGCGGGGTCGAGATCGGCGACGAGCATCCCCGGGGCGGCGTCGAGCCGGGAGCGGACCGCGCCGGTCGGGTCGGCGAGGACCGAGCGCCCGATGCCGAAGGGGCCGTCGCCGGACTGCGGGGTCCAGGCCTGGCCGACGCCGAGGAGCCAGGCCTGCGCGTCGTGGGCGCGGGCCTGGGTGAGCAGGTCCCACTGGTCGGCCTTGCCGGGGCCGTCGCCCCACGACGCCGGCAGGACGACGAGCTCGCTGCCGCGACGGCCGAGCTCGGTGAAGTGGTCGGCGAAGCGCACGTCGAAGCACGTCGCCAGCCCGACGGTCCAGCCGTCGACCTGCGCCGTGACGACCGCGTCGCCCGCGGCGACGGTGTCGGACTCGCGGGAGTCGAAGGCGTCGAAGAGGTGGATCTTGCGATAGTTCGTCTCCTCGACCCCGTCGCCGGTGAGCAGCAGCGTGTTGTGCACCCGGTGCCGCACCTGGCCGTCGACCTCGACGTCGTCGGCTGGGGTGAAGATCCCGACGACCGCGACGACGCCGTGCTCGTGCGCCGCTCGGCGCACCCCGTCGGCGAAGGGGCCGTCGAGTGGCTGCGCGGCCGTGTCGAGCCGCCGGCTGAAGGGCGCCATCGTCGCCTCGGGGAAGACGACGAGACGTGCCCCGGCCCCGGCGGCCTGCCGCACGCCGTCGACGACCTGCTCGAGGTTGTCCTCGACGTCGTGCGACGCGACGAGCTGGACGCCGGCGACGCGCATCGGGTCAGGCACGCGGCTCCCCCTTCGCGCTCTCCTGCGCCTCGAGCGCCGCGCGGGCCTCGAGGTCGGCGCGCGCGACGAAGACGACCTGCTCGTCGCGGCACGCGGCGGCGAAGGCGTCGATCCGCTTGCGGATCTCGCGCCCGAGCAGCCACTGCCCGGTCGTCACGCCGATGCGGCGGAACCACGGCGGGCCGACGACGTCGTAGGTGTACTTCCACACGGCACGGGTGCCGTCGCCCTCGGGCGTGAAGCGCCACCCCCCGCCGAAGCGGGAGAAGAAGGGCGGGCCGCTCACCATCGTCATCCCGACCGACGTCGGCGGGCGCCACGAGACGTACTCGCTGACCATCGTCGGGCTGATCGGGCCGAGGAAGGCCGACCGGGTGAAGGTCCGCACGCCGGTCGCCGGGTGCTGCGCCCCGTCGAGGAAGTGCTGCTCGCGGATGAAGGGGTCCCACCCGCGGCGGATCGCGCCGTGGGTCTGCGAGACCGCGAAGGCCAGCTCGGGCGGGACGGGCACGTGGACGTCGGCGCTCACCTGGGGCATGACCCCACCGTAGGCCCCTAGGGTGGCGCCATGGCCACGCTCTTCAGCCAGATCATCGCCGGCGAGATCCCCGGGCGCTTCGTGTGGGCCGACGACGTGTGCGTCGTCATGCTCACCATCGAGCCGCTCACCGACGGGCACTGCATGGTCGTGCCGCGCGCCGAGCTCGAGCAGTGGACCGACGCCGACGAGCAGACCTGGGCCCACCTCCAGCGGGTGGCGATGGCCGTCGGTCGGGCGCAGCAGGCCGAGTGGGAGGCGCCGCGGGTCGGGATGCTCCTCGAGGGCTTCCTCGTGCCGCACCTCCACGTGCACGTGTGGCCCGCGTGGTCGCCCGCCGACGTCGAGCCGCACTCGCCGATGCGTGATGTGCCCGACGACCGCTTCGAGTCGGCGGCGCAGCGTCTGCGGGAGCGGCTGCGGGCCGACGGGCACGGCGAGCACGTCGTGGGCCCCGGACCGCTCTGACCCGCCCGGTGCCGCCAGGCGGACCCCGGCGTGACATCAGGGCTCGTCGTGGGGTTGGCTGGGCTCATGGCTAACACCGCACTCAAGGGCAACCGCGTCACGACCGTCGGCGAGCTCCCCGCCGCCCGCACGAAGGCCCCGGCCTTCGAGCTCGTCGGCGAGGGCCTCGCGCCGCTCACCTCCGGCGACCTCACCGGCCGCGTCGTGCTCAACATCTTCCCGAGCGTCGACACCGGCATCTGCGCGCAGAGCGTGCGCACCTTCAACGAGCGCGCCGTCGACCTCACCGACACCACGGTCGTCAACGTCAGCAAGGACCTCCCCTTCGCGCAGGCCCGCTTCTGCGGCGCCGAGGGCATCGACAAGGTGAAGATGGGCTCGGCCTTCCGCTCCTCCTTCGGCGAGGACTACGGCGTGACCCTCACCGACGGCCCGATGGCCGGGCTGCTCGCCCGCGCTGTCGTCGTGCTCGACGCGGACGGCACCGTCCTGCACAGCCAGCTCGTCCCCGAGATCGGCCAGGAGCCGGACTACGACGCGGCCATCGCCTCGCTCGGCTGACCCTCCCCCTCCAGACCCCGAGAGCCGCGCCGTCGCACCAGACGGCGCGGCTCTCGCACGTCGTGGGCGAAGGGGGACCGCCCGGGCGCCGTCGGCCCGGCCAGCCGGCGGCCCGGCAGCAGGTCAGGACCGCAGCAGGTCGACGGTGAGGTCGACGTGGCCCAGGTGCTGGAAGAGCTCCTCGACGACGTGCAGCGCGACGAACTCCTGGGTGATGACCTCGGGGTCGCCGTCGTCGCGCGGGGCGGGCCCGCGGGGGGCCGCCTCGGGCTCGAAGCCGACGAGGTCGTCGACCCAGCGTCGACGCTGGGCGGCGACGAGCTCCTCGAGCTGGGCGAGCGTGCCGGTGGCGGTGAACTCGCTCGCGCGGTCACGGCTGATGGTGCGCCCCGCGATGGCCTCGCCGCCCCAGCGCTCCATGACCCCGCAGCAGTGGACGACGAGCGCGTAGACGCTGTTGGCCCCCTCGACGTCGGGGCGGGTGCTCAGCAGCTCGTCACCGAGGTCCTCGGCCCGGCCGAGCATCTTCACCAGGGCCGTGTCGACGTACCACTGGACGCTCTCGCGGGTCACGCCGCTCACTGCTCCCCCGCCGAGCTCTCGTCCTGCTCCACGTCCCCTTCGCCCTCGTCCTCGCGGCTGTCCTCGGTGGCGAAGGCCGCGACCGTGCCCGTCTCGAGCAGCTCGCGGAACTGCTCCTCGTCGAGGATGCGCAGCCCGAGGTCCTCGGCCTTCGTCGCCTTCGACCCGGCGTTCTCGCCGACGACGACCCAGTCGGTCTTCTTGCTCACCGAGCCCGACGCCTTGCCCCCACGGGAGAGGATCGCCTCCTTCGTCTCGTCGCGGCTGAAGCCCTCGAGCGAGCCGGTGACGACGACGGTGAGGCCCTCGAGCGTGCGCGGCGTGGACTCGTCGCGCTCGTCCTCCATCCGCACCCCGGCCGCCGCCCAGCGGTCGACGATCTGGCCGTGCCACGAGGCACCCGGCCCGTCGAACCACTCACGCACCGAGTCGGCGATCGTCGGGCCGACGCCGTCGACGGCCGCGAGCTGCTCCTCGCTGGCCTCGCGGATGGCGCTCATCGACCCGAAGTGCTGGGCGAGCGCGCGCGCCGCGGTCGGACCGACGTGGCGGATCGACAGGGCGACGAGCACGCGCCACAGCGGCTGCTGCTTGGCCTGCTCGAGGTTGGCGACGAGCCGTGCGCCGTTGGCCGACAGCACGCGCCCGTCGACGACCGCCTCGGGCGGGTCGGACTTCTTGGCCGCCCGCGTGTAGAGCGGCACCCGGGCGACGTCCTCGTCGGTGAGGTCGAAGAGGGTCGACTCGTCGGCGAGGACCCCGGCGTCGAGCAGGCTGATCGCGCCCTCCCAGCCGAGCGCCTCGATGTCGAGCGCCCCGCGCCCGGCGAGGCTGAAGAGCCGCTCGCGCAGCTGGCTGGGGCAGGACCGCGCGTTGGGGCAGCGGATGTCCTTGTCGCCCTCCTTCTGCGGGGCGAGACGCGTGCCGCAGGACGGGCAGTGCGTCGGCATCTCGAACTCGCGCTCGCTGCCGTCGCGCAGCTCGGCCACCGGGCCGAGGATCTCGGGGATGACGTCGCCGGCCTTGCGCAGGACGACCGTGTCACCGATGAGCACGCCCTTGCGGCGCACCTCGTGCGCGTTGTGCAGGGTGGCCATCGAGACCGTGGACCCGGCCACGGTCACCGGCTCCATGACGCCGAAGGGGGTGACCCGCCCGGTCCGGCCGACGTTGACCTGGATGTCGAGCAGGCGGGTGTTGACCTCCTCGGGCGCGTACTTGTACGCGATGGCCCAGCGGGGCGCGCGCGACGTCGAGCCGAGCCGCCGCTGCAGCGCGATCTCGTCGACCTTGACGACGACCCCGTCGATCTCGTGCTCGTAGTCGTGCCGACGCCGCTCGACCTCGGCGATGAAGTCGGTGACCTCGTCCATCGAGCCGAGCACCCGGTAGTGCGTCGAGGTCGGCAGGCCCCACGCCTGCATGAGCTCGTACGCGTGGCTCTGGCTGTCGATCTCGAAGCCCTCGCGCCGGCCCGTGCCGTGGACGAGCATGTGCAGCGGCCGCGACGCGGTGACCCGCGGGTCCTTCTGCCGCAGCGAGCCGGCCGCGGAGTTGCGCGGGTTGGCGAAAGGGGCCTTGCCCGCCTCGACGAGCCCGGCGTTGAGCTCGGCGAAGCCCTCGAGCGGGAAGAAGACCTCGCCGCGGATCTCGACGAGGTCGGGCACCGGGGCGTCGCCGCCCTCGAGGCGCTCGGGGACGTCGGCGATGGTCCGCACGTTCATCGTCACGTCCTCGCCGGTGCGCCCGTCGCCGCGGGTGAGCGCCCGGGTGAGGCGCCCCCCTTCGTAGAGGAGGTTCACGGCCAGGCCGTCGATCTTCAGCTCGCACAGGTAGTGCACGTCCGAGCCGACCTCGCGCTCGACGCGGGCGGCCCACTCCTGCATCTCCTGCGCGCTGAAGGCGTTGTCGAGGCTGAGCATGCGCTCGAGGTGGTCGACGGCGGTGAAGTCGGTGGAGAAGATCGCCCCGCCGACACGCTGCGTCGGGCTCTCGGGGGTGCGCAGCGAGGGGTGCGCCTCCTCGATCTCCTGCAGCCGCCGGATGAGCCGGTCGTACTCGCCGTCGCTGATCGTCGGCGCGTCGCGCACGTGGTAGGCGAACTGCGCCGCCGTCGCCTGGTCGGCCAGCTCGCTCCACTCCTCGCGCAGGGCGTCGGGCACCTGGTCCGGGGTCTCCGGGGTGTGCTCGGCGGCGGCGTCGCCGGAGGTCTCGGGGATCTCGCTCACCCGCCAATCCTGCCGCACCGCACCGACAGCGCGACGCGGGCAGTGCGACGATGTCGCCATGGACGAGACGCCCCGCACGCACGACGCCCGGGTCGACCTCGGGCGTCCGGAGACCGGGCGGGCGGCCCTGCGCTGGGGTCTCGCCGCCCTCTGGCTGCTCGTCTGCGTCGTCATGATCCTGCGGGCCTTCCTCACGACCCGCTCGCCCGGCGTCGGCGCCTTCGTCCAGGTGGCCGTCTTCGCGGCGCTCGCCACCCCCGCGGGCAACCTCCTCGCCGCCGCGTGGCGCGCCCGGACGAACCCCACGACCGTCGAGAAGGTGGGCGACGACCTCGTCATCACCTCACCCGCCTTCCTCACCGACGCCCTCGTGGTCCCGGTCGAGGACGTCGCCGAGGTCCGACACGGGCAGGTCGGCCCTCCCGGCGAGACGAAGGGGTGGCCCGCGCTGAGCGCGGGGCCCGACCCCGAGGTCGGGCTGCTCCTCGCCCGGCCGACCGCTCTCCCCGCACGCGAGCCGGCGCCCTGGACCGGCCACGAGATGCCGCGACGCCAGCGTCTCGCCGTCGCCGTCCTCATGACCTCGTCCGACCCGCGCACCGCCGCCGAGGCGATCGGCGCGCTCGTCGGGGTGCCCGCCGTGGAGGTTCGAGACGCACGGGTCTCCTGACCGGCGGACCCCCCTTCGCCGGACAACCCCCGGACCCGCTCTTCCGCTGAGGGGCTCGGCGGGTGATCATGGGGGCTCCCGCCGACCTACCGAGGAGTCACCGATGACGAACCTGGCGAGCAACCTCGTCGCGACCGCCCAGAAGCACCCGGACGAGGTGGCCATCCGGCTCGACGACGCCGAGCTGACGTGGAGCCAGCTGCACGGCCTCGCCGCGAAGGCCGCCGGGGCGATCCGGGCCGCCGGCGTCGAGCCCGGTGACCGGGTGGCGCTCATCCTCCCCAACGTGCCGGCCTTCCCCGTGCTCTTCTACGGCACGCTCCTCGCCGGCGGCACCGTCGTGCCGATGAACCCGCTGCTCAAGTCCGGCGAGATCGAGTACTTCTTCTCCGACTCGGGCGCGAAGCTCGCCTTCGTCTGGGGCGACTTCGTCGACGAGGCGGTGAGCGGCGCGCAGGACCTGAGCACCCGTGTCATCCGCTCCGGCCCGCTCGGCCCCTCGGAGGAGGACCTCTCCCCCGCGGACCCGATCGCCGAGCCGACGGAGCGCGACCCCCAGGACACGGCGGTCATCCTCTACACCTCGGGCACGACCGGGCGCCCGAAGGGGGCCGAGCTCACCCACCGCAACCTCGACCTCAACGCGCAGCGCTCCGCCGAGAACATCATGGAGATGACCTCCGACGACGTCATCATGGGCTGCCTGCCGCTCTTCCACGTCTTCGGCCTCACGTGCGGGCTCAACGCCGCCGTGCGGTCGGGCGCGACGCTCACCCTGATCCCCCGCTTCGACCCGGCGAAGGCGCTCGAGGTCGTCCAGCGCGACCGCGTGACGATCTTCGAGGGCGTGCCGACGATGTACGGGGCGATGCTGGGCCACCCGTCGGCGCAGACGACCGACACCTCGAGCCTGCGCACCTGCGTCTCGGGCGGCTCGGCGCTGCCCGAGGACACGATGCGCCGCTTCGAGGAGGCCTTCGACACCCAGATCCTCGAGGGCTACGGCCTGTCGGAGACCTCGCCGGTCGCGTCCTTCAACATGCCCGACGCCCCGACGAAGCCCGGCACCATCGGGCGGGCCATCCCCGGCTGCGAGATGAAGCTCGTCGACGCCGACGGCAACGACGTGCCGCCGGGCGGCGGGGTCGGCGAGATCGCGATCCGCGGCGACAACATCATGAAGGGCTACTGGGGCAAGCCCGAGGAGACCGCGACGGCGATCCCCGACGGCTGGTTCCGCAGCGGTGACCTCGCGACGGTCGACGACGAGGGCTACTTCACCATCGTCGACCGCAAGAAGGACCTCATCATCCGCGGCGGGATGAACGTCTACCCGCGCGAGGTCGAGGAGGTCCTCTACTCGCACCCGGACGTCGTCGAGTGCGCCGTCGTCGGCGTGCCCGACGAGCTCATGGGCGAGGAGATCGGCGCGGCCGTCGCGCTCGCGCCGGAGTCGACGACGACGCTCGAGGAGGTCCAGGCCTACGTCAAGGAGCGGATCGCCGCGTACAAGTACCCCCGCCGCATCTGGCAGCTCGACGAGCTGCCGAAGGGGCCCACTGGCAAGATCCTGCGCCGCTCGGTCGAGGCGCCCGCGGAGTGACCCGCGTCGCGACCCGGTGGTCGTGACGTGACGAAGGGGGTGGCCCAGGCCACCCCCTTCGTGCTTATGGCTCCCATAACCCGACGTTATGATTTGTCGGTGAGCTTCTTCGTCTTCCCCAACCCCGTCAACGAGAAGGCGGCCCGGACCGTCGCGGCGGTCGTCGCCGCGACGAGCGCCCTCGTCCTCGTCACCGGGTGGTGGTGGATCACGGTGCCGCTCGCGCTGGGCTTCCTCGGACGGGTGCTCGCCGGGCCTCGGCTCAGCCCCCTCGGCTGGGTCGCGATGCGCGTCGTCGCGCCGCGCCTGGGCGAGCCGGTCCTCACCCCGGGACCGCCCAAGCGCTTCGCCCAGGGCATCGGCGCGGTGGTCTCGACGACCGCCGCCGTGCTCGCGCTGGGCCTCGGCCTGACGACCGCCGCCGCGGTGCTGCTCGGCGTGCTCACGGTCTTCGCGCTGCTCGAGTCGGCCGCCGGCTTCTGCGCCGGGTGCTGGGCCTTCGGTCACCTCATGCGCCTCGGCGTCATCCCCGAGGAGACCTGCGAGGCCTGCGCCGACATCCGGCTGCGCAGCCGCGCGACGGTCTAGGCCAGACCGCGCTCGCGGGCGAGGATCGCCGCCTGCACCCGTGAGGCGCAGCCGAGCTTGGCGAGGACGCGCGACACGTGGGTCTTCGTCGTGGCCTCCGAGATGTGCAGCTCGGCGGAGATCTGGGCGTTCGTCAGCCCCTGGGCGAGGGCACGCAGCACGTCGACCTCGCGGGGCGTGAGGGCGAAGGGGGAGCCCCCCTCGACCTCCTCGGCCGGCGGCGAGGGTTCGGGAGCCGCCGCGAAGCCGGCGATGACGTGCCGGGTGACCTCGGGCGCGAGGACCGCCTCGCCGGCCGCGACGCGCTCGACGGCGTCGACGAGCGGGCCGGCGTCGACCGTCTTGAGCAGGTAGCCGTCGGCCCCCGCCCGCAGCGCCCCGGACACGTGCTCGTCGATCTCGAAGCTCGTGAGCACGAGCACCCGCGACAACGACTGCTCGACGATCTCGCGGGTCGCGGCGATGCCGTCGACACCGGGCATCCGCACGTCCATGAGGGTGACGTCCGGCCGCAGGGCGCGGGCCTGCTCGACCGCCACCCGGCCGTCTCCCGCCTCGCCGACGACGTCGAGCCCGTGCGCCTCGAGGAGCAGGCGCAGCCCGGAGCGCACGGTCGCGTGGTCGTCGGCGATGAGGACGGTCGTCATGCGGTGCTCTCCTGGGTGCCCGGCGTGCGGGTGCTCGTCTCGTGGGCGCTCGCCTCATGGGTGCTCGTCTCGTGGGTGCTCACACGGTGGAGGGGGACGGCGGCGCGCACGCGCCACGAGTCCCCGGACGGGCCGGCCTCGAGGTGGCCGCCGAGCGCCTCGACGCGCTCGCGCATCGAGAGCAGCCCGAGGCCCAGGCCCGGCTCGGCGCGGTCCGGCCCCGGGGGCAGCGGCGAGACGACGGTGAGGACGAGGTCGTCCTGCACCGCGACGGCGACCTCGGCTCGCGGGGAGGCGGCGTGGCGGGCGACGTTGTGCAGGGCCTCCTGGAGCACCCGGTAGAGCGCCTGGCCGGTGGGGGCGGGCAGCTCGGGCAGCGGGTCGGGGTCGAGGTGCAGGGCGACCTCGATGCCCCGCGACCGGGAGTGCTCGACGAGCGCGGGGAGGTCGGCCAGGGAGGGCGAGACGGTCATCGGCACGTCCGGTCGCAGGACGGCGAGCATCGACTGGAGCTCGCGGACCGCGTCCTTCGAGGTGGCGCGGACGACCTCGAGGGCGCGCCGCTGCGACCTCTCGTCGTGCAGCCCGGCCTCGGCGTGGATGGTGATCGCCGCGAGGCTGCCGGACAGCGCGTCGTGGAGGTCGCGGGCCATCTGCTCGCGCTCGCCCCGGCGCTCCTCGCGGGCGCGCAGCTCGGCGAGCCGTGCCTCGTCCTGGGCCTGCCGGCGCTGCGCGGCGAGGAGGTCGAGGGAGCGGCGGCTCGAGCGCCCCCACCAGAAGGACGTGCCGAAGACGGCGAAGACGGTGAGCGCGGTGAGCACGCCGTCCTGCAGGTCGCCGGTCAGCGCCCAGACCGCGAGGCCGCTCGCGGCGACACCGATGCCGATGGCCCAGTCGAGGGAGACGACGGCGCGGCCCCGGCCGTGCAGACCGGCGGCGTAGACGAGCTCGATGATGACGAGGAGCGAGCCGATGCTGCCGCCGTACGCCGTCTCGACGGCGAAGACGACGACGCCGAGAGCGAGGCAGGTGAGCGGCCGCACCCTGCGCCACACCATGACCGCGCACAGCAGGAGCAGGGGCACGAGGTGCCACCAGCGCCCGCTCGGGCCGCGCGTGCCCTGGCCCCAGATGTCGACGAGGTCGATGGCGACGAGGACCGTGCCGAGGAGCGCCATGAGCGCTGCCCCGCGCAGGTCGAGGCCGACCGCCTCGGCCCTGCGCTGCGTCGTCACGACGTCATCGAATCACGGGGCCCGGCACCGGGCGTCATCCGAAAGGCGGACGCCGCGGCTGCGGCTGCTCCCCCTTCGGCCGATGTGCGCGACACGTCGCGCGGGTCACGGTGGCTGCCATGGACCTGCCCCAGCTGCTCACCCTCGCCGTGCTCGCCCTCGTCGACTCGACGAGCTTTGGCACCCTGCTCATCCCGCTGTGGTTCATGCTCGCGCCGGGCCGGGTGCGCCCTGGCCGGGTGCTCGTCTTCCTCGGCACGGTCGCGGGCTTCTACTGGGTCCTCGGGGTGGCGCTGGCGACCGGGCTGCTGCTCACCGTGGCCGGCGACCTCGGGCAGTGGCTCTCGACGACGACCGGCACCCGCGTCCAGGTGGCCGTCGGCGTGCTGCTGCTCGCGACCGGCATCCTCATGCCGACGAGGAAGAAGGGCGACGGGGGCGGCACGACGAGCCGGCGGGTGCACCGCTGGCGCGACCGGGCGATGGGTGTCGACGGGCAGCGCGGCGGCACGGGGGCCCTCGTTGGTCTGGCCGTCGCCGCGGCCGCGATCGAGGCGGCGTCGATGATCCCCTACCTCGCCGGCATCGGGATCGTCACGAGCGCGCCCGTCGGCGCGGCCGAGCGGGCGCTCGTGCTCGCCGGGTACTGCGTCGTCATGGTGCTCCCGGCGCTGCTCCTGCTCGGTCTGCGGCTGGGGCTCGGGCGACGTCTCGAGCCGGTGCTGCGGCGCGTGGCCGCGTGGATGGAGCGCACGTCCGGCGAGACCGTGGCCTGGGTGCTCGCGATCGTCGGGCTGCTGATCCTGAGCAACGCGGGCGACGCGGGGCTCCCGGGATGGATGCCCTTCGGCTAGCGCCGGCGGCGCTGCTCGTTCCACATGACGACGGCCGTGAGGATCGAGCTCGCGAGGAGGGCGGCCTTGGGCAGCTGGGTCCACAGCGACCACGTCGAGTAGTCGTAGCCCCGACGACCGGGTGCGACCCAGAGCTCGCGCCGGTCACCGGTCTCGACGCGGCCGTCCCCGCGGCAGGCGACCCACCAGCCCGTGCGGGTCCGGCCGTCGTCGTCGGTCCACCTGACGTCCACGCGGTCACCGACGTCGTTCTTCGCGCACCGGTCGGTGTTCGCCGTGACGTGGGTGACCATCACCTCGCGCCGGTCGGTGAGCCCGAGGGCGTGGTGCCTCCAGTCCCCCATGAAGACCATCATCCCGAGCGCGACGACGACGAAGAGCCCGACCATCCACCGGGTCATCTGCCACCACGTGCGCCAGAGGCGCCGGGCGAAGGGGGGCCGCCCCGGGGACCCGGTCTGCGTCACCGGCCGCTCTCGGCCAGGGCCTCGGCGAGGTCCTTCGCGGTGCGCAGGGTCGCGACGGCGGACGTCGGGGTGGCCCCGGCCAGACCGCACGTCGGGGTGACGACGACGTCGGCGAGGCTCGCCGTCGTCAGACCGATCCGCCCCCAGGCCCCGGTGAGCCGGTCGTGGGCGCTGCGCCAGTCGGCGCCGACCCGCACCGCTCCTGCCCACAGGTGCGCTCCCCCTTCGACGGCCGCGGCGAGCTGCTCCCAGCGCGAGCCGTCGAGGAGGGTCGTGTCGAGCGAGAGCCCGTCGGCACCGGCCTCGTGCAGGAGCGCGACGGGGACCTCCGCGGCGCAGCAGTGGACGACGGTGCGGTGGTCGCCGGCGGCGTCGAGGACGACGCGAAGGGAGTCGCGCACCTCCGAGCGGTCGACGGCACGCAGCCGCCCGTACCCGGACTGCGTCGGCAGACGTCCCTCGAGCACGGCGGGCACCGCGGGCTCGTCGACCTGGACGACGAGGTCTGCGCCGGGGACGAGCCGGGCGACCTCGGCGACGTGCGTGCGCAGGCCCTCGGCGAGCGACTCGGTGAGGTCGCGACGCGCGCCGTGGTCGCTGACGACGCGCTCGCCACGGGTGAGCTCGAGGGTGGCGGCGAGGGTCCACGGACCGCTGACCTGGAGCTTGAGCGGGCCCTGCCAGCCGTCGTAGGCCTCGGCGAGCTCGTCGAGGTCGTGGCGCAGGTAGGCCGCGGCCCGGCCCTCGTCGCGGCCGGGGCGGTCGACGAGCCGCCAGCCGAAGGGCTGGGTCTCGACGTGCAGGCCCTCGAGGAGCGATGCCGCGCGGCCGATCATGTCGGCCCCGATCCCGCGGCCGGGGAGCTCGGGCAGGTGAGGCACGCCGCCGAGGAGGTCGCGCACGGCCCGGACGGCCTCGCGGGGGCTCTCGCCCGGCCAGCTGCCGACGCCGCTCACCCGGGTCGTCATGGGCAGGCCGGGGCTCGTCGAGGTCACGCCGGGCATCATCGCACCGGCGTCGCTCACAGGGTGAGCCGCAGCCGCACGGTGTCGCCGACGCCCACCCCCTCGGCGCGCTGGACCGCGACCTTGATGGGCACGTAGTAGCCGCCCTCACGGGGGAAGAGCGAGGTCGTGAAGTCGGTGGCCCCCACCCGGCCCGACACCGGGATGCACCCCCAGCCGTAGGTGAGGTCTCGCGCGACGTCGGCCACCTCCTGCGCCTGCCCGGCCGGCATCACCGCGAAGACGTAGGGCGCCGGCCCCCGCCACTCGACGACCTCCGCCTCGAAGTCCATGTCCACCCCGCCATCGTGGCACCACCCCCCGTCAGCCTTGGGAAGGCTGATGGTCGAGGGGGGAGGGCCGCTTGGTGGTTGAGGTGCGAGGGCCGCCAGGCCCGAGCCTCGAGACCACGGGGCCGTCGGTGGTCGAGGTGCGAGGGCCGCCAGGCCCGAGCCTCGAGGCCACCCGACAGCTGGAGGTCGAGGTGACGCGCCATCGGCGGTCGAGGCGCGAGGGCCGCCAGGCCCGAGCCTCGAGACCCTTGCTGACCGTTCACCGACAAAGGCCTGGCCTGTCGAACACCTGTTCGATATTGTGGGGTCATGGCGACGATGCCGCAGCTCCTGGACCCGGGCACCCCGGGCCAGAGCCGCGTGCCGGCCCTGCTCGACCAGGCCCACGCCGTCATCGACAGCCTCCAAGAGGCGATCGCCGCCGACCAGCGCACCGCCGGGCGGGCGCTGCGCGCTGATCTCGTCGAGGTCGAACGCCTCGCCCGACGGGTCGAGGCCGCACGGCTGCGCCTCGTCGCCCGCGCCGACACAGTGCGCGTGGCGGAGCGCACCGGGCACACCGACACCGGAGCCTGGGTCGCACAGTCCACGAACGGCGACCGACGACCCGCCTCACGCGACGTCCGACTCGCCACCGCGCTCACCGCACCCAGCACCATAGAGCCCGACCCCGGGTGCGACTCCCCCACCCTGACCCTCGTCGGCGCCGACGCCACCACCACGCCACCCGCACAGCCGCAGCCCGAGCTCGCCCGCACCGCCGCTGCCCTCGACGACGGGCGGATCAGCGCCGACCACGCCCGCGTCATCACCACCGCGATGGCAGACCTGCCCGAAGGACTCACCCCCGAGCAGCGCCACACCTGCGAGGCCGAGCTCCTCCTGCTCGCGGTCAACCGGGCACCGGCCAAGCTGCGGATCGCCGCACGCCGCGTCCTCGAAGCTGTCGAACCCGACGAGGACGTCGTCGACGCCCACGAGGACGACGTCCTGGCCGCCGAAGAAGCCCACGCCCGCGACGAGTCGGCCTTCTGGATCCGCGACAACCACGACGGCACCATGACCGGCCACTTCACCGTCCCCTGGGCCGCCGGCGCCATCCTCGGCAAGGTCATCGACGCCATGACCGCACCCCGACGCCGCACCCAGCCCGGCTCGGACACCGTGATCACCGAACCCAGCGACCTCGCCCGCCTCACCGGCGACACCCGCGTCGACGAGCTCGACTGGCAGCACCGCCGCGGCCTGGCCTTCGCCGACCTCCTCACCCGCATCCCCACCGACCACCTCTCCCGCAAGGTCGCCGCCACCCTCCTGGTCACCACCCGACTCGACGACCTCACCGCAGACCTGCGCCGAGCCGGGAGCACCGACGCCGGCGACCACCTCGACACCGGCACCATCCGCCGCATGGCCTGCGCCGCCGGGATCATCCCCGTCGTCCTCGACGGGCCCTCACAACCCCTCGACCTCGCCCGACACAAGCGCCTCTTCACCGAAGCCCAAGCCCTCGCCCTGTCCCTGCGCTACGACACCTGCGCCGCCCACGGGTGCGAACGCCCCTTCGCGTGGACCGAGATCCACCACCTCCACGCCTGGCGAGACGGCGGACTCACCGACCTGCTCAACGCCATCCCCCTGTGCGGCTACCACCACCGCATGATCGACGGACCCGACTGGCAGCACACCACCCACCGCGCACCCGACGACACCGTCACGATCCACTTCCACCGACGCACGTAGAAGGACGCACGCGGTGATGACGCGGCGGCAGTTCCGGAGGGGGTGTGCGCGGTCAGCGGGCGGTGGACGCGATGGTCGCCGAGCCGACGACACGAGTGCCCTCGTAGAGCACGACCGACTGGCCCGGCGCGATGCCGCGCACGGCCTCGTCGAGGTCCACGACGAGGCGAGGGCCAGAGCCGTCTCCGTCCTCAAGGCGAGGGCCGGAGCCGTCTCCGCCCTCGAGGCGGGCGCGGGCCGGGATCTCCTCGCCGTGGGCGCGCAGCTGCGCACCCACGCGCACCTCGCCGGTCGGCGCGGGACCGCACCAGCGCGGCTGGGTGCCGATGACCTGGCGCACGCCGAGCAGGTCGGAGGTGCCGATGAAGACGCGGTTGCTCGAGGCGTCGACCCGGGTGACGAAGCGCGGCTCGCCGTCGAGGCTGCTGCGCTCGAGGCCGAGGCCCCGTCGCTGACCGACGGTGAAGCCGTAGGCGCCCGTGTGGGCGCCGACGACCTCGCCCGAGCGCTCGTCGACGACCTCGCCGGGCCGCTCCCCGAGCCGGCCCGCGAGCCAGCCGCGGGTGTCGCCGTCGCTGATGAAGCAGATGTCGTGGCTGTCGGGCTTGCGGGCGACGGAGAAGCCTCGCTCTTGCGCCTCCTCGCGCACCTGCGGCTTCGTCGAGCGCCCGAGCGGGAAGAAGGAGCGGGCCAGCTGATCGGCGTCGAGGACCCCGAGGACGTAGCTCTGGTCCTTGGCCGGGTCGACGGCGCGGTGCAGCTCGCGGCCTGCCGGACCCTGCTCGACCTGCGCGTAGTGCCCCGTCGCGACGGCGTCGAAGCCGAGGGCGAGCGCCTTGTCGAGGAGCGCGGCGAACTTGATCTTCTCGTTGCACCGCAGGCAGGGGTTGGGCGTGCGCCCCGCCTCGTACTCGGCGACGAAGTCGTCCATGACGTCGCGCTGGAAGGCCCCGGCCATGTCCCACACGTAGAAGGGGATGCCGAGCCGGTCGGCCACCCGGCGGGCGTCGCCGGAGTCCTCGATCGTGCAGCACCCGCGCGCGCCCTCGCGCAGCGTCGCGGCGCTGCGCGACAGGGCGAGGTGCACGCCGACGACGTCGTGGCCCTCGTCGAGCATCCGGGCGGCGGCGACGGCGGAGTCCACCCCACCGCTCATGGCGGCGACGACACGCATGGCGATCAGGCAGCGCCGCTGGCGCGGCGGGCACGGTCGACGGCGTCGGGCAGCGCGGAGAGCGCGGCGTCGACGTCGGCCTCGGTCGAGGTCCACCCGAGCGAGACGCGCAGCGAGCCGCGGGTCTCCTCCTCGCTGCGCCCCATGGCGAGCAGCACGTGGCTGGGCTGCGGCACACCGGCCTGGCAGGCCGAGCCGGTCGAGACCTCGACGCCGGCGGCGTCGAGCAGGTACAGCAACGAGTCGCCGTCGCAGCCGGGGATGGTGATGTGGGCGTTGCCGGGCAGACGACGAGTGATGTCGCCGAGCTCCCAGCAGCCGGAGACGCGGATGCTCGGGTCGATCTCGCGGGCGCGGGTGAGGAAGCGGTCGCGCAGCGCGGCGACCCGGGCGGCCTCGGTCTCGATCTCGCCGACCGCCTCGGTGAGCGCGGCGGCGAGGCCGGCGATGCCCGCGACGGCGACCGTGCCGCTGCGCAGCGAGCGCTCCTGGCCCCCGCCGTGGGTCGTCGGGACGAGCCGGGCGTCACGCCGGGCGAGCAGCACGCCCACCCCGGTCGGCCCGCCGAACTTGTGCCCGCTCACGGCGAGCGTGTCCGCCTCGACCGCGGCGAAGTCGACGGGCAGGTGGCCCGCGACCTGCACCGCGTCGGTGTGGAAGGGGATGGCGTGCTCGTGGCACAGCCGGGCCATCGCGGCGACGTCCTGGACGGTGCCGACCTCGTTGTTTGCCCACATGACGCTGACGACGGCGACAGCGGCCGGGTCCGCCTCGACGGCGGCGCGCACGGCGTCGACCTCGATCGTGCCGCACTCCCCCGGCTCGACGAAGGTCAGCCGCGCCCCGGAGGTGTCGGCGAGGTGGGTCGCCGCGTCGAGCACCGCGTGGTGCTCCATCCCGGACAGCACGACGCGGTCGCGGGCGGGGTCGGCCTGGCGCGCGGCGAGGTAGGAGCCGAGCAGGGCGATGTTGTCGGACTCGGTGCCGCCGGAGGTGAAGATCACCTCGGACGGACGGGCACCGAGGGCGTCGGCGACCGCCTCGCGCGACTCCTCGAGGACGCGCCGGGCCGCGCGGCCGGCGGAGTGCAGGCTCGAGGGGTTGCCGACGCGAGCCATCTGCGCGAGGACGGCGTCCCGGGCGACCGGGCGGATCGGGGTGGTCGCCGCGTGGTCGAGGTAGGTGCTCATCGCCGTCGAGTCTAGGCCGCCCACCTGTGGGGGCGGCCCGCCCGTCCTGCCGGGTCGGATCCCCCTTCGCCCTCGGTCAGGCGGCGATGACGCCGGTGCCCAGGAGGACGAAGAGGACGAGGGCGAGCCCGATCCGGTAGATGACGAAGGGGCGGAAGGTGTGGGTGGAGATGTAGCGCAGCAGCCAGGCGATGACCGCGTAGCCGATGACGAAGGAGATGACCGTCGCCACGGCGATCGGGCCCCACGCCGGCTCGACCGGCTCGTCCGCGATGTCGAAGAGCTGCTGGAAGCCCGAGAGCAGCACCGCGGGGATCGCGAGGAGGAAGGAGTAGCGGGCGGCGGCCTCACGGGTGTAGCCCATGAAGAGACCACCGGCGATCGTGCCGCCCGAGCGCGAGACGCCCGGGACGAGCGCCAGCGCCTGCCACAGGCCGTAGTACAGGCCGTGCCGGACGGTCAGCTGCTCGAGCTGGCGGTCCTGCTTCGCCCGGCGGTCGGCGACGTCGATGACGAGCGCGAAGATGAGCAGCATCGTCGCGGTGATCCACAGGTTGCGCGCCGGACCGGTGATGACGTCCTTGAGCGCGATGCCGAGCAGGCCGATGGGGATCGAGCCGAGGATGACCATCCACCCCAGGCGCGCCTGCGGGTCGCTGTGCGGGAGCTTGCCCGCGACGGCGAGGCACCACGACCGGATGATCTGGGCGATGTCCTTGCGGAAGTAGACGAGGACCGCCGCCTCCGTGCCGAGCTGGGTGATCGCCGTGAAGGCCGAGCCCGGGTCCTCGCCGAAGAAGCGCCCGACGATCGACTGGTGCGCGCTCGAGCTGATGGGCAGGAACTCGGTGAGCCCCTGCACGACGCCGAGGACGATCGCCTGCAGCCAGTCCATGTGTGGTGCTCCTGTGGGGTGGGGACGGTTCGAGGAGGATCATGCCCTGCCGGACGTGCGAGACCCCGGGCGGGTGGTCCCGCCCGGGGTCGTGCGGGGGCTGGGTCAGCCCACCGAGATGTGCACGTGGTCGAAGTGGTTCTGGGTCGGGTCGCCCCGGTCCTCCATCGGCTTCCACGAGCCGCCGGGCATCCAGATCCGCTGCTTCCAGATGACGTACTTCACGTTGAGCTCGCTCGCGTGCTGCTGCACGAAGGCCGCGACGGCGTCGCCGTCGGCCGAGCCGCACATGACGTCGACGGCGTTGCCGGTGCCGTGATCGCCGGGGTCGCCGGCGCGGTAGCCGCCGATGTTCGTCAGGTGGGGGTACTGCGAGCGGACCGCGGAGTAGACCGCCTGGGCGTTCGGGCTGAGGCCGACGGCCTGGGCCTGCGCGAGGTAGCTCGTCGTGTCGAGGCCACCGGCGGGCGCGGGGGCCTGAGTCGTCTCCTCGGGCGTCGCCTCGGGCTCGGGAGCCTCCTGCTCCTGCGGATCGGGCTGAGCCTCCTCGGTCTGCTCGACCGGCTCCGGGGTCTCCTGCTCGACCACGGGCTGGGGCTCCGGCTTCGGGACCGGCTTGGGCTCGGGCTTCTTCACCGCGCCCACGTCGAGGTCGCCGGCCGACATCGCGCTCTGCAGCACGGGGGCGGGCAGGTCGGTCGGGACGGCGAGGGCGACGCGAGCGGTGCTGCGCTGCGCGGCGTCGTCACCGCGATCCTCGAGCATCGAGCTGGCCCGCGAGGACGCGGAGGCGTCGGGGGTGGGCTCGGCGGAGGCCGCACCGGTCGCGGTCGGCGCGGCGACGAGGGCGGAGGCGCCGACGACGAGGCCGACGCAGGCGGCGGACTTCAGGGCCGCGCCGCGGGGCAGCGTGCGCGAGAGGGAGCGCCGGGCAGGGGCACCGTGACGCGCCGCGTGCTTGGGAGGCTGGGTCACAGGGGCAGACCTTCGCTTCGGGGGCAGAGCAGACCCGGCTCTGGCGAGCCGGGGTGCCACCACAGTAGCGAGACCCGGGCGCGAAGTCACATTTCGATAACGCGCCGTGACGCACGTCGCCCCCCGGCCGGTCGGCCGGGGGGCGAGCTGCGCGTGCGGGCGAAGGGGGCGTCAGCCCTTCTTGCCCTTGACCGCCTCGGTGGCCTGCGGGAGCACCTGGAAGAGGTCGCCGACGACGCCGAAGTCGACGAGCTCGAAGATCGGCGCCTCCTCGTCCTTGTTGACGGCGACGATCGTCTTGCTCGTCTGCATGCCGGCGCGGTGCTGGATGGCACCGGAGATGCCGGCCGCGACGTAGAGCTGCGGGCTGACCTGCTTGCCGGTCTGGCCGACCTGGCTGGTGTGCGGGTACCAGCCGGCGTCGACCGCGGCGCGCGAGGCGCCGACCGCGGCGCCGAGGCTGTCGGCGAAGGCCTCGACCGGGGCGAAGTCGCCGCCGGTGCCACGGCCACCGGAGATGACGATGGCCGCCTCGGTGAGCTCGGGACGACCGGAGGCCTTCTTCGGCTCGGACGCGGTGATCTTCGCGGCCTTGGCGGCGTCGGAGATCTGCGGGGTGAGCTCCTCGAAGGCGCCGGCGCCGGCGGCCTGCTCCGGGGTGGCGGAGTTGGGCTTGACGGTGATGATCGCGGCGCCCTGGGTGACCCGGGACTTCACGCTGTAGCTGCCCGCGAAGACGGACTGCGTCGTGACGGGACCGCTCTCGCCGGCCTGGACGTCGACGGCGTCGGTGATGAGACCGGAGCCGGTCTTGACGGCCAGACGCGCGGCGACCTCCTTGCCGGCGGCGTTGCTCGGGATGAGCACGGCCACCGGGCTCGAGGCCTCGACGATCTGGGCGAGGACCTCGGCCTGGGGGGCCACGAGGTACTCCCCGACGGCGGGGTCGGAGACGGAGATGATCTTCTCCGCGCCGTAGCGGGCGAGCAGGTCCTTCGCGGTCTCGGCGCCGGGGCCGATGAAGACGGCGGTCGGCTCGCCGAGGCGGCGGGCGATCGTCAGCATCTCGGCGGCGGGCTTCTTCACCACGCCCTGGGCGTGGTCGACGAGCACGAGTACTTCAGCCATGGTTGTGTCTTTCCTCCTGGTCCTGGGCGCGGCTCAGACGAACTTCTGCGCGGCGAGGAAGTCGGCCAGCTTGCTGCCGCCCTCGCCCTCGTCGGTGACGATCTCGCCCTGCTCGCGCGGGGGACGCTTCGTGGTCTCGAGGACCTCGGTCCACGCGTTGGCCTGGCCGACCTGACCGGCGTCGACGCCGAGGTCGGCGAGGCTCCACGTCTCGACCGGCTTCTTCTTGGCCGCCATGATCCCCTTGAAGGAGGGGTAGCGCGGCTCGTTGATCTGGTCGGTGACCGAGACGAGGGCCGGCAGCGAGGACTCGATGGTCTCGCTCGCGGTGTCGCCGTCGCGGCGGATCGTCACGGTGCCCTCGGAGACGGTGAGCTCGGAGGCGTAGGTGACCTGGGGCAGGCCGAGACGCTCGGCGAGCATCGCCGGGACGACCGACATCGTGCCGTCCGTCGACGCCATGCCGGTGAGCACGAGGTCGGGGGTGCCGAGCTTGGTGATCGCCTCGGCGAGCACGAGCGAGGTCGCGGGGGCGTCGGAGCCGGCGATCGCGTCGTCGAGGACGTGCACGCCCTTGTCGACACCCATCTGCAGCGACTTCTTCACGGCGTCGGCGGCCGCCTCGGGGCCGATGGTGAGGACGGTGATCTCGCCCTCGCCGGTGGCCTCGACGATCTTCAGGGCCTCTTCGACGGCGTACTCGTCGAGCTCGGAGAGGAGGCCGTCGACCCCGTCACGATCGGTGGTGTGGTCCTCGGTGAACCTGCGGTCGGACTGTGCGTCCGGCACGTACTTGACGCAGACGACGATGTTCATCGCTGGCTCGTCCTCTTCCTCGTGTGGGTCTGGTGTCCGCCGGCCCCGCCTCGCCCCTGGGTGTGCCCCGGGTCGGGTGCAGGCCGACTCCCCCCGACGGTATCCCTCTGCCTGCGCCGCGCGGCCATCGAGGCGCCATGACCCTCACCACACGTCCACGCACGAAGGGGGCGGCTCACCCCGTCGTCGGCGCGGCCGGGTCCTCGCCCCGGGTGCGCACGACGCGTCCGGGGACGCCGACGACGACGGAGCGGGCGGGATAGCTCGCGCGGGCGATCGTGCCGGCCGCGAGGACGCTGTGGTCGCCGACGTCGGTGCCGCGCAGGACGACGCACTTCGTCGCGACCCACACGTCGTCACCGATGCGCACGGGCGACTTGACGATGCCCTGGTCCTTGATCGGGATCTCGAGCGAGTCGGTGCGGTGGTCGAAGTCGCAGACGTAGACGTCGTCGGCGAAGAGGCACGAGCTGCCGATCTCGATGTCGAGCCAGGTGTTGATCGTGTTGCGGGTGCCGATGACCGTCTTCGCGCCGATGCGCAGCGTGCCCTCGTGGGCGCGCAGGCGGGAGTGCGGACCGATGTGGACGAAGGGGCCGACGACGAGCCGTCCGAAGCCGGGCCGGACCTCGAAGCGCACGTCCGGGCCGATGAAGCACGGGCCCTCGAAGACGAGACCGGGGTTGGCCGCGCGGGCGCGGATCATCCGCAGGTATCCCAGCACGTGGTGGTGGGTCCACGCGCGGTTGCTCACGACCCAGGCGACCCAGCGCGCGGCGCCCCAGTGCTCCCCCGCCGCGAGGGGCGGGCGGCGCAGCCGCGCGACGAGGCTCACCGCGGCTTCACGCCGGTGACGCCGACGTTGTAGAAGAAGCGCTGCGGCACGACCCGGGCGAGCACGTCGTCGACGCGCATGAGGCGCTGCCAGCCGCGGTAGGCGAAGATCGCCCAGCGCAGCCCGAGCGCGTCCTCGCGCACCGCGCACTCGAAGGTCCGCACGGGCCAGCCGAAGACGGCCGAGGCGAGCTCCTCGGTCGCGGTGCCCACGTGCTCCGCCCCGGCCCGGCGGGCGGTCTCGGCGAGCTCGTCGGGGTCGAAGGTGTGCAGGTCGACGACCGCCTCGAGGGCGGCCGCTCGCGAGGACTCGTCGAGCTCGGCCCGCGGTCGGGCCCAGCGGGCGCGCAGCGGCGGCAGCGCGGCGACCCGGGTCGCGACCTCCCACGTCGCCCGACCGAGCGCGCGGGCGTACCGGTGGCCAATCCGGGTCGGCTCCCCCGCGATGACGAAGCGCCCGCCGGGGCGCAGCACGCGCAGCACCTCGCGCAGCGTCGCCTCGACGTCGGGGATGTGGTGGAGCACGGCGTGACCGACGACGAGGTCGAAGCTGTCGTCGTCGTAGGGCAGCGACCCGGCGTCGGCCACCCGGCCGTGGGCCTCGAGACCGAGCCGGCGCGCGTTCTCCTGCGCCACCTCGACCATGCCGGGCGAGAGGTCGGTGACGTGGACCTCCCGCAGGAGGCCGGCGAGCACGAGGTTCAAGGAGAAGAAGCCGGTGCCGGCGCCGAGCTCGAGAGCGCGCCCGTAGGGCACCTCCTCGCCCGGCAGCCGCCGGCCCCGCACGACCCGCTCGAAGCGGTCGCGCACGACGGCGGTGCACCGCTCGTCGAAGCTGATCGACCACTTCTCGTCGTAGGTCTGCGCCTCCCAGTCGTGGTAGAGCACCTGGGCGAGGGTGTTGTCCTCCCAGGCGCGCTCCACGTCCTGCGCGCTCGCCGGCTGCGGCATCAGGCGCCCTCGAAGGTCGCCTTGCCCGGGCCGTCCTCGACGAAGGAGCGCATGCCGGTCGTGCGGTCCTTCGTCGCGAAGAGCCCGGCGAAGAGCATCCGCTCGATCTCCAGCCCGGTCTGCAGGTCGACCTCGAGACCGGCGTCGATGGCCTGCTTCGCGGCGCGCAGGGCGTACGCCGGACCGGTGACGTAGGGCGCCACCATCTCCTTGGCCGCCTCGAGCACGTCGCCCTCGACGACCCGGTCGACGAGGCCCATCGCCAGCGCCTCCTCGGCGTCGACGAAGCGGCCCGAGAAGACGAGGTCCTTGGCCTTGGCCGGCCCGACGAGGCGGGCGAGACGCTGGGTGCCCCCGGCCCCGGGGATGACCCCGAGGAGGATCTCGGGCTGGCCGACCTTCGTCCCGACCTTCGCCACCCGGAAGTCCGCGCACAGCGCGACCTCGTAGCCCGCGCCGAGCGCGAAGCCGGCGATCGCGGCGACGGTCGGCTTGGGGATGCCCGCGAGCTTGCGGGTGAAGTCCTGCAGCGCCTGGGAGTGGTCGACCATGTCCGTGTAGGACATCGTCTGCATCTCCTTGATGTCGGCGCCGGCGGCGAAGACCCGCTCCCCGCCGTAGAGGATGACGGCGCGCACGTCGGAGCGCTCTGTCGCCTCCTCGGCCGCGGCGACGAGCTCGCGCTGCACCTGGGCGTTGAGCGGGTTCATCTTCGGGCGGTCGATCCGGATGACCCCGATGCCGCCCTCGACCTCGAGGGTGACGAAGTCGCTCACCGGGGCAGCTCGCCCTCGCCCGGGGCGGGGGCCGCGGCGTCGGCGCCCGGCTCGCCCTCGCCCGGCTGCATGCCGGGGACCTGGCCGGTCGCGCGCTGGTGCCACAGCTGCACGCCCTGGATGACGAGGGGCACGGCGATGCCGAGCAGCCCGCGCACGTCGGCGCCGCGGGGCAGGATGTGCTCGCTCGTCACGAGGAGGGTGTCGTTGGCGACGGCGGCCTTGACGAGGTTGAAGGCGACGTTGACGTCGTTGCTGATCTTGAGGCGCTCGAGCTCGTCGGAGGGCACCGGGTCCTCGAGGGACCACTGGCCGAAGACGCGCAGGACGTTGGACTCGTCGTCGGCGCAGCGCACGAAGAGCTGCTGGTCCTCGAAGGCGAAGGCGACGTCGCCGTCGTCGTCGATGCGGGACTCGACACCGAGCTCGGTGAGGGCCTCGTTGACACGGTCGCGAAGGGGGGCCTCGGCGGGGGCGTCGTCGCCGCCCTGGGCGGGGCCGCCGGTGCTGGGGGTGAAGTTCGGCAGTGCGGTGGGATCGCTCATGCCCCCCAACGTACCTACTGCCTACAGTTGCGACCATGCCGCCGCACACCCGCCTCGACGACGTCGCGGCAGCAGCCCCGCGTCGAGACGCCACCCCGCTCGACCACGCCCCGGTGCCCGGGGCTCACCTCGTCGCCGGCGGGCTCGAGGTGGCGGTGCACGCCCCCTTCGCCACGGCGGTGACGCTGTGCCTCTTCGGGCCCAGCGGAGACCCCGCGCAGGAGCGTCAGGTGCGGCTCGTCCAGCGGCGGCGCGGCTGGTGGTCCGGCCGGGTCGACGGGGTGGGCGCCGGCGAGCGCTACGGGTACCGGGTGGACGGGCCGTGGGAGCCGGAGGCGGGCCACCGGCACAACCCGGCGAAGGTGCTGCTCGACCCCTACGCGCGGATGGTCGACCGGGTGCTCGACGCCTACCCGCCCGCGCTCTTCGGCCATGTCGTCGGCGAGGACGGCCGCGCCGACATCGCCGTCCGCAGCGATCTCGACTCCGCGGGCGTCGCCCCGCTCGGGGTCGTCGTCGACGAGCGCTTCGACTGGGGCGAGCACCCCCGACCGCGTCGCGAGCTCGCCGACAGCGTCGTCTACGAGGTGCACGTGCGCGAGATGACCGCCACGATGCCCGGGGTGCCCGAGCACCTCCGCGGCACCTACGCCGGCATGGCGCACCCCGCGTGCGTCGAGCACCTGCTCTCGCTCGGCGTCACGGCGGTCGAGCTGCTGCCGGTGCACCACTTCGTCTCCGAGCCCGAGGTGCTCGCCCGGGGGCTGGTCAACCACTGGGGCTACAACACCCTGGGCTTCTTCGCGCCGCACCTGCCGTACGCGTCGACCACCGACCCGCAGGGCGCGCTCGACGAGCTCAAGGGCATGGTGAAGATGCTCCACGCCGCCGGCATCGAGGTCATCCTCGACGTCGTCTACAACCACACGGCGGAGCAGTCGGTGCAGGGCGCGACGCTGTCCTGGCGGGGTCTGGCCGGGCGCACGTCCTACCGGCTCGACGAGCGCGGCCGTGACGTCGACGTCACGGGGTGCGGCAACACCCTCGACCTGCGCGACGCGACGACGCAGCGGATGGTGCTCGACTCCCTTCGCTACTGGGTGACGCAGTGCGGGGTCGACGGCTTCCGCTTCGACCTCGCCGTCGCGCTCGCCCGCGGCACCCACGACGACTACGACCCGGGCCACCCCTTCCTCACCGCGCTGCGCACCGACCCCGTGCTCAGCGGCGTGCACCTCATCGCCGAGCCGTGGGACGTCGGGCCGCACGGGTGGCGCACCGGGCAGATGCCCCCGCCGCTCGCGGAGTGGAACGACCGGTACCGCGACGCGGCTCGGGAGTTCTGGCTCTCAGACCTCGCGGTCGCGCGCGGCGCGCGTCAGGGCTCGAGCACCCACGGGGTGCGCGAGATCGCTACCCGGCTCGCCGGCTCGCGCGACCTCTTCGGGAGCGGGGAGCGGGGCCCGGCGAGCTCGATCGGCTTCGTCACCGCGCACGACGGCTTCACCCTCGCCGACCTCACCGCGTACGACGTCAAGCACAACGAGGCCAACGGCGAGGAAGGGCGCGACGGCAGCGACCACAACCGGTCGTGGAACCACGGGGTCGAGGGGCCCACCGACGACCCCGAGGTGCTCACGCTGCGCCGGCGCTCGCGGCGCAACCTCCTGGCCACCCTCCTGCTGTCGACCGGGGTGCCGATGATCGCCGCGGGCGACGAGATCGGCCGCACGACGCAGGGCAACAACAACCCGTACTGCCAGGACGGGCCGCTCACGTGGCTGGACTGGGAGCTCGGGGCGGAGCAGGAGGACCTGCTCGCGACGACCCGCGCCCTCAGCGGGTGGCGCCACGAGCTGGCGACCCTGCGCCATCGCTGCCACTACACGGGGAGCCCGCTCGACGACCACGGGGCGAGCGACATCGGCTGGTACGACGAGCACGGGTCGGCGATGACCCACCAGTGGGGCGAGTCCTCGCGCCGGGTCCTCCAGATGCACCTCGACGGCGCTCCGCTCGGGCACCGGTCCGCGCTCGTCGTGCTGCACGGCGCCGGGCACGACGGCCGCGTCGTCCTGCCCGCCCCGCCGGGCGTGTCGGGCTTCGAGCTGTGGTGGGACTCGGCCTGGGAGCGCCCCGACGAGGGCGAGCGGGTGCACGTGCCCGCGGGCGAAGGGGTGGACGTCACCGCCGCGAGCATCCGCCTCTACGTCGCCACCCCCGCCTGACCCCGTCGCTGGTCGAGGTGCGAGCGCGAGAGCCCGTCGCTGGTCGAGGTGCGAGCGCGAGCGAGCCTCGAGACCACTGATGTCACCTTGCTGGTCGAGGTGCGAGCGCCAGCGAGCCTCGAGACCACAGCTCCCTTGGTCTCGAGGCTCAGGCCCTGGCGGGCCTTCACACCTCGACCACTGATGTCACCTAGCTGGTCGAGGTGCGAGCGCCAGCGAGCCTCGAGACCACCGCCCACCCCCTCGCTACGGCGTGAGGGGCATCCTCAGCACCTCGCGAGCGACGACCTCGTCGCCCTCGTACGTCGTGCGCTCGTCGTCGAGAGGGGCGCGCTGCCACAGCGCGAGGTAGAGGTCGGCGGCGGGGGCGCTCACCTGGGCGACCGGGTCGCCGTCGCCGATGACGACCTCGACCGGGGCGTCGGTGGCGACGAGCCGGACCGCCGCGGGGATCGGGTCGAGCCACCCCTTCGCCAGCCTCCGGGGCACGAAGACCTCGACGACCTCGGCCACGCCGTCCGCGGCCACGTCGACGGGGACCGGGCTCGTCTCGCCGACGAGCGCGAGCTCGACGTCGACCCGGTGCACGGTGTGCTCGTGCACCTGCCGCCGCTGCCAGAAGCCGACGGTGCGGTCACCCCGCTCGAAGGTCCACGCAGGTCTCGCCGGGTCGACGGCGATCGTCTCGCGCAGCTCGCGGGCGCCCTGGTCGAACCACCCGGCCAGCCCCTCCGCCGGCGGTGGCGTGCTCTCCGTGCGCCCGTGGCCCTCGCGGACCGCGCCGACGACCCAGCGGTGCACGCCGCCGAGGTGCCCGACGAGGTCGGCGAGCTCCCACCGCGGGCAGGTCGTTAGCGACCGGCTCCAGTCGTGCGCAGACGCGTCACGCAGCAGCGCCTCGATCCGGGCCATCTCGTGCTCGAGGGCGGCGGCGCTGCGTGCGGTGTCCATGCCCCGATGATGCCGCCCCCGACCACCGCGAGGTATGGCGATCGGCCCCGGATCCACGGATCCGGGGCCGATCTGCCATACCTCGGCGAAGGGGGGTCAGGCGTTGGTCACGAGACCCATCGAGGACTGGAAGGCCATGTGCTCGTGCGTGGGCAGCACGCGCACCGTGTAGCCGAACTGGCCGGTGGTCTCGATGGCGACCGACCCGGCGTACTTCGCCGTGCCGTTGTCGTAGCGCTCGACGAAGGACAACGAGCTCGCGGTCCAGTCCGAGATGTCGTCCGTGGCGATGGCCGCGGTGCCGGTGACGACCTGGACGTCGACGTCCTGCGGGTCGAGCCCGTCGAGCGAGACGTAGGCGTCGACGTGGAGGGTCTCGCCGACCTGCGGGTCGTCGGACAGGCCGCTGGCCTCGACGTGGTCGACGCTCAGCTTCGGCCAGGCGGCGCGCACCTTGCCCTTGTAGGCGGCGAGGTCACGAGCACCGGCGTGGCCGTCGGCGCTCACGGCGGCGTTGCCACGAGCCGTCGGCGTGTAGAGCCGCTCGGTGTAGTCGCGGACCATGCGGGTGGCGAGGACCTTCGGGCCGAGGGTGCTCAGCGTGTGGCGCAGCATCTCCAGCCAGCGCACGGGCAGGCCCTGCTCGTCGCGGTCGTAGAAGATCGGGGCGACGTGCTTCTCGACGAGGTCGTAGAGCGCGGCGGCCTCGATGTCGTCACGACGGTCGGGGTCCTCGACGCCGTCGGCCGTCGGGATCGCCCAGCCGTTCTCGCCGTCGAACCACTCGTCCCACCAGCCGTCGAGGATCGAGAGGTTGAGACCGCCGTTGAGCGCGGCCTTCATGCCCGACGTGCCGCAGGCCTCGAAGGGGCGCAGCGGGTTGTTGAGCCAGACGTCGCAGCCCGGGTAGAGGTCCTTGGCCATCGCGATGTCGTAGTTGGGCAGGAAGACGATGCGGTCGCGGACCTCGGGGTCGTCGGCGAAGCGGACCATCTGCTGGATGAGCTGCTTGCCCGTCTCGTCGGCGGGGTGGGACTTGCCGGCGATGACGAGCTGGATCGGGCGCTCGGGGTGGGTGAGCAGGGCCTTGAGCCGCTGTGGGTCGCGCAGCATGAGCGTGAGGCGCTTGTACGTCGGGACGCGTCGGGCGAAGCCGATCGTCAGCACGTCGGGGTCGAGCACCGAGGTGGTCCACCCGAGCTCGGCCTCGCTCGCGCCGCGCTTGAGCCAGCTCGAGCGCAGCCGGCGGCGGGCCTCGTCGACGAGCTGCTGGCGCATCTCGCGCTTCGTCGCCCAGACGCGGTCGCCGGGGATCGCGCCGATCTCGGACCAGCGGTCGCCCGTCTCGAGGTCGGCGCCGCCGATGTGCTCGCGGGCGAGGTCGAAGACCCGGTCGTCGACCCAGGTCGGCGCGTGGACGCCGTTGGTGATCGAGGTGATCGGCACCTCGACGTCGTCGAATCCCGGCCACAGCCCGTCGAACATCTCGCGAGAGACGACGCCGTGCAGCTGGGAGACGCCGTTGGCGCGCTCGGCCATGCGCAGGCCCATGACCGCCATGTTGAAGACGCCGCGGCTGCCGCCCTCGTAGGTCTCGGCGCCGAGCCCGAGGAGACGCTCGGTGGGCACGCCCGGCAGGGCCTGCTCGCCGCCGAGGTAGAGCTCGACGAGCGACGCGTCGAAGCGGTCGATGCCCGCGGGGACGGGGGTGTGGGTGGTGAAGACCGTGCCCGACTTCGTCGCCTCCATCGCCTCGTCGAAGGTCATCGAGCCCTGCTGGGTGAGCTCGCTGATCCGCTCGACGCCGAGGAAGCCGGCGTGGCCCTCGTTCGTGTGGAAGACCTCGGGCGCGGGGGCGCCGGTGAGCCGCGACCAGGCGCGCAGGGCGCGGACGCCGCCGATGCCCAGGAGCATCTCCTGCTGGAGGCGCTGCTCGCCGCCGCCGCCGTAGAGCCGGTTGGTCACCTGGCGCATCGCGTCGTCGTTGCCCTGGACGTCGCTGTCGAGCAGGAGGAGGGGCACGCGGCCGACCTGGGCGCGCCACACGTGGGCGTGCAGCTCGCGGCCGTGCGGCATCCCCAGGGTGATCGTCACGGGGGTGCCGTCGTCCTCGCGCAGGAGAGAGAGCGGCAGGCCCTGCGGGTCGAGCACGGGGTAGTCCTCGCGCTGCCAGCCGTCGGCGTTGAGCGACTGCTTGAAGTAGCCGGTCTTGTAGAAGAGCCCGACGCCGACGATCGGCACGCCGAGGTCGCTCGCGGCCTTGAGGTGGTCGCCGGCGAGGATGCCCAAGCCACCGGAGTACTGCGGCAGCACCTCGGTGATGCCGTACTCCGGGCTGAAGTAGGCGATGGCGCTCGGCGCGCCCTCGGTGCGCTCGGCGTACTCCTGGTACCACTGGCGCGACCCGAGGTAGCGGTCGAGGTCGGCCTTGGCCTCCTGGACCCGCTGGACGAAGGCGGGGTCCTCGGCGAGCGCGCGGAGCTCGGCCGGGCTGAGGGCGGAGAGCAGCCGGACCGGGTCGCGGCGCACGCTGTCCCAGCGCGCGGGGTCGATGCTCGCGAACAGCTCGCGGGCCGGGCTGTACCAGCTCCACCGCAAGTTGGTCGCGATCTCGCCCAGGGCGGCGATCGGCTCGGGCAGGACGGTACGGACGCTGAAACGACGGATGGCCTTCACACCCCGAAGGGTAAGCGCACGGGCTCCCCCTTCGCCAGGTTCTTGCAAAGAATGACGTGACCTTGCAGGTCACGGCGATGCCCCTGCCCCTTCCCTCGCCCGCGCTCCCGCCGGGCCGGTAGCGTCGCGACGGTGAGGACCGACGCCGCACCCGACCCCACGTCCGCCACGACCTCGCGCCTGCGCGTGCCACGCAGCCAGGCGCCCCAGGTACCGCTCGGGCGCATCCCCGTGCTCGACGTGCGCCCGTGCGTCGACCACGGCGACCGACCCGCGAAGTCGGTCGTCGACGAGCCCTTCGACGTCACCGCGACCGTCTTCCGCGAGGGCCACGACGCCGTCGCGGCGAGCGTCGTGCTCACCGACCCCGACGGGGCCGAGAGCGTGCTGCCGATGACGTGCGTCAACCCGGGCCTGAGCCACTGGGTGCGCGAGGTGAGCGCCGACCGCCCCGGCTGGTGGAGCTACCGCGTCGAGGGCTGGTCCGACCCCTGGGGCACGTGGCTGCACGACGCGACGGTGAAGATCGACGCCGGGGTCGACGAGGAGCTCATGCTCGCCGAGGGCGTCCTCGTCCTCGAGCGCGCCCTCGACGTGCCGGGCCGCTCCCCCGGCGGTCGCCAGCTCGTCCGCGACGCCCTCGAGGCGCTCACCGCCCCCGGCGACCACAGCCCGCGTGCCCGGCTCCACGCCGCGTCGACGCCCGAGCTGCGCACCGAGCTCGAGGTGACGCTCCCCCTACGTGAGCTCGTGACCGCCAGCGACGACCTGCCCCTGCTCGTCGAGCGCGAGCTCGCCCTCGCCGGTGGCTGGTACGAGATCTTCCCCCGCAGCGAGGGCGCCTACCTCGACGAGGAGACCGGGCGCTGGGTCTCGGGGACCCTGCGCACCGCTGCCGAGCGGCTGCCGGCGATCGCGGGCATGGGCTTCGACGTCGTCTACCTCACCCCGATCCACCCCATCGGCACGACGGCGCGCAAGGGCCCGAACAACACCCTCGACGCCGGCCCGGAGGACCCGGGCTCGCCCTACGCCATCGGCTCCCCCGACGGCGGGCACGACGCGATCCACCCCGACCTGGGCACCTTCGAGGACTTCGACGCCTTCGTCGCCCGGGCCCGTGAGGTGGGGCTCGAGGTCGCCCTCGACATCGCTCTGCAGTGCTCGCCGGACCACCCGTGGGTCACCGAGCACCCCGAGTGGTTCACCACGCGCGCCGACGGCACCATCGCCTACGCGGAGAACCCGCCGAAGAAGTACCAGGACATCTACCCGGTGAACTTCGACAACGACCCGGCCGGTATCTACGCCGAGGTGCGCCGGGTCATCCAGGTGTGGGTCGACCACGGCGTCACCCTCTTCCGGGTCGACAACCCGCACACGAAGGCCGTCGAGTTCTGGCAGTGGCTCATCGCCGACGTCGCCCAGGACCACCCGGAGGTCATCTGGCTCTCCGAGGCCTTCACGAAGCCGGCGATGATGCACACCCTCGCCAAGGTCGGCTTCCAGCAGAGCTACACGTACTACGCGTGGCGCAACAGCGCCTACGAGCTCGACGAGTACCTCACCGAGCTCTCCGGCGAGTCCGCGGCGTACATGCGCCCGAGCTTCTGGCCGACGACCCACGACATCCTCACGCCGTACATGCAGTTCGGCGGACCGGCGGCGTGGAAGGTCCGCGCGGCGCTCGCCGCGACCCTCGTGCCGACGTGGGGCATCTACGCCGGCTACGAGCTCATGGAGCACGTCGCGCGCCCCGGCGCCGAGGAGCAGATCGACAACGAGAAGTACCAGTACAAGGACCGGCGCTGGTCGGACTACGAGCCCGGCGGACCGCGCGAGGGGCAGTCGCTCGCCGGGTGGCTGACGATGCTCAACCGGATCCGGCGCGACCACCCGTCGCTGCGCCTGCTGCGCAACTACCGCCGCCACCACGTCGACGACGAGAACTTCCTCGCCTTCAGCAAGTCGCGGGCCCTGCCCGACGGGAGCACCGACACGGTGCTCGTCGTGGCCAACCTCGACCCGCACAGCACCCGCGAGTCCACGGTGCGCCTCGACATGGGCGCGCTCGGCATGGAGGGCTGGGAGCGCTTCGAGGTCGAGGACCTCGTTACCGGCGCGGTGTGGGAGTGGGGCCAGGACGCCTTCGTGCGCCTCGGCGCCGACGGCGAGCCGGTCCACGTCCTCGCGGTGCGGGGGCGCTGATGGCCACCGTCCACGACGTCACCCTCACCCCCGGCAAGGACGACCTCGTCCTCGCCTGGGTCGGCGCCCAGCGCTGGTACCAGGCGAAGGGGCGCACCCCCCGGCTGCGCCGGCTCGACTCGTGGCGCCTCGACGACCCGGCCGGCGAGGTCGGCATCGAGACCCTCGTCTACGAGGACCTCTCCGGCGCCGACGGCGGGCCGGGCGTCACCTACCAGGTGCCCCTCACCTACCGCGGCGCCCCGCTGCCGGGGGCCGACGACGCCCTCGTCGGCGAGCTCGACCACCCCGTCCTCGGGCACCGGTGGGTCTACGACGCCCCCCACGACCCGGTCTACGTCTCCCAGCTGCTCGCCCTCGTGCGGGGCCGGGCCCAGGCGCAGGAGGGCTCGGTCTCCGACACCCCGAGGCCCGACGTCGCAGGGGCCCCGCACCCGGCGTGGACGAGCGAGCCCGAGGTCGTGACCAGCTCGGTCCTGCGCGGCGAGCAGTCGAACACCTCGGTCGTCGTCGAGACCGGCGCCGAGCCGGTCATCGTCAAGATCTTCCGCACCCTCTCCCCCGGCGACAACCCCGACGTCACCCTCCAGGGCGCGCTCGGCGCGGCGAACTGCCCGTACGTCCCCGCGACCGTCGGCCACGTCGCCGGCGCGTGGCGGGACGCCGACGGGCAGACCCACCTCGGCCACCTCGCCGTCGCCCAGGAGTACCTGCGCGGCAGCCGGGACGCGTGGCGGGTGGCGCTCGAGCGGGGGAGCTCGGGCACCCCCTTCGCCGACGAGGCCCGCGCCCTCGGGGTCGTCACCGCCGACATCCACCACACCCTGGCCCGGGTGCTGCCGACCCGGCCGGCCGACGACGAGCTCGTCGCCACCCAGGTCTCGGGCATGCGCCGCCGGGCCTCCCTCGCCCTCGGCGAGGTGCCGGCCCTCGCCGAGCACGAGCCGGCCTTCCGCGACGTCTTCGCCCGGGCCCGGGCCGCTCGCTGGCCGGCGATGCAGCGCATCCACGGCGACTACCACCTCGGCCAGGTGCTCCACGTGCCCGACCGCGGATGGGTCGTCATCGACTTCGAGGGCGAGCCGCTGCGCCCCCTCGCCGAGCGCAACGCCCTCGACGCCCCCCTTCGCGACGTCGCGGGCATGCTGCGCTCGATCGACTACGCGGGCGCCTCGAGCGGGCTGCCCGACGCCGAGGCGGCGGCCTGGGTGGCCGAGACCTCCCGCGCCTTCCTCGAGGGCTACGCCGAGGCCGGGCACGACGCCCGCGACGACGCCGCCGTCCTCACCGCGCTCACCCTCGACAAGGCCCTCTACGAGGTCGTCTACGAGGCGCGCAACCGACCGACCTGGCTCGCGATCCCCGTGCGAGCCGTGACCCGACTCCTCCAGGAGGACGTGTGACCCCGATCCCCGAGTCCGCCCTGCCCGGCGCCCTGTGGGCGCTCGCGCACGGGCGGCACAGCCAGCCCCACGACGTGCTCGGCCAGCACCTGCTCGACGAGGGCCTGCAGGTCCGCGTCCTGCGCCCCCTCGCCGAGCGCGTGCGGGTCCGCTTCGAGGACGGCGTCGAGATCGACCTCGAGCACGAGGACCACGGCATCTTCGCCGGCACGCGCCCCGACGCCGAGCGCACGATGGACTACCGCGTGCTCACGACGTGGGGCGGTCACGAGGTCGAGCAGGACGACCCGTACCGCTTCGCGCCGACGCTCGGCGACCTCGACCTCCACCTCGTCGGCGAGGGCCGCCACGAGGAGCTGTGGACCGTCCTCGGCGCGCATGTGCGCCGCTACTCCGGGCCGCTCGGCGAGGTCGAAGGGGTGAGCTTCGCCGTGTGGGCGCCGCGGGCCAAGGCGGTCAGCCTCGTCGGCGACGTCAACGGCTGGAACGAGACGGCGCACCCGATGCGCGCGCTCGGCAGCTCGGGCGTGTGGGAGCTCTTCGTGCCGGGCATGGCCGCGGGCGACCTCTACAAGTTCGCGATCCGCGGCGCCGACGACGTCGTGCGCCACAAGGCCGACCCGATGGCCCGGCTGGCCGAGGTCGCCCCGGCGACGAGCTCGGTGGTCACCGAGAGCACGTACACGTGGCAGGACGAGGAGTGGTTGACGCAGCGGGCCGAGCGCAACCCGCACACCGGCCCGATGAGCATCTACGAGGTGCACCTCGGCTCGTGGCGCCAGGGGCTGAGCTATCGCGAGCTGGCCGAGCACCTCGTCAACTACGTCGCCGACCTCGGCTTCACCCACGTCGAGCTGCTGCCCGTCATGGACCACCCGTACCCGCCGTCGTGGGGCTACCACGTGACGAGCTACTACGCGCCCAACTCGCGCTTCGGCTCCCCCGACGACTTCCGCTACCTCGTCGACGCGCTGCACCAGGCCGGCATCGGGGTCATCCTCGACTGGGTCCCGGGGCACTTCGCCACCGACGAGTGGGCGCTCGTGCGCTTCGACGGCCTGCCCCTCTACGAGCACCCCGACCCGCGCAAGGGCTGGCAGCCGGACTGGGGCAGCTACGTCTTCGACTTCGGCCGGCTCGAGGTGCGCAACTTCCTCGTCGCCAACGCGCTGTACTGGCTCGAGGAGTTCCACGTCGACGGGCTGCGCGTCGACGGCGTCGCCTCGATGCTCTACCTCGACTACAGCCGCAAGGACGGCGAGTGGGTGCCCAACGCCCACGGCGGCCGCGAGAACCTCGAGGCGATCGGGCTGCTCCAGGAGGCCAACGCGACGGCCTACAAGCGGGTCCCCGGCGTCATCACCATCGCCGAGGAGTCGACGGCCTGGCCGGGCGTCACCCGCTCCACCGACCAGGGCGGTCTCGGCTTCGGCCTCAAGTGGAACATGGGGTGGATGAACGACTCGCTGCGCTACCTCGGCGAGGAGCCGGTCAACCGGCAGTACCACCACAACCTGCTGACCTTCGCGATGATGTACACGTACGCGGAGAACTACCTGCTGCCGATCAGCCACGACGAGGTCGTCCACGGCAAGGGCTCGCTGCCCCGCAAGATCCCCGGCAGCGACTACGACCAGCTCGCGACGCTGCGCGCCTTCCTCGCCTACATGTGGGCCCACCCCGGCAAGCAGCTACTCTTCATGGGCATCGAGTTCGCGCAGACGAGCGAGTGGGCCGACGGACGCTCGCTCGAGTGGCACCTGCTCGACCACGCGTCGCACTACCGGGTGCACAACCTCGTCAAGGAGCTCAACGCCACGTACACGGCCGGCACCGCGATGTGGGCGCTCGACACCGAGCCGGCAGGCTTCGAGTGGCTGGACGCCGACGACAACGGCGGCAACACGCTGTCCTTCCTGCGCTTCGGCGAGCGGGACCGCACCGGTGACGTCCTCGCCGTCGCGGTGAACTTCGGCGGCGCCGACCGCGAGGTCGTCCGGCTCGGCCTGCCGCGCGGCGGCGACTGGGAGGTCGTCCTCGACACCGCCGGCTTCGACGAGCACAGCTCGCCGAGCCAGGGCGGGGTCGTCCTCACCGCGCAGGAGCACCCGTGGCAGGGCCAGCCCTGCTCGGTCGAGGTGCGCATCTCACGGCTCAGCGCGATCTACCTCCGCCCGGTCGCCGCGTCCTCGGACGCCGAGGAGGGGCGGTCCGTGGAGAGCTCCGTCGAGCCGACCGGGACGCCGGCTCCCGTGGCCGCCGCCCCGGCGCCCCGCCCGGCCCCGGACCCGCCGATCGGTGGCGTCGGCGGCGCCTGAGCGGACCGCCGAAAGCATGACGAAGGGGGTGACCCGGCCAGGTGCCGGGTCACCCCCTTCGTCGTGGGCAGGGTGCGCTCAGGAGGCGCGCAGCGTGCCGTAGCGCACGTCGGAGGTCCAGATCTTGCGCTTCTTGACCGTGGAGCCGGAGCGGGAGGCGTCGACGACGTAGCCGTTGCCCGCGTAGATGCCCATGTGGTACGCCGGGGCGCCGAAGAAGACGAGGTCGCCCGGGCGGGCCCAGCGCTTCGAGATCGCGCGCACGGAGCGGCGCTGCTGCTCGGCGGTGCGGGGCAGGTTGGCCCCGGATCGCTTGTCGTAGACCGTCTGGGTGAAGCCGGAGCAGTCCGCGCCCGTCCACAGCGAGGTGCCGCCGTAGCGGTACGGGGTGTCGCCGACGCGGCTGTTGGCGAGCACGTAGGACTGCCAGATGTTCGAGCGCGAGGTCGTGATGTCGCTGGCGGAGGCGCTCGATGGGGCGAGCACCTCGCTCACGGCGGTGCCGGTGGCCGCCAGGGCGACGGCGGCGAGCAGGGCGGAGGTCTTGCTGAGATGGCGCACAGGGGGTCGTTTCTCACGGGGACACGGCCGGGCCGGACCGCGACGCAGCCCCCGGGATCACCCGAGGGCTGTGCGCACGGCGCCCCATGACCCACCCGCGAAGGGGGATCCAGGCCGCGCCGGCCGTCGTCAATGGTCACGGAGAGGTCACGGTGATGTCAAGGCGAGGTCACGACCTCCTGTCCCAGCTTTCCCGCCCAGGGCGGGAAAGCTCGACCTCGGGAAAGAACATTTCCTTCCCGAGGTCGAATGTTCCCGCCCTGGGCGGGAAAGTGAGGGGGCCGCTCAGAAGAGGGCGCTCATGAGGGCGGTGCGGCCGCGGCGGACGCGCTCGTCCTGGGCCCCGACGACCTCGAAGAGGTCGAGCAGGTGGGCCTTGGCGCGCGCGCGCTCGTCCTCCTGCGTCGCGCGCACGACGTCGACGAGGCGGGCGAAGGCGTCCTCGACGTGCCCGCCGAGCACGTCGAGGTCGGCGACCATGATCGCCGCGTCGACGTCGGTGGGGTCGGCGGCCGCGGCCTCGCGGGCCTGCTGGAGGTCGACGCCCTGGGTGCGGGCCATGAGCGAGACCTGGGCCAGGCCGAGGCGCGCGTCCTCGTCGGACGGGTTCTGAGCCAGCGCCTGCTCGAAGGCTGCCGCCGCCGCCGCGAGGTCACCGCGCTCGACGGCGTCGTACGCCTCGACGTGCAGCGGCGAGAGCTCCTCCTCGACCTGCTCGGCCCCGAGGTCACCGATCTCGACACGACCGGTGACGCCCTGCTTGACGGCCAGCTGGAGGAACTCGGCGAGCACCCGGTCGAGGTCCTCCGCGCTCGGCACGTCCGGGAAGAGCGGGATCGCCTGGCCCTGGAGCAGCCCGATGGTGATCGGCATCTGCGGCGGGCGCAGCGCCTGGAGGATGCCGGGGTTGGTGGCGAGGTCGATGCTCACGACCTGCACCCGACCCTGGAGCCGCTCGGCGGCCGGCACGACGACGTCGAGCGCGGCGCGGCTCTGCGGGCTCTGCGAGGACCACAGGACGGCGAGCGCGGGCACGCTGACCGAGCGCTGGACGAGCTGGTTGAAGCTCGCGTCGTCACCGACGACGACGATCGGCGAGGCGAAGGGGTCGCCCCCGGCGGCCGCACCGCCCGCGGCCGCGCCACCCGCCCCGGTCGGTCCGGCGCCACCCCCTGCAGCAGGGGCGGGAGCGGGCTGGCCAAGGGCGCCGAGGTCGACGGCGCCGCGGAGCGAGGAGTGCGGTTCGGTCATGCCCCGATCTTCGCAGACGGCCCCGGGGTCAGGATCCCTTGGCCGAGGAGAGCTGCTCGGAGGCGCCGACGACAGTGACGTCGCCCCCCTTCGGCGCGACGACGGCCACCGTCTCGAGGTGCTGCACGCTCAGCCGGTCACCGACGGTGTCCTCGCCGACGAGGTCGGTGAGCTCGTCGGGCAGGGTGAGCTCCTTGGCGTCCTCGCCGGCAGAGATGGTGTCCGTGCGGGTGAGCGTCGTGATCGTCAGCGTGCCGCCGTCGGCGAGCGGGAAGACCATCCCGTCCGAGGAGGGCTGGTGCGAGACCTTGTAGCTCGCGAGGTCGCCGAGCCGCTTGGCCTGCTTCGCGGCGTTCGTGCGCAGCGCGCTCGAGAAGGGGTCGTCGACGGCGACGCCCTTCGGGTCGCTCTTCGGCGCGGGGTAGGACACGGCCTTCGCCCACCGGGCGACGGGCTGGAGGTCCTTCGTGCCGACCTTCGTCGGCACCTCGACCGCGCCGTCGCTCTCGGCGAGCGCGGGCACGGTAGCCCCCGCCGCCATCGGCACCGAGGCGTAGAGGCGGTACTGCGAGCGCGGGCTGTCGGCGACGAGCACGTGGAGGTGCTGCTCCTCGTCCTGCTGGGAGGTCGCGAGGATCGTGCGCGGCCAGGACGTCCCCTTGCTCACGGCGATGACGGTCGGCTCGGCGGAGGGGGCCAGGGCCGCGCCCTCTCCCTCGACCTGCTCGACGTCGACCTTCGCGTCGGCCGCCTCGAGGGCCGGGCCGGTGAGCACGGTCTTGCGGTCCTTCGCGCTGCCCTTGCCCTCGGCGTCGAGCGCGACGCCGACCTCGCCGAGCACCCGCTGGGTGACCTGCGCGCCGGCGGAGTCGGAGATCGACTGGCCCTGGGTGTCCTCGGCGGGGGCGTCGTGCAGGCCGGCGAGCGAGGAGCAGCCGCCCAGCGCGAGCGGGGTGGCCAGGGCCAGGGCGGCCAGACGGGTGCGGCGGGGGGTCATCGGGTCTCCTTCGTCGTCGGGTCTGCCGGCTGTGCGGGCGTCCCGGTCTCGTCGGTCGTGTCAGGGGTGGCCGTCGCGTCGGCCGTGCCGAGCACCTGCGTCTCGTCGGTCTCGACGGCCCCGTCCGCCGCGTCGGTCTCGACGGCCTCGTCCCGGCGGCCGTCCTCGGACTCGCGGCCGTCCTCGAGCGGACCACCGGCTCGCGGGCCACGCCCGCCACGCACGGCGAGGTAGACGCCACCGACGAGCAGGACGAGGCCGACGACGAGCAGGACGAGCGCCCGGGTGGACCAGCCGCTGTCGGTGACGGTCATCGTCACCTCGCTCAGCCGGGCGTCGTCGCCCGCCGTGACGACGAGGGTCTGGGGCGCCGCGTCCTGGGTGACGGTGAGGGCGGCCTGGCCCGTGCCGCGGGTCTCGCCCTGCCACAGGTCGTAGGTCTGCGGGTCGGCGCTGCCGGAGCCGCTCGTCGTCGTCTCGAGCTCCCAGCCCGTGACGGACACGCCCTGCGCGCGGGCGGCCTTCGCGTCCTGCATCACCGAGTCGACGTCCGAGGGACGGGCCAGGCCCATCCACACGGGGGCGTCGCCGTCGGCGGTCGCGCGGACGGTGACGTCGGAGTCCGTGCGGTTGAGCACGTCGGGCGGCAGGACGAGCGTCGAGTCGCCGGGGGCGGCCGTGAAGGTGGCCGTCCCGGACGTCCCGAGCTGGGTCACGAACCACCCGCCGACGAGCGCGCAGACGAGCCCGAGCACCGCGACGGCGGTCCCCAGGGCACGGGTGATAGGTCGGTGCACGATGTGCTTCCTTCAGCTCGACGACGGCCGCCGGAGGGACGGCCTGACCATCCAGGGTGGCAAAGATCGCCGAAGGTCACAAAATCGTAAAGAGACTCTCAGCCGGCAGTCAGCCGGCGGAGTCGATCTTCAGGGCCCCGCCCTCGCGCACGAGCGTGATGGTCTGACCGCTCATCGTCTGGGTCCCGTCGTGGTCACGGGTGAGGGTGAAGCTCACCTCTCCGGTGTCCTCGTCGACCTCGACCTGCGAGGCGCTCGTCGAGGAGAAGCCGGACCACAGCTCGACGTAGGCCGCCTCGCCGCCTGCGGCCTGCTGCATCCGCGGCGTGAGCGAGCGCCAGGTGGCGCGCGGGTCCGAGGACAGCCGGGAGTAGTGGTCGGTGACGAAGGTGCGCACCTCGTCCTCGGGGAAGGCGGGGGCGTCGCCCGCGGGCTGCGCGGTGCTCGCGCCGCCGGCCGAGCTGGACAGGGCACCGGTGCCCTCGCGCGCACCCCCGGCCCCGTCGTCGCGGCCCGCGAGGAGGGCCAGACCGGCGGCGAGGAGGAGCAGGACACCACCCACGGCGAGCCAGGGCACCCACCGGCGCCGTGGCGAGCGGTGCGCACCGCGGTGCGCCGGGACCGGCGCCGGCCGCGCCTGGCGCAGGTGAGAGCGGATGGGCGGCGCGGACGCCCGGCAGGGCGGCGTCGAGGTGGACGGCGGCGAAAGGGGAGCCACCGGCCGCATCGCGGCCGTGGGCGCGGAGGTCGCCGGGACGCCCTGACCCTCGGCGACGCGCTGCAGGTCGGCCCGGGCCTGCGCCGCGCTCCCCCGCCTCGCGGGGTCGCGGTCGAGGAGCCGCTCGAGCACGGGTGCCAGGGGCCCCGCAGAGGTCGCCGGCTCGGGCGGGTTGGTCGCGATGTGACGCAGGGTCGCCAGCGGGTTGCCCTGCGAGCGATACGCGTCGTGACCCTCCACGGCGAAGTAGATCGTCGCGCCGAGGGCCCACAGGTCGCTCGCCTCGCTCGGCTCGTGCCCGTCGGCGACCTCGGGGGCCATGTACGTCGGCGTGCCCGTCACCATGCCGGTGCTCGTCAGCTGGTCGTCGGCACCGGCCCGGGCGGTGCCGAAGTCGGCGAGCTTGGGGCGCCGGTCGCCGATGAGGACGTTCGCCGGCTTGATGTCGCGGTGCACGACGCCGGCCGCGTGGGCGGCGACGAGGGCGGCGGCGAGCTGGGCGCCGAGGTCGGCCGCGCCGCGCGGTCGCAGCGGTCCGCGGGCGCGCACCGCCTGGGCGAGGGTCGGCCCGTCGACGTACTCCATGACGAGCCACGGGGCCCCGCCGTGCTGGACGACGTCGTAGACGGCGACGACGTTGGGGTGGTTGAGGGCGGCTGCGTGCCTCGCCTCGCGCATCGCGCGGCTCGTGCGGTCGTCGGTCTCGCCGGGGAAGGCACCGAGCTGCTTGATCGCCACGTGCCGGCCGAGCCGCTCGTCGCGGGCCAGCCACACGACGCCCATGCCGCCGCGCCCGACGGGCCGCTCGGTGCGGTACCGCCCGGCGACGAGGCCCGGTCCGGGCTCGGTGGTCTTGACGCTCACCGACCCCACGATAGGTGGGTCGGCGCCGTCGGTGGCCCCACGTCCCCTTCCCCGCCCCGTCGTGGCACCCGCGCGGGCCCCGGGCCGGGGGCCTAGATTGTCCCCGTCAGCATCACGAGCAAGGGGAGCACCATGTCCTACCAGCAGCCCGGGTACCCGGGCGCCGCACCGTCGCCCTACGGGGCCCCGAAGAAGGACAACACCCTGTGGTGGGTCCTCGGCGGGATCGGTGCCGTCGTCCTCCTGTGCTGCTGCGGCGTGCTCGGCTTCTTCGGCTTCGCCGCGTACCAGGCCGACCAGGCCATCGAGAGCTACACCTCGTCGTCCTCGAGCGGCAGCGCGGGCACCCCGGTGACCGAGGGGCAGGCCGTGACGATCTCGGACGGCAGCATCGCCTCGGGCTGGGAGATCACGTCCAACGCGCTCGGCCTCGAGCCCTCGGGCATCGAGGTCACCAACACGACGTCGACCGCGCAGACCTACTTCTTCTACGTCAACTTCACGAAGGGCGGCACCGAGGTCGAGGACGCGCTGTGCACGACGAGCTCGGTCCAGCCCGGCGAGTCGGCGACGGCCAGCTGCCTGTCGACGGTGCCCGAGGGCACCGACTACGACGGGCTCACGATCTCGACGAGCTGAGCCCCGCCTGCTCGAGCAGGCGGTCCGCCGCGGCGAAGGGGTCGAGCCCGCCGTCGAGGACCTCCTGGGCGAGCGCGTCGAGCCGGTCCTCACCGGCGTCGCCGGCGAAACGGCGGCGCAGCCCGGCGAGGGCGAGCGCCTCGATCTCGTCGACGGTGCGCCGTCGACGGCGCGCCTCGAGCCCGCCGTGCTCGCGCGACCACGCGAGATGGGCGTCGAGCGCCTCGACGATCTCGTCCATGCCCGTGCCGTCGAGGGCGACGGAACGCACGACCGGCGGGCGCCACAGGTGCGGCTCGGTGCGGTCACCGAGGCTGACCATCCGGCGCAGGTCGCGCACGGTGTCGTCGGCCCCGGCCCGGTCGGACTTGTTGACGACGAAGACCTCGCCGATCTCGAGGATCCCGGCCTTGGCCGCCTGGATCCCGTCGCCCATGCCCGGGGCGAGGACGACGACGGAGGTGTCGGCGAGCCGGGCGACCTCGACCTCGGACTGGCCGACGCCGACGGTCTCGAGGAGCACGACGTCGAAGCCGGCGGCGTCGAGCACGCGGATCGCCGAGGGGGCCGTCGCCGACAGACCCCCGAGGTGGCCGCGGCTGGCCATGGAGCGGATGAAGACGCCGTCGTCACCCGCGTGCTCGCTCATCCGGATGCGGTCGCCGAGCAGGGCTCCCCCGGAGAAGGGCGAGCTGGGGTCGACGGCGAGCACCGCCACCCGGCGCCCCGCCGCCCGCAGGACCGAGACGAGCGCGCTCGTCGTCGTCGACTTGCCGACCCCGGGCGCACCGGTGAGCCCGACGACATGGGCTCCCCCGACGTGCGGCGCGAGCGCCGCGACGATCTCGGGAAGTGCCGGGTGCTCGTCCTCGACGAGCGAGATGAGCCGCGCGACGGCACGCGCGGTCCCCTCCCTCGCCGCAGCGACGAGAGAGGGGACGTCGACGGGTCGGGGCACGATCAGGCGCTGGGCACCCGCAGGACGAGCGCGTCGCCCTGGCCGCCGCCACCGCACAGGGCGGCCGCACCGACACCGCCGCCGCGGCGCTTGAGCTCGTGGGCGAGCGTGAGCACGACGCGGGCGCCGGACATGCCGAGCGGGTGCCCCATCGCGATGGCGCCGCCGTTGACGTTGACGATCTCGGGGTCGATGCCCAGCTGCTTCGTCGACGCGATGCCGACGGCGGCGAAGGCCTCGTTGATCTCGACGAGCTGGAGGTCGGCGGGGCTGATGCCCTCCTTCGCGCAGGCCGCCTCGATGGCGTTCGCGGGCTGCGCCTGCAGGCTGGAGTCGGGGCCGGCGACGACGCCGTGCGCCCCGATCTCGGCGAGGTAGTCCAGACCCAGCTCCTCCGCCTTCGCCTTGCTCATGACGACGACCGCGCAGGCCCCGTCGGAGATCTGCGAGGCCGAGCCGGCGGTGATCGTGCCGTCCTTGGCGAAGGCGGGACGCAGCCGGCCCAGGCTCTCGGTGGTGGTGTCGGCGCGGATGCCCTCGTCCTGGGCGAAGACGACCGGGTCGCCCTTGCGCTGGGGCACCTCGACCGGCACGACCTCCTCGGCGAGCCGGCCCTCGGCCCACGCCTTCGCGGCGGCCTGGTGGCTGCGCGCGGCGAAGGCGTCCTGCTCCTCGCGGGAGAGCTGCTCGCCCGAGCTGTTGCCGGTCTCGGTGAGCGAGCCCATCGCCTGGCCGGTGAGGACGTCGTAGAGGCCGTCGTAGGCCATGGAGTCCTGCAGGGTCGCGTCGCCGTACTTGATGCCGTCGCGCGACTTGGGCAGCAGGTGCGGGGCGTTGGTCATCGACTCCTGGCCGCCGGCGACGACGACGTCGAACTCGCCGGCGCGGATGAGCTGGTCGGCGAGCGCGATGGCGTCGATGCCGGACAGGCAGACCTTGTTGACGGTGAGCGCCGGGACGGTCATCGGGATGCCGGCCTTGACGGCCGCCTGCCGTGCGGGGATCTGGCCCTCGCCGGCGGTGAGCACCTGGCCCATGATCACGTAGTCGACGTCCTGTGGCGAGACGCCCGAGCGCTCGAGCGCGCCCGCGATCGCGAAGCCCCCGAGGTCGGAGCCGGAGAAGCCCTTGAGCGAGCCGCTCATGCGGCCCATCGGGGTGCGAGCTCCCGCGACGATGACGGAGACGGGACGGTCAGACATGCCAGGCCCTCCAGAGGGGTTCGTGTGGTCGCCGACGTCGACGTCGACTGCCAGGCACTCTAGCCACGCCCGCCGACGGCGTCGCGGCCGCTGGGTGGCAGGTCACAGACAGCCCCGCGTCGGCGCTCCTATGCTCCGCCCATGACGCCCAGCACCAGCCCCCAGCCGCACGGCGACCTCTTCACCCACATCGACCACGTCGGTGTCGCGGTGCCCGACCTCGACGACGCCATCGCCTTCTACCGGGACACCTACGGCATGGAGCTGGCCCACGAGGAGGTCAACGAGGAGCAGGGCGTGCGCGAGGCGATGATGCGCGTCGGCGCCTCCGGCTCGTGCATCCAGCTCCTCGCGCCGCTCGACGAGACCTCGACGATCGCGAAGTTCCTCGACCGCAACGGCCAGGGGATCCAGCAGCTCGCCTACCGGGTCGAGGACATCGACGCCGTGTGCGCGACCCTGCGCGAGCGTGGCCTGCGCCTGCTCTACGACACCCCGAAGCGGGGCACGAGCGACAGCCGGGTCAACTTCATCCACCCCAAGGACGCCCGCGGCATCCTCGTCGAGCTCGTCGAGCCCGCCGCCGCCCCTCACTGACGAGACACCGGCGCCGGCTCGCCAGCCCGGCCCCGGGCAACCCCCGCGCACCCGGGCAATGACCCGGGGGCGCGGGGGCTTCCCGGTCGCGGCACGGTGTCACGGGCGTGGTGCGAAGGGAGCGCCGTCACCGGCACGTCGTCGGCGGCCGGGCCTCAGGGGCGCAGGTGGGACGCCCCGTTGAGGTCGAGCACCGCGCCCGAGGCCCACTGCGCCTGGGGCGAGGTGAGGTAGAGGACCGCCTCGGCGACCTCCAGCGGCGTCGCCACCCGGCCGAAGGGGCTCTGAGCACGGACCGCGTCGCCCCGCGGTCCGGCGAGCGTCTCGTCCTGGCGCTCGGTGGCGACGAAGCCCGGGGCCACCGTCGCCACGCTGATGCCGTGGGGGGCGAGCGCGAGGGCGAGCGACTGCCCCATGGCGTGCAGACCCGCCTTCGCCGCCCCGTACGCCGGGTGGTCGGGCTCGCCCCGGTAGGCCCCGCGCGACCCGATGGTGACGACCGCCCCCGCGGTCCCGGTCGCGATCATCGAGCGGGCGACGAGATAGGTGACCGCCGCCGGTGCGAGGAGGTCGACGTCGACCATCGAGCGCCACGCGCGCTGCCACGTCTCGAAGTCGACGTCGTCGACCCGGTGGTGGCTCGCGGCGCTCGGGGCGACAGCGGCGTTGTTGACGAGCACGTCGAGGTGCCCGAGCGCGTCGACCGCCTCGCCCACGACCCGCTGGGCGACGGCGTCGTCGGTGAGGTCGCCCCCGACGAGGACGTGCCCCTCCCCCGCGAGCATCTCGATCGTCTCCTGCCCGGCAGACCGGTCGGAGCCGAAGTGCACGGCGACCCGGTCGCCGCGACCGGCCAGCGCGACGGCGACGGCGCGCCCGATGCCGCGCGAGGCGCCGGTCACCAGGGCGGTGCGGCGCGGGGTCGGGTCGGGGGTGTCGGGCATGTCGGCTCCTCGAAGGGGGTGGCGGTCCCAGCACCGTAGACGCCCCCGGGGCAGCACCGCCGGGCAGCGCCGACGGCACTGCCCCTCACGGCACGACGGTGAGAGCCAGGTCACCGCGTGACCGGTCTCTCACCGCCGCCGTGGCTCCCCCTTCGCTGGCTACCTTGACCACCAGGCGCCCGCCGGGCGCCGTCCACCCCGACCGACCGAGAGGCCGAGGAGCACACATGTCGATCGACGCGATCCGCGACGCGATCCTGACCGGCGACCGCAGCGAGGAGACCTACGCGGGTCTCGCGGTACCGACGACCTACCGGGGCGCGACCGTGCGCAAGTCCGAGGTCGAGATGTTCGCCGGGCTCGACAGCCGCGACAAGGACCCCCGCAGGTCGCTGCACATCGACGAGGTCGAGATCCCCGAGCTCGCCCCGGACGAGGCGCTCGTCGCCGTCATGGCGAGCGCGATCAACTACAACACCGTGTGGACCTCGATCTTCGAGCCGGTGTCGACCTTCGGCTTCCTCGAGCGCTACGGCCGGCTCAACGAGTGGTCGAAGCGGCACGACCGCGACCACCACGTCGTCGGCTCCGACCTCGCCGGCGTCGTCCTGCGCACCGGCAGCCACGTGAGCCGCTGGCGCACCGGTCAGGAGGTCGTCGCGCACTGCCTGTCCGTCGAGCTCGAGGACCCCGAGGGCCACGACGACACGATGATGGACCCGCAGCAGCGGATCTGGGGCTTCGAGACCAACTTCGGCGGGCTCGCCGAGCTGGCGATCGTCAAGGCCAACCAGCTCATGCCCAAGCCCGACCACCTCACGTGGGAGGAGGCGGCGGCCCCCGGCCTGGTGAACTCCACCGCCTACCGCCAGCTCATCTCCAAGAACGGCGCCGCCCTCAAGCTCGGCGACCGCGTGCTCATCTGGGGCGCCTCGGGTGGTCTGGGCTCCTACGCCACCCAGATGGCGCTGGCCGCCGGCGCCGAGCCGATCTGCGTCGTCTCCTCGCCCGACAAGGCGGAGATCTGCCGCCGCATGGGCGCCGAGCTCATCATCGACCGGCGGGCCGAGGGCTACCGCTTCTGGGACGAGGCCGGCACGACGCAGGACCCGAAGGAGTGGCAGCGCCTGGGCAAGAAGATCCGCGAGCTCACCGGCGGGCACGACGTCGACGTCGTCTTCGAGCACCCGGGCCGCGAGACCTTCGGCGCAAGCGTCTACGTCGCGCGCAAGGGCGGCAAGATCGTCACCTGCGCGTCGACGTCGGGCTACATGCACGAGTACGACAACCGCTACCTGTGGATGAACCTCAAGAGCATCATCTCCAGCCACTTCGCGAACTACCGCGAGTCGTGGGAGGCCAACGAGCTCATCAACCGCGGTCTCATCCACCCGACGCTGTCGAAGACCTACCCGCTCGAGGAGGTCGGCCAGGCCGCCCTCGACGTGCACCACAACCTCCACCAGGGCAAGGTCGGCGTCCTCACGCTCGCCCCGGAGGCCGGTCTCGGCGTGAGCAACCCGGAGAAGCGGGCTCGCTTCGAGAGCCAGATCAACGCCTTCCGGGACGTCTGAGCGAGGCGGCCGGGTCTGACCAGACCACGGGCGAAGGGGGGCGCACCCGGGCGGGTGCGCCCCCCTTCGCGTCGGCGTCCGGGCACGACCGGCGCGGCTAGCGTGACGTCATGACGCGCATCCGCAGCCCCTTCGACGACCGCTCCACCGCGCTCGAGGTGGTCGCCGACGTCGACCTCACCGGGCGGCGCGCGGTCGTCACCGGCGGCGCATCCGGCATCGGTGTCGAGACCGCACGTGCTCTCGCCCACGCCGGGGCGCAGGTGACGCTCGCCGTGCGCGACGTGGGGGCCGGTCAGCGGGTCGCCGAAGACATCGCCGAGAGCAGCGGCCGCCCCGCGCCGTCGGTCGTGCCGCTCGACCTCGCCGACCTCACGAGCGTCGACGCGCTCGTGGCCGCCTGGTCGGGGCCGCTGCACCTGCTCGTCGCCAACGCCGGGGTCATGGACACCCCGCAGGGCACGACGGCGCAGGGCTTCGAGCTCCAGCTCGGCACGAACCACCTCGGCCACCTCGCCCTCGCGACCGGTCTGCACGACGCGCTCGCGGCCGGGGCCGCCGAGGTCGGCCGGGCCCGGGTCGTCGTCGTCTCCTCCAGCGGCCACGCCGCCCCGCCCGTCGTCCTCGACGACCTCTTCTTCGAGCGGCGGCCGTACGACCCGGGGCTGGCCTACGGGCAGTCCAAGACCGCCGACGTCCTCTTCGCCGTCGAGGCCACGCGCCGGTGGGCGCACGAGGGCATCACCGCCAACGCGCTCATGCCCGGCGGGATCTGGACCCCGCTGCAGCGCCACTGGTCGCCCGAGCGGCTGGCCGCGGCGCGGGAGCAGGCGGCGCAGGCCGAGGCGGCCGGGGCCTTCCGGACCAAGACCACCGAGCAGGGCGCGGCCACCTCGGTCTTCGTCGCGACCTCCCCGCTGCTCGACGGCGTCGGGGGGCGCTACTTCGAGGACTGCCAGGAGGCCGAGGTCGTCGAGGAGCTCCAGGGGCTGAGCGGGGTGCTCCCCCACGCCCTCGACCCCGAGGTCGCCGCCCGGCTGTGGGAGGTCAGCGAAGAGCTCCTGCGCTCCGCCCGCGCCGCCTGAGGCTCCCTCATCCCCCCTTCGCCACGGTGGGGTACGAAACCCTGCCAGCAGCCTTTCGACGTGCCAGCAGGGTCTCGACACCCTGCTGGCACGTCAAGAGGCAGCCAGCAGGGTTTCGTAGACCCGGGGGCGAAGGGGTGGTCAGCCGCCGCGGCGGGCGCGCCAGCACACGGTGTGCCAGTGGCGGCGGTCGTCGACCGACCCGAGGGCGTCGTCGGGCCAGACGACGACGTGCGGGGTGCCCGGGGCGATCTCGTGGTGGCACTCCGGGCAGCGGTAGGTGCGGGTCGAGCTGTGGCCCGACAGCGGCCGCACGAGCCACGCCCGCCCGAGCCAGGTGACCCGCTGCGGCCCGCCGCGGTGCACGGCGCCGGGCAGGGGAAAGGGCTCCTCACGGCGGCGACGGTTGGCTCTGGGCACGCGACCATCATGCGTCAGGACGCGGATGAGGCCCGCACCTGCGTCGCAGGTGCGGGCCTCGTGTCCTCCCCCCGGAGGTCCGCGTCGGCGGCTGCTCCAGACGCTGACCTCGGGGGTCAGAGGTGGGTCTCACCGCGGCCGGGAGGCTCGCTCCCGACCTGACACCTGACACATTGGCACATCGTGTCGGGTGACCGCAGAGATTCGAGCTACTTCGTGTAGGTGAGGAATCCCGAGCCCGTCTTGCGGCCCAGCCGGCCCGCCTCGACGTGCTCGACGAGGCGTTGAGCAGGCACGAGACCCGGGTGGCCGAACTCCGCGAGCAGCTCGCGCTGGATCGCCAACGAGACGTCGAGACCCACGACGTCGAGCAGCGCGAAGGGGCCCATGGGGTACTCGTGCTCGGCCACGACGGCGGCGTCGATGTCCTCGGCGCTGCCGTGCCCCTCCTCGAGCGCCCGCACCGCGTCGTTGAGGTAGGGGAAGAGCAGCGCGTTGACGATGAAGCCCGAGCGGTCGGCGCACGAGACCGGCACCTTGCGCGTGCGGGCGCAGAGCGTGCGCACGGTGTCGAGGACGTCCGGCGCGGTCTGGTCGGTGCGCACGACCTCGACGAGACGCATGACCGGCGCCGGGTTGAAGAAGTGCATCCCGACGACGTCCTGCGGGCGGCTCGTCACCGCGGCGAGGTCGGCCACCGGCAGCGAGGAGGTCGTCGTCGCGAGGATGGCCCCGTCCCGGCAGATCCGGTCGAGATCGGTGAAGAGCTCGGTCTTGACGTCGATGTCCTCGGCGATCGCCTCGACGACGAGGTCGGCGTCGGCGAGCGCCTCGCGGGTCGTCGCGCCCGTGAGGCGACCGAGCACCGCCTCGGCCTCCTCGCGCGTCGTGCGCCCCTTCTCGACCGACCGGTCCAGCGCCCGCGAGATCGAGGAGCGCACCGCGTCGACCTTGTCCTGCGTCCGGGCGACGTAGGTCACCGGGTACCCGGCCTGGGCGAAGACCTGGACGATGCCGGTCGCCATCGTGCCGGAGCCGACGACGCCGACCGTCTCGACGGTGCGCACGTGCTCGTCGGACCCGGCGGGTGCCGGGGTGCTCTCGTCGGGCACGACCTCGTCGGAGCCGGGGGCGGCGTACGTGTAGAAGCCCGCGCCGGCCGCGCGACCGGTGCGGCCCTGCGCGACGAGCGCGTCGAGGACGGGGCGGGGCTGGTGACGCACGTCGCCGGTCTGCGCGTAGAGCTCGGCGAGCGCGTCGCGCACCCGGTCCAGCCCGAGGTCGTCGACGACGGCGAGCGGGCCGCGCGGCAGACCGCAGCCGAAGCGCATGCCGGCGTCGATGTCCTCGCGGGAGGCGTAGCCCTCCTCGTACATCGCCACGGCGTGGTTGAGGTAGGGGTAGACGAGGGTGTCCGCGATCGTGCGGCTGGCGGTTGCTGACATGACGGAAGTGTTGTGGACCGGACGCTCCCGCCGACAGCCCTTCGCCGCGTGACGGTCCCCACCTGAGGCCTTCGTCACGGCACGTAGGGTGGTCGGTCGTGAGACTCGTGATCGCGACGTGCAGCGTCGACTACGACGGGCGCCTGTCGGCGCACCTGCCCCTGGCCGACCGGCTGCTCCTCGTCAAGGCCGACGGATCCGTCCTCGTGCACAGCGACGGCGGCTCCTACAAGCCGCTCAACTGGATGTCGCCGCCGTGCGCGATGGCCGAGGTCGAGCCGGACAAGACGGAGGCGGCCGAAGGGGTGCGCCTGGTCTGGGTGGTCCAGCACGCGAAGTCGGAGGACCGGCTGCGGGTGAAGATCCACGAGGTCCACCACGACAGCTCGCACGCCCTCGGGGTCGACCCCGGTCTCGTCAAGGACGGCGTCGAGGCCCACCTGCAGAAGCTGCTCGCCGAGCACATCACCACCCTCGGCGAGGGCTGGACGCTCACCCGGCGCGAGCACATGACCGCCATCGGGCCCGTCGACATCCTGTGCCGCGACGCCGCCGGTGGTCACGTGGCCGTGGAGATCAAGCGGCGGGGCGAGATCGACGGCGTCGAGCAGCTCACCCGCTACCTCGAGCTGATGAACCGCGACCCGGCGCTGCGCCCCGTCACCGGCATCTTCGCGGCCCAGTCGATCAAGCCCCAGGCGCGCACCCTCGCCGAGGACCGCGGGATCCGCTGCGTCGTCCTCGACTACGACGCGCTGCGCGGCATCGACTCCAGCGAGCACCGCCTCTTCTGACGGCCGATCGCGCCGACCGACGCGCTCGCTCCGAGCATCACGACTGTCACGGCCACGGCAGCCGGGTGATCCCGTCCTCGTCGACCTCGAGGCGGGCGACCACCCCTTCGCCCGCCGGCTCCTCACCGACGACCGAGGCGACCTCGCCCGGTCCGGCGAGCGCGAGGACGCACTCGCCGCGGTAGCGGTCGGCGACCTCGACGAGCGCACCCGTGCGGAGCGCGGGCAGCGTCTCGACCCCCACGCCGAGAGCCTCGGCGAGCCGGGCCGCCGTCGCGCCGTCGACCGCCGGGCCGTGGAGCACCACCGCGACGCGCTCGCCGCTGACCTGGGCGGACACCGTCGCGACGTCGCCGGCGGCCCACGTCGCGAGGAGCACCGTCGCCGGGCAGAAGAGCGCCATCTCCGCACCCTACGAGCCCCCTTCGTCTGCCTACAGTGACAAGACCCCCTGATCGTCCAGCGAAGAAGGAGCCGACATGGCTGACCAGAAGAAGGTGGCCTTCGCGGTCGCCGCCGAGGGCATCGAGCAGGTCGAGCTCACCGAGCCGTGGCAGGCCGTCAAGGACGCCGGCGCACAGCCGGTGCTCGTCTCCGTCGAGTCCGGTGAGGTCCAGGGTTTCAACCACCTCACGGCGGCCGACACCTTCCCCGTCGACCAGACCTTCGACGCGGTCTCGGTCGACGACTTCGACGCGCTCGTCCTGCCCGGCGGCGTCGCCAACCCCGACGCGCTGCGCACCGAGGAGGCGGCCGTGGGCTTCATCCGCGACTTCGTCACCTCGGGCAAGCCCGTCGCCGTCATCTGCCACGGCCCGTGGACCCTCGTCGAGGCCGGTGTGCTCGAGGGCCGCCGCATCACGTCGTGGCCGAGCCTGCGCACCGACATCACCAACGCCGGTGGCCAGTGGGTCGACGAGGAGGTCGTCGTCGACGGCAACCTCATCTCGAGTCGCAACCCCGACGACCTGCCGGCCTTCAACCGGGAGATCACCAAGGCCCTCGGCGCCTGACCCGAGCCCTCGCGCCCCGTCGTCCCCCACCCGGGACGGCGGGGCGCGGCGGTGCCCGGGTGCCGTCGCGTCGAGACCGCGGAGCCGCCCAGCCCACCCGCCCCACCCTCGACGCACCCTTGACGCCGACCGGGTGGACGGGAGCACCGTAGGGGGATGACCACAGAGCACACCCCCACCGCTCTCCTGGCCCGCCGCACCCTCGGCTCGGCCGCCCACGGCACCGACCTCGAGGTCTCCGCCCTCGGTCTCGGGTGCATGGGCATGAGCGAGTTCTACGGCACCCCCGACGAGCAGGGCGGCATCGAGACGATCCACCGCGCGCTCGACCTCGGCGTCACCTTCTTCGACACCGCCGACATGTACGGGCCCTTCACCAACGAGCGTCTCGTCGGGCGCGCCCTCGCCGGGCGCCGCGACGAGGTCGTCCTCGCGACGAAGTTCGGCAACAAGCGCGGCGAGGACGGCGCGCGCCTGGGCATCGACGGCTCCCCCGGCTACGTGCGCCAGGCGTGCGACGCCAGCCTCGAGCGGCTCGGTGTCGACCACATCGACCTCTACTACCAGCACCGCGTCGACCCCACCGTGCCGATCGAGGAGACCGTCGGCGCGATGGCCGAGCTCGTCGCGGCCGGCAAGGTGCGCCGCATCGGCCTGTCCGAGGCCTCGCCCGAGACCATCCGCCGGGCGCACGCGACCCACCCCGTCACCGCCCTGCAGACCGAGTACTCGCTCTTCACCCGCGATCTAGAGGACGAGATCCTGTCGACCCTGCGCGAGCTCGGCATCGGTCTCGTGCCGTACTCGCCGCTCGGCCGCGGGATGCTCACCGGCGCCCTGCCCGAGCCCGGCCAGGGCGACAGCCGCACGAGCGCGTACTTCCCGCGCTTCCAGGGCGAGGCGCGCGAGACCAACCTCGCCCTCGTCGAGCGGGTCCGCGAGATCGCGCAGGCGAAGGGGTGCACCCCCGGCCAGCTCGCCCTCGCCTGGGTCCTCGCGCAGGGCGACGACGTCGCCCCCATCCCCGGCACGAAGCGGGTGCGCTACCTCGAGGAGAACCTCGCGGCCACCGCCGTCGAGCTCACCGAGGACGACCTGCAGGCGCTCGAGCGCGCCGTGCCGCGCGACGCCGTCGCCGGCGACCGCTACGGCGACATGTCGACGATCGACGGCTGAGCCGGTCCGCAGACGCACGAAGGGGGAGGCGCCCGCCTCCCCCCTTCGCCCGTCTGGTCTCAGACCGGCTGGGCCTGCCCCGCCGGCAGCTCGCGCGAGGTGCGGATCACCTCGACGAAGCGGGCCATGATCTCGTTGAGCCCGAAGTCCTTGGGGGTGAAGACCTCGGCGACGCCGAGGGCCTTGAGCGCGGCCGCGTCGGACTCGGGGATGATGCCGCCGACGATGACGGGGATGTCGCCCGCGCCGGCGTCTCGCAGACCGTCGAGGACGTCGGGGACGAGCTCCATGTGCGAGCCCGAGAGGATCGAGATGCCGACGAGGTGGACGTCCTCGGCGACCGCCGCCGAGACGATCTGCTCGGGCGTGAGCCGGATGCCCTGGTAGATGACCTCGAAGCCGGCGTCGCGGGCGCGCACCGCGATCTGCTCGGCGCCGTTGGAGTGGCCGTCGAGACCGGGCTTGCCGACGAGGATGCGCAGCCGCTCGCCGAGCTCGGCCTCGGTGCCCCGCACCGCCTCGCGCACCGCGACGAGCTCGGCGCTGCCGCCGTCGGCCGCGCCGACGGACCCGGACACACCTGTCGGCGCGCGGAACTCGCCGAAGACGTCGCGCAGGGCCTGGGCCCACTCGCCGACGGTGATGCCGGCGCGGGCGCACTCGAGCGAGGCCTCCATGAGGTTCTCGTCCGTGCCCGCCGCCGCCCGCAGGCGCTCCAGGGCGGCCGCGGCACGCGGGCCGCGCTCGGCGTCGGCGTCACGCTCCTCGCGCCAGCTGCGCACGGCCTGGGCGGCCGCGGCCTCGACCCCGGCGTCGACGGTCTGGATCGCGCTGTCGAGGTCGGCGGTCAGGGGGTTGGGCTCGGTGCTCTCGAAGCGGTTGACCCCGACGACGACCTCCTGGCCGTCCTCGATGCGCTGGCGACGCAGCGCGTGGCTGGCGACGAGGGCCGACTTCATGTAGCCCGACTCGACGGCCGCGACGGCCCCGCCCAGCTCGGCGACCCGGGCCATCTCGGCACGCGCCCCCTCGACGAGCTCGGCGACCTTGCCCTCGACGACGCGCGAGCCGGCGAAGAGGTCGTCGTGCTCGAGCAGGTCGGTCTCGTAGGCGAGCACCTGCTGCATGCGCAGCGACCACTGCTGGTCCCACGGCCGCGGCAGGCCGAGCGCCTCGTTCCACGCGGGCAGCTGCACCGCCCGCGCGCGCGCGTCCTTGCTCAGGGTGACGGCGAGCATCTCGAGCAGGATGCGCTGGACGTTGTTCTCCGGCTGGGCCTCGGTCAGACCGAGGCTGTTGACCTGGACCCCGTAGCGGAAGCGGCGCTGCCGGGCGTCCTCGACGCCGTAGCGCTCGCGGGTCAGCTCGTCCCACAGCTGGACGAAGGCGCGCATCTTGCACATCTCCTCGACGAAGCGCACCCCGGCGTTGACGAAGAAGGAGATCCGGGCGACGACCGTGCCGAAGTCCTCGGGGGCGACGACGCCGGAGTCGCGCACGGCGTCGAGCACGGCGATCGCCGTGCTCATCGCGTAGGCGATCTCCTGCACCGGGGTGGCCCCCGCCTCCTGCAGGTGGTAGCTGCAGATGTTGATCGGGTTCCACTTCGGGATCGTCGTGACCGTGTAGTTGACCATGTCGGTGATGAGCCGCATCGAGGGCCCGGGCGGGAAGACGTAGGTCCCCCGGCTCAGGTACTCCTTGATGATGTCGTTCTGCGTCGTGCCGGCGAGCCGGGCGACGACGTCGGCCGGGTCCTCGCCGCTGGCCTCGGCCTGCTCCTCGGCAGCGACCTGGTACATAGCGAGGAGGTACATCGCGACGGCGTTGATCGTCATCGAGGTGTTCATCTCCCCCAGGGGGATCTCCTCGAAGAGCTGACGCATGTCGCCGATGTGCGAGATCGGCACCCCGACCTTGCCCACCTCACCGCGGGCGAGGACGTGGTCAGGGTCGTAGCCGGTCTGCGTCGGCAGGTCGAAGGCGACGGAGAGCCCGGTCTGCCCCTTCGCGAGGTTGCGCCGGTACAGGGCGTTGGACGCGGCGGCCGAGGAGTGGCCGGCGTAGGTGCGCATCACCCACGGCCGGTCCCGCTCGGGTCGCGCGGGGGCGGCCGCGGGGGTGGGCACGTCGGTGGCGTCAGGCATGTCGCGAAACTACCGGCGCGGCTCGCGCGTGGGCAGACCTCCCGACGGTGAAAGGCACCACACCGAAGGGGGTGAGCCCGGCTTCGTCAGACCGCGGCGGCCCGACGTCGGGCCGGCACGACAGGCCGCTCGGCGGCCGTCTGCTCGAGGATGATCCGGCGTCGGCCGGCTCGCAGCAGGAGGCGGCGGGTGCGCTCGTCGGCGCCGACGACCCGCAGGCGACGGCCGTGCTCGGCCGCGCGGACGTGGGCGGCGACGAGGGTGGCCATCCCGGCGGGGTCGAGGACCCCGGAGGCGCTCATGTCGAGCAGGATCGGGCCCTCGCCGCTGCGGATGAGGCTGGCGAGCTCGTCGCGCACGTCGGGTGCCGTCGCGCGCGAGAGCGGGACCTGCACCCGGACACGGCTGCTGCCGCCCCCGACCGGGACGAGGCTGGCGATGCTGCTCATCATGCTCCCTGCCGGCGCCGCCCCCGCGGCGCCTGTCACGAACTATGACGCGTGAGCAGGCCGATCGGTTGGCACCTCGCCGTCACGATCGGGTCACGACCCACCGGTCACATGAGTCGAGGTCGACCGGCTCACCTGCGTCGACGTCGACCGGCCCGGGCTCTGCGACGATGGCGCCATGGTCCACCTGACGAAGATCTACACGCGCACCGGCGACGACGGCACGACGGCGCTCGGCGACTTCGGCCGCACGCGCAAGACCGACCCGCGCCTGGCCGCCTACGCCGACACCAACGAGGCGAACGCCGCGATCGGCGTGGCCCTGGCGTCGGGCGAGCTGCCGCAGGACGTGCGCGCGACGCTCCTGCGCGTGCAGAACGACCTCTTCGACTGCGGCGCCGACCTCTCGACCCCGCTCGCCACCGACCCGGAGCACCCGCCGCTGCGGGTCCTGCAGCAGTGGGTCGACGAGCTCGAGGCGGACTGCGACACCTACCTCGAGCGGCTCGAGCCGCTGCGCTCCTTCATCCTGCCCGGCGGCAGCGTGGCCTCGGCCCACCTCCACGTCGCGACGACGGTCGTGCGGCGCGCCGAGCGCTCGGCCTGGGCCGCGGTCGAGGAGCACGGCACCGAGCCGGGCGAGGGCCGGGGCAGCGGCGGGATCAACCTCGTCGCGGTGACCTACCTCAACCGCCTGTCGGATCTGCTCTTCGTGCTCGCCCGGGTGGCCAACCTCGAGGCCGGCGGTGACGTGCTGTGGCAGCCCGGCGGCGGCCGGTCGCAGGAGCCCGAGCGGGTCAGGCGACGTTGACGTCGCGCCCGGGGGGCGAGGACTCCAGCCAGGAGCGCATGGCCATGTAGATGCCGCGCTCGACGGCGAGGGGCGTGGGCTCGCTCGTCGTGTGGTCGCCGACGTCGACACGCAGCGCGCCGACGAGACCCGGGATGGTGATGCGCTCCTCGGCGGGGGCCGACAGCTCGAGGTGGGCGCGGTCCCACTCGAGCCCGGGCCGACGCCGGGTCGAGACGACGGGGTACCACGAGAGCGTCTGGGGCCCCAGGCGCAGCAGGCCCAGACGCCACCGGCGCCCGTCGCGGCTGACCGCGGCGAGCGCCAGGGGGTAGCCGCCGGAGATGGCCCGGCGGCGCAGGACGAGTCCTGCGAAGAGGAGGACGACGAGGAGCAGCGCGAGACCCAGGACCAGCTCGGCGACCTGGAGCGCGCTCACGACGTCGTCAGATCAACGAGTCGTCGTGGAGACGGTCTCGGCGACGATCGTCACCGTGTCGTGGTCGACGGAGAGGAAGCCGCCGTCGACGCTCGCGGTGCGCTCACCGCCCTCGGTCGTGATGACGACGTCACCCTCGACGAGGACGCCGAGGAGGGGCGTGTGACCCGGCATGATGCCGATCTCGCCGTCGATGCTGCGGGCTCGGACCATGCGGGCCTCGCCGGACCAGACCTTGCGGTCGGCGGCGACGAGCTCAACGTTCAGGGCGCTCACGTGGGAGTCCTTCGGGGTTGGGAGGGTTGTCCAGGGTCTATCGTACCGGCGCCCCGTGGGTGCGCCCGACCGGTCTCAGGCGACGACGACGGACCAGGTGTCGTGGCCCTGCGAGATGCTCCACACGCGGAAGACCGACCAGCCGATCCACAGCCCGAAGAGCACGACCGCAGGCTTGGCCGAGATCCAGCCGAGCATCCGCTCGGGCGGTCGGCGACGCACGAGGGCGTAGACGACGTAGAGCGCGGCGAAGGCCGCCATCGCCATGAGCAGCAGGCCGAAGGGGTTGTACCAGAAGGCCCCCGCCACGTCGCCGTGGGCGACGTGGACCCACGCGCGGGTCATGCCGCACCCGGGGCACGGCATGCCGAAGAGGAGGCGGAAGACGCACGAGGGCCGGCCCGAGTCGACGTCGCCGACCGGCCACAGGGCGGCGATGCCGATGCCGACCGCGCCGACGGCGCCGAGCGCGATCGCGGTGGCGCGCGCGCTCAGGCTGTACCCGCGGGCGAGGTGGACCGGCCCCTGCGGGGCGGGAGGCCCCGGGGGGTTCTGGGGCGTTCCGCCCACGGGTGCGTGGGTCACGGCAGCGGGCGTCCGTCGGCGTCGACCATCTTGCGGGTGGCGACGAGGATGACGTCGACGAGGGACCAGATGCCCAGCCCGCCGCACGTGAGGAGCTTGAGGACGCCGAGACCGGTCTGCCCGAGGTAGAAGCGGTCGACCCCGAAGCCGCCGACGAAGATCGACAGGAGCAGGGTGGTCATCCACTCGCGGCTGCTGAAGAGCCCGGGCACCTGCTTGGCCTGGAACCACTGGCCCTGCGGCGAGGTGCGCACCGGGGCGTCGCCCTTGAGCTGGCCCGACATCGCCATGCCGGCGAGGTCCTGATAGCTCATCGGGCCGTACTCCTGGCCCATGGCCGAGACGTAGTACTGGCTGCGCGAGGCGTCGCCGCCGGGACCGCCGGGAGCCTGGTAGGACGGCGCGGAGCCGTAGCCCTGGCCGGGCGTCTGGCCCTGGCCGGGCCCCTGTCCCTGCGGGTATCCGTGCGGCTGACCGGAAGGCGGCGGAGGCATGCTCATGCGCGTGATCCTATCTGGCGCCGGGCACGGCGAGAGCCCACCCCCGACGACGTCGGGGACGGGCTCTGGCTGACCGGTGCTGCGAGGTCAGAGGTTCTTCTGGATCTCCGCCCACTGGCGCTCGACGTCGTCGAGGCCACCGCACATGAAGAAGGCCTGCTCGCCGACGTGGTCGTACTCGCCGTCGCAGATCTTCGTGAAGGCCTCGATGGTGTCCGAGAGCGGGACCGTCGAGCCCTCGATGCCGGTGAACTGCTTCGCGACGTAGGTGTTCTGCGACAGGAAGCGCTGGATCCGGCGAGCCCGGTTGACGAGGATCTTGTCCTCCTCGGAGAGCTCGTCGATGCCGAGGATCGCGATGATGTCCTGCAGCTCCTTGTTGCGCTGGAGGATCGACTTCACGCGGACCGCGGTGTCGTAGTGGTCACCGGTGATGTACCGACGGTCGAGGATCCGGCTCGTCGAGGTGAGCGGGTCCACGGCCGGGTAGATGCCGAGCGAGGCGATCTCACGGGAGAGCTCGGTCGTCGCGTCGAGGTGCGCGAAGGTCGTCGCCGGGGCCGGGTCGGTGTAGTCGTCCGCGGGCACGTAGATCGCCTGCATCGAGGTGATCGAGTGACCACGCGTCGAGGTGATGCGCTCCTGGAGCACACCCATCTCGTCGGCCAGCGTGGGCTGGTAGCCCACGGCGGAGGGCATGCGACCCAGGAGGGTCGAGACCTCGGAGCCGGCCTGCGTGAAGCGGAAGATGTTGTCGATGAAGAGGAGCACGTCCTGCTTCTGGACGTCGCGGAAGTACTCCGCCATCGTCAGCGCCGACAGGGCGACGCGCAGGCGCGTGCCCGGCGGCTCGTCCATCTGGCCGAAGACCAGCGCGGTCTGGCCGAGGACGCCGGCCTCTTCCATCTCGACCATGAGGTCGTTGCCCTCACGGGTGCGCTCGCCGACACCGGCGAAGACGGAGACACCACCGTGGTCGCGGGCGACGCGGGCGATCATCTCCTGGATGAGGACGGTCTTGCCGACGCCCGCACCGCCGAAGAGGCCGATCTTGCCACCCTGGACGTACGGGGTGAGCAGGTCGATGACCTTGATGCCCGTCTCGAACATCGTGGTCTTGCTCTCGAGCTGGTCGAAGGAGGGCGCGTTGCGGTGGATGCCCCAGCGCTCCTGCACGTCGAGGGTCTCGCCCTCGGCGAGGTTCATCACCGCGCCGGTGGTGTTGAAGACCTTGCCGAGCGTGACGTCGCCGACGGGCACCGTGATGGGGCCCCCGGTGTCCTGCACCTGGGTGCCGCGGACCAGGCCGTCGGTGGGCTGCAGGGAGATCGCGCGAACCATGTTGTCGCCGATGTGCTGGGCGACCTCGAGGTTGATCGTGCGGCTCTCGCTGCCCTGACCGGTGCTCGCGATCTCGCTGGTGAGCAGGTTGTACTGGTCGGGCATCGCGTCGGCCGGGAACTCGACGTCGACGACGGGGCCGATGATCCGGGAGATTCGGCCGACACCGCCGGCCTGGGTGGTGTCCTGGGTGGACTCGATGGTGGCAGTCATTACCTGTCCTTCTTACTTGGACTCGGCGAGGGCGCTGGCGCCGCCGACGATCTCGGAAATCTCTTGCGTGATCTCCGCCTGGCGGGCCTGGTTGGCCAGACGGGTGTACTTCTTGATGAGCTCCTCGGCGTTGTCGGTCGCCGACTTCATCGCGCGCTGGCGGGCCGCGAGCTCGGAGGCAGCCGCCTGGAGGAGGCAGTTGAAGATCCGCGCGTTGACGTACTTCGGCAGCAGCGCGTCGAGCAGCTCGTCCACGCTCGGCTCGAACTCGTAGAGCGGGTAGATCTCCGAGTCCTCGGGCTCCTCGACGCCGTCGACGACCTCGAGGGGCAGCAGCCGGATGACCTCGGGCTCCTGCGCGACCATCGAGACGAAGCGGGTGAAGACGACGTGGACCTCGTCCACTCCCCCTTCGCCCTCGGTCGCCTTGACGAAGTCCTCGACGAGGCGGACGCCGATCTCGCGGGCGTCCTCGAAGGTCGGCTTCTCGGAGAAGCCGGTCCACTGGGCGGCGTACTCGCGCTTGCGGAAGGTGTAGAAGTTCACCGCACGGCGACCCACGAGGTAGGGGACGACCTCCTTGCCCTCGTCCTGGAGGCGCGAGACGAGACGCTCGCTCTCCTTGAGCACGTTGGCGTTGTAGCCACCGGCGAGGCCACGGTCCGCGGAGATGATGAGCACGGCGGCCCGGCGGACCTGCTCGGCCTCGCTGGTGAGCGCGTGCTCCTCGTCGGAGAAGGTCGCCACGGCCGAGGCCGCGCGGGTCAGCGCGCGGGCGTACGGGGTGGACTCACGCACGGCCTGCTGCGCCTTGACGACGCGGGAGGCCGCCATGAGCTCCATGGCACGCGTGATCTTCTTGGTCGCGCTGACGGACCGGATGCGCTGCCGGTACTCCCGGATCTGCGCTCCCATACGTTGCCGCCTCTCTGGGTCTTGTCGCGAAGGGGATGTCTGTGGGGGTGGCCGCGGGTGCGGCCGGCTGACCGGTCCGGGCGGGCGGTGCCCGCCCGGACCTCGTGGTCAGCGCTTCTGGCGGACGATCTGCTCCTGGTCGGAGTCGAGGGCGTCGTCGCCGTCCTCGGTGCTGCCGACCGCCGGACCGCCGTCGCCCGTGGGCTGGAAGCCGGACGTGAAGGAGTCGATCTCCGACTGCAGCGCGGACTCGGTGGAGTCCTCGAACTTGCCGGTCTCACGGATGGCGTCGAGCACCTCCTGCTTCGTGCGGCGCAGGTGGTCGAGGAACTCGCGCTCGAAGCGCTGGACGTCCTCGACCGGGATGCTGTCGAGCTGACCGGTGGTGCCGGCCCAGATCGAGACGACCTGCTCCTCGACGGGCAGCGGGTCGGCCTGCTTCTGCTTGAGCAGCTCGACGAGGCGCGCGCCGCGGGCGAGCTGCTGCTTGCTCGCGGGGTCGAGGTCGGAGGCGAACATCGCGAAGGCCTCGAGCGCGCGGTACTGGGCGAGGTCGAGCTTGAGACGACCCGAGACCGACTTCATCGCCTTGATCTGCGCGGCACCGCCGACGCGGGAGACGGAGACACCCACGTCGATGGCCGGGCGGACGTTGGAGTTGAAGAGGTCGGCCTGGAGGTAGATCTGGCCGTCGGTGATCGAGATGACGTTGGTCGGGATGTACGCCGAGACGTCGCCCGCCTTCGTCTCGATGATCGGCAGACCGGTCATCGAGCCCGCACCGAGGTCGTCCGAGAGCTTCGCGCAGCGCTCGAGCAGACGCGAGTGCAGGTAGAAGACGTCGCCCGGGTAGGCCTCGCGACCCGGCGGGCGGCGCAGCAGCAGCGACATCGAGCGGTAGGCCTCGGCCTGCTTGGACAGGTCGTCGAAGACGATGAGGACGTGCTTGCCCTGGTACATCCAGTGCTGGCCGATGGCCGAGCCGGTGAAGGGGGCGAGGTACTTGAAGCCGGCGGCGTCGGACGCGGGGGCCGCGACGATGGTCGTGTACTCCATCGCGCCGGCCTCCTCGAGGGTGCCCTTGACCGAGGCGATCGTCGAGCCCTTCTGGCCGATGGCGACGTAGATGCAGCGGACCTGCTTCTCCGGGTCGCCGGTCTCCCAGAACTGCTTCTGGTTGATGATCGTGTCGACCGCGACCGTCGTCTTGCCGGTCTGGCGGTCACCGATGATCAGCTGACGCTGGCCACGGCCGATCGGGGTCATCGCGTCGACCGACTTCAGACCGGTCTGCAGCGGCTGGTGCACCGACTTGCGCTGGACGACGGTGGGCGCCTGCAGCTCGAGCGCGCGGCGCTCCTCGCTGGCGATCTCGCCGAGGCCGTCGATCGGCTGACCGAGGGGGTTGACGACGCGCCCGAGGAAGGAGTCGCCGACGGGGACCGAGAGGACCTCGCCGGTCCGCTTGACCTCCTGACCCTCCTCGATCTTCGCGAAGTCACCGAGGACGACGACACCGATCTCGTGGACGTCGAGGTTGAGCGCGATGCCGAGGGTGCCGTCCTCGAACTCGAGCAGCTCGTTGGTCATCGCCGAGGGCAGGCCCTCGACGTGGGCGATGCCGTCACCGGCGTCGGTGACGCGGCCGACCTCTTCACGGGAGGCCGCGCCCGGGTTGTAGGACTGGACGTAGCCGTCCAGGGCGTCCCGGATCTCCTCCGGACGGATCGAGAGCTCCGTCATCTGTCTCTTCTCCTCGGGTGCCGGTTGTGGTGGGCCGGCGGTCGGTGTGTGGTGCGTGGGGTGGTGGGTGCGTCGGTCGAGCCCGAAGGGGGCTCAGCCGCCGGCCAGGTGGCGGCGGGCCTCGTCGAGACGCCGCAGGACGGTCCCGTCGACGACCTCGTCGCCGACCTGGACCCGGATTCCGCCGATGACGTCCGGCTCGATGAGCTGCTGGACGAGGATCGGCTTGCTGTAGATGCGCTGCAGCGCGGAGGCGAGACGAGCGGTCTGCTCCGGCGTGAGCGGCGCCGCGGTCGTGACGACCGCGGTGAGCTGCTCGCGACGGGCTGCCGCGTACCGCAGGTAGGTGTCGAGCACGGTGTCGAAGCGTCGCCCGCGCGGGGCGAGCACCGCCTGACGAGCGAGCCGGACGCTCTCCGGCGCAGCCTTCTCGCGCAGCAGGGTCGAGACGACCTCTGCCTTGCCGGCGGCGTCGCCCTGGCGGTTGGTCAGGGTGTCGCGCAGCTCAGGGCTGGCCGCGACGACCCGCTCGAAGCGGAAGAGCTCGTCCTCCACCGTGTCGATCCGGCCCTCCTGCTCGGCGCCGACGAGCGAGGCCTCGACGGCCAGCCGCTCGGTGGTGTCGGACAGGTCGCGCTCCTCGGACCAGCGGCCCGCGACGAGCGCCGAGACGATGCTCGACGCGGCCTCGGACACCTTGCCCGCGAGCAGACGCTGCGCCAGCGCGGCCTTGTCCGAGCCCTCGCGAGAGGGGTCGGCCAGGGCACGGCGCAGCGTCGCGTTGTCGTCGAGCAGGGCGGTGACCGCGAAGAGCTCGTCGGCGAGGACGGCCTTGTCGGCCACCGTGGGCAGGGCGGCGTCGAAGGCCGCCCGTCCCTGCCGGACGGCTCCGCGCGAGCTGCCGCGCATCAGGAACCCTGACCGTCGACGTCGAGCGTGCCCTGGGTCGGCGTCGAGGACGCGCCGACCTTCTCGGGCTGGACCTGACCGGACTCGAGCTCGGCGAGGAAGCGGTCGATGATCGACTGGCGCGACGCGGAGTCGCTCAGCTCGTGACCGACGATGCGACCCGCGAGGTCGGTGGACATCCGGCCGACCTCGCCACGCAGCGACACCGACGCCTGCTGGCGCTCCGCGTCGATCTGCTTGTGAGCGGACTCGGTGATGCGGGCAGCCTCGTCCTGAGCCTGCTGACGCATCTCCGCGACGATGCTCGCACCCTCGGCACGCGCGTCCTCGCGGATCTTCGCGGCCTCGGCACGGGCGTCGGCGAGCTGGGCCTCGTACTGGGCCTTGGCCGCCTCGGCCTCGGCCTGGGCGTTCTCGGCCTGGGCGATGCCACCCTCGATGGCGGCGTGGCGCTCCTCGTAGGCCTTCTCGATGTTCGGGACGACCTTCTTCGCCACGACGGCGAAGAGGATCGCGAACATGATGAGACCGAAGACCAGCTCCTCCCAGTGAGGGAAGAGCGGGGACGAACCCCCTTCGGACGCTGCCGCGAGGCCGACGACCGTCTGCGCGGATGCGGTGATGTGCACAGGTGCTCCTAGTAGCTGGTTCCGACTCGGCAAGAGACCCAGGCGGGCTGGATCAGTTGAAGACGAACGCGAGAACCAGGCCGAAGATGGCGAGCGCCTCGGCGAGGGCGAAGCCGAGGATCGCGATCGGCTGCAGGAGGTTACGGGCCTCGGGCTGACGGGCGACGCCGTTGATGTAGGCGGCGAAGATCAGGCCGACGGCGATGGCGGGGCCGATGGCCGACAGGCCGTAACCGATGACGGAGAGATTGCCATCCACGATTGTTTCCTCTTTCGTGTGGGTGATCCGCTGCGGCGTTGTGCCGCGGCGAGGTCTGGGGTGGGGATATTCAGTTGTGGCCTCGGCCCGCACGGGCCGAGAAGATCAGTGGTCGTCGGCGAGCGCGCCGGCGATGTAGCTCGCCGTGAGCAGCACGAAGACGAAGGCCTGCAGGAACTGCACGAGGATCTCGAAGAGGAGCATCACGCCGGCCATGAGGAAGGTCGGGATCGAGACGATCTTGAGCAGGGCGTCACCCTCGAGCAGGAAGTAGAAGGCGCCGGTGACGAAGAGGTAGATGAGCATGTGCCCGGCGAACATGTTGCCGAAGAGTCGCAGCGCGAGCGTCAGCGGCCGGGTGATGAAGTAGGTGATGAGCTCGAGCGGGAAGATCACCGGGATGACGGCCTTGGGCAGCCCCTCCGGGATCATGTGCTTGAAGTAGCCACCCAGTCCGTGCTTGCGGATGCCGATCCAGTGGTAGACGACGTAGACGACGAGCGTCAGCGCGATCGGGAAGCCGATCTTGCCGTTCACCGGCATCATCGAGCCGAAGAAGGATCCCGCGAGGTTGTAGAAGAGCACCATCGTGAAGAGCGTGACGATGAGCGGCAGGAAGCGACGGAACTCCTTGGTGCCGATCATGTCGCGGGCCACGGTGTTGCGCGGGACGTTGTAGAAGCCCTCGAAGAGCCACTGGCCCTTGCCCGGGACGACCGCGGACTTGCGGCTCAGCGCCACCATCCCGAAGGACAGCGCAGCGGTGATGATCGCTGCCCAGGCCATCTGGTTGGTGACGGTGAGACCGCCGACCTCGAAGAGTGGTTGCCAGAAGATGTCCGGCGTCGGGGTCTGGTAACCCTCTCCCTCGCCGGAGGCCATGGGCGCGAGCGCGGCGATGTGCGCGGGCGCAGTCAGGATCACGGGTTCTCCTCGTTGTGTGGCTTGGCTCCGGGCAGCGCGGTATCGCCGCCGCTCGTGGGTGCCTGGGACGTACCGTACCGGAGCCAGATGACGTAGAGCGACAACCCCATGCCGAGGAGGGCCCCGACGGCGACGATCAGCGACGTCCCGAGCCACCGGTCGAGCAGCCAGCCGATCCCGCCGAAGAGGAGGGGTCCGCTGATGAGGTAGGCGAGGACGGTGGCGCCGAGCGCGTCCGCCTGGGCAGCCGGGTTCGGGCTCTCGGGGTCGGTCGCCCAGCGGTGGGCGTCGGGAGACGGACCTTCGCGTCGGGTGACCAGGCGCGGCTGGGGTGTGTCAGGTCGGCGGCGAAGGCGGCTCATCGCGCCCCTCGGGGGTAGATCTCGTGGCGGGCCCGTGCGTACCCGGCGATCTGCGCGACCTGCAGCAGCACGGTCTGGGCGACGGTCGCGGCGGCTAAGGCCGGCCCGTGGAGCCATTCCTGGTCTCGCACAGCCAGCAGGACGGCGATGAGGATGACGAGCTGGGCGATGTAGACGACGAGGGCCCCCGCCATCGTCGCCCCGGGGTCGCCGGTCATGATGAGCCGAATCGCGAGCAGGCCAATGACCATGATGGCGGAGGCAGTCGCGGCTCCGGCGAGGGCGGACCAGCCGGCCCTCTCCCCCGCGGCGAGCCACCCGATGACCGGCGCGGCGACGCACCCGGCGACGCCGGCGACCACGACACCGCGGAGCATGCCCGAGATGGGCCCGCGGGTGGTGCGCGTGGGGGTCATGGCGTCCTTCGGCACGGGATCTGGTCGAGGCTCGAGCGGGCCCTCACGGCCCGTCGTCGGCGCTTGTGAAAGTTATCACAAGCGCCTCCGACCCCGCGACTCGAGCACGACGAGCGGCCCACCCCACCCCTTCGGGCGGCCGAGGCACGAAGCCCCCCACCCCCAAGCCTCGACACCACGCCTCCCCCGAGAAGTTGGCACCAGCACCGGTTGCAGCACCAGCACCCGCCAACATCTCGAGCACTCGGTGGTCTCGAGGCTCGCTGACGCTCGCACCTCGACCGCCAACGCCCTCTCGCTGGTCGAGGTGCGAAGGCCGCCAGGCCTGAGCCTCGAGACCACCCGCCCCCGAGAAATTGGCGCCCGCGCCGGTTGCAGCACGAGCATCTGCCAACTTCCCGAGCACACGGGTCGTCTCAGGGCTCGCTGACGCTCCCACCTCGACCGCCAACGCCCTCTCGCTGGTCGAGGTGCGAAGGCCGCCAGGCCTGAGCCTCGAGACCACCCACCCCCGAGAAATTGGCGCCCGCGCCGGTTGCAGCACGAGCATCTGCCAACTTCCCGAGCAGCGACGTGGTCTCGAGGCTCCTTCGTCGCACCTCGACCAGCGATGGAGTCGACGTGGTCTCGAGGCTCCTTCGTCGCACCTCGACCCAGCGACGAGGGTCTCGGGGCTCGCTGACGCTCGCACCTCGACCAGCCAGGGGCGGTCAGGCGTCGAGGCGGCGGCCGTGGCGGTCGAAGGTCTTCGGGCGGTGGCCGGGGCGGGAGAAGCGCGGGAGCCACACTGTGAGGACGACGGCGACGGCGAGCAGGGCGAGGACCCCGGCCGCCGCGAGCTCAGCGGGCTGGACGACGACGAAGCTCACCGAGCCGGCGGCGACGACGAAGGCCCACCACCACAGCAGGAGCACCGCGCGGCGGTGGCCGTGGCCGATCCGCAGCATGCGGTGGTGCAGGTGCTGGGCGTCGGGGTGGAAGGGGCTCTGGCCCCGTGCGGTGCGGCGCACGACGGCGAAGAGCACGTCGAGCAGCGGCAGCAGCATGATCGCGATCGGCACGAGCAGCGGCAGGATCGTCGCCGCGACCGGGTTGTCGCTCACCTGGCTCGGGTTGACCGCACCGGTCGTGCTGATCGTCGCGGCCGCGAGGAGCAGCCCCAGCAGGAGCGCCCCGCTGTCGCCCATGAAGAGCCGGGCGGGGAAGAAGTTGTGCGGCAGGAAGCCCAGGCAGCACCCGAGCATCGCGGCGGAGATGAAGGTCGCCGAGCTGAAGACGTTCGGCGGGTTGTACGACGCCGAGATGATGTAGCTGTAGACGAAGAACGACCCCGCCGCGATCGCGACCGTCCCCGCGGCGAGCCCGTCGAGCCCGTCGATGAAGTTCACCGCGTTCGTCGCGAGGACGACGACGAAGATCGTCAGGATGACGAGGACCGGCGCCGGCAGGACCGTGACGACCCCGAGCGGCAACGAGAAGAACTGCACCCCCGAGAAGGCCATGATCCCGGCGGCGAGGAGCTGACCGCCCAGCTTCGTCGCCGGGTCGAGGTCGCGGACGTCGTCGATCGCGCCGACGAGGCAGACGACCGCCCCGGCGGCGAGCACCCCGACGAGCTCTCGCGTCTCGAAGACCTGCGAGAGGAAGGGCAGGCGCCACGCGAGCAGCGTCGCGGCGGCGTACCCCATGAGGATCGCCACTCCCCCGAGCCGCGGGATCGGCACGGTGTGCACGTCGCGGCTGCGGACCGGGGTGTACGCCCCGGTCCGCACCGCGATCGCCCGCATGGCGGGCACGCACAGGTAGGTCGTCGCCAGCGCCACGAGGACGACGAGCAGGTACTCACGCACGCGCCGCCTCCGTCGTCACTGGTGATGTGGTCAGCCGCGGGCCCGGTCGGGCCCGGCTCAGCGAGGGTAGGCGGGGAAGGCGGTGACGAGCTCGTCGACGCCCGCGCGCACCTGCTGGCTCACGGCGTGCTCGGGGTCGGCGTCGCCCTGGGTGACGGCGACGTGGATGAGCTCGGCGATGGTCGCCATCTCGGCCTCGCCCATGCCCTGGGTCGTGACGCACGGGGTGCCGACGCGCACGCCCGAGGCGATGCCCGGCTTCTGCGGGTCGTTGGGGATGGCGTTCTTGTTGAGCACGATCCCGGCCGCGTCGGCGCGCGCCTCGGCGTCCTTGCCCGTCACGCCGACACCCTGGAGGTCGAGCAGTGCGAGGTGCGTGTCGGTGCCACCGGTCGTCGGGCGGATGCCGCGCTCGGCCAGGCCGGCCGCGAGCGCCTGGGAGTTGGTGATGACGCGCCGGGTGTAGTCGGCGTACTCCGGGCTCGCGCACTCCTTGAAGTTCACGGCCTTGGCCGCGATCGTGTGCATCTGCGGCCCGCCCTGCATCATCGGGAAGATCGCCTTGTCGAGCGCGGCCGCGTGCTCGGCCTTGCAGACGAGGGCACCGGAGCGGGGGCCGCGCAGGACCTTGTGGGTCGTGAAGGTCACGACGTCGGCGAAGGGGACGGGGCTGGGGATCGCCTTGCCCGCCACGAGACCGATGAAGTGGGCCGCGTCGACCCAGAAGATCGCGCCGACCTCGTCGGCGATGGCGCGGATGCGCTCGAAGTCGATGAGACGCGGGATGGCCGAGCCACCGGCGCAGATGACCTTCGGGCGGTGCTCCTTGGCCAGGCGCTCCATCTCGTCGTAGTCGACGTCCTCGGTCTCGGGGTGCACGCCGTAGTGGACGGCGTCGAACCACTTGCCGGAGAAGGAGACCTTCGTGCCGTGCGTGAGGTGGCCGCCGTGGGGCAGCGACATCGCGAGGATCTTCTCGCCCGGCGTGAGGAAGGCGCCGTACACGGCCTGGTTCGCGCTGGCACCGGAGTGCGCCTGGACGTTGGCGTGGTCGGCGTCGAAGAGCGCCTTGCACCGGTCGATGGCGAGCTGCTCGGCCTTGTCGACCTCGCTGCAGCCGCCGTAGTAGCGCCGGCCGGGGTAGCCCTCGGCGTACTTGTTCGACAGCGTCGAGCCGAGCGCGGTGAGCACCTCGGGGCTCGAGAGGTTCTCGCTGGCGATGAGCTGCAGGCCCGAGCGGATCCGGCCGAGCTCGGAGAGGAGCACGTCGGCGATCTCGGGGTCGAAGGCGCGCAGGCCCCCGAAGTCGGAGCCGTAGAAGGTGTCGTCGGTCATCGCGTGGGTCCTTCGCTCTCTGCGGTGTCGCTGTCGGTGTCGCTGGTGTCGAGTTGGGTCGTGGAGGTGTCGTCCACGGAGGCGGACGGCGGGGGCGGCTCGGCCGGCTGGGCGTCGGCGAAGACCTGGCGCACCCGCGAGGCCGGCAGCGCCCCGCTGCGCAGGATGACCGGCTCGTCGCCGGTGCAGTCGACGATCGTCGACGGCTCGCCGCTGGGACGGGGCCCGCCGTCGAGGTAGACGGCGACCGACGCCCCGAGCTGCGAGGCGGCCTCGACCGCGGTGCGGGCCGGCGGCTCGCCGGTGCGGTTCGCGCTCGTCACGGCCATCGGTCCGACCTCGGCGAGGACGGCGAGCGCCAGCTCGTCGTCGGGCATGCGCAGGGCCACGGTGCCGCGGGTCTCTCCAAGGTCCCAGTGCAGGGAGGGCTGGGCGTGCACGACGACGGTGAGCGGCCCGGGCCACTCGGCCTCGACGAGGTCGCGCACCCAGGCCGGCACGTCGCGGGCCAGGCCGTCGAGGGTGCGTTGGTCGGGCACGAGGACCGGGGGCGGCATGTCGCGACCGCGACCCTTGGCGTCGAGGACGGCCTGGACCGCCTCCGCCGAGAAGGCGTCGCAGCCGATGCCGTAGACGGTGTCGGTGGGGATGACGACGACCTCTCCGGCGCGCACCGCGTCAGCGGTCGTCGTGATGGCGTCCTCGCGGCTGTCCGGCGAGGTGGCGTCGACGACGGGGCTCATGGGGCACACCCTATGGGGCGTGGCTCAGATGCCCCCTCCCCCCTTCGCCCCACGGACGCGGCTGACCCTCTAGGTTCGGGCCACGTGACGCCCCCGTCACCCATCGAGAGGAGATCTTCATGCGTGGTTCCGGGACCATCTGGACCATCGTCGGCGTGCTCGCGATCATCGCGCTGCTCATCTGGATCCTCGCTCGCGTCTGACGCGACCGCGACGCACGAAGCCCCGCCGAACTCCCTGCCGGCGGGGCCTCGCTGCGTCTGCGGGCGGCTCAGGGCAGACGACGGGCCCGCGTCATCCGGGGCCGACCGGTGAGGTCATCGACGTCGTCGACCTCTGACCACAGCCCGGTCGCGGCGATCGCGCGCGGCAGGCTCTCGCCCTGGGTGTCGGCGTGCTCCATGACGAGCAGCCCGCCGGGGCGCAGCAGCAGGGCCGCGCTCGCGGCGACGGCGACCGGCACGGCGAGCCCGTCGGCGCTGCGCCCGTAGAGCGCGATGCCAGGGTCGTGCTCGGCGACCTCCGGGTCGACCGGCACGGCACCGTCGGGGATGTACGGCGGGTTGCTCACGACGACGTCGACCGTGCCGACGAGGTCGGCGACCTCCTCGATCGACCGGGGGTCGGCGGACGCGTCGCCCTCGACGACGCGCACCGAGAGCCCGGTGCGCTCGACGTTGTGCCGCGCCCAGGCCACGGCCTCTGGGCTCAGCTCCACCGCGACGACCTCCGCCCCGGGGGCCTCGTCGGCCACCGCGAGCGCGAGCGCGCCCGACCCGGTGCACAGGTCGACGACGACGGGGGCGCCTCCCCCTTCGCCCTCCCGGCGGGAGAGCTCGGCGAGGACGAGGTCGACGGCGAGCTCGGTCTCGGGCCGGGGCACGAAGACCCCGGGGCCGACCGCGAGCTCGAGGTGACGGAAGGGCGCGGCCCCCGTGAGGTGCTGCAGCGGCACCCGGCGGGCGCGCTCGGCGACGAGCCCCTCGAGACGCCCGGCCGCGGCGGCGTCGAGGTCGGAGCCCAGGAGCAGCCGACGCTCGACCTCGCCGCGCCCCACGTCGAGGACGTGGGCGAGGAGCAGGACCGCGTCGGTGCGGGCGGAGGAGATGCCCGCCGCGGCGAGCTCGGCCTCGGCCGCGCGCACGACGTCGCGCAGCGGACGGCTCATCCGTCGAGGGCGGCGAGCTGGGCGGCCTCGTCGGCCGCGACCGCGGAGTCGACGACGGCGTCGAGGTCGCCGTCGAGCACGCTGTCGAGGTTGTGCGCCTTGAAGCCGGTGCGGTGGTCGGAGATCCGGTTCTCCGGGAAGTTGTACGTGCGGATCCGCTCGGAGCGGTCCACGGTGCGCACCTGGCTGCGCCGGGCGTCGGCCGCCTCGGCCGCGGCCTCGTCGACCGCCAGCTGGTGCAGCCGGGCGCGCAGCACGCGCATCGCCGACTCCTTGTTCTGCAGCTGCGACTTCTCGTTCTGGCACGAGACGACCAGGCCGGTGGGCAGGTGGGTGATCCGCACGGCGGAGTCGGTCGTGTTGACGCTCTGGCCACCCGGGCCGCTCGAGCGGTACACGTCGATCTTGAGGTCGTTCGGCGCGATGTCGACCGTCACGACATCGCCGACGTCGGGCATGACCCACACCCCGGCGGCGGAGGTGTGGATGCGCCCCTGGCTCTCGGTGACGGGGACGCGCTGGACGCGGTGGACCCCCCCTTCATACTTGAGGCGGGCCCACGGGGCCTCGCCCGGCGCCGGGGTGCCGCGCGAGCTGATCGCGACCTGCACGTCCTTGTAGCCGCCGAGGTCGGACTCGGTGGAGTCGAGGATCTCGGTGCGCCAGCCGTGCTTCTCCGCGTGGCGGAGGTACATCCGCAGGAGGTCACCGGCGAAGAGGGCCGACTCGGCTCCCCCTTCGCCCGCCTTGACCTCGAGGATGACATCGCGGTCGTCGTCGGGGTCGCGCGGGATGAGCAGCCGGCGCAGCCGGTCCTCGGCCTGCTCGAGCCGCTCGGCGAGCGCGGGGAGCTCTTCGGCGAAGGAGGGGTCCTCCTGCGCGAGCTCACGGGCGGCCTCGAGGTCCTCGCCCGCGCCGACCCACTCGGCGTGCGCGGCGACGACCGGGCCGAGCCGGGCGTAGCGCGAGTTGATCTCGCGCAGCCGCTCGGGGTCGCCGACGACCTCCGGGTCGCCGAGCTGGGCCTCGAGGGCCGCGTGCTCGTCGACGAGGCTCTGCCCAGAGGACGACGGGTCGAGCACGGCAGGGACCTCCGGGAGGTGGACGACAGGGGTGCGGAGACGACGACGCGCCGGCCAGCGTGATCGCTGACCGGCGCGTCGGAGGCGTTACTTCGCGGCGGTCTGGCCGTAACGCTTCTGGAAGCGGGCGACGCGGCCACCGGAGTCCATGAGCTTCTGCTTGCCCGTGTAGAACGGGTGGCAGGCGCTGCAGACCTCGACGCGGATGCGGCCGCCGTCGGCGGTGCTGCGCGTCGTGAACTCGTTGCCGCAGGTGCAGGAGACCGTGGTCTCCGCGTAGCTGGGGTGGATGTCCTTCTTCACGTGATCTCCTTGGATCTCATCCGGGTCGGCGGGCCCACCGCATCTGGGATGCGTGCGGTGCAGGTCCTGCGCTCGAGGCGCCAGCCGTGAACCGGTCCAACGGGTGATTCTGCCAGAGGATCTGACGTGGTCCATAACCGCGCCCGCCCGCGCGGCATTCCCCGACCGCCCCGACGGCCGCTCGGACCGGTGCGGCATCATGCGGGCATGGCCCGACGACCGCTGCGCCGTGACCGCCGACCCGCCCTCGAGGAGCGCCCCGGGCCGGTGGAGGGCTCGGTCGTGCGGGCCGCGACCGCCGCCGACATCGGCTCGGTCATCGAGCTGCGCATCCTTATGTTCGAGGCCATGGGCACTCCGAACGAGGACCTCTACGACCCCCGGTGGCGCGCCGACGCCGCCCGGTGGCTCCAGCTGCACCTCGACGACGCTGGGGTCGCCGTCGTCGTTGCCGACGTCGGGGGCGCCGTCGTCTCGTGCGCCATGGGCCAGGTCGTCGACCTCATGCCCTCCCCGACCCGTCGCGGTGACGTCGGGGGGCTGCTGACGAATGTCGCGACCTTCCCGAGCCACCGGCGTCGCGGGCTCTCTCAGGCCTGCGTCGAAGGGGTCCTCGACTGGTTCACGCAGTCCACCCGGGTCGAGGTCGTCACGCTCAACGCGACGGCCGAGGGCGCCCCGATGTACGAGGCGCTCGGCTTCACGCCGTCGCAGTTCCCGGAGATGCGGGCTCGGCTGACGCGTGAGCCGACCCCGCCCGAGGCAGGGTGACCGTCACGGTCGTGCCGACGCCGACGCTTGACTCGAGGACGACACGGCCGCCGTGCATGCGCGCGATCGTCTCGACGATGACGAGGCCCAGGCCGGTGCCCTGCACCTGCTGCTCGCGGGCGTTGCTCGCCCGGTAGAAGCGCTGGAAGAGGTGCGCCTGGTCCTCGTCGGGGATGCCCATGCCGGTGTCGCGGCAGATGACGCGGACCCACGCGTCGTCGGCCTCGATGCGCAGCTCGACGCGGCCGCCGCGCGGGGTGAACTTCACGCCGTTGCTCGTGAGGTTGCCGATGGCCCGCTCCACCTGGTCGCGCTCGACCTCGACCGGCTGCGAGTGGGTGCCGGTGCTCACGACGAGCTCGACGCCCGCCGCGTCGGCGACAGGCTTCATCGACTCGCCGACGGAGGTGACGAGCAGACGCATGTCGAGGACCCGGCGCTCGGCACCGGCAGCGCCGCTGTCGAGGCGGTTGAGCAGGAGCAGCTCGTCGATGAGCAGGCGCAGCCGCGAGACGTTGCGCGAGATGACCTCGAGCGCGTGGGCCTGACGGGGCTGCAGCGGCCCGAAGTCGCCGTCCTCGATGAGCTCGAGGTAGCCGGCGATCGAGGTGAGCGGGGTGCGCAGCTCGTGGCTCGTCGTCGCGACGAAGTCGGACTTCTGGGCGTCCAGCGCGGAGAGCTCGGCGACGACGCGCCGCTCGGCGAGGGCGTGCCCGGCGTACTCGGCGACGCGTCGGATGGCCTGCTCCTCCGAGGCCTCCCAGTGGTGCTCGCGCATCGCGGCGATCGACAGGATGCCGACGACCTCGCCCGAGACGACGAGCGGGTGCAGCACCCATGCGCGCACCCCGTGGAGGCCGGCGGTGCCGGCCAGCCGGTCAGGGAAGAGGGCGAAGATCTCGTCCGGCGTGTGGCCGAAGAGCGCGGGGACGTCCGCGAGCATCTCGCGCAGCGCCGGAACAGAGATGTCGACGAGCAGCGGGGTGAAGTCGGCCGACGGCGAGCGGTAGCTGCCGACGGTGACGATCTCGTCGCCCTCGATCTCGTAGATCGTCGTGGCGTCGACGCCGAGCCGGGCCGAGAGCTCGCGGCAGGCGTCGTCCCACGTCCCGTCGGTCTCGTCGTCGCGCCGCGAGAGCTGGCCGACGACCCGGCTGGTGAGCCGGTAGAGGTCGAGCTGGCGCTCGCGCTCGCGGCGCATCGAGTCGTTGACCTCGGCGAGGGAGTTGAAGGCGGTCGCGACGGCCCGGACCTCCTGGGCACCGCGGGTCGTGTCGGCGCGAGCGGCGACGGCGCCGGCCTCGTGGTTGACGACGGTGCTGTAGAGGGAGCGAAGGGGGGAGGTGAGATAGCGCCGCACCTTCCAGCTCTGGCGCAGGGTCGTGCTGAGCGCGACGAGGCTGGCGAGGATGATCGCGACAAGAGAGATGCTCATCGCTGCCCGATACCGGTCTCGTCGGTCTTCACGGGCAGCGCTCACCTCCGCCACGAGCTCGTCATGGGCCGTCTCGACCTGGTCGAAGGTCCCGGCCGTCGAGGCCAGTCGACCGGGTCGCCCCGAGGCCACTCGAGCGACCTGGACGTCGACCGCGGAGAACCACTTCTCGCCGGCCTCGACGAGCGCGTCCATCTGAGTCCCCCCGACCTCGCCCGGAGCGATCTCCCGGAACGCCGTGGTCTCCTTGCGGAACTCAGCACGGTCGGCGCGGTAGCGGTCGAGGTAGCGAGGATCTCTGGTCAGCAGGTAGCCGCGGTACTCGGACTGCGCATCGGTGATGACGAGACGGATCCTGCTGCTCGCGTCGATGAGAGGTGTGAAGCGGGTCGCGGTCGTCGTCACCTCGTGCCGGATGTACACCACTGCCCCTGCTGACAGCAGCGAGATCGCGAGGATGACGGCAGACAGGAGGAGCACGAGCCGCTCGAGGACCCGAGCAACGGTGTCCCGGGGGCTCATCAGCCCTTGCCCTCACCGGTGTCGAAGCCGGTGCGGGTCATCGTGCCCCACACCTGCTTGCGACCGGTGAGGCTCTGCACCCAGCCCTCGATGCGCCACACGGCCGTGGCCTGCCGGTACCCGACGTTCTCCACGACCGCCGCGGCGAGCGTGCTCAGCAGGTCGCGCCAGCGCGGGTACTTGTGGAAGCTCAGCTCCTCGACGGTCATCGCGGCGAGCGTCACGAGCGCGGCGTAGACGTACGCGACGGCCATGAAGAGCAGGAAGTAGGAGACGTCGATGACCCCGAGCAGCGTGCCGGGGACGACGAGGACGAGCCCGAAGAGCTCGAGCGCGGGGGCGATGAGCTCGAAGAGCCAGTAGTACGGCAGGGCGATCATGCCGACCCGTCCGTAGCGCGGGTTGAAGAGCATGCCGCGGTAGGCCCACAGCGTCTCCCACAGCCCGCGGTGCCAGCGGGCGCGCTGCTTGCGCAGGACCTTCGCCGACTCGGGGACCTCGGTCCAGCAGATCGGCTCGTTGATGAACTGCACGCGGTAGTCGCGCTTCTGCCGGCGCAGGTGCTTGTGCACCCGCAGCACGAGCTCGAAGTCCTCGCCGATGCTGCTCGGGTCGAGCCCGCCGACCTCGACGAGCACGTCGCGGCGGAAGATGCCGAAGGCGCCGCTGATGAGGATGAGCGACTTCAGGCGGGACCAGCCGGAGCGGCCGAGGTGGAATGCGCGCAGGTACTCGACGACCTGGATCCGGGCGAACCAGTTCCGCGGCATCCGCACCTCGGTGACACGGCCCCCGCGCACGAGGCAGCCGTTGACCGCGCGGATGACGCCGCCCGCGGCGACCATGCGCACCGGGTCGTCGGCGAAGGGCTTGACGACCGACAGCAGCGCGTCGGGGTCGAGGATCGAGTCCGAGTCGACGAAGACGACGAGGTCCTGCGAGGCGTAGTTGATGCCGACGTTCATCGAGTCCGAGCGACCGGAGTTGGCCTTGCGGATGACGGTGAGACGGGTCCGGCCGTTGCGCGGGACGTGCACCGACGTCGGCTGCTCGCGCACGGTGATGTCGTCGGGCATGCGCCGCGGGATCTCGACGAGGTCGAAGGTCTCGCGCAGCACTTCGAAGCCGCCGTCGGTGCTGCCGTCGTCGACGACGATGACCTCGTGGCGCGGGTAGTGCAGCGCGAGCATCGACTGCACCGCGACCCGGATTCCCACCTCCTCGTTGTGCATCGGGGCGACGACGGAGACACCGGGCACGAGACCGGAGCCCACGAGCTCCTCACGGCCTGCATAGGGCAGCTGGCGCATCGAGCGGCGGAACTCCAGGCTCGACATGACGACGAGCACGAGATAGCTCGTGTTGATGACGAGGAAGTAGACGAGGACGGGCAGCGCGATGACGGAGAAGATCGTCTCGACGACCGGGCGAAGGGGGTCGAGCCAGTCCATCAACGACCACCGGTCCCGGCGCCGGCGCGCAGCTCGAGCAGGGCCATGCCGTAGCTCGTCGCGGCGCGGGTGACGTCGTCCTCGTCAGAGGTGCGCTCGGCGACCTCGTGGAGGGCGGCGATCCCGGGGGCGTCGAGGTCGACGAGGGACTGCGCGGCGAGCTCGCCGACACGGGCGTCCTCGTCGGAGAGCAGGTCCCCGAGCGCGGCCACGGAGGCGCGCCCGCCGAGCTCGGAGAGCGCGCGGACGGCGGAGAGCCGCACCGTCTGGTGGTGGCCGGGGGCGGCGAGGTCGACGAGCGACGGGATGTCGTCGGGTCGGCCCACGCGGCCCAGGGCCTCGGCGACGGCGGCGAGCACGGTCTGGTCCTCCTCGGTGGCGAGCAGCGAGCGCAGGGACTCGCGCTGCGAGACGTGCTGGGCGACGCCGATCGCGCGCGCGGCGACGGCGCGGGTCGTCGGGTCGTCGCTGAGCAGCGCGGCGCCGACGGTGTCGGCGGTGCCCGGGCCGAGCTGGGCGAGGGCCTCGGTGACGACCCAGGCCGGCAGCGCGCCGCGGCCACGGCGGGCGGGCTTGACCGAGCGCAGCAGCGGGCCGGCGGCGACGTCCTCGCGCAGCATGCCGAGCGCGCGGGCGGCGGTCACGGCCGCGCCGCGGTCGCTGTCCTGGAGCAGGGGCGCGACGGAGCGGGCCTCCCCCTCGACGCGCATGAGCCCGATCGCCCACGCGGAGCGGGCACGGCGGGTGCCGGAGGACGAGGCGAGACCGTCGCGGGCCCGGCGCACGACGCCGTGGCGCTGGAGCAGGCCGACGAGCTGCTGGGCCGGGGCGCCGCGGACCTTCGACAGGAGAGAGACGAGGTAGCCGTCGACCGCCTCGAGACCGCTGAGCGGCACGGACAGGAGGCGCTGCGCGGAGCTGCCGTCCTCGTCGTCGCCGGAGGCGATGGTGAGGACGTCGCGACGGATGGGGTCGATCTGGCGGCGGTCGCGGGCCGCCTTGCGGCGACGCTGGATCCGGGCGAGGACGATCGTCGCGGCGAGCAGCACGGCCGTGACGGCCATGATCCACAGCGACAGCCGCAGCACCCAGGCGCTGACGACGAGGTCGGGCATGTCAGCCGCGGGCGAGGAGGGAGCTCACCCGGTGGACGAGCTCGCGCGGGCTGAAGGGCTTGGTGAGGTAGTCGTCGGCCCCGGAGCTGAAGCCCGCGTCGACGTCGACGTCGCGCGAGCGGGCGGTGAGGAGGATGACCTTCGTCTCGGCCAGGCTCTCGTCGGCGCGGATCTCGCGCAGCACGTCCAGACCCGACATGCCCGGCATCATGACGTCGAGGACGGCCAGGGTCGGGCGCACCTCGCGCACGCGGTCCCAGGCGGAGTCGCCGTCAGCCACGGAGATCACCTCGTACCCGGCGTTCTCGAGCTTGAAGGCGACGAGGTCCCGGATGTCGTCGTCGTCGTCGGCGACGACGACCGTCTGCTCCGCCATGCGCTGAGCTCCCCAGATCTGGTGTGGCGTGGGCCGTGGATGCGGCGATCGTACCTGCCGGACCGTGCGCCCTCGACCGGCCGCCCACGACGCGCCGGGACGCGAAGGGGGACCGCCACCTCGCGGTGACGGTCCCCCTTCGTCCGGCGAGACCCGGGTCGCGTCGGCCCGGGTCAGGCCATCTCGTCGTCGTCCATCTTGATCGAGCTGTTCTGCGAGACCTGGACGAGGAACTCGTAGTTCGTCTTGGTCTTCTTCAGCCGGTCGATGAGGAGTTCGACGCCCTGCTGCTGGTCGAGGGCCGCGAGGACACGGCGCAGCTTCCACATGATCTTCAGCTCCTCGGGGGCGAGGAGGATCTCCTCGCGCCGGGTGCCCGAGGCGTTGATGTCGACCGCGGGGAAGATGCGGCGGTTGGCCAGCCCACGGTCGAGCTTGAGCTCCATGTTGCCGGTGCCCTTGAACTCCTCGAAGATCACCTCGTCCATGCGCGAGCCGGTCTCGACGAGCGCCGTCGCGAGGATCGTCAGCGAGCCGCCGTCCTCGATGTTGCGCGCGGCGCCGAAGAACTTCTTCGGCGGGTAGAGCGCGGCCGAGTCGACACCACCGGAGAGGATGCGCCCGCTCGCGGGGGCCGCGAGGTTGTAGGCGCGGCCGAGCTTGGTGATCGAGTCGAGCAGCACGACGACGTCGTGACCCATCTCGACGAGGCGCTTGGCCCGCTCGATGGCCAGCTCGGCGACCGTCGTGTGGTCGTCGGCCGGGCGGTCGAAGGTCGAGGAGATGACCTCGCCCTTGACGGCCCGCTGCATGTCGGTGACCTCTTCGGGACGCTCGTCGACGAGGACGACCATGAGGTGGCACTCGGGGTTGTTCGTCGTGATCGCGTTGGCGATGGACTGCATCACCATCGTCTTGCCGGCCTTGGCCGGGGCGACGATGAGCCCGCGCTGGCCCTTGCCGATGGGGGCGACGAGGTCGATCATCCGCGTCGTGAGGACGTTGTGCTCGGTCTCGAGGCGCAGGCGCTCCTGCGGGTAGAGCGGCGTGAGCTTGCCGAACTCCGGACGACGACGGGCGTCGTCGGGCGTCATGCCGTTGACGGTGTCGAGGCTGACGAGCGGGTTGTACTTCTGGCGGTTGTTCTTGCCGCCGACCGTGTGCATGCCCTCGCCGTCGGTGCTCGTGCGCACCTTGCCGGTCACGGCGTCGCCCTTGCGCAGGCCGTGGCGCTTGACCATGCCGAGCGGGACGTAGACGTCGTTGCTGCCGGGCAGGTACCCGCTCGTGCGCACGAAGGCGTAGTTGTCGAGGACGTCGAGGATGCCGGCCGCCGGGACGAGCACGTCGTCGTCGTGGACCTGCACCTCCTCCTGGTCCTGACCGCCACCGGCACCGCCGCGGCGCTTGTCGCGACCGCGGTTGCGACCGCGGTTGCGACGGCGGCGGCCACCCTCCTCGTCGTCGTCACGGGGGCCGTTGCTGCCCTGCTGACGGTCGCGGTTGCCCTGCGCGCCGCCCTGGTCGCGGCTGCCCTGGCGGTCGTCACGACGCTCGTCACGACGCTCGCCGCGGGAGTCGTTGCCGCCCTGCTGGCGGTCGCCCTGCTGACGCTCGCCGCGGGACTCGTTGCCGCCCTGCTGGCGGTCGCCGCGGGACTCGTTGCGGTCGCCCTGCTGGCGGTCGCCCTGCTGACGGTCACGGCGCTGCTCGCGCTGCTCGCCCTGCTGGCTGTCGTCGCGACGGCTCTCGCGCTGCTCGCGGCCGCCGCGGGAGTCCTCGCCCTGCGCACGCTCGCGGGCCTGCTCCTCGCGGGCGGGCTGCTCGTCGCGGGCCTGGGGGGCGCTGTCGCCGCCCTGGCCGGAGCCCTCGGGGCGCTCGGCGCGGCGGCGGCGCGGCTCGGCGCGCTCCCCCTTCGCCTCGGCGGGGGTCTCGCCCTGCTCGGCCGCGGGGGCCTGGGGGGCCGAGCCGGAGCCGGACTGCTTGGTCTTGATGGCGGCGACGAGGTCGCTCTTGCGCATCTTCGCGGTGCCGGAGATGCCCATGCTGCTCGCGAGCTGCTGGAGCTGGGCCAGGCGCATCGCGCTCAGGGCGCCGGATCGGCGCGGGGGCTGCTCGGCGGTGGCGCCGGGCTCGCCGGTGATGGTGTCGGTCACGAAGGATCCTTTCCCCTCGCTCGTGCCTGCTCAGGGGCAGGCCAGGTGCGCCCCGTCAAGTGCGGGGTCTCAAGGAGTGCCACCGCTGCGCGCCCGAGGACCGGGCGAACCTGCTGGTGGTGAGAGGCTCCGCCCAGCTCAGCGCACGGGAGGCGCCGGGGCTCGTGGAGCTGTCCTCAATGTATCACCGTGACGACGGCGCACCCGTCATCCGGCACATCTGGGGACAGCACACGCCAGCCGGGCGTGCTCTGCGCGACGACGCGGGCCTGCTCGACCCGGGTGCTCGTCGTGAGCACGAGGACCGACGGTCCGGCCCCGGAGATGACGCCGGCGTGGCCGTGCGCGCGCAGCTCGTCGACGAGCGACATCGCCGCGGGATAGCTCGCGCGGCGGTGCTCCTGGTGGAGCACGTCGACCGTGCCCGCCATGAGCGCGGACGGGTCGTTGGTCAGCGCGTGGACGAGCAGGGCCCCGCGGGCGGTGCTCTGCGCGGCGGTCGACAGCGAGACCGACTCCGGCAGCACGCTGCGCGCGAGCGCCGTGCTCAGCCGGGTGCTCGGCACGCACACGAGGACGGCGACGTCGTCGTGCAGGGGCAGCCGCGTCGTCGCGGTGATCGGCCCGGCGTCACCGGGCGTCATCACCGATACCGTCGCTCCCCCGTAGACGCTCGCGGAGGCGTTGTCGGGGTGGCCCTCGAGGGTGCTCGCGACCTGGTTGACGACGTCGAGCAGCCGCGAGCGGACGTCGGGGTCCGCCGCGTCGTCGAAGGGGGTGGCCTGCGGGCAGCACAGGGCGGCGGCCGCGAGGGCGCCGGTGACGATGGCGGTGGCGGAGGAGCCGAGCCCGCGGCTGTGCGGCACGGCGTTGGCGCAGCGCAGGTGCAGGCCGGCCGGGGTCGGCAGACCGAGGTGCGCGGTCGTCGCCGCGAGGCTGCGCACGACGAGGTGCGACGCGTCGAGGGGGACGGCCCCCTCCCCTTCGCCGCTCACCTCGACGACGACACCGGGCTGCTCGGTGACGGTGACCGTGCACTCGTCCCAGACGCCGAGCGCGATGCCGACGCTGTCGAAGCCCGGGCCGAGGTTGGCGCTCGACGCGGGCACGCGGACGGTGACGCTCGCGCCGGCCCGCGGCTCACGCCACGCGGCGGCCGCGACGTCGGCGGTGCTCGTCCCCACGGTGCTCATCGCGGGGGTGCTCACCCGTCGAGACCGAGCGCGCGCGCGACCTCGAAGGCCTCCGCGGTCACCCGGACCGGCTCGACCTCGTCGCCGTCAGCGGTGCGCAGGGCCCACTGCGGGTCCTTGAGACCGTGGCCGGTGACGGTGCACACGATCGTCGCGCCCGACGGGACGGCGCCGGCGGCGTGCTGCTTGAGCAGGCCGGCGACGCTCGCCGCGCTCGCGGGCTCGACGAAGATGCCCTCGGTCGAGGACAGCAGCCGGTGGGCCTGGAGGATCTCGGCGTCGGTGACGGAGTCGATGAGACCGCCGCTGTCGTCGCGGGCCTGCACGGCCTGGTGCCACGACGCGGGGTTGCCGATGCGGATCGCCGTCGCGATGGTCTCCGGGTCGTCGACGGGGTGGCCGTGGACGAGCGGGGCCGCGCCGGCGGCCTGGAAGCCCCACATGGCCGGGGTGCGCGTCGCGACGGGGGCGAGCTCGCCGGAGACGCCCTCGGTGGGCTCGGCGTACTCGCGGTAGCCGCGCCAGTACGCGGTGATGTTGCCGGCGTTGCCGACGGGCAGGACGTGGATGTCCGGGGCGTCGCCGAGCGCGTCGACGATCTCGAAGGACGCGGTCTTCTGGCCCTCGATGCGCGCGGGGTTGACGGAGTTGACGAGCTCGACGGGGTAGGTCTCGGCGAGCTTGCGCGCGACGTCGAGGCAGCCGTCGAAGTTGCCGTCGACCTGGAGCAGCGTCGCGCCGTGCGCGATGGCCTGGCTCAGCTTGCCCATGGCGATCTTGCCCTCGGGCACGAGGACGGCGCACGTCATGCCGGCCTTCGTCGCGTAGGCGGCCGCGGAGGCGCTCGTGTTGCCGGTCGAGGCGCAGATGACGGCCTTCGCGCCGGACTTCGCCGCCATGGACATCGCGGTCGTCATGCCGCGGTCCTTGAAGGAGCCGGTGGGGTTGAGCCCCTCGTACTTGACGAGCACGCGGGCGCCGACGCGCTCCGAGAGCTGCTCGGCCTCGATGAGCGGGGTGCCGCCCTCGTGCAGGGTGACGACCGGCGCCCCCGTGAGCATGGGCAGACGGTCGGCGTACTCGCGGATGACCCCGCGCCACTGGTGCGCCACGGCGCTAGCTCCCTTCGACCCGCATGACCGAGGTGACATCGCCGACAGCGGGGAGGGCGGCGAGGGCGTCGACGGTCGCGGCGAGCGCGGCGTCGGGCGCCATGTGGGTGACGACGATGAGCTGGGCGTGAGAGGTGGGCTCTCCCCCGGGCTCGCCGTCCTCGTCGACGACGACCTGCTGGCGCACGGTCTCGATGGAGACGTCGTGCTCGGCGAAGGCCTGGGCGACCACGGCGAGCACGCCCGGGCGGTCGGCCACGTCGAGGCTGATGTGGTAGCGCGTGAGGGCGCTGCCCATGGGCAGGACCGGCAGGTCGGCGTAGGCGATCTCGCCCGGGCCGCGGCCGCCGGAGACGTGGTGGCGGGCGACGGCGACGACGTCGCCGAGGACCGCGCTGGCCGTCGGGTCGCCACCGGCGCCCTGGCCGTAGAACATCAGCTCGCCCGCGGCGTCGGCGCCGACGAAGACGGCGTTGTACGCCTCTCGGACGGCGGCGAGCGGGTGCGTGCGCGGGATCATCGCCGGGTGCACGCGCACCGAGATGCCCTCGGTGCCGCCGTCGTCGCTCGTGCGCTCGCAGATGGCGAGGAGCTTGACGACGCAGCCCATCTCGCGGGCGGCGCGGATGTCGCTCGCGGTGACCTCGGTGATGCCCTCGCGGTAGACGTCGGCGCTCGAGACACGGGTGTGGAAGGCGAGGGAGGCGAGGATCGCGGCCTTCGCCGCGGCGTCGAAGCCCTCGACGTCGGCGGTCGGGTCGGCCTCGGCGTAGCCGAGGGCCTGGGCACGCTCGACGGTCTCGCCGAAGCCCGCGCCGGTGGTGTCCATCGCGTCGAGGACGAAGTTCGTCGTGCCGTTGACGATGCCGATGACGCGGCGCACGTCGTCGCCGGCGAGCGACTCGTGGATCGGCCGCAGGATCGGGATCGCGCCGGCGACGGCGGCCTCGTAGTACAGGTCGACGCCGGCCGCGTCGGCGGCGGCGTAGAGCGTCGGGCCGTCCTCGGCGAGGAGCGCCTTGTTGGCGGTGACGACGCTCGCGCCGTGCTCCATCGCGCGCAGGATGAGCCCGCGGGCGGGGTCGATGCCGCCGATGACCTCGACGACGATGTCGGCGCGGGTCACCAGGCCCTCGGCGTCGGTGGTGAAGAGCGCGGGGTCGAGCCCGAGCTCGCTGCGGTCGCGCCCGGCGCGCCGCACGGCGATGCCGACGAGCTCGATCGGGCGTCCGACGCGGGCCGCCAGCTCGGCGGCGTTGCCGGTGAGCTTCTGGGCCACGGCGCCGCCCACGGTGCCGCACCCGAGCAGGGCGACCCGGATCGGGGTCTTGTCGCTGTCCATGCCAGCTCCTCCTTGGTCCATCACTCGTCGACGTCCAGCGCGAGGATGTCCTCGACAGTCTCGCGACGCACGATCACCCGTGCCCGGCCGTCCCGCACCGCGATCACCGGCGGACGAGGGGTGTGGTTGTACTGGCTCGACAGGCTGCGGCAGTACGCGCCGGTGCCGGGCACCGCGAGCAGGTCGCCGGGGCCGACGTCGGCCGGCAGGTACTCGTCCATGACGACGATGTCACCGCTCTCGCAGTGGCGGCCGACGACACGGGTCACGGCGGGCGCGGCCTCGGAGCTGCGGCCGGCGAGCGTGCACGAGTAGTCGGCGCCGTAGAGGGCGGTGCGCACGTTGTCGCTCATGCCGCCGTCGACGCTGACGTAGGTGCGCACGGCGTCGCCGGTGACCTGCACCTGCTTGACGGTGCCGACCTCGTACAGCGAGAGGGTGCTCGGGCCGGCGATGGCGCGGCCGGGCTCGATGGAGATGCGCGGGCGCGGCGCGGGGGCGTCGCCCTCGACGAGCTCGTCGAGCACGCGCATCTCGCGGTCGCAGACGGCCGCCATGTCGGCGCCGAGGTGCGCGGGGGTCATCGGGTCGTGCTCGGAGGTGTAGGCGATGCCGTAGCCGCCGCCGAGGTCCATCTCGGGCATGTGCAGCCCGTGCTCCTGCAGGACGGCGACGTGCAGCCCGACGAGGCGGCGGGCGGCGATCTCGAAGCCGGAGACGTCGAAGATCTGGCTGCCGATGTGGCTGTGCACACCGCGCAGGTCGAGCACGCCGTCGTGCGCGAGGACGGCCTCGATCGCCTCGGCGGCGGAGCCGGAGGCGAGGGAGAAGCCGAACTTCTGGTCCTCGTGGGCCGTGGCGATGAACTCGTGGGTGTGCGCCTCGACGCCGACGGTGACGCGCACCATGACGGGGGCGACGACGCCGAGCTCGGTAGCGACCTGCGCGACCCGCTCGACCTCCTCGAGGGAGTCCAGGACGATGCGCCCGACGCCGTAGGACAGGGCCTGACGGATCTCGGCGAGGCTCTTGTTGTTGCCGTGCAGCGCGAGCCGCTCGGGCGGGAAGCCGACGCGCTGGGCGACGGCGAGCTCGCCGCCGCTGCACACGTCGAGGCTCAGCCCCTCCTCCATGACCCACCGCGCGACGGCGGAGCACAGGAAGGCCTTGCCCGCGTAGTAGACGTCGGCCCCGCCGCAGACGGCGACGAAGGGGCGGGTGAAGTCGTCGGCGAAGGCGCGGGCCCGGGCGCGGAAGTCGTCCTCGTCGACGACGTAGGCCGCCGTGCCGAAGTCGCGGGCGATCTGCGTGACGGGCACCCCCGCGACGGCGAGGACGCCGTCGTCACCGCGGGTGACCCCCTTCGACCACAGCTGCGGGAGCAGCTCCATGACGTCGTTGGGGTAGGGCAGCCAGTGCGGGGCGGCGCCGTAGCCCTCGGCGTGGAGGGCGCCGGCCTCGTGGGCGCGCATGTTCAGAGCCATGAGGTCACATCCGGTCCGGTGCGGAGACCCCGAGCAGGGTCAGGCCGTTGGCGAGCACCTGGCGGGTGGCGTCGTTGAGCCACAGCCGGGTGCGGTGGGTGTCGGTGACCTCCTCGTCGCGAAGGGGGCGCACGCGGCAGGTGTCGTACCACTTGTGGTAGCGGGTGGCGAGGTCCTCGAGGTAGCGCGAGACGCGGTGCGGCTCGAGCAGCTCGGCCGCCTGGGCGACGACGCGGGGGAAGTCGCCGATGATCGCCAGGAGCGCGGCCTCGGTCGGGTCGACGAGCAGCTCGGGGGCGAAGCCCTCCTCGCGCAGCACGCCGTCCTCGATCGCCAGGCGCGTGACGTTGGCCGTGCGGGCGTGGGCGTACTGGACGTAGAAGACCGGGTTGTCGTTGGTCTGCTTGCGCAGCTCCTCGCCGTCGAGCGAGAGGGGGCTGTCGGCCGGGTAGCGCTCGAGGTTGTAGCGCACGGCGTCGGCGCCGATCCACGACACGAGGTCGCGCAGCTCGATGATGTTGCCGGCGCGCTTGGACAGCTTCGCGCCGCCGAGGTTGACCAGCTGGCCGATCTTGACCTCGATGTTGTGCTGCGGGTCGTCGCCCGCGCACGCCGCGATGGCCTTGAGCCGGCCGATGTAGCCGTGGTGGTCTGCGCCGAGGAGGTAGATCTTCTCGTCGTAGCCGCGGTCCTTCTTGCTCAGGTAGTACGCGGCGTCGGCGGCGAAGTACGTCGGGATGCCGTCGGCGCGGATGAGGACGCGGTCCTTGTCGTCGCCGAAGTCGGTGGTGCGCAGCCAGACGGCGCCGCCCTCGTCGTAGACGTGGCCCTGCTCGCGCAGCCGGGCGACCGCGCCGTCGACGGCGCCGCCGTCGTGCAGCTCGGCCTCGGAGAACCACACGTCGAAGTGCACGCCGAAGTCGGAGAGGGTCTGCTGGATGTCGCCCAGCTGGGCCTGGTAGGCCAGCGAGCGCACGAGCGGCAGGGCTTCGCCGTCGGGCAGGTCGGCGGCGTCGGGGCGCTGCTCGCGCACGGTCGCGGCGAGGTCGTCGACGTAGGCGCCGGGGTAGCCGCCCTCCGGGGTGGGCTCGCCGCGCATGCTCGCGAGGACGGAGGCGCCGAACTTGTCCATCTGCGCGCCCGCGTCGTTGATGTAGTACTCGGCCGTGACGTCGGCGCCGGTGGCCTGGAGCAGCCGGCGCATCGCGTCGCCGAGCGCGGCCCAGCGGGTGTGGCCGATGTGCAGCGGGCCGGTCGGGTTGGCCGAGATGAACTCGAGGTTGATCGTGCGCCCGGACTCGCTCGTGCCGTGGCCGAAGGTGTCACCGGCCTCGACGACGGTGCGGGCCAGCTCGCCGGCGCTCGCGGCGTCGAGGGTGATGTTGAGGAAGCCGGGACCGGCGACCTCGACCTCGGCGACGCCGTCCGCGCGGCCGAGGTGGTCGGCGATGACGGTCGCGACGTCGCGCGGGGGCCGACCGGCCCCCTTCGCCAGCTGCATCGCGACGTTGGTGCTCCAGTCGCCGTGGCCCTTGGCCTTGGGTCGCTCGACGCGCACGACGTCGGGGACCTCGACGGCGAGGTCACCGGCGTCGACGGCAGCGGTCAAGGCATGACGGATCGCGGTGGCGAGCTCTTCGGGGGTCACCCGCAGGAGTCTAGGAGCCGTGGCGCGGGGCCCGGGCGGGTGTCCAGCACGGCCGGGTGCCCCGGTGGTGCGGATGCGAGGCCCCGGCCCGCGCGGTGCTAACCTGCACCGGCGCCCGCACCGTCGGGCGCACGCCTCCGTAGCTCAGGGGATAGAGCACTGGTTTCCGGTACCAGGGGCCGCAGGTTCGAATCCTGCCGGGGGCACCACCGGGTCGAGCGGAGCTCGTCCCGTGGGGCCCACGGCAGAAGCAACAGGTCGTCGAACGACGTGAGACGGCCGACGGGGGCACCACCTGCAGCCCGCTCCGCGGGCGGCGCGCAGCGCCCACGGTAGAAGGAACAGGCGCCTCGAACGCAGCGAGAGCGCCGACGGGGCACCGAGCACCCGCCGCGACGAGATCGCCAGGCCTGGGGCGCTGCTCCTCCACCTCTTCGCGCGACTAGAGCCCTGCCCCGTACGTACGGGGCAACGGCGGAGTCACCCGGCACGGACCCCGCCAGCACGTCTGGCCCGCTGGCAGGTCGTCCCCTTCGCGGCGGTCCGACCCACCCACCGACGACGCGGGCTACCACGCCGTAGTGGTCGTGATCACGACCAGTACGGCGTGGTAGCCGGGGGTCTAGCGGGGTTGGGTGGCAGCGAAGGGGGTCAGCCCTCCCCGCGCGCAGCCCTCGCCCCGGTCCCGCCGGCGCGTGCCGCCTCGCCGGCGGCGACCCGGCGGTCGCTGCGGACGAGCCAGGTCACCGAGACGACCAGGCCGCCCCAGATCGTGCCCATGGCCAGCAGCATCATGAGGATCGCGGTCGTCGTCATCGGGCGCCCCCGGTCGGGTCGGCGTGGTCGTCGGCGAGCTGGTCGCTGCCCGGGTCGTCGAGCTCGATCCCCCGCTGCCACGGCAGCCGCGCGAGCAGGAGCGCGATGACGGGCAGCGCGATGACGAGGCCCCACCCGAAGGTCCACAGCAGCGAGCTCGGGTAGCCCTCGTACGGCGTCTCGACGTTGTCGAAGAGCTCGAGGACGAGCATGACGACGAGGACGAGGGGCACGAGCGCGGCGACGAGCACCTGCCACCAGGCGCCGAGCCGGATCGAGCTGTGCACGTTCATGTGGTCGGCGAGCGGGCGCAGCCGGCGCCACAGCCACGCGATGGCGAGCATCGACAGCGCGGCGACGAGCAAGATGCCGAAGCTGTTGATGAAGTTGTCGACCGTGTCGAGCACGTACAGCCCTCCGGTCGTGCCGAGCAGCACGCAGGAGACGACGGCCATCGGCAGCCCGATGATCATCGTCGCCGCGACACGGCCGGCACCGGTCTTGTCACGGATCGCGCTGATGCCGACCTCGACGATCGAGATGAGCGAGGTGAGCCCGGCGACGACGAGCGAGCCGAAGAAGAGCACGCCGAGGAGCACGCCCGCGGGCGCCTCGTTGAGGATCGCCGGGAAGGCGACGAAGGCCAGCCCGATGCCCTGCGCGACGACCTCGTCGACCGGCTGGCCCGAGCTGCTCGCGAGGAAGCCGAGGACGGCGAAGACGCCGAAACCGGCGAGCAGCTCGAAGCTCGAGTTCGAGAAGGCGACGACCGCCCCGGACCCGGTGAGATCGGTCTTGCGACCGACGTAGCTCGCGTACGTGATCATGATGCCGAAGCCCACCGACAGGCTGAAGAAGATCTGCCCGAAGGCGCTCACCCACACCCCGGGCTCGGCGAGCGCCGACCAGTCGGGGCTGAAGAGGGCGTTGAGCCCGACGCTCGCGCCCGGCAGCGTGAGCGCGACGACGACGAGGATCGCGAAGGCGATGACGAGCGCGGGGATGAAGATGACCGCGGTCCGCCCGATGCCGGCCTGGACGCCGAGCGCGAGGACACCGAGGGTCACCGCCCAGACGACCACCATCGGGATGAGCACCCCCGGCACGACGTCGAGTGTCGGCCCGGGGGTCTCCGCGGCGCGGAGGAAGTCGCCGAAGAGGAAGGCCTCGGGGTCGCTCCCCCACGCCTTGTCGACCGAGAAGCCGGTGTAGCGGATCGCCCAGGCGATGATCGCGGGGTAGTAGATGCCGATGACGACGGTGATGAGCACCTGCCACCAGCCGAACCACTCGCCCCGCTTCGAGATCCGCCGGAAGGCCAGCGGCGCGGACCCGCGGTAGCGGTGCCCCATCGCGTAGTCGAGGAAGAGCATCGGGATGCCGGCGAGCAGCAGCGCGACGAGGTACGGCACGAGGAAGGCGCCGCCGCCCCCTTCGTAGGCCACGTACGGGAAGCGCCAGATGTTGCCCAGGCCGACCGCCGACCCGATGGCGGCGAAGATGAAGGCCTTGCGGGTGCCGAAGCCGCTCTTCTCGGACGCCCCGGCGAGCTCGCCGGAGGTGGTGCTGCTCGTGGTGCTCACGTCACTCCCTCGTCGGTGCACCGCGAGCAGACGACCTGGCTCGCGGCCCGGGAAGGCTCCCACGGACGCCGCAGGGGCCGCCAGGAGTCGTCGGTGAGTGAGACCGGACGGGGCGAAGGGGGGTCAGCGCTGGGTGGAGTCGGTGACCTCGCCGACGAGCTCTTCGATGACGTCCTCGAGGAAGACGACGCCGAGGGTGGCCCCCTCGTCGCCGATGACCCGGGCGACGTGGGCACCGGTCTGCTGCATCGTGCGCAGCACGTCCTCGACCTCGTCGGCGCGCTGCACGGTCGCCAGGCGACGGACCCGCTTGACCGGCACGGGCTGAGAACGCTGGACGTCGTCGGCGTAGAGGACGTCCTTGAGGTGGAGGTACCCGCTCAGCTCGCCGGAGCCGTCAACCGTCGGGTAGCGCGAGAAGCCGTGCCGGGCGACGAGCCGCTCGATGTCGTCGGGCGTCGCGTCGACGGGGACGGTGACGAGGTCGGCGACGGGGATGCCGACGTCGGCGGCGTCCTTGTCGGAGAACTCGAGCGCGGCGCCCACGAGGCCGTACTTGTCGGTCTCGACGAGGCCCTCGCGGTGCGACTCCTCGACGATCGTCTGCACCTCCTCGACGGTGAAGGCGGTGGCGAGCTCGTCCTTGGGCTCGATGCCCATGGCCCGCACGATGGCCTTCGAGAGCCAGTCCATGCCGGCGATGATCGGGCGGGTGAGGCGCATGACGACGACGAGCGGGGGCACGAGCCAGCGGGCCGCGCGCTCGGGGCCGGAGATCGAGATGTTCTTCGGCACCATCTCGCCGACGACGACGTGGAGATAGACGACGACGAGGATCGCCAGGACGAGCGAGGTCGCGTCGGTGAGCCCCTCGGGCACGCCGAGGCGGATCATCACGGGCTCGAGGGCGTGGTGCAGGGCCGCCTCGGAGATCGCACCGAGGAGGACCGAGCACACGGTGATGCCGAGCTGGCAGGTCGCGAGGATGACGCCGGTGTGCTGGAGCGCCTCGACGGCGAGCGCGGCCCGCTTGTCCCCTGCGTCGGCGAGGGGCTCGAGCTGGCTGCGCCGGGCGGACATCGCGGCGAACTCGGCGCCGACGAAGAAGGCGTTGAGCAGCAGCAGGACGACGGTGATGATCACGGTGATCACCCGCGCTCACCCCCTTCGTCCGTGGCCGGGTCGTCGGTCGAGGTCGGGGTGAAGCGCAGCCGGTCGACCCGGCGCGCCTCCATGTCGACGACGGTGACCTGCCACCCGTCGAGGGTGGCGACGTCGCCGACCGAGGGCACGCGGCCGAGCTCGTGCATGACCCAGCCGCCGACGGTCTCGTACGCCGACCCCTCGGGCACCTCGGCGCCGAAGCGCTCGCGCACCTCGTCGGGGCGCCACAGGCCCGGCACGGTCCACGACCCGTCGGGCAGCTGACGGCCGGTGGTCTGGCTCCGGTCGTGCTCGTCGCTCACCTCGCCGACGATCTCCTCGACGAGGTCCTCGAGGGTGACGACACCGGCAGTGCCGCCGTACTCGTCGACGACGACCCCGAACTGCAGGCCCGCGTCGCGCAGCTGGAGGAGCAGCGGGTCGAGGCGCAGGGTCTCGGGGACCATGACCGGCGCGACCATGAGGGCGGAGATCGGCACGGCCGCGCGCTTCTCGTGGGGCACGGCGATGGCCTTCTTCACGTGGACGACGCCGTCGACGTCGTCCCAGTCCTCGCCGGTGACGGGGAAGCGGGAGTGGCCGGTCGCGCGGGCGAGCGCGACGAGCTCCTCGGCGCTCGCGGTGCGGTCGATCGAGGTCGCGCGGTTGCGCGGGGTCATGACGTCCGCGGCGGTCTGCTCGCCGAAGCCGAGGGAGCGCGTGACGAGACGGGCGGTGCCGGAGTCGAGCGTGCCGGCCTCGACGGAGGTGCGCACGAGCGAGGCGAGCTCGGCGGGGCTGCGGGCCGCGGACAGCTCCTCCTGCGGCTCGATCCCCAGGCGGTGGAGCACCCAGTTCGCGGAGCCGTTGAGCACGAAGAGCATGGGGCGCAGGAGCGTGGCGATGACGCGCATCGGGGTGGCGACGACCTTCGCCGTGCCGAGCGGGGCGGAGACCGCGAGGGTCTTCGGCACCATCTCGCCGACGATCATCGAGAAGCCCGTCGCGAGGAGCAGCGCGATGACGCTCGCGGTGTTGGCCGCCCCGCGCGGGCCGAGCCCGGCGGCCTCGAGCAGCGGGGTGATGAGCGCGCCGATCGCGGGGTTGGCGACGAAGCCGAGGACGAGGGTCGTGATCGTGATGCCGACCTGGCACGCACCGAGGAGCGTGGAGAGGCGGCGAAGGGAGATGAGCACCGGCTGCGCCCGGGAGTCCCCCGCGTCGACGGCCCGCTGGACCGTCGGGCGGTCGAGGGCGACGAGCGAGAACTCTGCCGCGACGAAGAGCGCCGTGCCGAGCGTGAGGAGCACACCGAGGAGCAGGAGTAACCAGGGCGTCATGATGTCGCGATCCTACGGTCCGCACCGCCGGCCGAGGTGCGAGAGCCTTCGCCGGCTGAGGTGCGAGAGCCTTCCCAGGCCGAGGTGCGAGGAGCGGTGTTGCTGGTCGAGGTGCAGGAGCCTTCGCTGGTCGAGGTGCGACGAAGGAGCCTCGAGACCACGGCCGCGCGGTTTCGAGGCTCAGGCCTTGGCGGCCTTCGCACCTCAACCACCAAGACCCCCTTCGCTGGTCGAGGTGCGAGGAGCGCAGCGACGAGCCTCGAGACCACCCCGCGCGGTTTCGAGGTGCGGCGAGCCCTTCGCCGGTCGAGGTGCGACGAGGAGCCTCGAGACCAGCCCTGCGCGGTTTCGAGGCTCAGGCCTGGCGGCCTTCGCACCTCAACCACCAAGGCCCCTTCGCTGGTCGAGGTGCGACGAAGGAGCCTCGAGACCACGGCCGCGCGGTTTCGAGGCTCAGGCCTTGGCGGCCTTCGCACCTCAACCACCAGGGGGGCGGCCACCCCTTCGCCTCGATCTCGCGACGATGACGTCCCACTGGTCGGCGATCAGCGCCTCGCGCTTGGCTCGCGACCAACCCTGGACCTGCTTCTCGAGGGCGTAGGCCTGCGGGATCGTCTCGGTCTCCTGCGACCACACGAGCTCGACGGGCATGCGGGAGCTCGTGTACCGGCTGCCCAGACCGGTCGCGTGCTGCTGCAGACGCTTCTGCAGGTCGCGGGTGCTGCCGACGTAGTAGCTGCCGTCGGCGCAGCGGAGCATGTAGACGTGGGGCATGGCTGATCTCAGCAGAAGCCGGCCTCGCGGCCGGTGAGTCATCCACAGGGTCCGTGGTCTCGAGGCTCCTCCGTCGCACCTCGACCACCAACGGTCTTCCCCGCACCTCAACCACCAAGAACTCCTTCGTCGCACCTCAACCACCAAGAACTCCTTCGTCGCACCTCAACCACCAAGAACTCCTTCGTCGCACCTCAACCGCCAAGAACTTCTTCGTCGCACCTCCACCAACAACGACTCCTCGCACCTCGACCAGAGACGGCTCATCCCTCGGGGGGAGGGGGGGCTCAGACCTGGGGTGGATGTGCGGGGTGAGGTGGCCCTGGTTCGATGGGTCTCGACCGAGAGACCGTAGTGACGACCCGGCGCGTGTGCGCCAGAGGGAGAGCAGGATGGCCGACCGCGGCACCGCGATCGAGGTGCGCAACCTGTCCAAGCGTTTCGGGGGCTTCACCGCCGTCGACGACGTGAGCTTCGACGTCAGACCAGGGAGGGTGACGGGCTTCCTCGGGCCGAACGGCGCGGGCAAGACGACGACCCTGCGGATGCTGCTCGGTCTCGTCGAGCCCTCGGCCGGGCAGGCGACGATCGGCGGCACGCGCTACCGCGACCTGCCGAGCCCGCTGACGACGGTCGGGGCGGCGCTCGAGGCGACCTCCTTCCACCCCGGCCGCAGCGGCCGCGACCACCTGCGGGTCATGGCCTCGACGGCCGGCATCCCCGACTCCCGTGTCGACGAGCTGCTCGAGCTCGTCGGCATCCCCGCCGCCGCCCGCAAGCGGGCCGGCGGCTACTCGATGGGCATGCGCCAGCGCCTCGGTCTCGCCGGCGCCCTCATCGGCGACCCCGAGGTGCTCCTCCTCGACGAGCCCAATAACGGTCTCGACCCCGAGGGCATCCGCTGGATGCGCGGCTTCCTGCGCCACCTCGCGAGCGAGGGCCGCACCGTCCTCGTCAGCAGCCACATGCTCGGCGAGGTCCAGCAGACGGCCGACGACGTCGTCATCATCGCCAACGGTCGCCTCGTGCGCTCCGGCACGCTCGAGGAGGTGCAGGGCGGGGCGAAGAGCTTCGTGCGCACCTCCGACGCCGACGCGCTCGCCGGCGCGCTGCGCATCGCCGACGTCACCGCGCAGCCCGCCGACGGCGGTCTCGTCGTCGAGACCGACGACCTGCGCCTCATCGGCGACGTCGCCCTGCGCGCCGGCCTGCCGGTGTGGGAGCTGACGAGCCGCAGCGGCGACCTCGAGTCGCTCTTCTTCGCGCTCACCGACGGCACGAGCCGCAACTACTCGACTCAGGACGCCCCGATGGAGCAGGACGCTCTCATCGGTCAGGAAGGGGCGAACGAATGATCAGCGTCATCCGCTCGGAGATCCTCAAGCTGCGCACGACGCGGATGTGGTGGGCGATGGCCCTCGGCATCTTCCTCGCGGGCGCCGTCTTCGCCGGCTTCTTCGCCGTCGTCTACACGATCGACGACCCCGGCACCGGCGCCCCGGCGATGACCGGCACCGACGCCCAGGTCGCCAACACCGTCTACACCGCGGGTCTCGGCGTCGGCTACCTGCTCCTGCTGACCATCGGTGTCATGCAGATCGGCTCGGAGTACCGGCACAAGACGATCACCGGCACCTTCCTGGCCACCCCGCGCCGGATGAAGGCCCTGCTCGGCAAGGTCCTCGCCCTCGTCGTCATCGGCATCGGCTACGGCCTCGTCAGCCTCCTCGGCTCGGTGAGCGTCGGCGCCGTCGTCCTCAGCATGCGCGGCATCGAGCCCTTCCCCGACGTCGAGATCCTGCGCTCGCTCGCGCTCAGCCTGCTCGCCCTCGCCCTGTGGGCGCTCATCGGGCTCGGCGTCGGCATCCTCATCCCCAACATGGTCGCCGCGCTGCTCGTCGGCATCGGCACCGCGTGGATCGTCGAGCCCCTCGTCGGCTTCGGGCTGTCCTTCAACGACTTCGCCAACGAGCACGTCGTGAAGTTCTTCCCGAGCCAGGCGACGAACGCGATGATCGACCCCGTGACGATGTCCGGACCGGGCATGGCCGAGCCGCTCTCGTGGTGGGCCGGGGCCCTGACGCTCACCGCGTACGCGGTCGTCCTCGCCGGTCTCGGCGTGCTCCGCGCGTCGCGCCAGGACGTCACCTGAGCTGACCTGCTCCAAGCGCGAACGCCCCTCCGACCTGGAGGGGCGTTCGCGTTAGGCTTGCCGGGTGCGGCCCGTGGCTGCGGGCTGACCTGACGCGACCTGTGGAAAGAGGCGTACCCGCCGTGCCCGACCAGCCTGATGGCCCCACCAACCTCAGCGACTTCGGTCCGAACGAATGGCTCGTCGACGAGCTCTTCGAGCAGTACAAGCAGGACAAGAACCTCGTCGACAAGGCGTGGTGGTCCTACTTCGAGAGCTACCGACCGGGTGAGGCGAAGGGGGGCAACGGCCAGTCCCCCGCCGCCCCGGCGCAGGAGGCGAAGGCTCCCGCGAAGGCGCCGGTGACCCAGGAGGCCAAGGCACCCGCGAAGGCTCCGGCCAAGGCACCAGCCAAGGCCCCGGAGAAGAAGGCCGAGCCGGCCACCTCCGAGCCCAAGGCCTCCCCTGCCGCGAAGAGCTCGACGGCGAGCGAGAAGAACGCCGACGTCAAGGAGGCGACGGCGCCCACGCCGCGCGACCCCGACAAGCCGAAGGTCGAGGCGCCCTCGCAGCGCGAGGACGAGACGGTCCCCCTTCGCGGCGCCGCTGCCCGCGTCGTGTCCAACATGGAGGCCTCGCTGGAGGTGCCCGTCGCGACCTCGGTCCGCGCGGTCCCCGCGAAGCTGCTCATCGACAACCGCGTCGTCATCAACAACCACCTCGGCCGCGCCCGCGGCGGCAAGGTCTCCTTCACGCACCTCATCGGGTACGCGATGGTCAAGGCGCTGACGAAGATGCCGTCGATGAACGTCGGCTTCACGACCGACGAGAAGGGCAAGCCGGTCCTCGTCAACCCGGCGCACGTCAACCTCGGCATCGCCATCGACCTGCCCAAGCCGGACGGCTCGCGCTCGCTCGTCGTGCCCTCGGTCAAGGGCGCCGAGACGATGACCTTCAGCCAGTTCTGGGCGGCCTACGAGGTCGTCGTGAAGAAGGCCCGTGACAACAAGCTCACCGTCGAGGACTTCCAGGGCACGACGATCTCGCTGACCAACCCCGGCGGCATCGGCACGGTCCACTCCATCCCGCGCCTCATGAAGGGCCAGGGCGCCATCATCGGCGTCGGCGCGCTGGACTACCCCGCCGAGTGGCAGGGGGCGAGCGCCGAGACGATCGCGCGCAACGCCGTGAGCAAGCTGCTCACCCTCACCTCGACGTACGACCACCGGATCATCCAGGGCGCCGGCTCCGGCGAGTTCCTCGCGATCATCCACCAGCTGCTCCTCGGGCAGCACGGCTTCTACGACGAGATCTTCGAGAGCCTGCGCATCCCCTACGAGCCGGTGCGCTGGGTCCAGGACATCTCCGCGACGCACGACGACGACATCAACAAGGTCGCCCGCGTCCAGGAGCTCATCCACGCCTACCGGGTGCGCGGCCACCTCATGGCCGACATCGACCCGCTCGAGTACAAGCAGCGTCGCCACGCCGACCTCGACATCACGAGCCACGGCCTGACCCTGTGGGACCTCGAGCGCAACTTCGCCACCGGCGGCTTCGGCGGCGAGTCCTTCCTCAAGCTGCGCAAGATCCTCGGGATCCTGCGCGACAGCTACTGCCGCAGCACCGGCATCGAGTACATGCACATCCAGGACCCCGAGCAGCGCAAGTGGATCCAGGACCGCGTCGAGGTCGGCTACAAGCGGGCCACGAGCGACGAGCAGCTGCGCATCCTGCGCCGGCTCAACGCCGCGGAGGCCTTCGAGACCTTCCTGCAGACGAAGTTCGTCGGCCAGAAGCGCTTCTCGCTCGAGGGCGGCGAGTCCGTCATCGCGATGCTCGACCGCATCCTGTCCAACGCCGCGACCGAGGGCATCGACGAGGTCGGCATCGGCATGCCGCACCGCGGGCGCCTCAACGTCCTGGCGAACATCGCCGGCAAGAGCTACGGCCAGATCTTCCGCGAGTTCGAGGGTCAGCTCGACCCCCGCTCGGTCCAGGGCTCCGGCGACGTCAAGTACCACCTCGGCACCGAGGGCGAGTTCACCGGCGACGACGGCTCGAAGACCAAGGTCTACCTCGCCGCGAACCCCAGCCACCTCGAGGCGGTCAACCCGGTGCTCGAGGGCATCGTGCGTGCCAAGCAGGACCGGCTCAACCGCGGTGGCGAGGACTTCCCCGTCCTGCCGATCCTCATCCACGGCGACGCGGCCTTCGCCGGTCAGGGCGTCGTGGCCGAGACCCTGCAGCAGTCGCAGCTGCGCGGCTACCGCACGGGCGGCACGATCCACGTCGTCATCAACAACCAGGTCGGCTTCACCACCGCGCCGTCCTCGAGCCGCTCCTCGGTGTACTCCACCGACGTGGCCCGGATGATCCAGGCGCCGATCTTCCACGTCAACGGTGACGACCCGGAGGCGTGCGTGCGCGTCGCCGAGCTCGCCTTCGCCTTCCGCCAGGCGTTCCACAAGGACGTCGTCATCGACATGGTCTGCTACCGCCGCCGCGGTCACAACGAGGGCGACGACCCCTCGATGACGCAGCCGCTCATGTACAACCTCATCGAGTCCAAGCGCTCGGTGCGCAAGCTGTACACCGAGTCGCTCATCGGTCGCGGTGACATCACCTCCGACGAGGCCGCCGCGGCGCTCAAGGACTACCAGGCCCAGCTCGAGCGCGTCTTCGTCGAGACGAAGGAGGCCCTCAAGGCCGGCACCCCCGCGGCCCAGGAGCGCGACGAGGACTCCTCCTCCGAGGTCGACGACAACGCCGGTCTCGAGCGCCCGACCTCGCAGTCGAGCGACGCCCCGCGTCGCACCGCTGCGGAGACGGCGATCTCCGAGACCGACCTCCACGCGATCGGCGACATCTTCGCCAACCCGCCGAGCGACTTCACCGTGCACCCGAAGCTCGCGCAGGCCATGGCCAAGCGTGCCGAGAGCGTGCACAAGGGCGGCATCGACTGGGCCACCGGCGAGCTCCTCGCCTTCGGCTCGCTGCTCCTCGACGGCACCCCCGTGCGCCTCACCGGTCAGGACAGCCGCCGCGGCACCTTCGTGCAGCGGCACGCGGTCCTCATCGACAAGGCCACCGCGGAGGAGTGGACGCCGCTGAACTACCTCGGCGCCGGCCAGGCCCGCTTCTGGGTCTACGACTCGCTGCTCTCCGAGTTCGCGGCGATGGGCTTCGAGTACGGCTACTCCGTCGAGCGGCCCGACGCCCTCGTCCTCTGGGAGGCGCAGTTCGGCGACTTCTGGAACGGCGCGGCGACGATCGTCGACGAGTTCATCTCCTCCTCGGAGCAGAAGTGGGGCCAGAACTCCTCCGTCGTGCTCCTGCTCCCCCACGGCTACGAGGGCCAGGGGCCGGACCACTCGTCCGCCCGCATCGAGCGCTTCCTCACGCTGTGCGCGCAGAACAACATGACGGTCGCCTACCCCTCCACGCCGGCGAGCTACTTCCACCTGCTGCGTCGTCAGGCCTACAGCCGGCCGCGTCGTCCGCTCATCGTCTTCACCCCGAAGTCGATGCTGCGGCTCAAGGCCGCGGCCAGCGCGCCGGAGGACTTCACGCAGGGCAGCTACCAGCCGGTGCTCCCCGACCGTGACGGCCCCACGGGCGAGAAGGTCGACCGCGTCATCATCGCCAGCGGCAAGGTCATCTACGACCTCGAGGCCGAGCGCAAGAAGCGCGGCGACGACGCGACGGCGATCCTGCGTCTCGAGCGCTTCTACCCGCTCGCCGGCGCCGAGCTCGCCGAGGCGCTCGCGCAGTACCCGAACGCCGAGGTCGTCATCGTGCAGGAGGAGCCGCAGAACATGGGCGGCTGGCCCTTCCTCGCGCTCAACCTGCCGCAGGCCCTGGCCGAGCACGGCGAGCAGCGCCCGCTGCGCGTCGTCGCCCGTCCCGCGAGCGCCTCGCCCGCGGCCGGCACGGCCAAGAAGCACGCGGCGGAGCAGGCGGCGCTCATGCAGGCCGCCTTCGACCGCTGATCGGGGCCGCGTGTACTTCACCGACCGCGGGATCGAGGAGCTGACCGCACGCCGGGGTGACGAGTCCGTCACCCTGGAGTGGGTCAGCGACCAGCTGCGCACCTTCGTCGACCTCCACCCGGAGTTCGAGACGCCGGTGGAGCGGCTGGCCTCGTGGCTGGCGCGGCTCGACGACGACGAGCTGGACGACGAGTAGGTTGGCGACATCATGAGCACCGACCCGCAGTTCACCCCCAGCGCCGCCGTCGCGAGCGCGCCCGGAGACGACGGAGAGCGGCGCGTGAGCGTCGTCTTCATCGGCGACTCCTTCGTCGCCGGCGTCGGTGACCCGAAGGCCCAGGGCTGGGTGGGTCGCGTCATGGGCCGCACGGTCCTCGACGGGGCCCACCTCGCCCACTACAACCTCGGGGTCGGCGGGCAGACCTCGGGCGACGTCTCGCAGCGCTGGCTCACCGAGGCACCGCTGCGGTGGGAGGGCGCGAGCGACCGTCGGCTCGTCGTGTCCTTCGGTCGCGCGGACGCCGAGACCGGGGTCTCGCTCGCGCGTCACCGGCTCAACCTCGCGAACATCCTCGACGAGTGCGCGAGCCGGGGGGTCGCCCCCTTCGTCGTCGGTCCGGCACCCGCCGCCGACGCGGAGGTCGACGCCCAGCTGACGCAGATCACCGAGGCGCAGCGCGACGTGTGCGAGCGCCGCGGCGTCCCCTTCGTCGACGTCTTCGCGCCGCTCGCCGGCCACGAGCAGTGGGACTCCGACATGGCGAGCAGCCTCGACGGCGTCCACCCCGGCCAGGCCGGCTACGGCCTCATCGCCTGGCTCGTCCTGCACCACGGCTGGAGCGACTGGATCGCCTGACCGGTCCGCTGCGACCCCCTTCGTGCCCCGGCGCGACGGGGGTCGCTGCATGTCCAGCCGGTGGTCTCGAGGCTCCCGCCCTGGCGGGCAGTCGCACCTCGACCAGCGACGCTCGCCGAAGCGTCCCGCCGACCAAGCCCGGATGGGGCGGTCGACGGGACGCTGTGGACGCCGTGGGCGTACCCCCTTCGCCTGTGGATGCCGAGTCGAGGTACCCAAACGAGCCCTGACTCACGCGGGCACCTCGACCCGGTCAGGGGGAGGCGAAGGGGGACGAAGGGGTCAGCCGGTCGCGAGCGCGCGGAGGCGGTCGAGGCTGCCGTTGAAGACGTTCTGGTCGATGGGGGTGTCGGAGTACTGCCAGAAGGTGTAGTAGCTCCAGCCGGTCGGCAGGGTGCCGGCGGCGGTGCTGTACCGGGCGATCCACAGCGGCACCTCGGCGGCGAAGCGGGTGTCGTGGCCGACGCACTGGTTCCACCAGTTCGTGTTCGTGTAGATGACCGGCGCGCGGCCGGTGCGGGCCTTGTACCGCTTCACGAAGTCCTAGATCCACGTCACCATGCCGGCCTGCGTCTTGCCGAAGCAGGTGGCGCCGTAGGGGTTCCACTCCATGTCGAGCGCACCGGGGAGGGTCTTGCCGTCCGCCGACCAGCCGCCGCCGTTGTTGACGAACCAGTCCGCCTGGGCGGTGCCGCTCGAGCGGTCCGGCAGCGCGAAGTGGTACGAGCCGCGGATGAAGCCCTGGGTGTAGGAGCCGGTGTACTGGTGGTTGAAGGACGGGCTCTTGTAGCTCGTGCCCTCCGTGGCCTTGACGTACGCGAAGCGCTTGCCCGCCGCCCACTGCCCCGCCCAGTCGACCTGGCCCTGCCAGTTCGAGACGTCGATGCCGTTGACGGTCGCGGTGACCCCGGACTCGCGCGCGGCGCTCGTGTCGAGCTGACTGGCCTTGAGCGGGGTGCCTCGCTCGCGCCAGCCCATGTAGGCCTGACCGGGCTCGGTGATGCCCGCGGAGCGGGCGCCGGAGGTGGGCTCGGGGGCCGGGGCGTTCCCGGCCGTGGCGGTGGGGGCCACCGCGGTGAGCGCGGCGACGGCGGCGGTGGCGATGAGGGCTCGGCGCATGCTCGAAGGCTAGGAGCGAGCCCAATCCCCCTGCACCCCATGGGGATCCATCGTCTGGTCAGGAGTGCGTCAGCCCAGGTCAGTGCGCGGTCAGATGAGTCAGCGAGGCGTCGCTTCCCCCCTGACAATGCTTGGCTTACACTGTAAGCCGACCATCAGGGGCCCCCGGCCCGACCGCAGACCGATCGACCCGGACGCGTAGGATCACCACCCAACCGCTCGCCAGCGACAGGGGTAGGTGCATGAGCGCAGCAGACGCATCGGCGAAGGGGTCCTCGAAGCCTCGTCTGAGCCGAGACCTCGTCGTGCGGTCGGCCCTGGCCTACATCGACGCCGAGGGAGCCCAGAAGTTGACGATGCGATCGCTGGGCAGCGCGCTGGGGGTCGAGGCGATGTCCCTCTACCGCCACGTCTCCGGCCGTGAGGACCTGCTCGAGGCCGTCGTCGCCGAGCTGCTCCGGGGCCTCGAGGAGGACCTCGACGCCGAGCTCTCCGAGACCTGGCAGGGCTACCTGCAGACCCTCGCCCACGTCGTGCGTCGGGTCGCGCTCGACCACCCCCTGGCCTTCCCCCTCGTCGCCACCCGGCACCCGGCTGCCCCGTGGCTGCGCCCGCCGCTGCGCAGCCTCTCCCTCGTCGAGGACTTCCTGCGCACGCTCATCGGCCACGGCTTCACCGAGGGCGGCGCCGTGCACGCCTACCGCTCCTTCAGCAGCTTCCTCCTCGGGCACCTCCTGCTCGAGTCGGTGGTCCAGGGCGCCGAGACCTCTCCCGTCGACCAGCCACTCGACGAAGGGGGTGCGCAGATCCCCGAGGGGGACGCCGAGCTCGACCTCGCCGACTTCCCCACCGTCGCACGTCTGCGCGAGGCGCTGAGCGAGGACCACTCCAAGGAGGAGTTCGAGATCGGTCTCGAGACGCTCATCGAGCGCATCGAGATGCACGTCTCCCAGTAGCCGCACGCAGCGTCGACGGGCCCGACCCCAGGGGGCCGGACCCGTCCTCACCTGCGCAGCTGACCCGCGCGGCCGACCCCTCAGTCGTCGAGCGCGATGTCGTCGAGAGCGGTGTCGTCGATCTTGCGGTGGTACCGCATGCCGGCCCGGCCGCCGAGCACGGCGCCGACGAGGGTGACCACGGCGACGACGACGAGCGCGATGACCCCCGTCGTCACGGCGTCACCCGTCCCCACCGGGATCCGCGGCAGCGCGTCGAGCTGAGCCAGCGCGTCGAAGCGGTCGCCCGCGACCAGCCCGAGCACCGCGGCCAGGACGGCGACGACGACGGCCCACAGCCACACGGCGACACCCTGCCGGGCTCCGTCGAAGCGTGACATCCGGCCCGCGACGTACCCGCCGGCGAAGTAGCTGACGAGCAGGATGAGCAGGGTCGCCACCACGCCCGCGATGCCCACCGCCTGCGGGTCACCGCTCGCGTCGGCGACAGCCTCGTCGACGCTGGTCTTCGTGCTCATCCCGATGGCGGTCCCCGTCGCGGCCACCACGGCGGCCAGCAGGACGGTCAGACCGACCGCGGTGAGCCACCCGAAGAACGCGGCGCCGATCTTCATCCCGCCGTAGGCGCGCTCCTGACGCTCGCGCAGGTCCGCCGCGCCCGTCTCTGCGTGACGGTCCCGACCCCCTTCGCCGGCCCTGGGGTCGTGCCGACGGGTGAGGCCGTGCTCGTCGGCGCGTCGTGCGCGGCTGCCCTCGGGCACACCGCCGTCCATGCTCGTGCTCATCGTGCGTCTCCTCTCGTGGTCGGGCTGCGCGAGCCCCCCACGGCCACGGGCCGTGGGGGGCTCACACGGGGGTGCTCAGGCTCGGTCGGTACGACCGCGCTGGGCGTCGTCGGGCAGGTCAGCCTCGATCTGCTCCTTGCGGACCTGCTCACTCACCTGCTGCTCGTCGGTGACGGTCTCGGTGCCGAGCGCGACGCGCTCGACGGGGACCGTCTCCTTGTCGACGACGACGCGCTCCTGCATGAGCGTGACCTCGTGCTCCTCCTCGGTGAGGTCACCACCGGAGAGCGCCTCGCCGCGGTTGGCGTCGGTGATCGGCTCGCGCTCGATGCGGACCTCCTCGCGCTGCACCGGCACGGTCGTCGTGACGTCCTCGGTGACGATGTACTTGCGCAGCCGGGCACGTCCCGCGGCCACCTTCTCGGTGTGCACGTCGAGCCGCTCCTCGGAGCGGGTCATCGCGTCGTCGGTGTTGGGACCCGACGTGTCGTGGCCGTCGCCGCGGACGCCACGGTCACGGCTGTCGTCGCGGTCGCCGCCACGGTCCAGACCGCCCTGCACCGGAGCCTCGGCACCGTCGTCGGAGATCCCGTAGTAGCGGTAGAGCTCGGCCTCGTCGTCCGCGTCGAGGTGTCCGTCGGCGTCCACGCGGGGAGCGTCCTTGATGACGTCCTTGGCGTAGGCCACCTGGATCTCGTCGTCACCGCGCACGGTGGCACCGCGAAGGGGGACGAAGGTCTCGCTGGTCCCGAAGAGACCGGTGTTAGCGGTGACCCACTCGGGCTGCCCGGTCGAGTCGTCGAGGTAGATCTGGCCGATCTTGCCGACCTTGTCGCCCGCCGTGTCGACGACGACGCCGCCGGTGGCGAGGGTACGAACCTGCTCGGAAGTAATCATGCGATCCTCCATGTCGTTCGATGGGTTTACAACGTAAACGTAATGGCGCCCAGGACGTCCAGACCCTGGAGCGGGTCCCCTCCTTTGGGGTGTGATCCGCCGGTCATGGCGTCCGTGGGTGCCGGCTCAGCGCTGGTCGCGGTCGAAGGGGACGTCGGCCGCCTGGGCGCCGCCGACGGGCCGGGTCCGGGCCTCGGCGGCCTGCGCCTCGGCCTTTGCCTGGCGGGCCTGCTGCGAGACGGAGGGAGCCTTGGCCGCCTCGTCCTTGATGTTCTGCGCCTCGCGCTCGGCGGTGCCGAGGTAGCCCTCCCAGCGGGCCTGCATCGGCTTGATGAGCCCGCCGCCGACACCGACGACGAGGATGCCGCCGATGGTCGCGAGGACGGCGATGAGGACCGGCATGGTCACCGTCGTGGCGATGCCGACCTGGTCGAGGGCCGCGATGATGCCGAGGCCGATGATGAAGGCGCCGGCGATGTTGGCCAGGACGCGGCCGTAGGACAGCCCGCCCAGGGTGTTGGCGACGAGCTCGCGGACCGCCGTGGCGATCGCGGCGGCGAGGACGACGATGACGATCGCCACGACGACGCTCGGCAGGAAAGCGATGACGCGGGTCAGCAGGTCGCTGATCGGGTTGGGGCCGAAGACCCCGAAGGCGAGCTGCAGCACGAAGAGGACGAGCGTGTAGTAGACGACCTTGCCGACGATCGACGAGGCGTCGTACTGCGACTTCGCGAGGGCGCGCTTGACGCCGCCCCGCTCGACCGCGCGGTCGAAGCCGACGCGCTCGAGGATCGAGTCGACGGCCTTGCCGAGGATCTTCGCCACGATCCACCCGATGACGAGGATGACGAGGAAGAGGACGATCTTGGGGACGTACAGGGCCAGGGCGACCCACAGCTGGTCGAGCGCGTTCTGCATCTGCTTCTCCTGAAATGCGTCGGTTTACGCCGTAAGTCAGCGCATTCCAAGAATGGTGGCAGACTTGTAAGCATGATCGAGCGAGAGGCACCCCCCTGCCCGAGCTGCGGGCAGGTCAGCGCCTCTGATGTGACCGACCGCCGCTTCGACGCCCAGGGCGAGCACGAGAAGACCACCTACATCTGCCCCGACGGCCACACGTGGAGCGCCGAGCGCTCGAGCAGGCCCGAGGGACGCCTCGTCGCCCCCCTCCGCGCAGCCCTCACCCGCCGCGCCACCCGCCGCCTCCACCGCAAGGGCTGAGCGGCGTCACATCGCTGGTCGGGTGCGACAGGCCGGCACTCGGTGGTTGAGGTGCGACGAGCGCAGCGAGGATCCTCGAAACCAGGGTCCGTTGGTTTCGAGGCTCAGGCCTGGGCGGCCTTCACACCTCAACCACCACGACTCACCGTGCGAGGTGCGCTCGAAGCCTCTCGTCCTGGTCCACCGGCGCCCAGCCGGTGGCGGCGATCTTGTCGAGCGACAGCGTGCTGTGGCGGGGGCGGGGGGCCATGGGGCGGCCGTCGGCGTACTCGGCCGTGCTCACGCCCGTGACCTCGGACGCCGACCTCCCCCGCAGCTCGAAGACCGCCGTCGCGACATCGGCCCACGACCGGCTCGCTCCCCCGCTCGTCACGTCGTACGTCCCCGCCGGAGCCCCGACCTCGAGCAGGTGCGCGACCGCCCCCGCGAGGTCGTCGGCGAAGGTGAGCCGCCCGTGCTGGTCGTCGACGACGCGGGGGGACACCCCTTCGTCGGCCAGGCGGGCCATCGTGTCGACGAAGTTCGCCCCGTCACCGATGACCCACGACGTGCGGAGCACGTAGTGGCGCGGGACGACGGAGACGGCGAGGTCGCCGGCGGCCTTGCTCTGCCCGTAGACCCCGAGCGGCGCGAGCCCCTCCTCCTCGTCGTGCACCTCGGCCGTGCCGTCGAAGACGTAGTCGCTCGAGACGTGCACGAGGGTGAGGTCGTGGCGCACGGCGAGCGCGGCGAGCCGGGCGACGGCGGTCGCGTTGGCGGCCCATGCCTCGCGCCGGCCGGGCTCGCTCTCGGCGTGGTCGACGGCGGTCATCGCGGCGGCGTTGACGACGACGTCGACCCCTGACCAGTCGAAGGCCTCGAGCGCCGCCGGGTCGGAGATGTCGAGCTCGGCGCGGGTGAGCCCGCGCGCGTCCGGCAGCGCCCGCACGAGCGCACGGCCCACCTGGCCGCGGGCGCCGAGGACGAGCACCCGCTGCGCGGCCCGGGCGAAGGGGGTGACCCCCGCCAGGGTCGGGTTGCCCCGGTCCTTGTCGCTGATCTCCGCGCGCTCGAGCGGGATCGGCCACGCGATGGCGGCATCGGGGTCGTCGAGCGCGAGCGCGGGGTAGGTGAGCCCGGGCTGCCAGTGGGCGTTGACGAGATAGCTGTACGCCGTGCCGTCCTCGAGCGCCTGGTAGGAGTTGCCGACGCCGCGCGGCACGAAGACCGCGACCCCCGGGTCGACCTCGACGGTCACCGTCGTGCCGAAGCCCTCGCCCTCGCGCAGGTCGACCCACGCGCCGAAGACCCGACCGGTGACGACGGAGACGAGCTTGTCCCACGGCTCGGCGTGGATGCCACGCGTGGCGCCCGCGCTGTCGTTGTACGAGACGTTGTGCTGCACCGGCCCGAAGTCCGGCAGCCCGAGCGCGGTCATCTTCGCCCGCTGCCACGACTCCTTGAACCACCCGCGCGCGTCGCCGTGCACGGGCAGGCGCAGGACGAGCAGCCCCGGGATCGCGGTGGTCTCGACGCTCAGCTCAGCCACGGTCAGTGCCCCTTCGCCGCGTACTTGGCCTCGGTGGCCGACTTCTGCGGGCGCCACCACTCCTCGTGCTCGCGGTACCACTGCACCGTGCGCTCGAGCCCCTCGCGGAAGTCGCCGTACCGCGGCTCCCAGCCGAGCTCGGTGCGCAGCCGCGTCGAGTCGATGGCGTAGCGCATGTCGTGCCCGGCCCGGTCGGTGACGTGCTCGAAGTCGTCGGGGTCGCGCCCCATGATCTCGAGGATCGCGCGTACGACGGTGAGGTTGTCCTGCTCCCCGTCGGCGCCGACGAGATAGGTGCGGCCGCTCTCCCCCTTCGCGAGGATCGTCCACACGGCGCTGGAGTGGTCGTCAGCGTGGATCCAGTCGCGCACGTTCGCCCCGGCGCCGTAGAGGCGCGGGCGGACCCCGTCGATCAGGTTGGTGATCTGGCGCGGGATGAACTTCTCGACGTGCTGCCACGGGCCGTAGTTGTTCGAGCAGTTCGAGATCGTCGCGGGGATGCCGAAGGAGCGCACCCACGCGCGCACGAGGTGGTCGCTGCCGGCCTTCGTCGCGGAGTACGGGCTCGACGGCTGGTAGGGCGTGGCCTCGGTGAAGCGGGCCGGGTCGTCGAGCTCGAGGTCGCCGTAGACCTCGTCGGTCGAGACGTGGTGCAGCCGGGTGCCGTGGCGGCGCACCGCCTCGAGGATCGTGTACGTGCCGATGATGTTGGTCCGCACGAAGGGGGACGGGTCGGCCAGCGAGTTGTCGTTGTGCGACTCGGCGGCGTAGTGCACGACGGCGTCGGCCTGCTCCACGAGCGGGTCGACGGTCTCGGCCTCGGCGATGTCGCCGACGACGAGCCGTACCCGGTCGGCGGGCAGGTCGGCGAGCGAGGCCTCGCTCGAGGCGTACGTCAGCTTGTCGAGGACGGTGACGTGGGCGTCGGTCGTCGCGACGACGTGATGGACGAAGTTGCTGCCGATGAAGCCGGCTCCCCCGGTGACGAGCAATCGGTGCATGCCTTGCAGGGTATGGGTGCCCGAGGTGCGCGCACCGGGCTTCGGCAGATCCCGTGCGGCGCAGGGCTGCCCCTCCTACCGTGGGCGCATGACCGAGGACCGCGGACCGACCTTCGACGGGGTGCGCATCGGGCGGCCCGCGACCGGGGCGCTCGTCGACGCGGGCTACCGCTCGCAGGCCGACCTCCCGGAGGACCTCGAGGAGCTGCTCGCGCTGCACGGGGTCGGCCCGAGGGCCGTCCGGCTGCTCGACGAGGCACGCAGGGCCACGTGAGGGCCTGATCTCCCGGCTGACGCGCTTACGATCCCCGCAGCCCGTCACCCACCCGAGGAGCTCACGATGGCCGGTCCGGCCGTGATCAAGAAGGTCGCCATCCAGATCGCCGGATGGCTGCTCGTGCTCGTCGGCATCGCCGCGCTCTTCCTGCCCGGCCCGGGGCTGCTCGCCCTCTTCGCCGGCATGGCGCTGCTCGCGACGCAGTACGAGTGGGCCGAGCGCCGGCTCGAGCCGGTGAAGAAGGCGGCCCTGCGCACCGCGGCCGACAGCGTCTCGAGCTGGGGCCGGATCGCCCTGTCGGGCCTGCTGATCGTCTTCCTCGTCGGCGCCGGCGTCGTGTGGGGCCTGCAACCGCCGGTCCCGTCGTGGTGGCCCCTCGACGCGAAGTGGTGGCTCCCCGGCGGCTGGGGCACCGGCGGCTCCCTCATCGCCTCCGGCGTCATCGCCGCGGCGATGCTCGTCTACAGCTGTCTCAACTTCCGCGGCATCCGCGACGACGAGGCCCGCGAGGACCAACGGGTCTGACCGGCCCGCTGAGCATCCGCACGTGACCGAGCAAGCAAGACCCCGGCCTGGGCTCCATTCGTGCAAACTGCTGACGCCCAACACGTCCGTGTGCCACGATCCCTGCATCTCAAGGATGGGGGAGACAGATGGAAGACAAGGACAAGAACGCGCTCGCCGCCGGAATCATCGGCGGAATCGCTGGGACGGTCGTTGCTGGACCGTTCGGCGGCGCTGCGGGGGCGGCAGCCGCGGGAAAGGCCGCTCATACGTTCACGCAAAGTAAGCCAGCACCCGCGAGCAGTGGATCTAAGGGTCCCAGTGAGCCCCAGTCCCGGGCCTGATGGCAGGTTCGTGCGTGTTGACTCCACGCACGTCGTCGAGGTGACGGATGAAGAGGACGGCCTAGCCCCGATCTTGGACCCGGACCTCCTCGCCGAGGTTGGCCCAGTGGCATTCGCACTGCTCAAGAGTTTCGGCTTGCACGCGAGGAAGGTGTACGAGCTCAGCCCAGAGTCGGCGGATCTGCTCATCGACGCTCGATTGGACACCGTCGGCTCCTACTTTCGAGGAGTTCTGCGATCCGACAAGGGCCAGGTCTCCCATCAACTGCAGCTACGCGAAGTTGAGGCGCGGACGTTCTCCGCGATCGAAGCACTCACCGCAGTGCAACTCTTGGTCATTCAACAGCAGCTGCGTCAAATCAAGGTCTCTGTCGACGCTGTAACCCGCGACGTGCGGCACGTCGTTCGTGCCCTAGAGATCGAGCAACGCTCGCAGGTCGAAGCAGCGCTCGACACGGTCCGCAGGGTGCGTGCCATCGCCGGAACAACCGGCGCAGTCGACGACTCTGACTGGTCGCGAGTCGCGCATCTGGAGCAAGTCTTCAAGGCAACCCTTTTGGGGGTGGAGAACGAACTACTTCTCAGGCTTAACGGCGCCACGTTCGGGGCATCCCCACAGGCGGACGCAACGGCGATGCAAGACGTCGATACCGCCCGGGTGGCCGCCCTCGTCGACCTGATGTGCGTCCTGCACAGCGCTTTGCGCGAGTGGGACGAGACATATCTGTTGTACAAGCTCACGCGTGGTGAGGTGACCGACACCCATCTGGAACAAGTCGTTCGCGACATGCGGTCGAGGAACGACAGAGGGGTGAAGGTGCTCGAAGCCGTAACACAGACGACGGACCGCTCGATGTCAGCACATCCCCGAGGGATGTTCCACCGACTCCTAACCAACGGTCTGGTCGTCGGTGAGCGCGAAGACGAGAAGAATCTGAAGGTTGTCACTCTCGGCAGGCAGAGGCTGCAGAAGCTGTCGAAGGACTACGAACCTTTCGGCCGATCACTGGTCTGGCCCGATGTGTCCGGCGCCCGCACCGCCGTTGCCATCGAGTCTGCCTAAACCCGCCCACCGGGAGCGCTTGCGCCCGATCGCTCAGCCTTCACAACTCATAGCTGGAGGACCTGCAATGCGCGGCATCATCCTCGCCGGGGGGACCGGCTCGCGACTGCACCCGATCACGCTCGGGACGAGCAAGCAGCTCGTGCCGGTCTACGACAAGCCGATGGTCTACTACCCGCTGTCGACGCTCATGCTCGCGGGGATCCAGGACGTCCTGCTCATCACGACCCCGCACGAGGCCGACGGCTTCCACCGGCTGCTCGGCGACGGCTCGCAGATGGGCATCAACCTCACCTACGCGGAGCAGCCCTCGCCGGACGGTCTCGCGCAGGCCTTCGTCATCGGCCGCGACCACCTCGCCGGTGGCAAGGCGGGCCTCGTCCTCGGCGACAACATCTTCTACGGGCCGGGTCTGGGCACCCAGCTGAGGCGCCACCACGAGATCGACGGGGCCGCGATCTTCGGCTACCGCGTCGCCGACCCGACCGCCTACGGCGTCGTCGAGGTGGACGGCGAAGGGAGGGCGATCAGCCTCGAGGAGAAGCCCACCAGCCCGCGCAGCGACCTCGCGGTGCCGGGCCTGTACTTCTACGACGAAGGGGTGGTCGACCGCGCCGCCGCTCTGCGCCCGAGCGCCCGTGGCGAGCTCGAGATCACCGACCTCAACCGCGGCTACATGGAGGAGGGGCGCCTGCAGGTCGAGGTCCTCCCCCGCGGCACGGCCTGGCTCGACACCGGCAGCTTCGACTCGCTCAACGACGCGAGCAACTACGTCCGCACGCTCGAGGGCCGGCAGGGCCTCAAGGTCGGCTGCCCCGAGGAGGTCGCCTGGCGTATGGGCTACATCGACGACGACGGCCTGCGCGAGCGCGCCGAGCCGTTGGTGAAGAGCGGCTACGGCCAGTACCTCTTGAGCCTCCTCGGGTAGGTCATTATGTTCGAATTTGTGAAAGTAGTTCGTTGGGCAGCGCCTGGGGCAATCTTCACCGTCCTAGCCGCAGGATGGGCAAACTATTCACGCACCGTAATCAACTTGAGCCTGGCACCGCAGGACAGCCTCGACCCCTAAGTCTCTATCGGACTCGCCGGAGTGGAACTGGCTACCCCACCCATCGGGTTCCTGCTTTACCAGCTGTACTACTTTCAGCACAGCAGGCCCTTCAGATGGCTTTCAGTGGTGCAAGCAGACATCGGCCATCAAGTACTATCCGCACTGCATAAGGGCGGCTGCACCCATGGCCCGAAGCTGCTGCGGGTTGACGACGTGAACTATGAGACGCCCCGTCAGCCGGTGCGATTTAAGATCCCCGGACGCACGGCGGGGATCAAGATCGGGCCACCGACTGCGAGGGGACGACGCGCTTCGGTACGCGGGCGGTCGGTGGCTAAGGGGTCTGTTGCCGACTCCACGCATGCCTCGACCCGTAAATCGGGAACACGCACAGGAATGATCGACGTCACGAAGTAGAGATTTCAATAGTTCGACCCGGAGCATCAAAGAATGCGTTCTATTTTCGTGCAATGTCGTCAGCGTGACGTATGAGACGAGAGTCCCTGCGCGAAGCTCAGCTGCCAGATATGGAGCGCCATGCTCCTCCCATCTTACGCTTTCTCCGTGCACGAGACATCCAAAGATGGGTGAGGATCCGAACGCCAATCCAATAGCGCTGCCCAGTATGACTGCGTACCGAGTGGAATCCATGGTGTGATAAATGTCAGCAAGGCGCCTGATTTCGGCGAGTTTGCTCCTGTCTTCCACTCGGGCAATTACGAACTCAAGTTTGCACCAATTGTCTTCGCGCTTGATAATAGGTATGTAAATTCTCTCGAGACCCGCCCCACTTGTATGTATGGGGAATGGGATTGCCTGTTTGCTCGGTACCTTCTTGGATTATTCAGTGCGGCTTGTGCCAGCCCAGGTCCAAGATCAACCCGTAACACGCTCCAGCCACACGACGCGCTCCACCGCGGAGTCGATCTCCCGGGCCATCACGTCGAAGGCAGCGTCCTTCCGGCGGTACGGGTCGGACGTCGTCGACGCCCTCCGCCACACGTGCACGACCGCGCTCCCGCGCGAGATGCGTCGGGATCGCCGCCCACCGCTCCTCAGGAGTCTCGAGCCCAGCCAGGCGCCCGGTCCAGGGCTGCGGCTGCTCGGCCGAGTCGATGAGCCGGGCGATCTCCTTGATCGTGTACGCACGCTTGAGCAGCCGCGGCGCGTACGACAGCACGGCCTTGCGGTGCTCGACCGTCATCGGCAGCATGAGATCGATCCAGTCGAGGTCGCCCTCGCTGATCTGCCGGGCACGGATGTCGGTGTGAGTGATGCCCTTCGCGTCGAGGTGTCGGGCACTCCCTGACTCGACGGAGTGGTCCACGAGCGCGCCGACACCGGTGCTGCTCACCTCGAAAGCACCAGGCCGGACTGACTTCAGCCCCTGGGCGAGCAGCAGGTGGGCGTAGGGCGACCGGCAGATGTTGCCGGTGCACACGGTCCTTGCACAACGTTGGCTCGATGCGCTTTGAGGGGTTTTCACCCACCTACCGTCCTGGGTGAGGTCGGCCAGGTCCGACAGCCCATCCAACACCTGGGCACGAGTTTGGGCTGGCATAACGCGTCGTTATGCTTCGAAGGTCGTCCCCAGAGAGGTCCCCCTTCGTGCCCCCCACCGCTCCCCCGCGTGCGCTGACGCACCTCGACGTGCTCGAGTCCGAGTCGATCCACATCATCCGTGAGGTCGCCGCAGAGTTCGAGCGACCCGTCCTGATGTTCTCCGGCGGCAAGGACTCGATCGTCATGCTCCGGCTGGCCGAGCGCGCCTTCGCACCCGCTCGGATCCCCTTCGGGCTGCTGCAGGTCGACACCGGCTACGACTTCCCCGAGGTCCTCGCGACCCGCGACCGCTGGGTCGAGCGGCTCGGCGTCGAGCTGCACGTCGCCTCCGTCGAGGAGGCCATCGCGGACGCCACCGTCGTCGACGACGGCAAGACCTCGCGCAACCGCCTGCAGATCGGCACGCTGCTCAACGCCATCGAGGAGCGCGGGTACACCGCAGCCTTTGGCGGCGGCCGGCGCGACGAGGAGAAGGCCCGTGCCAAGGAGCGGATCTACAGCCACCGCGACGACTTCGGCCAGTGGGACCCGAAGAACCAGCGCCCCGAGCTGTGGTCGCTCTACAACGGCCGGATCCACGAGGGCGAGCACATGCGCGTCTTCCCCCTGTCGAACTGGACCGAGCTCGACATCTGGCAGTACATCGCCCGCGAGGACCTCGACATCCCCGAGATCTACTACTCGCACCGCCGTCGGGTCTTCGAGCGCGACGGGATGCTGCTGACGGAGAGCGAGCACAACCCCCTTCGCCCCGGTGAGGAGGCCCAGGAGCGCCAGGTGCGCTTCCGCACCGTCGGCGACCTCACCCTCACCGGGTGCGTCGAGTCCGACGCCTCCACCGTCGAGCAGATCATCGACGAGATCTCCATCGCCCGGCTCACCGAGCGCGGCGCCACCCGTGGCGACGACCGCTTCAGCGAGGCCGCCATGGAGGACCGCAAGAAGGAGGGCTACTTCTGATGGGTATCGACCTGCAGACCACTCCGCCCGAGGCCGAGGAGGCCCTGGTGACCACCCCTTCGACCACCACCGATCTCGACCTCGGGATCCTGCGGGTCGCGACGGCTGGGTCCGTCGACGACGGCAAGTCCACGCTCATCGGGCGGCTGCTGCTCGACAGCAAGGCGATCTTCGAGGACCAGCTCGAGGCGGTCGAGGCGACGAGCCGCGCGAAGGGTCACGACCACACCGACCTCGCGCTGCTCACCGACGGTCTGCGCAGCGAGCGTGAGCAGGGCATCACCATCGACGTCGCGTACCGGTACTTCTCCACGCCGCGGCGCAAGTTCATCCTCGCCGACACCCCCGGGCACGCCCAGTACACGCGCAACATGGTGACCGGCGCCTCGACGGCCGACCTCGGGCTCGTCCTTGTCGACGCCCGTCACGGCATCACCGAGCAGTCGCGCCGGCACACCGTGCTCCTGTCGCTCCTCCAGGTCCCGCACATCACGCTCGTCGTCAACAAGATGGATCTCGCCGGCTACGACGAGTCTGTCTTCACGCAGATCCGCGACGAGTTCGAGGACTTCGCCGGCCGGCTCGACGTGCCGACGACCAGCGCCTTCCCCATCAGCGCGCTCGCCGGCGACAACGTCGTCACCCCCAGCGACGCGATGCCGTGGCACAGCGGCGGCAGCCTGCTCGACCACCTCGAGACCGTCGAGACGGCCTCGGACCTCGGCAGCGAAGGGGGCGTGCCGTCACGTTTCCCCGTGCAGTACGTCATCCGGCCGCAGCAGGGCGAGTACCGGGACTACCGCGGGTACGCCGGGCGCGTCGAGGCGGGGACCTTCGAGGTCGGGCAGCAGGTCGTCGTGCTGCCGAGCGGCATGCGGACGACGATCGCCGGCATCGATGTCCTCGGTGAGGAGCTCGAGCAGGCCGTCACCTCGCAGTCGGTCGTGCTGCGACTGTCGGACGACGTCGACGTCTCGCGAGGCGACCTCATCGCGGGCGCGGGCGAGCACGAGCCCGAGGTGACGCGAGAGCTGACGGCGACCGTGTCGTGGATGGCGACCGGCGAGCTGCACGAGCGGCAGAAGCTGCTCCTCAAGCACACCACCCGCACCGTGCGCGCCGTCGTGCAGGGCGTGAGCTCGCGCCTCGACATCAACTCGCTCGAGCGCGACCGTGACGCGAGCACGCTCGAGCTCAACGAGATCGGCTCGGTGACGCTGCGGCTCGCTCAGCCGCTCGTCGTCGACCCCTACGCGGACATCCGGTCGACCGGGTCCTTCATCCTCATCGACCCCGCCACCGGGGCGACGGTCGGCGCCGGGATGATCTCGGGGACGCACGGCGAGGACTACGCGATCTGACACCTGGGGTGGTCTCGAGGCTCGTTCCTCGCGCCTCGATCAGCACAGCCGTGGTGATTGAGGTGCGAAGGCCGGTTTCGAGGCTCGGGCCCTAGCGGGCCCTTCGCACCTCAACCAGCAGGCCCCTTGGTGGTTGAGGTGCGAAGGCCCCCTGGGCCTGAGCCTCGAAACCTGGGGGACCGCGCCTCGAAACCCTTGCTGACCGTTCACCGACAAGACGTGGCCCGTTCGAACACCTGTTCGATAGCGTGGGGTCATGGCGACGATGCCGCAGCTCCTCGACCCGGGCACACCGGGCCAGAGCCGCGTGCCAGCCCTCCTCGAGCAGGCCCACGCCGTCATCGACAGCCTGCAGGACGCGATCGCAGCCGACCAGCGCACCGCCGGGCGGGCGCTGCGTGCTGATCTCGTCGAGGTCGAGCGCCTCGCCCGACGGGTCGAGGCCGCCCGGCTACGCCTGGTCGCCCGCGCCGACACCGTGCGCGTGGCCGAGCGCACCGGGCACACCGACACCGGAGCCTGGGTCGCCCAGAGCACCAACAGCGACCGACGACCGGCCTCACGCGACGTCCGCCTGGCCACCGCCCTGACCGCACCCAGCACCATCGAGCCCCCATCGCAGGACGACTCCCCCGGCCTGACCCTCGTCGGCGCCGGCCCCACCACCACGCCACCCGCACAGCCGCAGGCTGAGCTCGCGCAGACCGCCGCTGCCCTCGACGACGGGCGGATCAGCGCCGACCACGCCCGCGTCATCACCACCGCGATGGCAGACCTGCCCGAAGGACTCACCCAGGAGCAGCGCCACACCTGCGAGGCCGAGCTCCTCCTGCTCGCGGTCAACCGGGCACCGGCCAAGCTACGGATCGCCGCACGCCGCGTCCTCGCAGCCGTCGAACCCGACGAGGACGTCGTCGACGCCCACGAGGACGACGTCCTGGCCGCCGAAGCGCAGCACGCCCGCGACGAGTCGGCCTTCTGGATCCGCGACAACCACGACGGCACCATGACCGGGCACTTCACCGTCCCCTGGGCCGCCGGCGCCATCCTCGGCAAGGTCATCGACGCGATGACCGCACCCCGACGACGCACCCAGCCCGGCTCGGACACCGTGATCACCGAACCCAGCGACCTCGCCCGCCTCACCGGCGACACCCGCGTCGACGAGCTCGACTGGCAGCACCGCCGCGGCCTGGCCTTCGCCGACCTCCTCACCCGCATCCCCACCGACCACCTCTCCCGCAAGGTCGCCGCCACCCTCCTGGTCACCACCCGACTCGACGACCTCACCGGCCAGCTCCACCGAGCCGGGAGCACCGACGCAGGCGACCAGATCGACGCCGGCACCATCCGCCGCATGGCCTGCGCCGCCGGGATCATCCCCGTCGTCCTCGGCGGACCCTCGCAACCCCTCGACCTCGCCCGACAGAAGCGCCTCTTCACCGAAGCCCAAGCCCTCGCCCTGTCCCTGCGCTACGACACCTGCGCGGCCGACGGGTGCGAACGGCCTTTCGCGTGGACCGAGATCCACCACCTCTTCGCCTGGCGCGACGGCGGACTGACCGACCTGCTCAACGCGGTCCCCCTGTGCGGCTACCACCACCGCATGATCGACGGACCCGACTGGCAGCACACCACCCACCGCGCACCCGACGACACCGTGACGATCCACTTCCACCGACGCACGTAAGCGGGCGGGCAGTATGCGGGTCAGGTCAGGGCACGTGACCGTTTCGACGCCGAAACGCGACTGAACTGAGTCTCGACAGACGGTGCCGTGGGTCACAGATGCGCCAATACCTTTCTCGCACAGGCCTCGTCGCCCCCTCGGCGTGGTCTGCCCCCCGCCCGCCTCGCGCTGAGGAGCGTGCTGTGCGAATGACGCAACCCCCTGCCCCCGCCCATCTGCTGCGTCGAACGGCCGGTCTCGTCGCCGCCGTCGCCGCCGCCGGACTCGTCGTCACGGCGACTACCGCAGCGCCACCCGCTGAGGCCTCGTCCTCGACAGCTGCCGGGTCGAAGCCCACCCCCGCACCGACGAGCACCAGCAAGCCCAAGACCACGGCGAAGCCCAAGGCCACGAGCACCCCGAAGCCGACCGCCAAGCCCAAGCCCACGAGCACTCCGAAGCCGACGGCCACCCCTTCGCCCGCCGTCATCTCCGCTCCCGCGGCTGGCACGACGAACCCCCGACCCGCCCTCGGCGTGCAGTACCACGGCATGTGGTCGGACCAGACGCCCGCGACGCGCGCGAAGGTCCTCGATCAGCTCGCCGCCAACGGCTCCGAGTGGGTCCGCATCGACGTCTCCTGGGCGATGATCGAGCCCAAGCACCAGCAGTACGACATGCAGTGGGGCGTCCCCTTCGTCGACACCGTGCTCAAGGAGGTCGAGGACCGGGGCCTCAAGGCCATGGTGACCTTCTGGCTCACGCCCGACTGGGCCAGCTACGGCAAGGGCGAGCGCTACGCACCGCGTTACCCGACCGCCTATGGCCGCGCGGCCGGCTGGGCCGCCAAGCGATGGGGCCGCACGGTCGACGCGTGGGAGATGTGGAACGAGCAGAACCACCCCGACTTCTTCACCACGGCCGACCCGGTCGCGTACACGAAGATGCTCTGCTCCGCATACAAGGAGGTCAAGAAGGCCGACACGAGCCCGGTCGTCTACGGCGGGCTGCAGTACAACGACGCGGCCTTCGTCAAGAAGACGTACACGGCCGGGGCGAAGGGGTGCTTCGACATCCTCGCGACCCACCCGTACTCGGCACCCTCGGATTTCTCGCCCTCGCGCGACGGCGGGGCTCCCTGGGGCGTGACCCGGGTGCGCGACGTGCGCGCCGTCATGGTCGCCCAGGGCGACGCAGCCAAGCCGATCTGGTTCACCGAGCTCGGCTGGTCGACCGGGCAGATCCCCGACCCGCAGCCCTGGCAGCGGGCGGTGAGCGAGGCCACCCAGGCCGACTTCCTCGAGGAGACGGTGGCGCTCACCCGCAGCAGCTATCCCTACGTCAAGGGGATCATCTGGTTCCGCGAGCGGGACCGCACGGGCGGCAACCCCTACGAGGACGGGTACGGCCTCATGCGGGCCGACCTCACCCCGAAGCCGGCGCTCGCCCGGCTCAAGGCGGTCGCCTCCTCCTGACACCCGTCTTGACTATCCCTTGACTATTTTCTGACCAACCCCTGGACAGACCGTGGTTGAAGGATCACCTTCGTGGCACCATGCAGTTCGGATTACCCAAGGGTGATGAGAACTGCAGGGGGGATGGCCATGGGAACAGGTCTAGGCACGACGGAGGTCGCGCGCCCGACGGGGCACGCGTCGACGCCGTCGACGGTGCGCAGGGGTGATCTCGCCGAGCTCGACGAGCAGGTCGTCCGGCTCCACGACCTCATCGGGGTCCCCCTGCGCACCCACGCGCGCGACCTGCTCGCGTGGGCCCGCACGGTGGGGCAGGACGTCACCGTCGTGCTCGTCGAGGACGAGACGGGCGCGCCCGTGGGGGCTGCGCTGCTCGAGGTGCGGGTGCGCCGGATCCCGGTCGGGTCCTTCGCCTCCGCTCGGCTCGCCGGGCACGCCACCCTCGACCACCAGCGCCTCGTGGCCCTCGATGACGAGTCCGCTCGCGCGCTCGCCGGGGGCATCCACGACCTGCTTGCCGAGCACACCGCGTGGCGGTGCGAGCTCGAGCTGCTGCCCGTCGGCGACCCGGTGGTCGCCGAGCTGGCGGGGCTCTCCCCCTTCGCGCAGACCACAGCGGACGACCCGACCCCGCAGGTGATCTGGCCGACCGAGCGCACCGAGCGCACCTGGGCGGCGAAGAAGACGCGGCAGCGCACCCGCACCGCGCAGCGCCGGGCCGACGAGAGCGGGCGCGACTGGTCGGTGACCCGTGCGACCGAGGCGAGCGAGGTGCTCGCCGCGCTGCCGGCGACCCTCGACCTGCGTCTCGAGCGCGAGCTGGAGCTGGGGCGAAGCGACTCGCTGGCCGACACCCGCCAGCGGGCCGCCCACGTCGAGCTCTGCGAGAGCCTCGCCGCGCGCGGGGTGCTCGAGCTGTGGCAGCTGCACGTCGACGGCGCGCTCGGGGCCTACCTGCTCGCGGCGCGCGACGGCGACATGATCCGGCTCGTCGACGGGCGGATCCACCCCGAGGCCGAGGACCTCTCGCCGGGAGTCATCCTGCACGGGCAGGCCCTCCAGGCCTGGCACGCCGACCCCAGCATCACCGGGGTCGACCTCGGTCGGGGGCTGACGAACTTCAAGCGCTCGCTGCGCACGCAGGACATCGACTCCGAGGCCACCGTGCTGTGGTCGCACCCGGCGCTCGCGCGGCTGGAGCAGCAGCGTGCCGCGGCGGTCGAGGGTGCCCGGTCGGCGCTGCGCGCCGCCCGCGACCGCTCTCCCGCTGTCGCACGGGCCGTGCACGCCGGGCGCCGCGCCCAGACCTGGGCCCGCGCCCACCGTCCCGCCCTCACGGGTGGGGGCGCAGCGCAGCGGGACGCGTCGTGAGGCGCAGCGGCGAGCGAGAGCTCGTCGGCGGGGGTGGCGGCGCCACGGCGGTGTCGGCACCGGTGCCCGCCGCCCGGGTCGCGGCAGAACGGATCCGCTCGCGGCGGCGGCGGGGGTGGATGCGGGCGGTCGACGTCACCGTGCTCGCGCTGCTCGTCGCAGCCGACCTCGCGGTGCCCGCGTTCGCACTGGTGGCTCACCCCGACCAGTGGCTCTCGGCGCTCGGCCTGGCGCTGGGCATCCTCGCGATCGGCAGCTGGGCGGGCCTGTACCGCAGGCGCTTCCACAACAGCGTGCTCGACGAGCTGCCGTGGATCCTCGTGGCCGGTGCGGTCGGCGTCGGGGCCGCGGCGGTGCTGCCGCTGCTCGTGGGCGAGCCCACCCCGGACCGCCTCCGGGCCGTGCTGCTCGAGCTCGCGATCGCGCTGCCGCTGGGACGCGGGCTCGTCTACGCCGGGCTGCGCTGGTGGGTCGGGGGGCACCCGGCGCGCCAGACCCGGGTGCTCGTCGTCGGCGAGGACGACAGGGCGACGCAGCTCATCGAGCGCATCGAGTCCCACCCCGGCGAGGGCGTCGTCATCGCGGGAGCGGTGGCGGACGGCGAGCCGGCCACACCGGAGGTCGAGGTGCTCGGCGGGGTCGCAGACCTCACCGATGTCGTGCAGCGACGCCGGATCGACGCGGTGATCCTCACCGACGCGAGCGCGCCCGAGTGGCGGCTCGCGCACTCGTTGCGACGGCTGCCGCGGCGGCTCAAGGTGCTCACCGTGCCGGCCGGGTACAGCCTCCGGCTGCGCGGCGGACGGGTGAGCGACCAGCTGTGGGACATCCCGGTGCTGCCGGTGACGCCCGGCCCGCTGAGCGGGCCCGGGTGGTGGGCCAAGCGGGCCTTCGACGTCGTCGTGGCGGGCACGGCCCTGCTCGTGCTCTCGCCCCTCCTGCTCCTCGTCGCCCTCGCGGTGCGCCTCGAGATCGGGCGGGGCGTGATCTTCCGCCAGGAGCGCATCGGGCGCGACGGTCACCCCTTCGTGCTGTACAAGTTCACCTCGCTCAAGCCGACGGCCACCCGTGAGGCGGAGACGACGTGGAGCATCGCGCACGACGACCGGGTCGGCCCGGTCGGGCGCTTCATCCGGGCGAGCTCGGTCGACGAGCTGCCGCAGCTGGTCAACGTGCTGCGCGGCGACATGAGCATCGTCGGGCCGCGACCCGAGCGGCCGCACTTCGTCGAGCAGTACGCCGACCTCTACCCCGGGTACGAGGACCGTCACCGGGTGCCCGTCGGGCTCACCGGGTACGCGGCGGTCAACGGGCTGCGCGGCGACACCTCGATCTCCGACCGCGCCGACTTCGACAACAGCTACATCGACAACTGGTCGATGTGGGAGGACGTGAAGATCATCGTCAGGACCGTCCGCAGCGTCATCGGTCGTCATGGTCGCTGAGGCCGCCGTGACCCCGCAGACCCAGGGCACCCGCCTGAGGGTGTGCGTCGTGCTGCCCTCGGCCACCCGTGGGGGCGCGGAGATCTGGCAGGAGCGGCTCGCCGCCGCCGGCTCGCGCGTCGACCTCGAGGTCGTCGCGCTCGCCGAGGGCGACGCGGCCGCGCAGTGGCGCCGCCTCGGGGTGCCCGTCACCGTCGTGCCCACCGGCACCCGGGCGAAGGGGGCGCCCCGCGCCGTCGCGCGGGTGGCCGCGCAGCTGCGTCGCAGCCGTGCCGACCTCGTGCTCGGGCACGGGGTCAAGGCCGGGCTTGTCGCCGCGGCCGCCGGGGCGATGTCGGGCACGCGCTCGGCGTGGGTGCGCCACGACGACTCCTTCGAGGGCGGGCTCGTGCGGCTGCTCGACACGCTCGTCGACGGCCGGGTGAGCTCGGCGCAGCGGCTGACGACCGGTCGGCCGGCGGGTCTCGTCGTGCCGCCGCCGCTGCCGACGGGCACGGTGGGTCGCGCCGAGGCGACGGCCCGGCTCGGGCTGGCCGACGACGGGCTCCTCCGGGTCGCGATGGCGACCCGGCTCGCGCCGTACAAGGGCGTCGACGACGCGATCCGCGCGCTCGCGCAGGTCGACGGGTGGGCGCTGCACGTCTACGGGGTGGCCGACGCGGCGTACCCCGCCGAGCGCGGGCGCCTCGTCGCTCTCGCGGAGAGCCTCGGGGTCGGTGGGCGGGTGCACCTGCACGACCCGGTCGACGGCATCGGCTCGCTGCTCGCCGCGCACGACGCGCTGGCCGTGCTCACCCGCGCCGATCGCGACGCCCGGGTGACGGGCGAGTCGCACAGCATGGCGGCGCACGAGGCGCTCGCGTGCGGGGTGCCGGTCGTCGCGACCCCGCCGCTGGAGCAGACGCTGGGCGGGGGCTGCCTCGCCGTGCCCGCCGGCGACCCGGCGGCCGTGGCCGCCGCGCTCGTCGGGCTCACCGACGGCGCCGTCCGCGCCCGGGTGGCCGCCGTCGGTCGGGAGGTCGTCGCGGGCGAGGACCCGCGCGCCGCCGCTGAGGCTCTCGAGCGCCACCTGGCGGCGGTCGCCCTTCGCCCCGGCGCGGGTCGCGTCGGCGGCCCCCCGGTCTCGGTCATCACCACCGTCCTCGGCGAGGCCGAGGGGCTGGGCACCCTGCTGCGCCAGCTGCGCCCCCAGCTCGGGCCCGACGACGAGGTCGTCGTCGTCGACGGCGGGTCGCGCGACGCGACGGTCGACGTCGCCCGGGCGCACGCTCAGGAGGACCCGCGGGTCACCGTCGTCGTCTCACCCGGAGCGGGCATCTCGGCCGGGCGCAACATCGGCATCGAGCGCGCCCGCCACGACCTCGTCGCGTGCACCGACGTCGGGTGCGAGCCGGCGAAGGGGTGGTTGACCTCCCTTCGCCGGGCGGCCGCGGACCACCCAGGCGCGCTGCTCACCGGGGTCTACGACGTCACCGCGACGACGCCGCTGCAGCGCGCGCTCGCCGTCACCGGGTACCCGGTCGTCGAGGAGTCGACGCACCCGACCCCGCTCACACGGCTGCACGGGCGGCTCTTCGGGCGCGCCTTCGACCCGACGATGCCGACCGGGCGCTCGATGGCGCTGCACCGGGACGCGTGGCGCGAGGTGAGCGGCTTCCCCGAGCACCTCGCGACCGGTGAGGACGTGACCTTCGGGCGGGCGGTCGCGCAGCGCCGGCCGGCGGTGCTCGTCACCGACGCGCTCGTCACGTGGGAGCAGCGCCCCACCCTACGCAGCACGCTGCGGATGTACTACCGCTACGGGCAGGGGTCGGGGCACTCGCGCGACGCGCTGCTCCTCGCGCGTGACGCGGCGCGCGCCCTCGCCTACCCGGTCGGGGTCGCGCTCGTCGCGCGCGGTGGTGCCGCGCGGGGGCTCGCGCTGGCCGCCGGCGCGCTCTACCTCAGCGTCCCCGCCCTGCGCGCGGCCCGCGGGCCGCAGCCCGTGCGGACCACCCTGCTCGTCGCACCGGTGAGCGCGCTGCGCGACGGGGCGAAGGTCCTCGGCGCGGTCGACGGCCTGCGCCACCCCCCGGACGGGGACGCGTGACCCGACAGGCAGAGGCACGTCGGATGACCCGGGCCGCCGTGACGCTCAGCGTCGGCGAGGTGCTCGGCAAGCTGGCGACCCTGCTCATGCTCGGGCTGCTCGCCCGGGCGCTCGGGGTGGCCGACTTCGGCGCCTTCTCCTTCGGGCTCGGTCTCGGGCTGCTCCTCGCGTCGGCGACGACGCTCGGGCTCGACCAGCGCCTCGTCCAGCTGACGGGCGGCGACCCGCAGAGCCTGTCGGCGCGGCTGTCCTCGCTGCTCGCCGTGCGGCTCTCGCTCGCGGCGGCGGTCGTCGTGCTCAGCGCAGCCGTGCTGCCGCTCGCCGTCGCCGACGACGTGCGCTGGCACGTCACCCTCGCCCTCGTCGCGGCGGCGTGCTGCGACGGGGTGACCGAGGCCTTCCGCTCGGCGGCGAGCGCGCGGCACGTGCAGGGCGGCCCGGCGGTGGTCCTCGTCGTCCAGCGCTTCCTCGCGCTCGGGCTCGTCGTCGCCGCGGTCGAGCTCGGCGGGGGCATCACCGGGGCGGCGCTGGGCTACCTCGCGGCGTCGGTCGTCGGGGTGGTGCTCATGGCGCTCGTCGCGCGGGTGCGGGCCGACGTGCGGCCCTCTCCGGCCGCCGTGACGCGGGGGCACGTGCGCGACTACGTCGTCGCGGTGCGGGTGACGGGGCTCAACGACCTCGTCTCGATGGCGCTCTTCCGCATCGACGTCGTCATCATCGCGTGGCTCGCGGGCACGGTCGCCGTCGGCTACTACACGGCGGCCTACCGCCTGCTCGAGACCGTGCTCTTCATCAGCTGGTCGGTCGCGCGGGTCATCCTGCCGGCCCTGGCCGACACCTCGCTGCGGGCGGTCGAGCGCTCGCGGACGGTCGCGACGGCGCTCGTCGTCGTCACCGCGGTGTACCTGCCGTACACCGCGCTGCTGCACACCCGGGGCGAGGAGCTCGTCGCGCTGCTCTTCGGCGAGGACTTCGGGTCGCGGGCGATCATCCTGTGGCTCGCCCCGGCACCGCTCTTCTTCGGGGTCGCGCAGGTGGCGCTCATCGCGCTGCTCGCGCTGCGCCCCGACCCGGCCGTGCTGCTCGCGAGCACCCTCGCCCTCGTGACGAACGTCGCGCTCGACGTCGCGCTCATCCCGCTCTACGGGCCGGCGGCCGCCGCGGCGGCGACCACCGCCGCGTACGCCGTGCAGGCGGTCGTCGTCGTCATCGCCCTGCGCCGACGGGTGGCGCCGGTGCACGTGCGGCGGGCGCTCGTCGTGTGCACCGGTGCGGCCGTCGTCGCCGGCGCGACGATGCTGCTCCCGATGCACGTCGTGCTCGCCGCGCTCGTCGGCGGGGTCGTCTACGTCGGGCTGTGGTGGCTGGCGAGCCAGCGCTGGGACCGACCCACCCACGACCTCGTGCGCTCGGTGCTCACGTCGGTGTCGTCATGAGCACCGTGGCGACGCGTCCGGGGCCGGTGCCCGGCGCGACGCCGCAGGGCTCGGTGGCCGGGGACGGTCGCGAGGTGCCGACCGACCGGGCCCACGGTGCACCCGGTGCCGTCGGGCCGGCGGCGCCGTACGCCCTGCCCGGCGCGATCACCGGCGCGCTCGTCGTCCTCGCCCTCGGCGCCCCGTGGGCGCCAGGGTTCGTCCTGCCGGTGAGCCTGCTCGTCGCGGTCCTCTGGGGGCTGCACGTCGTCGACACCCGTCGGCTCGCCCTGCCCCCGCTCGTCGTCGTCGCCGTGGGCATCCCGCTCGCCCAGGCCGCCGCCGTGCCCACCGCCGTCGACCCGATACGCTCGGCCGTGCTCACGGTCGCGAGCGCCCTCGGGTGGGCGTGCGCGGCGGCCCTCACGACCCTGACCCCGCGCCGGCGCGCGGTCGTCCTCGGGTCGCTCGTCGTCTCGCTCGTCGTCGTGTGCGCCCAGGCGAGCACCGACCTCGGCGGGCTGACGAGCCGGGCCGGTGGGTCCGTCGTCGACGGCCGGGCGCAGGGCCCCTTCGCCCAGCCCAACGAGCTCGGTGCCTACGTCGTGCTCCTGCTGCCCGTGTGCGTCGCCCTCGCCGCGCGCCCGCGCAGCCGGGCCGCCCGTGCGCTCCTCGGACTGGCGGTCGTGCCGGTGCTCGCCGCGCTCGCGCTCAGCCTGTCGCGCGGGGCGTGGATGGGCGCCGCCGCCGCGACCGCCGTGCTCGTCCTCGCGCTCCCCCGGCTCGTGCCCGCCGTCGCCATCGCCCTCGGCGGGGTGAGCACGGCCGTGCTCGGTCTCGCGCTGCTCGGCACGACCGGGCCGGCGGCCGTCGTCCTGTCGCGCATCGGCTCGCTCGGCGACCCGTCGCGCTCCCCCGACGACCACCGCCCGCAGATCTGGGAGCTGGCCCTCGACGCCGCGGCCCACCGACCCGTGACCGGTGTCGGGGCCGGGGGGCTCGAGACCTGGGCGACACGCACCGACTCCGCCCTCACCCTCGAGACCCCGCTGCACGCGCACAACCTCGTGCTCACCGTGCTCAGCGAGACCGGCGCCGTCGGCGCGCTCGTCCTCGTCGCCCTCGCCCTCGTGCTCCTGCACGGGCTCTGGCGCGCCGCCACGAGCACCACCTCGTGGCTCGTGGCCGCGCCGCTCGCCGGTCTCGCCGGCGCTGCCGTCCACGGCCTCATCGACATGCCGTGGCGCAACCCCGCTCTCACCGCGACGGCCTGGCTCCTCGCCGGCGCCGCGGCCCACGTCCACCGACCCCTTCGACCTCGAGCTGAGAGGCCCACCGTGACCCCCAGGACCACGCGCGCCCACGACCAGGCAGCACCCATCTCCGAGACCACCGACCACGCACCTGAGCGGGTCGTCGAGCGCGCCCCCGAGCGGGTCGTCGACCCGACCCCGGCCCGGCGGCGCCGGGCCTGGCTGCTGCCGACCGTGCTGGCATTCCTCGCCTCGGCGGGCCTCGTCGCCGGGTTGTCCTACCTGCCGACCCAGCACGAGGCGACCGCCGTCGTCGGGCTGCGCAGCGAGGCGGCGAGCGAGGGCCAGGCGACGACCGGGCCCGACGAGCTCAAGCTCATCGCCCAGCAGTACTCGGTCGCCCTGTCCGACGAGGCCGCGGTCGACGAGCTCGTCGACGAGCTCGGCATCCCCGCGACGAGCACCGCCGAGGCGACGGTCGACCCGGAGACGACGACCGTGCGCATCGCCGCCCGCTCGGACAACCCGCAGGAGGCGAGCGACCTCGCCGACCGGATCGCGCGCAGCGCCGAGGCCCGGGCCGACGAGGACCCGCAGGTCGTCGCGACGACGCTGTCGACGGCCAGCCCCGACCACACCCGGGTGACCCCGCCGAAGCCGCTGCTCCTCGCGTGCGGGCTGTCGGCGATCCTCGTGCTCGCCGTCGGGCTGTGGCTGCTGCGGCGGCAGCAATGAGCGGGCGCACGCCGCTGGTGCTCATGTACCACGGCATCGGCGAGGTCCCTGCGGCGTCGGACCCGGACAACCTCTACGTGCCCGAGGCGGCCTTCGCCGCCCAGCTCGACCACCTCGCCGCCCGCGGCTGGACGGTGCTCGACGAGGCCGGCTACCTCGCAGCTCTCGACGGCGCGCCGACCCCGCGGCGCTCGGTGCTCATCACCTTCGACGACGGCTACGTCTCCGTGCTCGAGCGGGCCGCGCCACAGCTCGCACGACGCGGCATGAGCGCGATCTGCTACGTCTCGCCGGGGCTCGACGGGCAGGGGCCGCTGCCCGGGATGCCGCCGGAGTCGCGTCTCATGACCGCCGCGCAGATGCGCGAGCTGTCCGCGGCCGGTGTCGCCCTTGGGTGCCACGGGTGGGCGCACGAGTCGATGCCGGGCATGAGCACCGAGGAGCTCGAGCAGTGCACGGTCCGTGCTCGCGACGAGCTGCACTCGCTCGTCGGCGAGCGTGTCGCGACCTTCGCCTACCCCTTCGGCCACCACGACGCGGCCGCGCGGGAGGCGGTCGCCGCCGCGGGCTTCGCGTGCGCGCTCGCGACGTACGACGGGGCGGGGCGCCTCGCGATCCCCCGGGTCGACGTCAACGCGACGGACACCGCGCGGACCTTCGAGCTCAAGCTGAGCCGCGTCTACCCGCTCGCCCGGCGGGCGCTCGGCTCCGCACCCGCGGTGCGCCGCGCCGCCCACCGCGTCCTCGGCCACGCGACGAGGTCGTGATGCGCCGGATCCTCCACGTCACCGACTGCTACAGCACCGGCGTCGGGCGGGCCATCGACACCGTCGTGTCGCTCACGCCCGAGCACGAGCACCACCTGCTGTGGGCCGGCGAGGACGACCCGAGCGGGGTGGGCTTCGCGAGCACCCGCCCGCTGCCCCGCGGGCTGCCCCGACGGGTGCGGGCGGTGCGCGAGAGCGTCGCGCGGACCGGCAGCGAGATCGTCCACGCGCACTCCAGCCGGGCCGGGGTCTACGCCCGGCTCACCGGGCTCGACGCCCGCGTGCTCTACCAGCCGCACGCCTACAAGCTGCTCGACCCGGCGCTGCCCGCCCCCGCCCGGGCCGCCGTCTCGCTCGTCGAGCGCGCGCTGGGCCCCCGTACCGACACGGTCGTCGTGCTCTCCGAGGAGGAGCGGGCCCTCGCCGCGCGGCTCACCCCGTCGGCCGCGCACGTGCTCGTGCCCAACGTGCCGAGCATCGCCCGGCCGGCCCCGGTCGTCACCGATCCCGAGCGCACCGGACCTCCGCCGCGCACGGTCGTCATGTCGGGGCGGGTGAGCGCGCAGAAGGACCCCGAGTACCTCGTCGCCGTCGCAGCTCGGCTGCGCGAGCTCGACCCTGGGGTGTCGGTGCGCTGGCTCGGGAGCCCCGACGACGCGCGCCTCGCGGCGCGGCTGCGCGCGGCCGGGGTGGAGGTCACCGGGTGGCTGCAGGCCGACGAGCTCACCGCGGCCCTGCGCGACGCCGGGGTCTACCTGCACAGCGCCGCGTACGAGGGCTTCCCGCTCAGCGTGCTCGACGCCGCCGCGTGCGGCCTGCCGGTGCTCGTGCGCGACATCTCGGCCTTCGCCGGGACGCCGCTCGTGCGGGTCGCCGGTCCCGAGGACGCGGCGACCCGCGTGCTCGAGGTGCTGCGCGGGGGCGAGGCCTGGCAGGCCGCGGTCGCCGGTGGCCGCGACCTCCTCGCGTCGATGGACCCCGCCGTGCAGCGGGCGCGCCTCACCGATCTCTACGGCTGAGGGGGCGCCCTTCGAGGCTCGCTGGCGCTCGCACCTCAGGGAGCAAAGGGGTCGGCTCGCCGGCGCTCGCACCTCAGGGAGCGAAGGGGGCGGTGCCGGGTCACCCGGCACCGCCCCCTTCGACGTCTGTCCGCTCTCAGCCCGCGTGGGCCGCGACGGCGGCGGCGACCGCCTCGGCGACGCCGTCCTGGAAGACCGGCGGGATGATGAGGTCGGCGCGCGGCTCGGAGACGAGGTCGGCGATGGCCTGGGCCGCCGCGAGCTTCATCTCCTCGGTGATCTGCACGCCGCCCGCGTCGAGCGCCCCGCGGAAGATGCCGGGGAAGGCGAGGACGTTGTTGATCTGGTTCGGGTAGTCGCTGCGACCGGTGGCGACGACCGACGCGTAGCGGTGGGCGACGTCGGGGTGCACCTCAGGCGTGGGGTTGGCCAGCGCGAAGATGATCGGACCCTCCGCCATCGAGGCCACCTGCTCCTCGGGCACCGTGCCGCCGGAGACCCCGACGTAGACGTCGGCGCCGACGAGGGCATCGCCGAGCGAGCCGGTGAGGCCGCGCGGGTTGGTCTGCTCCGCGAGGCGCTGCTTGTGCGCGACGAGGTCGGTGCGACCGGGCTCGATGATGCCGCGCGAGTCGGCGACGATCACGTCCTCGACACCGGCGAGCTGGAAGAGGTCGCTCACGGCGACCCCCGCCGCGCCCGCGCCCCCGATGACGACGCGCAGCGAGGACAGATCGCGGCCGACGACGCGGCAGGCGTTGATGAGACCGGCGAGCGCGACGATCGCCGTGCCGTGCTGGTCGTCGTGGAAGACGGGGATGTCGAGGCGCTCGCGCAGCCGGCGCTCGATGTCGAAGCAGCGCGGCGCCGAGATGTCCTCGAGGTTGATCCCGCCGAAGGACGGGGCCATCCGGGCGATGGCGTCGACGAGCTCGTCGACCGAGCCCGACTCGATGGTGATCGGCACGGCGTCGACCCCGGCGAAGTGCTTGAAGAGCACCGCCTTGCCCTCCATGACGGGCATCGCGCCGAGGGGGCCGATGTCGCCCAGGCCGAGCACGGCGGTGCCGTCGGAGATGACGGCGACGGTGTTGTTACGAGCGGTGAAGCGGCGGGAGAGCGAGGGGTCCTGCGCGATGGCGAGGCACACGTCGGCGACACCGGGGGTGTACAGCAGCGACAGGTCTTCGAAGCCGCGCAGCGGCTTGGTCGCCCGTACCTCGACCTTGCCGCCCTCGTGCGCGGCGAAGGCGGGCGCCGTGAGGTCGTAGGAGGTGGTCTGCTCGGGCTGGCTCACGCGAGCGATCCTTGCACAGGGGGCGAAGGGGTGGGCAGGGCGTCCGGGCGTGGTGTCGGCCTCATCTGCCGCCCTGGACGATGCGCTGCGAACCGTCCGTCCGGGTCATGCCGGGGAGCCTCCGGCGGGCCTACCCTGCTCCCCTGAGCCGCGCCACCGGCTCACCCTTCGCGCCACCCGAGGTCGACATGGCTGCTCCGCTCCGCATCCTCGTCCCGCTCCTCTCCGCCGTCGTCCTGGCCGCCGGCGCCGCCGCCCCTGCCAGCGGCTCACCGCCGGGCGCCTCTGCCGCCGCGGGCACCGTGCGGATGACGGGCGTCGTCCTGCGCACCCCGGCCGAGCCTGGTCAGCCCGCCCGCACGGGGCTGCGCGTGGGCAGCCGGCTCGTCGCGACGAGCGGTGCCGGCATCGAGCGCACCCCGGCCGGCTCGCAGGTCACCGTCGACGTCGGTGTCCCGCCGACGGCCGGCCCGTCGGGCGACCGGGTCGCCGCGAGCATCGACGCCGCGTCGCGGCAGGGCGCGCCCGCGCTCGCCGTGCAGCGGGTCGTCAGCTCGACTCCCCCGGTCGCGCAGGCGTACACGCCCGCGACCCGCGCGCTGACGATGGTCAACGTCACCCCGCGGGGAGCCACCCCGGAGCCGATCGGCACCCCCGCCCTCACCACCCAGGTGAGCGCGTCGAGCACCTTCTGGCAGCAGCAGTCCCGCGGCGAGCTGCGCCTGGCGATGTCGGGCGCGCTGCGCCCGTCGTACACCGCGTCGGTCGACTGCTCCGACCCCTTCGCCCTGTGGGACGAGGCCGCCCGGCGCACCGGGTACGTCGACGCCGACAACTCCTCGCTCGTCCTCGTGCTGCCCGGCAGCGCCGGGTGCTCGTACGGGCTCGGCACGATCGGCGGCTCGCCGAACAGCGGGGGCTACATGTACTACTCGGGCGACAGCCCCGACGTCCTCAGCCACGAGGCCGGCCACAACATGTCGCTCATGCACGCGGACCGGCTGGCCTGCCCGACGGCCGACGCCCGTCAGCTCGGGTGGGACGACTTCGGCACGTCGTGCGAGCTCGCCGCCTACGGCGACGGGCAGGACATCATGAGCGTCGACCTCATCGGCTCGCCCTCGCCGATGCTCTCGACGCCCCAGGCCCTGCGCACGGGGATGCTCGAGGCGAGCGCGGCGACCGTGCTGCCCGGCACCGGCACGTCGAGCGTCACCCTGCTGCCCGTCGCCGGGCGGACCGGGCTGCGCTCCGCACGGGTGACCAACCCCGCGACCGGGGTGACGTACTACGTCGAGTACCGGCGGGCGAGCGGGCTCGACGCCGAGAACGCCTGGGGCCACCGCACCGGCGTGCGGGTGCTGCGGTGGAACTACGACAGCACCAACCAGACCGTCCTGCTCGACCCCTCTCCGACGGGCACGTGGGACGACGCCGACCCGGTGCTCGACGTCGGCGAGACGCTGACGACCTACGACGGGGGCCTGCGCTTCCGCACGGTCTCGGCGGGCACGAGCTCGGCGACCGTCGAGGTGGTCAGCTCGGTGACGCTGCGCGACTTCACGATGAGCGCCGGGCCGTCGATCAGCGGCACCCGCGGGGTCGGGCGCACGCTCACCGCGAATCGCGGGACGTGGAGCCCGACGCCGAGCAGCACGAGCTACCGGTGGCTGCGCGACGGCGTCGCGATCTCGGGGGCCTACTACAGCACGTACACCCCGCGCACGGCCGACGCCGGCCGGTACCTCAGCGTGCGGGTCACCGTGCGGCGCCTCGGGTACCGCGACGCGACGGCGACGAGCTCGCGGGTCGGCATCCCGATCTACGCGACGACGGCGCCGCGCATCGGGGGCACCGCCCGGGTGGGTCGCACGCTCACCGCGTACGTCGGGTCGTGGACGCCGACGCCGTCGACCTACGGCTACCAGTGGTACCGGGGCAGCACGGCGATCTCCGGGGCCACGGCGAAGACCTACGTCGTGCGCTCCTCCGACGTCGGGGCGAAGATCCGGGCGCGGGTCACCGCGCGACGCACCGGGTACAGCAGCGGGTCGGCGTACACGGCGTACACCGCGGCGGTGACGCGCTGAGGGGGTCGGGCGGGGGCGAAGGGGGCGTCGCCTCCTCGTCGTGGAGGGGCTGACACCGGCCGCCACTACGCTGCACCCGGGGCCGGACCCGGGCCTCAGGGCGGCGGCCCGACGTCACGCACCGCACAGCTGAGGACCCCATGACCCACCGACCTGTCGTCGGCGCGCTGGCCGCGTACGCGGCCCTCGCCGTGGCCGCCCCGGCCGCCGCCATCCAGAGCCCGTCGACGGCGATGTCGTCCTCGAGCAGCACCACGCCGCTCGTCCGGCTCACCGGCACGCTCCTGATGACCGCGGTGGAGCCGGCCCGCGGGTCCACCGTCGCCCCCGGTGCCGCTCACGCCGCCGTGCGGGTCTCCGGCCGGCTCGTGCCGGTCGACGCCGGTGCCGTCTCGGACGTGCCCTCCGGCAGCCGGGTCACCCTCGACGTGCGCGTGCCCGACCCCGTCGTCGATGCCGCCGAGCAGGGCGGCCGGCTGCGGGTGCCGACGCTCGCCGGCCGGACCGTCACCCACGACCTCGGCAGCGCCGCCGTCGACGCCGCGAGCGACGACTCCCCCGCCACCGCGGGCTCCGACATCGGCCGGGCGACGACCGACCAGGCGATCGCCCCGGGCAGCGAGCCGCTCGCCGTCGAGGAGGTCGTCTCGACCCGGGCCGCCGCGGCCGCGGCGTACACCCCGGCGACCCGTGAGGTCACGGTCGTCAACGTGGTCCCGCGCGGTGGCACCGCCGACCCCGCGACGAGCGCCGAGATCAGCAGCATGGTGAGCGGCACGGACGCCTTCTGGCGGGCGAACTCGCGCAGCACGCTCAAGGTCTCGCTGGCGCGGGTCGCTCCGTCCTTCCGGTCCTCCTTCGGGTGCGACGAGCCCTTCGGGATGTGGAACGACGCCGCCGCCCGGCTCGGGTGGCCCGGCAGCTCGGACACGACGCTCGTGCTCGTGCTGCCCGAGCGTCTGCCCTCCTCGCTGGGCTGCGGCTACGGTCTCGGCACGATCGGCGACGACCCGAACAGCCCGGGCTACGTCTACGGCATGGGCACGGCCGTCGACCTCCTCGCTCACGAGATCGGGCACAACATGTCGCTCGACCACGCCGACGTGCTCACCTGCGAGACGAGGGCGCAGGACGCGGCGGTCAGCCGCGGCCGGTGGCCGAGCCGGTGCAGCGAGTGGGAGTACGCCGACGGCCAGGACATCATGAGCCTCGACGGCCCCGGGGCCTCCGGCATGCTCTCCACCCCGCGCGCGTGGCAGCTGGGGCTGCTCGAGCGCTCCGCCGTCACCTCGGTGCCGATCGGGCGGACCACGCGGGTCACGCTGCGTCCGCTGGCCGGGCGCACCGGGGTCCGCGGCGCCACCGTCGTCAGCTCCTACTCCGGGGCTCGCTACTGGGTCGAGTACCGCACCCCCGCCGGCCGTGACCGTGACAACGCCCTCGGTCAGCGCACCGGCGTCCGCGTGCTGCGCATGGGCCCGAGCGGCACGACGGTCCTGCTCGACCCGACGCCCACGGGCGACATGGACGACGAGCTGCGCCTCACCGCCGGCCGCACGCTGCGCAGCTACGACGGGCGCATCCGGGTGACGACCATCTCGACCTCGAGCACCGCCGCGGTCGTCGACATCACGGCGTCCTCGAGCGCGACGTCCTTCTCCCGCGTCTCGGCCCCGTGGGTCGCCGGCACCCGGGGCGTCGGCCGGACACTCACCGCTCGCGAAGGGGGCTGGCTCCCCGTCCCCGCGTCGTACACCTACCGCTGGTACCGCGGCGGCTCCCCGATCAGCGGCGCGACCGGGCGCACCTACCGCCCGACGACCGCCGACGCGGGCCGCTACCTCTCGGTGCGGGTCGTCGCCTCCGGGCCGGGCCTGCTCGCGACGAGCCGCACCTCGGCCGCGGTGGGCATCCCGATCTACGCGACGACCCGGCCGAGCGTCGCGGGCAACCCCCGCGTCGGGCGCACCCTCGAGGCCCGGGTCGGGCGGTGGACCCCGTCACCGACGAGCTACGCCTACCGCTGGTACCGCGACGGCCGGGCGATCTCGGGCGCGACGGGCAAGACCTACCGGGTCACGTCCGCCGACGCCGGGCACCGGCTCCGGGTCGTCGTCACCGCCCGCCGCTCGGGGTACAGCACCGGCTCGACCTCGACCTCCTCCACGGCCGCCGTGACCCGCTGACCGTGGCTCTCCCCTTCGCGCTCGTCCGCGTCACCGGCGCCTCGATGGAGCCGACGCTGCTCGCCGGCGACCTCCTGCTCGCGCGGCGCGGGGCGAGCGTGCGACCCGGTGACGTCGTGCTGTGCGACCTGCCGCCCGACCCGTGGGGCCGGCCGCGCCCGACCGCCGTCAAGCGCGTCACCGGCACCGACCCCGACGACCCCGGGCGCTGGTGGGTCGAGAGCGACGACCCGCGCGCCGGGGTGAGCTCCTTCGACCCGACGGTCGGGTCGCTGCCGCCGGAGGCCGTCCACGCACGGGTGATCCTGCAAGTCCGTTGCAGGAAGTGGGATCTGCGGGTCCGCCGAGTAGGTCCGGCGCCCGCGCGCGACTAGGTTTGGACGTGGACCTGCCCACCATGACGAGAGGACAGACATGCGTCTGCGTGACCTCCTGCACATCCCCACCGTGAGCGCCCACTGCGACCTGCCCTGCGGTGTCTACGACCCCGCCCAGGCCCGCATCGAGGCCGAGTCGGTCAAGGCCATCATCAAGAAGGTCGCCGACAGCGACGACCCCGACTTCCGCACCCGCGCGGTCGTCATCAAGGAGCAGCGCTCGCAGCTCGTCAAGGAGCACCTGTGGGTGCTCTGGACGGACTACTTCAAGCCGCCGCACTTCGAGAAGTACCCGCAGCTGCACACCCTCGTCAACGAGGCCACGAAGCTCGCCGGTGCCTCGGGCACCAAGGGCGAGTTCGACGAGGCCAAGGCCGACGAGCTCCTCGCGAAGATCGACGAGATCGACAAGATCTTCAAGGAGACCAAGCAGGCCTGATCTCGGCCCGCTGACGAAGGGGGACTCGCGCGATCTCGCGCGGGTCCCCCTTCGTCGTGCTCGGGGTGGGCGTTCAGCCCTGAGAGACGACCTCGTCGAGCGCCTCGACGACCTCCGGGTCGTACTCGTAGCCCAGCCCGAGGTGGAGCCGCTCGAGGGCGAGGTGGACGACGCGCTGGCCGTGCGCACCCTCGGTGAGGTCGTCGTAGGCGTTGACGACCTTGATGATGCGGGCCTCGACGGGCAGCTCGCGGCCGATCTCGAGCTGCTGGCGGTAGGGCTCGTGGACGGCGGCGAGGACCTCCTCGAGACCGGGGGTGTCGAGCGCGGTCCGGGCGATCCGGCGCGAGGACTCGATGACGGTCTCGAGCGACTGCGGCGACGCGTCGATCGTCATGCCGTGCTCGAGCGGCACCTCCAGACCCACCTGGCCGATGTCGTGGAGCAGCGCCGCGCGCTCGACCGAGTGCAGGCTGCGCTCGGTGAGGCCGAGGCGGCGGCCGACCTCGACGGAGAGGTCGGCGACCCGCTGCGGGTGCCCGGGGCGGCCGCCCGCGGCGATCGCCGGGATGCGCGAGAGCACGACGAGCGCCTCGCCCTGGGCGCGCTGCACCGCGAGGTAGCGCCGCTGCGAGAGCAGCACGAGCGTGACCGGCAGGACGTACAGCGGCAGGGCGACCAGCCCGAGCACCGGGTAGCTCACGGCGATGAGCGGCCCCGAGGCGGCCACCGCGCCCGAGGTCACCGAGTCGAGGAGGAGCGCGCGCTGGGCGCCAGGGGCGCCGACCTCGCGCGAGCCCACCTGGACGAGCACCTGGGCGGTGCGCTCGACGAGCCAGCCGAGGAGCGCGCACAGCAGCAGCAGGGTCGCCGTGGCCGGGCTCGACAGGTCACCGCCCCAGGCCCACTGGAGCAGGGTGCCGCGGTCCTGCGTGGAGATCCCCCGGCAGGCGACCGTCGTGGCCGCCGCGCCGAGGAAGCGTGCGGCCGCCGGGCCGAGCTGCACCGGGCGGCCGAGGAGCCACGCGATGACCTGGCTGGCGAGGAAGAAGACCCCGAGGATCGCGATGACCCGTGCGGCGGAGGCGAAGCCGCCGGGCGTCACCGCCGGGGTCATGGCCAGAGCGACCGCCGCGGCGGTCGAGATCGGGGCGGCGTGCCGCGAGACCGCGAGGCTCGGCATGACCTCGCCGAGGACGATGCTCGTCCCGGTGATGAGGACGAACCACGTGGGGAAGGACAGCCCGGGCGGGTCGAGGAGCAGGGCGACGCCGAGGACGAGGGCGGCGGTGGCCAGGACGATGCGGGGGCCGACGACCATGAGGGCGCGGGGCGGGCGCAGCCGTCGCTCGCGACCGCCGGGTCGGCTCGGGCCGATCGACGGGTGGGTGCTCGGCGCGCTCATCGGCGCTTCCTCGCGCTCGCGGCGACCCACCGGGTCATCTCGGGATCGGCCTGCTCGACGACGGACCACGACCGGGTGATGAGGTGCAGCTCGTCGTCGTCGACGGGAGCCGGGCGGGACCCGCCCTCGCGCGTCGGCTGGAGGACGGAGGGGTGGCGCTCGGCGACCGTGGTGAGCGCCTCGACGCAGTAGGGGTCGAGGCTGCGGCCCGACCTCTCGGCGCACCGGCGCAGCGCCTCGGTCGTGCTCAGCGCGTCGCCGACGTGCGGCTGGACGAGGCTGACCCAGGTGTCGGCGACGGTGACTATGCGCGCCTCGAGCGGGATGTCGCCGCCGGACCTGCCGTAGGGGTAGCCGCCGCCGTCCCACAGCTCGTGGTGGGCGAGGACGGCGGGCACGGCCGAGCGCAGCGGGCGCACGCCGTGGAGCATCTCGGCGGCGACGTCGGGGTGGCGCACGAGGGTGTCGAGGTCGCGCGCCGCGACCTGCTCCTCGAGCAGGCGTGCGCGGTCGAGTGAGAGCAGACCGATGTCGTGCAGGGCACCCGACGAGCGCACCGCCTCGACCTCGGAGTACGAGAGCGAGAGCTCCTCGGCGACGGCCGTCGCGACGCGGGCGCACAGCTCGGCGTCGGCGCGCGCGCCCGGGGCGCGGATGTCGAGGGCCTCGACGAGGCCCTGGAGCATCGTCTCGTAGAGCTGGTGCTCGCGCGTGTACTGCAGCAGGCCCCACTGGGCAAGCAGGAAGGTCGGCAGGAGCAGGACGACCGCGAACCAGCCCAGACCGACGGGGTCCCACAGCAGGACGAGGAGGTAGGCGGTGACGCCGTAGCCGAGGTAGGCCGGGGCGATCTGGGGCGAGAGCCCCGAGATGATCGTGCTCACCGGGGTGCCCTCGGTGATCCGCAGGATCCCCGCCAGGCTCAGCAGGTTGGTCAGCCCGACGCCGAGCGCGAGCAGGGCCGCGCCGAGGGCGATCTCAGCCGGTGACGACCCCGAGGACAGCGTCTCGGGCAGGACCGTCGTGGCGAGCCCGGACCCGACGAAGACGCCGAGGACCGGCCAGGAGACGTTGAAGAGCAGGAGGTTGAGGTTGCGCCGGTACATCCAGGCGGAGGACGCGGCATGGACGAGCACGGCGCCGACCGGTCCGACGAGCTGCACCGAGGCGAGCAGCACCACGGAGTGCAGCTGGATCGACACGTGCCGGACCGGCAGCGTCGGGGTGGCCCGAGCGGCGAAGGAGATGATGAGGAGCGGCACCACGGCACCCAGCCGCTCCGGCAACCCCCAGATCAACGCCGCCAGGACGACGCTCGCGCTGCTGGCAGCAGCCAGCAGCGCGAGGTATGTCGTGGTCCCGCGCGCACCTGACGTCGTCATGTGTTCGCGGGTCTACTTGTCAGCCGCCCCAGTCGAACCCGCGGACGATCTTCGGGCCGGCAGAGGTCGAGCCGTCGGCCGAGGCAGCCGAGGCGGCGGCGACGCCACCGATGAGCGCCGCGACAGCCAGCGCGAAGGCGACAACAGTGCGCTTCATGATCACACCACACTTTCGAGATAACCCGGGAGGGGACCGGGGGCGGGCCGTAGCCGCGCAACTGTGGCGTGCGCTGGTCTCGTGTCCGCACGGTAATCTTGCCACAGCGGGTCATGAATCCGTATGGGATAGTTGAAGAAATCACCAAACCGGATGCGTCCCGTCCGGCACGACGGAGGAGGTCCCCCATGAGCAAGCGCGCGCGCAAGCGTCGGTCCCGCAAGGGCAAGGCCGCGAACCACGGTCGCAAGCCCAACGCCTGACCGGCCCGTCCCTGCAGGGGACGACGAAGGGGGCGCCCCACCACCTGGTGGGGCGCCCCCTTTCGTCATGCCCGGGCTCTGCTCGAGCCGGCTCAGCCGGGGAAGCCCTCGGGGTTGGCCGACTGCCAGCGCCACGTGTCCGCGCACATGTCCTCGATGGTGCGAGTGACGCGCCAGCCGAGCTCGCGCTCGGCGCGCTCGGTGGCGGCGTAGACGACGGCGAGGTCGCCCGCACGCCGGGGCGCGATGTCGTAGGGCACCTGCGCACCGCTCGCCCGCTCGAAGGCGTCGACCATCTGCAGCACCGAGGTGCCCTGGCCGGTGCCGAGGTTCCACGCGCGCGCACCGATCTCGGGGTGCTCGGCGAGGTGGTCGAGCGCCGCGACGTGACCCTCGGCGAGGTCGACGACGTGGATGTAGTCGCGCTCGGCGGTGCCGTCGGCCGTCGGGTAGTCGTCGCCGAAGACGGCGAGCCGCTCGCGGCGGCCGACGGCGACCTGGGAGATGAAGGGCATGAGGTTGTTCGGGATGCCCTGCGGGTCCTCGCCGATGCGACCCGACACGTGCGCGCCGACCGGGTTGAAGTAGCGCAGCAGCGCGACCTGGAAGCCCGGCGAGGCGGCGGCGACGTCGGTGAGGATCTGCTCCTGCATGACCTTCGTCCACCCGTACGGGTTGGTCGCCGAGGTCGGCAGCTCCTCCGTCATCGGGACGGGAGCGCCCTCGCCGTACACCGTCGCCGAGGACGAGAAGACGAGGCGGCGCACGTCGTGCCGCGCCATCGCCCGCACGAGCGAGAAGGTCGAGCCGATGTTGTTGCCGTAGTACTCGAGCGGCTGCTCGGTGGACTCCCCCACGGCCTTGAGCCCGGCGAAGTGGATCACCGCGTCGAAGTGCTCGTCGGCGAAGAGCTGGGCGGTCTTGTCCTCGTCGCGCAGGTCGAAGCCGTGCACGGTGATCGCCGCGCCCGAGAGCTCCTCGAGCCGGGCGACCACCGTCGGCTTAGAGTTGACGAAGCTGTCGACGACGACGGGCTCGTGCCCGGCCGCGAGGAGCGAGAGGACGGTGTGCGAGCCGATGTAGCCGGCGCCGCCGGTGACGAGGACGCGCATCCGCTCAGCCGTCGTAGCGGATCTCGGTGTACTCCTGCACGACCCCGCCGTCGACGGAGTAGGTGCTGAAGGACTGCATGATCGTCGTCCGCAGCGCCGCCGGCGCCTGCTCGCGACCGCACGAGCGCTTGACGAGCGCCTTGACCATGCGCTCGAGGTCGTGCTCGTCGAGGCAGGGCTGGCACCCGCGCAGGTGCTCGGCGATCCGCTCGTGGTCGGCCTCGGTCATCTCGCCGTCGAGGTACTCCATGATCCGGTACATCGTCTCGGAGCAGTCGACATGGTCCTCGGCGTGCTCGCTCATGACGTCCCCCCTTCGCGTCCGGCGGTCTCCTGGGCCGCGCCACCGATCCCTCGGTCGCGCGCGTAGTCGGCGAGCTTCTCGCGCAGCAGACGGCGCCCGCGGTGCAGGCGCGACATCACGGTGCCGATGGGCGTGCCCATGATCTCGGCGATCTCCTTGTAGGCGAAGCCCTCGACGTCGGCGAGGTAGACCGCCATGCGGAAGTCGTCCGGCAGGTCCTGCAGCGCCCGCGTCACCTCGGTGTCGGGCATGTGGTCGAGCGCCTCGACCTCCGCGCTGCGCAGCCCACGGCTCGTGTGCGACTCGGCCTGGTGCAGCTGGTAGTCCTCGACCTCGGGACTGCTCGACTGCTTGGGCTCGCGCTGCTTCTTGCGGTACGTGTTGATGTAGGTGTTGGTGAGGATGCGGTACATCCACGCCTTGAGGTTGGTGCCCGGACGGTACTGGTGGAAGGCCGCGTAGGCCTTCGCGTACGTCTCCTGGACGAGGTCCTCGGCGTCGGTCGGGTTGCGCGTCGTGCGCATGGCCGCGGAGTAGAGCTGGTCGAGCAGGGGCATGGCCTCGCGCTCGAAGCGGGCTCGACGCTCCTCGGGCGACTCGGACGAGACGTCGACGCCGGCATCGGCGGCAGCCTGCTCCTCGTCGCTGAGCGGTGGGGTGATCGGCTTGGTCATCGCGCTCCAGCCTAGCGGGGCGCTGGTGCGGTCGACGGCGGGCAGCACGAGCACGTGGTGGCCTCTCGCAGTCGGGACAGGGTCGCTCATCTCAACATCCCTCCCCCACCCGGCATTCCCCCGCCCGCGCGCACCCCGCTCCCCCTTCGCCGAGGTATGGCAATCGGTCCGCTGACACCTGCGGATCCCGACAGATCTCCATACCTCGGCGATCCACAGGGGCGCTGCGGCCGGGTCCTCGGTCCACAGGCGGGCGGGCCCGCCTCGCGCGGGGGCGGGCGAAGGGGGAGAACCGAGCCATGGACCTCCCGGTCGCCCTCGGCGACGCCTTCACCCTCGAGCACGCGCGAGCGCAGGAGCGCACGGGCGCCTTCCGCTCCGGCTTCGACATCCCGTCCTCCGGGATCCGGGTGCGACGCGGGGTCGAGCTCACGCTGCCCGAGCGGCTGCGGCTCCTGCGCTCGGTCCTGCCACCGGATGTCGCCTTCTCGCACGACACCGCGGCCGAGCTCTGGGGCCTGCCCCTCCCGGCTCGCAGCGCGGCGCTCGACCCCTCGGTGCACGTGATCCGACCGATCCACCGGCCCCCCGTCGTGCGGCGAGGAGTCCTCTCGCACAAGGGCATCGGCACTCGTGACATCGCCGAGGTCGAGGGCCTGCCGGTGACGACGGTCGTCGACACGTGGTGCGACCTGGCCGCCAGCTGGTCCAGGGCAGCCCTCGTCGCCGCCGGCGACGTCCTGGTGCGCGAGCACGGTGACGAGCACCTGCGCGAGCTCGTCAGCGACCTTCGCGGCTGCCGCGGCGTGCGGACCATGCGCGAGCTGCTGCCCCTGCTCCGCGCGAGGTCCGCGTCACCTACCGAGTCGCGGGCCCGGCTCGTCTTCCACGACGCGGGGCTGCCGGAGCCGGAGCTCAACGTCGAGATCGTCGACGACGTCGGCGTCTGGCTCGCCACCCCCGACTTCACCTGGCGCGCCCAGAAGGTCGTCGGGGAGTACGACGGCGACCAGCACCGCACGGATCGCACCGCGTGGCAGTACGAGCGAGACCGCCGTGCGCGCCTCGAGGACCACGGGTGGACCTATGTCGAGATGACCTACATCCACCTCGTCGACCCGGCGCGGCGAGAGCAGCTCGTCCGCCGTCTCGCGGCGCACCTGCTCTGAGGCCGATCGCGCCGACGCCTCACGGCCGACCGCGCTCCCCCTTCGCCCCTCGCGCTCCCCCTTCGCCCCTCGCCGAGGTATGGCAATCGGCCCTGATCCACGCTGGATCAGGGCCGATTGCCATACCTCGGCGGGGCTGGGGGGGAGGGGGGGACCCGGGCCCGGAGGTGGCGGGCTGGGGGGACCGAGCCCGAAGGGGGCGGGTCGGGTCAGGCGTAGATGTGCCGGGTGGCGCGGGCGCGCTTCTTCAGGCCCTTCATCCCCTGGGTGGCGAGGATCTTCAGGGTCTGCGCCGAGCTCGTGGCGTTCGGGCGCGAGAGGCGGAAGATCTCCGACCACGCGGAGGCGACCTGGCGGGGCAGGCTGCCCTCGACGTAGGTGAGGTCGTACTTATCGAAGAGGGCGCGCACCTTCGGCTGGACCTCGGCGAGCTTGATGCTCGGCATGTCCGGGAAGAGGTGGTGCTCGACCTGGTGGCTGAGGTAGCCGGTCATGACGTGCATCGCGCGGCCACCGCTGATGTTGGCCGAGCCGAGCATCTGACGCAGGTACCACTCGCCGCGGGTCTCGCCGTCGATCGAGGTCTTCGTGAAGGTCTCGACGCCCGACGGGAAGTGCCCGCACATGATGACGCTGTGCGTCCAGTAGTTGCGCACGACGTTGGAGACGACGTTCGCGGCGAGGGTCGGCAGGAAGTTCGGGCCCGACAGCAGCGGCCACAGCACGTAGTCGCGCGCGGCGAGCTTCTTGATCTTGTTGACGACGACCTTCGCGTCCCGCTGGAACTCCGGGTTGGACTTGCGGCCCTTCCAGTTCTTGCCGAGCTCGAGGTCGTAGGCGGCGATGCCGTACTCGAAGAAGGTCGCGTTGACGGCGTTGAGCAGCGGCTGCGCGAGGTAGATCGGGTACCACTTCTGGGCGTCGTCGACGCGCATGATCCCGTAGCCGAGGTCGTTGTCCTTGCCCACGACGTTCGTGTACGTGTGGTGGACCTCGTTGTGGCTGTGCTTCCAGTGCTCCGAGGGCGAGACGTTGTCCCATTCCCACACGCTCGAGTGGATCTTCGGGTCACGCATCCAGTCCCACTGGCCGTGCATGATGTTGTGCCCGATCTCCATGTTGTCGAGGATCTTGGCGACGGACAGGCCGGCGGTGCCGACGACCCAGGCGATCGGGTTGCCGGAGAAGAGCAGGACGCCGCGGCTGCCGATCTCGAGGTAGCGCTGGGTCGCGATGATCTTGCGGATGTAGGCGGCCTCGCGCTCGCCGAGCGAGTCCATCGCCTCGCGGCGGATCTCGTCGAGCTCGCGGCCGAGCTCCTCGATCTGCTCGGGGCTCAGGTGCGAGATGGGGCTCGGCGTCGCGTTGACGACGGTGTGGATCTCCTCCGACCGGCCGCCGGTGATGCGGGCGTCGGTGCGGGTGGGGGTGCGCTCCAGGGTGGCAGTCATGCTCGCTCCTTCTGCTGGATCGTGCAGGCGCCCGCGGCGGCCGAGATGCAGGTCTGCACCTTCACGGGCGGGTCGTCGGTCGTGGTCTCGGTGACGATGCCGGTGCGCAGGTCGCGCACGGCGCCGTCGGTCAGGGGCAGGACGCAGCCCATGCAGATGCCCATCCGGCACCCGCTGGGCATGAGGACGCCGGCGTCCTCGGCGGCGTCGAGGATGGTCGTGGCGCCGTCGACCTCGAAGGTCGGGCTCGCCGTCGGCCGGGCCGTGTCGAGCATCGTCACCGAGCCCCCGTCGCCGGTCACGGCGAGGACGGGGCGGAAGCGCTCGACGTGCATGGCCTCGGTGAGGCCGTGGCCGGCGAAGTGCTCCTCGAAGGCGTCGAGCATCGGCGTCGGGCCGCAGGCCCAGGCCTGCCGCTCGCGCCAGTCGGGCACGACGTCGTCGAGCATCTGCGGCGAGAGCATGCCCTCGTCGTCGGTGTGCCGGACGACGACCCGCACGCCGGGGCGCTCGGCGGCCAGCTCGGCGGCGAAGATGACGTCGGCCGGCGTCGGCGCGCTGTGCAGCAGCACGACGTCGGTGCCCGACAGGTCGTGGCTGCGCAGCATGCCCATGACGGGGGTGATGCCGGAGCCGCCGGTGACGAAGAGGAGGCGCTCCGGGAGCACCTCGGGCAGGACGAAGTCGCCGCTGGCCTGGTCGAGCATGACGAGGGTGCCGGGGCGGGCGTCGTGCACGAGGTGACGGCTGACGAGACCGTCGGCCATCGCCTTGACGGTGATGGTGATGAGCCCGTCGGTGCGGTCGGCCGGCGAGGTGATCGAGTAGGCGCGCCAGCGGCGCACCCCGTCGATGTCGATGCCGAGGCGGATGTACTGACCGGCGCGGTGGCCGGCCCAGTCGCGACCGGGGCGCAGGGTGATCGTCGCGGCGTCCGCGGTCTCGGGGGTGATGGCGACGACGCGGGCGCGCAGCTCGGCGCCGGCGCGCAGCGGCGCGACCATGTCGAGGTAGTCCGTCGGCAGCAGCGGGGCGGCGAGGACCTCGGCGACGCGGGTCGCGGAGGTGCGCAACCGGGCGAAGGGGGAGCCGGCCACGCGGTCGGGGCGGGCATCAGTGGTCATACATCCATGATGTCGGTCCGAACCCCCTGCGGGACTGTCCACCCGGCGTAGTCTTCACGTGCAGAAGTTGTGCGCAGCGAACAAGATCGAGGTGGATGTGGTGCCGGACACCCCCAAGACCCGCTCTCAGGGCAGTGGCGAGCGACCCCGCGCGACGCCCTCCTCCCCGCCCCCCGCGGCCACCCGGACCGCTGCCCAAGCGGCCGAGCTCGCCCTCGACGAGCAGACCGCGCGCTCCCTTCGCTCCCACCTGCCGGAGGTCGCCGAGTCGGTCATCGCCGCGATCATCGAGGAGGTCCCGTCCTACAGCGCGCCCTTCCAGGGCCGGATGGGTCGGGTCATCGAGCAGGCGGTGCGCACCTCGCTCGACTCCTTCCTCGACGCGGCGTCGGCGGCGTCGGGCGCGCGCGCGGGCGAGCAGACCTCGATCGGGGTCGGGGTGCAGGCCGCCGAGCAGCTCGGCCGTGCCGAGGCCCGCGCCGGCCGACCGGTCGAGGCCCTGCTGTCGGCCTACCGCGTCGGCGCCCGGGTCTCGTGGCGCGAGGTCTCGCGCATGGCCGTCGCCCAGGGCGCCGAGGCCGCGACGCTCGGGCGCTTCGCCGAGGTCGTCTTCACCTACATCGACGAGCTGTCGGCCGCGAGCGTCGCCGGGCACAACGCCGAGACGCACACCGCCGAGCGCGCCCGCATCGTCAACCTCGACCGGCTCGTGCGCAGCCTGCTCGTCGGCGCCCCGGAGACCCGGCTCGTCGAGGCCGCGCAGCTCGCCCGGTGGACCCCGGCGCGGACCCTCACCGTCGTGCTCGTCGCCGGCGAGCGCGCGCTCAACACCGCGGCGATGCTCGACCCGCGCACCCTCACCCTCGGCGAGGACCTGCCGCCGGTGCGGGGGCTCCCCGCCCCGGACCGGGTCGCCGCCCTCCTCGTGCCCGACGCCGGCGGCCTTGCCCGCGGCGCCCTGCTCGACGTGCTCTCCGGGCGCGACGCCGTCGTCGGCCCCGCCGTCCCGTGGACCGAGGCCGACCGCTCCTACGCCCGGGCGGTGCGGGCCGCGGTGCTCCCCCGCGAGAGCGGCACCGTCCTCGACACCGACGCGCACCTCGCCCAGATCGTCCTCGCCGCCGACCCCGAGACCCTCGCTGACCTGCGCGAGTCGGCGCTCGCCCCCTTCGCCGATCTCACCGAGGGCAGCGCCGAGCGGCTCGCCGAGACCCTGCGGGCCTGGCTGCTGCTCCAGGGGCGGCGCGAGCTCGTCGCCGAGGCGCTTCATGTGCACCCGCAGACGGTGCGCTACCGCATGGGGCAGGTGCGCGAGCTGCTCGGCGACCGGCTGCAGGACCCCGACGCCGTGCTCGAGCTCGTGCTCGCCCTCAGCGCGCGACCGAGCTGACGAAGGCGGTCACCGCCGGCACGACGTCGCGCTGCGGGGCGGTGAGGCTGTGGGTGCCCGCCACCTCGCTGACGACGACGGAGCGCACGCGCTCGCCGAGCGCCTCGCAGACGTCCTGCGGCCCGCCGAAGGGGTCGGCGCGCCCCTGCACGACGGCGAGCGGCACACCGGACTCGACCGGGGCGAGGAGCTCGCCGACGCGGCTGTGCCCGAGGTCCTTGCCGGGCGGCACGAGGGGGAAGGACAGCGCGAGGACGGCGTCGGCGTCGACCGCGACGCACGTGCGGCACGCGACCCGGGCGCCCGCGCTGCGGCCGCCGACGACGAGCGGGCGGGGCAGCGCCCAGCGGCCCCGGGTGAGCGAGCCGAGCAGCGGGACCCAGGCCGCGTCGAGACGTGAGGGTGGCGAGGCGACCCGCCGGCCCGCGACCCGCCACGGCATCTCGACGAGGGCGACGGTCCACCCGAGCGAGGGCAGTGCCTGCGCGATCGCCTGGAGGTCGGGGGCGTCGATCCCGCCGCCCGCCCCGTGGGTGAGCACGACCGACCCCGCGTCGCCGCGCGGGCCGAGGTGGACCCGCGCCGGACCCTCGGGCGTCTCGACGGTGCGCTGCCTCATCCGCCGATCACCTCGCCGGTCTCGGGGTCGACGACACCGACGAGCTGTGAGGTCGGGACAGGCTCGACCAGGCCGGGGCCGTTGCCCGCGCTGGCGTTGACCGCGGTCGAGACGGGGTGGGCCGCGAGGCGCCCGGGCAGGCTGATGTCGAGCATCTCCTGCACGTGACCGGGGTCGGTGAGGTGCGGGTCGAGCCAGTCGTCCCACACGTCCGGGTCGAGGACGAGCGGCTGGCGGTCGTGGATGCGGTCCATCCCGGGGTCGGCGGTGGTCGTCACGACGGCGAAGGTGGTCAGCCAGGCGGCCGGGTCGTCGGGGTCGGCGACGCCCGGGTCGCGCCAGAACTCGTAGAGCCCGGCGAGCGCGAGGGGGGCGTCGTCGCCGCGATGGATGTAGAAGGGCTGCTTGCGCGGCTTGCCCTTCGCGTCGAGGGCGACCGGCGAGCGCTGCCACTCGTACCAGCCGTCGGCGGGCACGAGGCAGCGCCGGCTCGTCGCCGCCTTCGCGTATGCCGACTTCTCCAGCGCCGTCTCGGCGCGGGCGTTGATCATCCGGATGCCGACCGAGGGGTCCTTCGACCAGCTCGGCACGAGACCCCACGTCATGAGGCGCAGCTGGCGGGCGGGCTCCCCCTTCGTGCCGTCCTCCTCGCGCACCCCGCGGGTGAGCACGACGCGGGCCTGCTTCGTCGGCGCGACGTTCCAGTCCGGGGTGCCCGGTGGCGGCTGCTGCGGGTTCTTCAGCACGGAGCGGCTCGGCTCCGCGGTGCGGTCGAGCTCGACCTGCAGCGCAGCGACGACCTCCTCCATCTCGGCCGATGCCGCATAACGCCCGCACATGCGGGTCAGCCTAGGCACCCCGCGAGGATCACCGGCCCCGCAAGACGTCATACGGTAGGCGCGTACCTGTCCAGCGACCCAGGAGCGACCATGCTCGTCCGACGACTTGCCCGTCCGATGCTCAGCGCCATCTTCATCTCCGGTGGCATCGGTGCGCTGCGCCACGCCCAGGGCCACGAGCCCATGACCGAGAACGTCAAGCCCTTCCTGAAGAAGATCGGCGTGCCGACCGACGACATGGAGACCCTCATCCGCGCCAACGGCGCCGTGATGGTCGGTGCCGGTGCCCTCCTCGCGATCGGCCGCCTCCCCCGCCTGTCCAGCCTGGCCCTGCTCGTCTCGCTCGTCCCGACGACGGCCACCCACGACTTCTGGGCGCAGAGCGACCCGCAGGCCAAGCAGATGCAGCAGATCCAGTTCTTCAAGAACCTCGGTCTGGCCGGCGGCCTGCTCCTCGCCGCGGTCGACACCGAGGGCAAGCCCGGTCTCGGCTACCGCGCGAAGATGGCCGGCGACAGCCTCGGCCGCTCCGCCCACACCGCCAAGCTCGAGGCCCGGCTCGCCGCCGCGAACGCCAAGAGCGCCCTGAGCTGACCCGCATGGATCATCCCGACTGGTCGGCACCGGCGAGCCCCGGTCCCCTCGACGCCAGGGTCGCCCTGCCCGGCAGCAAGTCCCTGACGAACAGGTACCTCGTCCTCGCCGCGCTGGCCAGCGGCACCTCCCGGCTGCGCGCGCCGCTGCGCTCGCGCGACACCGAGCTCATGGCGCAGGCGCTGCGATCGCTCGGGACCGGGGTCGAGGACGCGACGGCCGCCCGCGGCGCCCTCGCCCCGGACTGGATCATCACCCCGTCGGCGCTGCGCGGCGGCGGTGCGGTCGACTGCGGCCTCGCCGGGACCGTCATGCGCTTCGTCCCGCCGGTCGCGGCGCTGTGCGACGGGCCCGTGGCCTTCGACGGCGACGAGCACGCGCGGGTGCGCCCGATGGCGGCGGTGCTCGACGCGCTGCGCGACCTCGGCGTGCGCGTCGAGGACGACGGCCGGGGCGCGCTGCCCTTCGTCGTCCACGGCACCGGGTCGGTGCGCGGCGGCCGGGTCGTCATGGACGCCTCGGCCTCCTCGCAGTACGTCTCGGCGCTGCTCCTCGCGGGGTCCCGCTTCAAGGAGGGGATCACCGTCGTGCACGAGGGCGGCCCGCTGCCCTCCCTCCCCCACGTCGAGATGACCGTCGAGGCGCTGCGCGACGCCGGCGCGGTCGTCGAACACTCCGAGCCGAGCACGTGGCACGTCGAGCCCGGCGAGCTGCTGCCGCTCGACGTCACGGTCGAGCCCGACCTGTCCAACGCCGCCCCCTTCGTCGCCGCGGCCCTCGTCTGCGGCGGCACGGTGCGGGTGCCGCACTGGCCTCAGCACACGACGCAGGCCGGCGACCGGATCCGCGAGCTGCTCGCGGGCATGGGCGCCGAGGTCGTGCGCGAGGGCCAGGACCTGCGGGTCACCGGTCACGGCCAGGTCGGCGCCTTCGACGTCGACCTGCACGACACCGCCGAGCTCACCCCCGTCGTCGCCGCGCTCGGGGCGCTCGCCGACGGCCCGTGCCGCATCCGCGGGGTCGCCCACATCCGCGGCCACGAGACCGACCGGCTCGCCGCCCTGCGCACCGAGCTCGAGGGCTTCGGGGTCGGGGTGGAGGAGCTCGAGGACGGGCTCGTCATCCGACCGGCGCCGTTGCGGGCGCACTCGATGCGCACCTACGCCGACCACCGCATGGTCATGGCCGGTGCGGTCCTCGCGCTGCGCGCGCCCGGCACGGTCGTGCTCGACCCCGGCACCGTGGCCAAGACCCTGCCGAGCTTCACCGGCCTGTGGTCGGACATGCTCGGGCAGCGCTGATGCCGGGCCGGGGACGCGTCTACGACGAGCGCGACGTCCGCGTCCGGCCCAGCCGCCGCGGCACCCGCCCGCGCACGAAGGAGCGTCCCGCCCACGACGACGCCGTCGTGGGCATGGTCACGGCCGTCGACCGCGGCCGGTGGACGACCCTCGTGCCTGCCGACGCGGCCGGGCCGGAGCGGGTCGTCATCGCCATGCGGGCGCGCGAGCTGGGGCGCAGCCCCGTCGTCGTCGGCGACGAGGTGGGCATGGTCGGCGACACCTCCGGCGTCGAGGGGTCGCTGGCCCGGATCGTGCGCATCCAGGAGCGCCGCACGCTGCTGCGCCGTACCGCCGACGACACCGACCCCTTCGAGCGCGCGATCGTCGCCAACGCCGACCAGCTCGTCGTCGTCTCGGCCCTGGCCAACCCCGAGCCGCGACCCCGGCTCATCGACCGCTGCCTCGTCGCGGCGTACGACGCGGGCCTGGACCCGCTGCTCGTCCTCACGAAGTCCGACCTCGCGAGCGGCGAGGACTTCCTCGCCCAGTACGCCCCGCTCGACGTGCCGCACGTGACGACCGCCGTGCTCGAGCCGGGCAGCGAGGGCCTCGCCGCCCTGCAGCAGCGGCTCGCCGGCCGGATGAGCGTGCTCGTCGGTCACTCCGGCGTCGGCAAGTCCACGCTCGTCAACGCGCTCGTGCCCGACGCCGGTCGGGCCATCGGTCACGTCAACGACGTCACCGGGCGCGGCCGCCACACCTCGACCTCCGCCGTCGGCCTGCGCCTGCCGCCCCTCGACGGGTCGGACGACGCCCAGGGCGAGGACACCCCTTCGTCCGGGTGGATCATCGACACCCCGGGCATCCGCTCCTTCGGTCTCGCGCACGTCGAGCCCGACCGGATCATCGGGCACTTCCCCGAGCTGTCGCAGGGCGCCGAGGAGGGCTGCCCGCGCGGGTGCACGCACGACGAGCCCGACTGCGGGCTCGACGAGTGGGTGGAGCAGGGGCACGCCGGGCCCAACGGCGAGCAGCGGCTGGACTCCTTCCGCCGACTGCTGCGCGCCCGCACGCCCCAGACCGGGGACTGAGGGGTCCCGGGGACGGGGCCGCCCGTCGGCTACGTTGACCGGCATGGATCCCAGCCCCTACGGAGACGACCTGCGCCTGGCGCACGTGCTCGCCGACCAGGTCGAGCCGATCACCATGGGGCGCTTCCGCGCCGGCGACCTCGTCGTCGAGTCCAAGCCCGACCTCACCCCGGTGACCCAGGCCGACCGCGACTGCGAGGCGACGATCCGCTCCCAGCTCTCGCGCTACCGCAACCGCGACGCCGTCATCGGCGAGGAGTTCGAGCCGACGGGGCACAGCAAGCGGCAGTGGGTCATCGACCCCATCGACGGCACGAAGAACTACGTGCGGGGCGTGCCCGTGTGGGCCACGCTCATCGGGCTCGTCGAGGACGGTGAGTGCGTCATGGGCCTGGTCTCGGCCCCGGCGCTCGGCCGACGCTGGTGGGCGGCCAAGGGTGCCGGCGCGTGGTCCGGTCGTTCGCTCGCCAAGGCCGAGCAGATCCACGTCTCGAAGGTCGGCGAGGTCGCCGACAGCTCCTTCTCGTACTCCTCGATCGACGGGTGGCGCGAGGCCGGGCGCGGCGTGTCCTTCCTGCGGCTGACCTCCGAGGTGTGGCGCACGCGGGCGTACGGGGACTTCTGGTCCTACATGCTCCTCGCCGAGGGCGCGGTCGACGCCGCCGCGGAGCCCGAGCTCGAGCTCTACGACATGGGGGCGCTCGTCGCGATCGTCACCGAGGCCGGCGGGCGCTTCACCTCGCTCGAGGGCGAGGACGGCCCGTGGGGCGGCAACGCGCTGGCGACGAACGGCCTGCTCCACGACGCCTACCTCGACCGTCTCGCCCCCGACGAGTCCTGACGCGAGCTACCACGCAGTACTGGTGGTGATCAGGACCAGTACTGCGTGGTAGCCGGAGGGGTAGGGGGCGTCAGGCGGGGACGACGCTCACGGGACCGATGCCGAGCGCCTCGACCTCGTCGCGGTACGCCGAGGCGTCGCCGACGACGACGACGGTCCAGTCGGTGCCCACGTCCTCGCGCCACGCGACGTCGAGGTCCTCCGGGGTGAGCCGGCGCATCGCGGCGACCGTGTCGGAGGTGAAGGTGAGCGGGAGCCCGTCGGCCGCGAGGTGGGCCAGCTCGTCGGCGAGCGCGTCGGCGGTCGCGTACCGCCCCGGCGCGGTGAGGGTCATGAAGTCGACTCCCGATGTCGCCTCGACCGGGGTCACCCCGTCGGCGACGCCGCGCAGGATCTCGTCGAGGAGGCGAAGGGAGTCGACCGTCGCGTCCGCGCGCACCGACCCGGAGACGACGAAGGTGCCGCCGACCTGGCGCGGGCGGAAGCCGCTGCGGATGCCATAGGTGTAGCCCTTCTCCTCGCGCAGGACCGCGTCGATCCGGGCGTTCGGGGCGCCGCCGATGACGTAGCCGAGCACCGGGAAGGCCGGCCACCGCGGCGCCCGGCGGTCCGGGCCGGACGTCGCGAGGATGAGCTCGGACTGCACCGAGCCGGGGCGGTCGACGAGCACGACCCGGGCGCCGTCCTGCGCCCGCGGGGCGGGCGCGCGCTCCCACTCCTGCGCCGGGCCCGGCGTCGTCCACGAGCCGAGGCTGGCCTCGAGCAGGCCGTCGACGTCGACTTCGATGAGGTCCCCGGCGACGACGACGGTGCCGCCGTGGGGGTGGACGTGCTCGCGGTGGAAGGCGACGACGTCGTCACGGGTGATCGCGGCGACGCTCTGCGCCGACCCCGCGCCGGGGCGGCTGGCCCGGGTCTGCGGGTCGTAGTACGTCGCAGCCAGCTGGCGCATCGCACGGTGCGGCGCCGAGGCGCGCTCCTGCTCGATGTCCTGCAGCCGCGTGCGCACCGCCCGGGTGACCTCGCCGGGCGCGAAGGCCGGCTCACGCACGATCTCGGTCATAAGGGTGAGCGCCTCGCCGAGATGACGCTGCGGCACGTCGAGGTCGACCCCGAGCGAGCCCTCGCTCATGCCCGCGCCGATCCCGACCCCGAGCCGCTCGAGCATCTCGGAGAGCTCGCGCTGGTCGTGCTGCTGGGTTCCCTCGTCGAGCAGCCCGGCCATGACCCACGCGACGCCCTCGAGCTCGCGCGGCTCGGCGCGAAGGGGGAGCGGCAGGGTGAGGCGCACGGATGTCACGTACTGACCGGGCACGTCGAGGACGAGCGCGGTGAGGCCGTTGGGCAGCTCGCGCACGCGCGGCTCGGGGAAGGTCCACTCCCCCGCGGCCGCGACCTCGGGCCGCCCCGGCTGGGCGGTCGGCTGCTCGGTGCTGTGCTCGGTGCTCGTCTGCTCGGTGCTCATGCGGCCACCTCCGTGCCGGCGCTCGTGCGGTAGGCGACGACGGCGCGCGCCTGCGGTCGCAACCACCGGGCCGCTGCCACGCGCACCTCCTCGGCGGTGATCGCCGCTGCCTCGTCGAGGAAGGTGTTGATGTGCTCGGGGTCGTCGTGCAGCGAGGTGTAGTGGCAGATGATGTCGGCCCGCTCGTCCTTCGCGGCGAGCGCGGAGAGCCACGCCCGCTCCGTCTGGGCCAGCACGGCGTCCATCTGCGCAGCGGTCGGCCCCTCCTGCGCGAAGCGCTCGAGCTCCTCGCAGATGCTCGTCTCGACCTCGTCGAGGGAGGCGCCGTCGGCGATGTCGGCGACGACGAGCCCGAGGCTCACCCCGTCGACGAAGCCCATCGCCGTCGACTGCACGTGGTTGGCGCTGCCCTGCTCGCGCACGAGCTGCTGCTCCAGCGGCGAGAAGCTCAGGCCCGCGAGGCAGTCGAGCGCGACGGAGCACGCGAGGAAGTCCCGCCGCGACCGCCCCGACTCGGCCGGCAGCCGGAAGGCGAGGTGCAGCCGGTCGTTGGGCACCTCGGCCTCGGTGATCTCGTGGCGCACGGGAGAGGTGAGCGGCTCGAGCTGGGCGAGGGGCTCCCTTCGCGGCTCGGCGTGGTGCTCGACCCACCCGAGGTATCGCTGCGCGAGCTCGAAGCCGCGCTCGGGCGTGACGTCGCCGCACAGCGTGAGCACCGTGTTGTCCGGAGCGTAGTGAGCCCGGAAGAACGCGTGGACGTCCTCGAGCGAGGCGGCGTCGAGGTCCTCCATCGACCCGATCGTCGGGTGGTGGTAGGGGTGACCCTGCGGGAAGACCGTCTCGTACACCGTCGTCATCGCCTGCCCGTAGGGCTGGTTGTCGTAGCGCTGGCGCTTCTCCTCCTTGACGACGTCGCGCTGGTTGTCCAGCGCCTCCTGCGTCACGGCGGCCAGGAGCGCGGCGTGCCGGTCGCCCTCGAGCCACAGCGCGAGCTCGAGCGCCCCCGTCGGCACCGTCTCGAAGTAGTTCGTGCGGTCGAACCACGTCGTCGCGTTGAGCCGCCCGCCGACGCCCATGAGCGCCTGGAAGTGCTCGCCCTCGGCGACGTGAGCGCTGCCCTGGAACATCAGGTGCTCGAAGAGGTGCGCGAAGCCGGTGCGGCCGGGCGCCTCGTGACGGCTGCCGACCCCCACCCAGAGGTTGACGGTGACGGTCGGGCTCGTGTGGTCGGGCTGGACGACGACGCGCAGCCCGTTGCCGAGCGTCCTCGTCTCGATCGGGTAGTCCAGGGGCATGGCGTCACCCTAGACGCCGCCCCTGGGCCACCCGCCCGCCAGGACGGGCCGGGCTCAGGCGGCCGAGCCGGCCCCGCCCTCGGCGCGGCCGTCGCGGTCGTCCCGTTCCTCGCCGACGCGCGGCATGCGCGGGTAGGCCGCCTCGTGCCCGAGGTCGTCCATCGCGTTGCGCGCGAAGACCTGCTGCATCGTCATGACGCGCTCGCCGCGGCTGTCGCCGAAGAAGGTGATGAACCAGTTGAGCAACGTCGACACGCGCGTCTTGAAGCCGACCATCGCCATGAGGTGCACGGCGAGCCACGCCATCCACGCGATGAATCCGCTGAAGTTGATCTTGCCGACGGAGGCGACGGCGGAGAACTTCGAGATCGTCGCCATCGAGCCCTTGTCGCGGTAGACGAAGGGGCCGGCCGGCGCCTTGCCCTCGAGACGCCGCACGATCTGGTCGGCCGCGTAGCGCCCGCCCTGGATCGCGAGCTGGGCGACGCCCGGGTAGCCCTTGAGGTTGACCATGTCGCCGATGACGAAGATCTCGGGATGACCCGGCACGGTGAGGTCGTCCTCGACGTGCACGCGGCCCGCGCGGTCGACCTCGGCACCGGTCTGCTCGGCGACCATCCGGCCGAGGGGCGACCCGGCGACGCCGGCGGCCCACACCTTCGTCATCGCGTCGATGCGTCGACGCTCGCCGCCCTCATCCTCGACCTCGATGCCGGTCTCGTCGACGTCGACGACCTTCGCGCCGAGCTGGACGTCGATGCCGCGCTTGATGAGGCTGGTGCGCGCCTTCTCCGAGAGGCGGTCCCCGAAGGTCGGCAGCACCTTCGGCGCCGCGTCGAGGAGCACGACGCGGGCGTCGTGCGGGTCGATCCGGCGGAACTCGCGCTTGAGCGTGCGCTGCGAGACCTCGGCGATCTGACCGGCCATCTCGACCCCGGTCGGGCCGGCGCCGACGATGACGAAGGTGAGCAGCCGCTCGCGCTCGGCGGGGTCGTCGGCGAGCTCGGCGAGCTCGAAGGCCCCGAAGATCCGACCGCGCAGCTCGAGCGCGTTGTCGATGTCCTTCATGCCCGGCGCGTGCCGCGCGTAGTGGTCGTTGCTGAAGTAGGACTGTCCGGCGCCGGCGGCGATGACGAGGCTGTCGTAGGGCGTGGTCGTGTCGCGACCGACCGCGCGGTGGGTCACCGTGCGGGCCTCGACGTCGATCGCGTGCACGTCGCCGAGCAGCACCTCGACGTTGGCCTGGTGGGCGAGCACGTCACGCGTCGTCGGGGCGATGTCACCCTCGGAGAGGATGCCCGTCGCCACCTGGTAGAGCAGCGGCTGGAAGAGGTGGTGGGAGGTGCGCGAGACGAGGGTGACGTCGACATCGGCGCGAGCGAGCGCCTTGGCGGTGAAGAGACCGCCGAAGCCCGATCCGATGATGACGACACGGTGCCGGCCAGTACGTGCGTTCACCCCATCCATTGTGCCCGCCTCCCTCTCCTGGCGACGAAACGGCGGCTCCTCGCTGTCCACCCTTCGGTCGGGCGGCTAGTTGTACTCGGTCACGACGTTGGTGACAGGCGGCTGATGGGTGGGAGTCCGCCCAGAGCGGTGTGGCGTCGTCGAGTGTTGTACTGCTCGAGCCAGGGTGCAAGGGCGGCTGCGCGGTCGGTGTTGCTGGTGAAGACCTGCCGGTAGGCCCATTCGGTGGCCAGGGTGCGGTTGAACCTCTCGACCTTCCCGTTCTGCCAGGGGCAGTGCGGGCGGATGAACTTGTGCCGGGCGCCCAGGGTGGTCATCGCGTCCTTGACGTCGTTGCTCTTGCGGTAGCTGAAGTGGTTGTCGGTGATGACCCGCTCGATGGCGGTGATGCCGTAGGTGGCGAAGTGTTCGGCGGCGCGCAGGATGAACGCGGCGCAGGTGGGGCCCTTCTCGTCGG